>NZ_CP090836.1:792500-1514002 GCF_021491915.1 Paracoccus everestensis | reverse complement strand
GGCAAAAGGCAGCCCGCCGTAAAGACCCACGCCCGGGCGGATCAGGTCGAAATGATAATCCGGTCCCAGCAGGATCCCCCCCGTTGCAGACAGCGAAAGCGGCACATCGCAGCCCTCGGTCATGGCGCGGAACGCGGCAAGCTGGCTGGCATTGGCGGGGTGGCCGGGTTCGTCCGCGCAGGCCAGGTGCGACATGATGAAATCGGGCTTGGCAGCCAGTGCCTCGGCGCGGATGGCAGACCATTCGCCCGCCTCAAGGCCCAGCCGGTTCATGCCGGTGTCAAGCTGGATCGCAAAAGGCTTGCCCGGCCGCATGGCGCGGTCGCGGAAGAATTGTTCCGAGCTGTTCAGGACGGGCACCAGACCGGTCAGGTCCGCACCCTCTATATGGCCGGACAGGACATTGATGCGCGCGTCGCGGGGCAGATGTGGACGCAGGGCGCGGCCCTCGGATGCAAGGGCCACGAAGAAATCCCGCGCCCCTGCCTCGTACAGCGCGGCGGCCACGCGGGCGGCGCCCAGGCCATAGGCATCGGCCTTGACCACGGCACTGGCACGGGCGCCGGGGGCCTTGGCGGCAAGCGCAGACCAGTTGGCGACAATGGCTTGCAGGTCGATATGCAGGGTCATGGCGGGCCGTCCTGTGGTGATCGCGCATCTAAAACCAGAAATCCCGCCGCGCTTCCAGCCCGGATCAGACGAACTGTTCGCGCAGCAGCCGTTCCTCCAGCCCATGACCGCTGTCGAACAACAGCCGGTGGCGCACGTCCTGCGCGCTGCTGATCTGGACGCGCACAACATGCCGCACAAACCGGGAATCCGCGTCGGCCATGACGGGCCGGCGTTCGGGGTTCAGCACCTCGACCTCGACCTGCGCGCCCTTGGGCAGCAGGGCGCCACGCCAGCGGCGGGGGCGGAACGGTGCGATGGCAGTAAGAGCCAGAACTTCGGAATTGATTGGCAGAATAGGACCATGCGCGGAATAGTTATACGCCGTCGAACCCGCGGGTGTGGCGATCAGCACGCCATCGCAAACCAATTCCTCCATCCGCATCCTGCCATCGACATGGATGCGCAGCTTGGCGGCCTGCGGGCCTTCGCGCAACATGCTGACCTCGTTGATGGCCAGGGCTTCGTGGGTAGATCCGTCGGCCCGGAACGCGCACATCCGCAGGGGATTGATGACGGTTTCCTCGGCCGCCACCAGCCGTTCGATCAGCCCCCCTTCGGCATAGCTGTTCATCAGGAACCCCACGGTGCCCCGGTTCATCCCGTAAACCGGCACATCGCGGTTCGTCAGCGCGTGCAGCGTTTGCAGCATGAATCCGTCGCCGCCAAGCGCCACGGCCACATCCGCCTGGTCCAGGGACACGCTGCCGTAGCGCGCCGACAACGCCGCAAGGGCGTTTTGCGCAATCTCGGCCTCGCTTGCGGTGAAGTGGATCTTCGGCGCCATGATGGTCCTTGCTTGTCGGCGGGCAGCATCCGATGCGTCACCCGGCATTGCAAGCCCCGTCGCCATCGACCCCCGTCTCGTCGCTTTTGTGGCTTTCCGCACCGTCAACCCTGGGGTATGACGGCCCGGAACAGCCTGTCCCCTGGCCTGACGAAAGGACGCGAGACCATGAACGCCCCGACCCGCGAGACCGGATTCTTTACCGAAGCCCTTGTCAACGGCGATCCCGAAATCGCCAAGGCCATCACCCAGGAACTGGGCCGCCAGCGCGACGAGATCGAATTGATCGCCTCGGAAAACATCGTGTCCAAGGCCGTGCTCGAGGCGCAGGGTTCGGTCCTGACCAACAAATACGCCGAAGGCTATCCGGGCAAGCGTTATTACGGCGGCTGTCAGTATGTCGATATCGTCGAAACCCTGGCGATCGAGCGGGCGAAACAGCTGTTCGACTGCGAATTTGCCAATGTCCAGCCAAACAGCGGTTCGCAGATGAACCAGGCGGTGTTCCTGGCGCTGCTGCAGCCGGGCGATACCTTCATGGGGCTGGACCTGAACTCGGGCGGCCACCTGACCCATGGATCGCCGGTGAACATGTCGGGCAAATGGTTCAACGTTGTCAGCTATGGCGTGCGCCAGCAGGACCAGTTGCTGGACATGGACGCGATTGCCGAAAGCGCCCGCCAGCATAAGCCCAAGCTGATCATCGCGGGCGGCACGGCATACAGCCGCACCTGGGATTGGGCCGCGTTCCGCAAGATCGCGGACGAGGTTGGCGCCTATCTGATGGTGGACATGGCCCATATCGCAGGGTTGGTTGCAGGCGGCGCCCATCCCTCGCCCCTGCCCCACGCCCATGTCGTGACCACTACCACGCACAAGTCCCTGCGCGGCCCGCGCGGCGGGATGGTGCTGACCAATGACGCCGACATCGCGAAAAAGATCAACAGCGCCGTGTTCCCCGGCCTTCAGGGCGGCCCGCTGATGCACGTGATCGCCGCCAAGGCCGTGGCCTTTGGCGAGGCGCTGCAACCCTCGTTCCGGGCCTATGCAGCGCAGGTCGTGAAGAACGCGCAGGCCATGGCGGACGAGTTGATGAAGGGCGGCATCGACATCGTGTCGGGCGGCACCGACAACCACCTCTGCCTGGCCGACCTGCGTCCGAAGGGGGTCACCGGCAAGGCGACCGAGGCCGCGCTTGGCCGCGCCCATATCACCTGCAACAAGAACGGCGTGCCCTTCGATCCCGAAAAGCCCTTCGTCACCTCGGGCATCCGCCTGGGCGCCCCTGCAGGCACGACGCGCGGCTTCGGCGAGGAGGAATTCCGCCAGATCGCCCGCTGGATCGTCGAGGTCGTGGACGGCCTGGCAGCCAATGGCGAGGAAGGCAATGCCGCCGTGGAGGCCAAGGTCAAGGCCGAGGTCGCCCAGATGTGCGCGCGCTTCCCGCTGTATGCCGGGATGTGATCGGCTGAACGGATCGAAACCCGCCGCGCATCGCACGGCGGGTTTTTTCACGCCTATTCGGCGGCAGTCGCAACGATGGTGGCACTTGCGCGCGCCCGCAGCCGCGCTTCCCGCCAGGTGATATAGCAGATCGCCCCGATCATCAGCCCGCCGCCCAGGATCACCCAGCCGTCCAGCGGCTCGTGGAAGATGAAGACGCCGACAAGGCTGGCCCAGATCAGTTGCAGGAAGGTGACCGGCTGCGTTACCGTCATCGGCGCGACGGCGAAGGCGCGGGTCATGCTGTAATGGCCCGCCGTCCCGAACACCGCGACCAGACCCAGCCACACGACTTGGCCCCAAGTCGGCGGAACCCAGACCATCCAGGCCAAGGGCGCAAGACCGATCGACACCGTCAGCGACAGCATGGCGACGACTACCGCAGGCGACACATGGTCGGTGATGCGCTTGGCAACAAGGTAGGACGCCCCGAATGCCACCGAGGCCAGGATCTGCGACAGATGGCCCGGATCCAGTTCCCTCAGTCCCGGCCGCAGCACGATCAGCGCGCCCATCAGCGCGACGCCGACCGCCATCATCCGCCGCGCGGCCAGACGCTCGCCCATGAACAGGGCGGCGCCTACGGTCACGACAATGGGGTTCAGAAAGCCGATGGCCGTCACCTCGGCCACGGTGATGCGCGACATGGCATAAAACCAGGCGACGGTCGCCAGCACATGCAGCCCTCCACGCACCGTCAGAAGCTGCCAGATGCGGCGAGTAAATCCGGTTCGCAGCGCCGGGATCACCAAGGGGCCGACGAAAAGCAACCCAAAGACAAAGCGGATAAAGGCTGCCTGCGCCGCAGGCACCGCGCCCTCCAAGCTTCGCACGATGCCATTCACGGCAACGAAGCACAGACCCGTCACCAGCATCCATCCGATTCCCGCAAGATCGCGGCGTGTTTGCGCGTCCAATTGCATGATGTGCAGTTGGACCGCTTTGCCACAGGGACGCAAGCTCAATCCACGATCAGGGACAAGGCGATCAACCACATCACAATGCCGATCAACAGTTCCAGCACCTGCCAGGCGCGGCGCCGGGCAAAGACCGGCGCCAGCAGCCGCGCCCCGTAACCCAAGGCAAAGAAGAACAGGAACGAACCGGCCATGGCGCCTAGGCCGAAGGCCAGCGGATCCGGCCAGCCCGCAGACACCGCCCCCAGCAGCACGACCGTATCCAGCCAGACATGGGGATTCAGCCAGGTCAGGGCCGCGATCATCGCCAAGGTCCGGCCCAAGGTCGCTCCGTCCCCCTGGGGGCGCAGCGCATGGCCCCCATGCCAGGCCGCGCGAAAGGATCTCGCACCATACCAGACCAGGAACGCCACCCCCGCCCACCGCATCGCATCCGCAAGCCAGGGGGCTAGGGCGACCACGTGCGTCATGCCCGTCACCCCCAGCAGGATCAAGGCGGCATCGGACAAGGCGCAGAACAGGCACACCCAGAACACATGGCGCCGCATCAGCCCCTGCTTCAGGACAAAGGCATTCTGCGCCCCGATGGCGACGATCAGCGACAACCCAGTTCCAAGCCCGGCGGTATAGGACATCATCATGGCACCTCCGACCCGCCCTGTCGCACAGCCCGCGGATCAGATAAAATGAAAATTCCTTACTCTGATGAAGCGCTGCTAATGTTCGACTATCCCGCTCTGGCCGCCTTGGCCGAGGTCATCAGGCGCGGTTCCTTTGACGCCGCAGCCGCCGCGCTGCGGGTCACGCCCTCTGCCATCTCTCAACGGATCCGCAGCCTCGAGGATCGGACAGGGAGCGTCCTGATTGACCGGGGACCGCCCGTCAGGCCAACGGCGCAGGGCCTGCGGCTTGCCGTGCATCTGGATCAGGTCCGGCTTCTGGAATCTGGTTTGGCAGAACTGTCCCCGGACAAGCCCGTGCTGCGCCTGGCTGTCAATGCAGACAGCCTGGCGACCTGGGTCATGCCCGCCCTTGCCGCCACGCCAGGGCTGCTGGATCTGACCATTGACGACCAGGACCACGCGCTTGCTTGGCTGCGTGGTGGATTGGTGGTGGCTGCGATCACCAGTCACAGCCGTCCCGTTCCCGGCTGCGACAGCCTGCGCCTGGGCGCCATGCGATATCGCGCGACCGCCAGCCCGGACTTCGTCGCCCGCCATTTTCCCCGCGGCGTGACAACTGCCCAACTGGCCCTCGCCCCGGCGCTGTGCTTCAACAGCAAGGACGCGCTGCAAAGCCGCTGGGTGCAGGCGCTGACCGGCAAGCGGCTGGCCCTGCCCATGCACCGCATCCCCGTGTCGCACGCCTTTGCCGATGCCGCGCGGTTGGGTCTTGGCTGGGGCATGAACCCGGAAATGCTGGTCCGCGAGGATCTGGCCCAAGGCCGCCTTGTCGATCTGGCCCCCGCGTTGCCGCTGGAGGTGCCGCTTTACTGGCAGTTCAGCCGCATCACTGGACTTGCTCTCGCGCCCCTGACCGATGCCATCAAAAAGGCCGCCCGTGCAGCATTGCTGCCCTGACGGCCTTTTTGCCTTGGTTCAAATATCCCGGGGGCGCGGGGGCTGGCCCCCGCTGCTGTCTACAACTGCGCCGCAACTGCCTCGGACAGGTCAAAGTTTCCGGTGACGTTCTGCACGTCGTCGTCGTCTTCCAGCGTGTCGATCAGTTTCATCAGCTTTTGCGCCGTTTCCAGATCGGCGATCTCGGTGGGCGACTGGGGCTTCCAGATCAGCTTCGCGGTCTCGGACTCGCCCAACGATGCTTCAAGCGCGGTGGACACTTCGTTCAGCGCGGTATCGGCGCAATAGATCCAGTGGCCTTCCTCGTCCGTCTCGACATCGTCGGCACCCGCCTCGATGGCGGCAAGCATGACGGTGTCGGCATCGCCGACTGATGCAGGATACATGATCTCGCCCACGCGGTCGAACATGAAGCTGACCGAGCCACTTTGCCCCAGGTCGCCGCCCGCCTTCGTGAAATAGCTGCGGACGTTGGAGGCGGTACGGTTGCGGTTGTCGGTCATCGCCTCGACCACAAGGGCGATGCCGTTCGGGCCATAACCCTCATACCGGATTTCTTCGTAATTCTCGGCATCGCCGCCCTGCGACTTCTTGATCGCGCGGTCGATCACGTCCTTGGGCACGGAACTGGACTTGGCTTCCTTCACCGCCAGGCGCAGGCGCGGGTTCTTGTCGGGATCAGGGTCGCCCATCTTGGCGGCAACCGTGATTTCCTTTGACAGCTTGGAAAACAGCTTCGCACGGATCTTGTCTTGCCGCCCTTTGCGATGCTGGATGTTGGCCCATTTGGAATGGCCTGCCATGATCGGTCGTCCTTCGCATTTCAGGTTTCGGCCGCTTTTAGTCCAGCCCGGCGGTCCCTCGCAAGACACCATGCAAATGCAAAAGCGCCCGATCCCCCTTAGGGGCGGGCGCTGCGCAACCGGTCAGGCATTCAGCGTCAGAGAGCGGCAGACACGCCCATGATGCGGCGGATTTCGCCGTCACGGGTCAGGCCGCGGGCCGCCAGTTGGGCATCGCTGCGCAGATTCAGGCGCTCAAGCTCTCGGACCGTGGAATTGGCTTCGGCGATCAGGACCAGGAACCGGCCCAGGGCAGCAAAGGGCGCGGCGATAAACCCCAGGAAAGACCCGCGCGGTGTGTCGATGGTGATGTTGGCCATGGGAAAACCCTTTCAAGAAGCACAAGGCGATTTCCTCCCCTTGTTCTTCATATGGCCGCCCGCCATCAGCTTCTCAACGCCCAATGCTGCATGGCAGCATTGCAGGCGGGGCGGGACGGGTTAACTGAAGATTAAAGGGGCCAGAACAGCGGAATCACAAGACAGGCCACGATGCCGCAGATGATGTCCAAGGGAACGCCCACGCGCACAAAGTCGCTGAACTTGTAGCCGCCCGGCCCATAGACCATCATGTGCGTCTGGTATCCGATGGGCGTGGCAAAGGCGACGGTGGCCGAAAACATCACTGCCACGACATAGGCGCGGGGATCGTGGCCCAGCGATTGGGCCAGCGCGATGGCAATGGGGGTCAGCAGCACGGCCACGGCGTTGTTCGACAGGATTTCCGTCATCACCAGGCCCAGGAAATAGATCGCGATAAGCGTTGCAAAGGGCGGCAGGTCGCGCAGCCAAGGGGTGACGAAATCGACGATCAGCCCGACGGTGCCGGTATGTTCCAGGGCCTCGCCCACGGCTAGCATGGCAAAGATCATCGCCATCAGCCGACCGTCTATGAACTGGAACGCTTCCTCGGCGTCGATGCAGCGGGTCAGCAGGATCACGGCCGCTGCCAGGAATGACAGCACCATGATCGGTGCCACGTCCAGAGAGGCAAGCGTCACCACCGACAGCAGGCAGGCAATGGCGATGGGCGCGCGTTCCCGGCGATAGGCCCGGATCGACGGCCGGGTCACATCGACCAGGCCCATGTCCACGGCCAGCCGGGCGATATCCTCGGGCGCGCCTTCCAGCAGCAGGGTGTCGCCTACGCGCACGACCAGGTCGTCCAGTTGCCGCCCCAAGTTCTGGTCGCGCCGGTGTGCCGCCAGCACATAGATGCCATAACGGCGTCGCAGCCGCATATCGCCCAGCCGCCGCCCGATCAGTTGCGCCCCGGGCGAGATCAGCACCTCGACCGTATCGGTGGCCACCGAACTCAGCTTGTCCACGACTTGCAGGTTCTTGTTGCCCAGAAGTTCCAGCAGGTCGGCCATTTCAGACCGCAGCACCACCCGGTCGCCGGGTTCCAGGACGACGCTTGCCAGATCGCGGCGCAAGGATGCATCGCCGCGCAGCACATCGATCAGGCGCACGGCCTCGCGCTTGAACAGCGTTACGTCAACGGCCTTTTGGCCCACCAGGCTGGAATCCTGCGGGACCGCCAGTTCGGTGAAATACTTCATGCCCCGGCGCGACCCCAAAAACCCCGCCAGCGAGGTGCGGTCGGGCAGCAGCTTGCGGCCGAACAGGGCAAAATAGGCGATCCCCGCCAAGGTAATCGCGATTCCGACCGGCGCGATTTCAAAAATGGTAAAGGGCTCCATGCCCTGTTCGCGCGCCACACCATCGACCAGCAGGTTGGTCGAGGTGCCGATCAGGGTAATCATGCCTCCCAGGATGGTAAAGTAACTAAGCGGCATCAACAGCTTGGACGGCGCGATCTTCAGGCGGCTGGCAAGCTGGATGAAGATCGGGATCATCACGGCCACGACAGGGGTGTTGTTCATCACGGCCGAGGCGACGATCACAAACCCGAACAGTGCGCAAACGGTAAAGGCGGGATTTGTGGCAGCCCGCGATGTCACGATCCGGGACATCATCTCCAACGCGCCTGTGCGCAGCAGCCCGCCCATGATCAGGAACATGAAGGCGATGGTCCAGGGCGCCGAATTGGACAACACGCCCGCCGCATCGTCGGCAGGCAGAAGGCCCAACACAAGCATGGTGGCGGCGGAACCGATGGCCACGACCTCGGGCGGCTGCTTTTCGCGGATGAACTGGATGAAGGTGATCGTTACGATGACAAGCATCGCGATCGACGCATTCGTTCCAGTCAGGTCAAATCCAAGCATGAAGCCCCTGTCGTTGGGCGCCGTTCACCGGCGGATCGTGGGGCGAGATAGAATTGTTTTCTCCGCGACCGCAAGCGAAAGCCGTTGTTCCTCAGGCAGGATGGGTCTGGGCCAGGCGCCCGCCGTCGCGCAGGGGTTCGATCGCCGTGGCGCGCCCGGTGCGGTCGTCGGTGACGATTAGGGCGCCTGACAGGGTCGCCTCGCCCTCGGCGGGGGTGAAGCGATCCCGAGCCATGCCGGTGATAAAGCGGCGCAGGGGTTCGACCTTGTCCATGCCGATGACGCTGTCGTAGTCGCCGCACATTCCGGCGTCGGACTGGTATGCCGTGCCACGCGGAAGGATCTGGGCGTCCGCCGTAGGGACATGGGTGTGGGTGCCTACCACGATGCTTGCGCGTCCGTCGCAGAAATGGCCCGCAGCCATCTTTTCGCTGGTCGCCTCGGCATGGATATCGACTAGCGAAGCCTGTACCATGCCGCCGGGCGGATGCGCGCGCAGCACCGCATCAAGGGCGGAAAACGGATCGTCGTAAGGGCGTGACATGAACACCTGCCCCAACGCCTGGGTCACCAGCAGCTTTCGGCCACGGGTGTCGCTGATGATCGTGCTGCCACGCCCGGGCGCCTCTTTCGCGAAGTTCAGCGGGCGGACGATGCGCGGTTCGCGGTCGATAAAGGCCATCATGTCCTTTTGATCGAAAGCGTGGTCCCCCAGCGTCAGGCAATCCGCGCCCGATTCCAGCAAAAGCTGGGCGTGTCCCGCCGTGCAGCCGCGCCCGCCGCTGGTGTTTTCGGCATTCACCACGACCAGGTCGGCCTTTAGCCGCGCCCGCAGGGGGGCCAGCCGTTCAACGATCGCGCGCCGCCCGGCCCGCCCCATCACATCGCCAAGAAAAACAATCCGCATAGGGGGTCGTTACGCCCATGATCGCGGCGGTTCAAGCGCCGTCTCTGGACAGCGTCCTGCCAGGCGATCATCTTGCGCGTCGTCACGACGGGGGTTCGGATGGATTGGGCAGCGGCTGAATGGGCAGACGGGCAGTTGCGGGTGTGGCAAGGGGACCAGACCCTGACGGCGCCCTGCCGCGATGATCCGGCGGCGGTGCTGCGCGAATTGCTGCTGCCCTTGCTGGTCCGGGGGCAGGTCGTGTCCGTTATCGCATCCGGCTGGCCGGGGGTGGAACCGCAGCGCGTTCCCTGCCCGCCCCCGACGCCCGGTCCCTTCGTGACAGTCGACCCGCAGATCCGGTTGCACCCCCTGCCCGGCCTGGTTCAGGACCGCCCTGCCGATCTGATCGACAATGCCGTTCCCCGGATCCTGGGTCATCTGGCCAAAGACCCGAATTTCGACGGTGTGCTGTGCCTGCCCGGCCGACCCTCGGCCTGGGTGCAGATCAGCGCGGGTGAGGTCGTCAGCTTTCGCAGCTTCCTGACGGTCGAGATCCTGTCGGCCTTGTGCGATCTGGCCGATGGACCCGACAGCGCCGGTTTCGCCGACGCCGTCGGGCAAGCCATGTCTCGCCCGGCGGCACTTGCGGCGGAACTGGCCTCGGTGCGCGCGGAACGTGCCTTGGCCCGGATCGGCCCTGCGGAAGCCCAAGCCCGCATGGCCGGGCTGCTGATCGGCGCGGAACTGGCTGCGGCCCGGCCATGGTGGCTGGGACAGAATGTCACGGTCATCGGCACGGGCTGGCTTGCCGATTGCTATGCCGGTGCCTTGACGGCGCACGGGGTAACTGCGGGACGCGCCGATCCGGCTCAGGCTTGGCGGGACGGGATGCGGTCTGCCCACCGGGCGTTGTAAGCGGCAAGGAACCCCTGCCCGGGTCTGCGGTTCTATTCCCGAACCAGCAGGAGAAGACCATGCCCGATACCAAGCCCGATCTGTCCTGCGACGTGGCGATCATCGGCGCAGGCACGGCGGGACTGGCTGCGGAACGGGCGGCGCGGCGGGCGGGCGCGCGTACCTTGCTGATCGACGACGGGTTCACCGGCACGCTGTGCGCCACGACCGGCTGTATGCCGTCCAAGCTGCTGATCGCTGCCGCCGGCGCCCATGCCGACCTGCACAAGGCCCGGCTGATGGGCATCGACATTCCGGCGGCGCAGGTGGACGGGCGGCGGGTCATGGAACGGCTGCGGTTTGAACGTGACCGCTTTGTCGCAGCCACCCGCAAGGGGATGGAAAGCCTGCCCGATGGCGCTCGGATCGACGCCCGTGCGCAGTTTGCGGCCCCCGACCGGCTGGAACTGGATGATGGCCGCCAGATCGCCGCGAAGGCGGTGGTGATCGCCACCGGATCGGCCCCGGTGATCCCGAAGCCTTATCGCGATCTTGGCCCCCGCGTGCTGACCAACGACACCGTGTTCGAAATGCAGGATTTGCCCCGCAGCATGGCTGTGATCGGCGCCGGTCCGCTGGGTGCGGAACTGGCGCAGGCCTTCGGGCGGCTGGGGGTTCGGGTGGCGCTGTTCGACCAAGGCGACCGGCTGGCCAAGATCCGCTGCGACCGGGTGCATGACGCGTTTCGCGAGCTTTACGCCCGCGATGTCCCGCTGCATCTGGGCTGCGCCCCCGAACCTTCTGCGCAGGGCGACGGGATACGTCTGGCCTGGAACGGCCAGCATCAGGATTACGATTGCGTGCTGGTCGCGACGGGCCGCGCGCCTGCCTTGGACGGGTTGAACCTGGATGCGGCCGACCTGAGGCTGGATGACAGGGGCGTTCCCGATTTCGACCGCGACACCCTGCAATGCGGGAACAGCGCCATCTTCATCGCAGGCGACGCGGATGCCGATGCCCCGGTCCTGCACGAGGCATCGCTGGAAGGCGCCATCGCAGGGGCCAATGCGGCCCGCTATCCCGATGTGGCGCCTGCCGACCGCCCGCCGCTGTTCGCCATTACCTTTACCGATCCGCCCGTCGCGGCCATCGGTGCCGCGCCCGACAAGACCGCGATCCACGGCTTTGCCGATTACTCCGACCAGGGCCGCGCGCGGATCGAGGCGCGGGCCGGTGGAATGCTGCGTCTCGGCTCCGATGCCCAAGGCAGGCTGACCGGCGCCGACCTGGCCGTCCCGGGGGCCGATCACCTGGCGCATCTGCTGGTCGCGGCCGTCATGAACGGCAGCACGGCCAGTGACCTGCTGGACTTGCCCTTTTACCACCCCACGCTGGAGGAAGGGATGAAGCCCGCCCTGCGCGCTATCTGCAAGGCGGCAAGCCTTCATCTGTCCATCAGCCGCGACAGCGGCAACCCGCCGGGGGCATGATGTCTGAACGCATGATCGATCTGGGGAACGGATTTTGGAACATCCGCGGCACGCTGCGGATCGGCGGGGTGGTGAATGTCGGCACGCATTCTTCGCTGGTGCGCCTGTCATCCGGGGGATTCGTGTTCCTCGATTCCTATGGCTTTGCGGATGAAGTGACCCAGCAAGTCATGGCCCTGATAGATGGAGGCCGGGCGGTGCAGGCGATCCTGAACCTGCATCCGTTCCACACCATTCATTGCGAAACGATGCACCGGATGTTCCCGCAGGCCGAACTGTTCGGATCGGACCGCCACCGCCGCAAATGGCCCGACCTGCCTTGGCAGCCGCAGGCGGTCGAATCGCCCAAGGTTGCGGCACGGTTCCCGGACCTGCGATTTTCGCTGCCGGACGGGATCGACTACATCTGCCAGAACGAACGGGTCCATGCCGGGTCGCTGCTGGCCTTCCACCCCGCAAGCCGCAGCCTCCATGTCGATGACACGCTGAACGTGCTGCCGATCCCCGGTCTGGTGCGGCGGCTGCTGCGCCTGCCGCGCCTTGCCTTTCACCCGACCCTGGGACAAGCCTTGCTGGACCGTCCCGGCGCGGCACAGGATTTCCGCGCCTGGGCCTTGCGGATTGCAAGGGAATGGGGCGATGTCCAGACCGTCTGCGCCGCCCATTCCGCAACGCTGGCAATCGCGCCGGGCAGCTTTCCACACCACATTGACCAAGCCCTGGCCCGCGCGGAACCCGCCTTGAAACGGTTCGAGGCAAAGCGGTCCTAACCCAGTCGCGCGATCAGGGACGAGGTGTCCCAGCGGCCTCCGCCCATGCGCTGCACATCCTTGTAGAACTGGTCGACAAGGGCGGTCACGGGCAGAGACGCCCCTACTTCGTCCGCGGCGGCCAGGCAGATCGCCAGATCCTTGCGCATCCAGTCCACCGCGAAACCATGTTCGAAATGGCCCTGGTCCATGGTCTTATGGCGGTTGGCCATCTGCCAGCTTCCGGCGGCGCCTTGGCTGATAACCTCGACCACCTTCTCGACCTCCAGTCCAGACTTCTTGGCAAAGGCCAGCGATTCTGACAGCGCTTGGACCAGCCCGGCGATGGCGATCTGGTTGCACATCTTGGTAATCTGGCCCGCGCCGACATCGCCCATGCGGCGGCAGATCCGGGCATAGGCCGCGATCACGGGGGCAGCCGCGTCGAAATCCGCCTCGGCACCGCCGCACATCACGGAAAGCTGCCCATTTTCGGCCCCTGCCTGTCCACCCGACACGGGCGCATCGACATAGCCCAGGCCCATTGCCTGCGCCGCCCCGGCCAGTTCGCGCGTGACTGCCGCCGACACCGTGGTGTGATCGACAAAGATCGCGCCGGGCCGCATCCCGACGAATGCGGCATCGGGACCAAGGCAGACATGGCGCAGATCGTCGTCGTTGCCCACGCAGGCCAGAACAAAGTCGGCATCCTGCGCAGCCTGGCGCGGAGTTTCGGCAAGGGCGCCGCCATGCCGGGCCACCCAGGCTTCGGCCTTGGCGGCGGTGCGGTTGAAGACGGTCAAGTCGTGGCCCGCAAGCTTCAGATGCCCCGCCATCGGCGCCCCCATGACGCCAAGTCCCAGAAATGCCAGCTTTGCCATATGTCCCTCGATCTGCCGCAGTGGATGGCACCCCACATTGAACTGGTGACGCGCCTGATTTATGCAGCACCCCAACATTCCAGCGCGCCATGGTCAAGCGCACAGGCACCCCCACGACAGGCAGCGGACCGGCCCATGGATCATCCTCCGACATGCTGACCCTTTTCCGCTGGCTTTTGCGCCTGACCGTCGGGCTGATCGTGCTGCTGGTGCTGGCCGCGGTCCTGGCATGGTATTTCGCGGTCCGGTCCCTGCCCGACTATAACGCCACCGTGCAGGTCCAGGGCATCCTGGCCCCGGTCGAGATCGTGCGGTCCACCGAAAACGTCCCCCATATCTTCGGCCAGACGGACGAGGATGTGTTTCTTGCCCTGGGCTTGGCCCATGCCCAGGACCGACTGTTCCAGATGACCCTGCTGCGCCGCGCAGCACAGGGACGCTTGTCCGAGGTTTACGGCCCCGGTGCCTTCCCCGCCGACGACCTGGCCCGGCGCCTGGAGCTTTACCGCAACGCCGCCAGCTCGGTGGATTCCCAGGACCAGGCCACCCAGGCGGCGCTGCGCGCCTATGCCGAGGGTGTGAACCAGTGGATCGCCCAGGTCAACAAAGGCGCGCTTGGGCGCGGCGCGCCTGAATTCTTTGTCCTTCCCCAGGAAATCGCCTATTGGCAGCCCGCCGATTCGCTGGCGATCCTGAAGTTGCTGGCGGCAGCCACCAGCAATTCTGCGGCCGAGGAGATCCTGCGGGCACGCCTTTCGCTGACATGGCCGGAGCGCGGGTCGGATCTGCTGTTCGGCGAAGGCAATTCCGCCGCCGCCCTGCCCCGCTATGCCGACCTGTTCCCCGGCGCCCGCCTTGCCCCTCCCGAGGCGCGGCTGGGCGATGCCTCCGTGCGCGACGCCGCCGGTTTCATGCGCCCGAACCAGGGGCTTGGCGCCAATGCCTTTGCTGCCGGCGCCGACCGCACGGCTGCGGGCGGCGCGTTGCTGGCAAACGATCCGCAAAGCCCGCTGATCGCGCCCTCGCTTTATTACCTTGCGCGGCTGCAACTGACGCCGGGGGGGGTGATCGGGGCCACGGTGCCGGGAATGCCGGTGATCTTTTCGGGGCGCAATCCGCAACTGGCATGGGGCATCGCCCCCGCAGCTACTGACGATGCCGACATCGCCATCGAGGAAATCCAGCCCGGCAAAGCCGACCGTTATCGCGGCGCCGAAGGCTGGACCGAATTCACCACGCGACGAGAGTTGATCCGTATCCTGGGCGAACCAGCCCGCGCCATCACCCTGCGCAGCAGCCGCAACGGACTCCTGGTGCCGACGCTAGATCCCGGTCTTGCCGATGTGACGCCGCTGGGCCATGTCCCCGCGCTGCGGTGGACGGGGCTGTCGGCCACGGACACCACCATGTCGGCGCTGATCGGACTGATGCGCGCCACCGATGCCGACAGCGCAGCCACCGCGCTTGGCCGTGTCGTGGCGCCTGCGATGGCAGTCACGCTGGCCGATGGGGATGGCATCCGGCAGGTGACGGTTGGCGCCATGCCGCAACGGGCGGCGAACCATCCCACCGGTGGCGCGCTGCCGGTTCCCGGCTGGCTGGCCGAGGGCGAATGGGCCGCTATGGTGCCTGTCACCCAGGACAGCCCGACCCCGGAAAACCTGGCCTTTGCAACCGAGGAGCGCGGCCCCCTGGCCCTGCGGCGCGCCCGCCTGTCCCATCTGCTGAACGACCGAGAGGTTCATTCCCGCGACAGCTTCATCGCGGCGCAACTGGACATCGTCAGCCCAGCCGCGCGCGCCCTGCTGCCCTTGGTCGGCGCCGATCTTTGGTTCACGGGCGAACCCGCCGCCGCAGGCACCCCGGAACGCCAGCGGCAGGATGCGCTGAACCTGCTGGCCGAATGGGACGGCGCCATGAGCGAGCATCTTCCGGAGCCCTTGATCTATTCCGCCTGGATGGCCGCCCTGCAAGACCGCCTGATCCGGGACGAGCTTGGCCCCCTGGCAGACGACATTCGCATCCTGCATCCGGGCTTTATCGATTCCGTCTTTCGCAATCGCGATGGCGCAGGCGTATGGTGCGATGTCGTCCAAAGCGCCCCGCCCGAGGATTGCACAACCGTCGCGCGGCAGGCCCTGGACCGAGCCATCCTGGATCTGACGCAGCAATTCGGTCCGGATGTGACAAGCTGGCGGTGGGGCGACGCGCATCAGGCACGCCATGTCCATCCGGGGCTGGGGCAGATCCCGGCGCTTGGCTGGATCGTGAACCTGTCGCAAGCGATTTCCGGGGGCGCCTTCACGGTTTCCCATACCGGAATGCTGGGGATCGGGACGGACCGCTTCGAGGCGCGCACCGGTCCCGGCTATCGCGGCGTTTACGACCTGGCCGATCCCGACAGTTCGGTCTTCATCACCTCGACCGGGCAATCGGGCCATCCCCTGTCGCGCCATTACGACGATCTGGCCGGGCTGTGGCGGCGGGGCGAATATATCGGAATGTCGCTGGACCCCGCACTTGCCCGCGCGGCAGCCACCGGTGTCACCCGCCTGGAACCCGCGCCCTAGGGACATTCGAACAGCACGACTTGGCGGATCGCCTCGCCCCCGATCAAGCAGGTCGAACCCCCTCGTTGATCTGATCAAGCGTCAGGGTCAGCGTTCTCAGCCAGCGGCGCGGCAAATCCGGCTGTTGCCGTGAAGGCGACGAGGTTTATAGCCGTTAAGGGACTGCTTCATCCTGTGACGCGTCGCCAGCGGTGGAACAGGTCGTCGCCCAGGCGCCGCGTCTCGACCAGGCGAAAAAGGGGGGCGTCGGACAGGTGCGCAAGCGGCATCGGGCCAACAGCCGTCCGGCCGTCCCCGCCCAGAACGATCCCGGCGGTATAACCGATCACCTGATCGACCAGCCCCGCCTGCAACAGGGACGCAGCCAGAACCCCTCCGCCTTCGCAGAACACCCGTGTAATGCCCTTCTGCGCAAGCTGCGCAAGGGCATCCTGCGGGGGGGCGTCGATCCGCAACAAGGCGCCGTGCATCGGGCCTTCCCCGGGCAGATCGGGCAAGGGTGCCGAGGACAGCACCACGCGTACCGGCTGCCGGGGCGTGGTCAGCCCGCGCACGTTCAGCGACGGACGGTCGGCACGGGCGGTGTTTCCTCCCACCATTACCGCATCATGGATCATCCGCATGGCATGAACGTGCAGCCGCGCTTGCGGACCGGTGATCCACTGGCTTTCACCGCTGGCCGTGGCGATACGGCCGTCAAAGCTGGTCGCCAGCTTCAGCGTCACGAAAGGCCGCCCGGTCAGGACGCGCGACAGGAACCCCGCCTGCAGTTCCTGCGCTTCGACCTGCCGGATGCCCATGGTCACCGCGATCCTTGCATCCTGCAGGATCCGGTGCCCGCGTCCGGCGACGCGCGGATCGGGATCGGTCATGGCGGACACGACGCGGGCAATTCCCGCCGCCACAAGGCCGTCCGCGCAAGGCGGCGTCCGCCCATGATGGGCGCAGGGTTCCAGCGTGACATAGGCCGTCGCCCCTCGCGCCAAGGGGCCGGCCTGGTCCAGGGCCATTCGTTCTGCATGGGGGCGCCCGCCGGGCTGGGTCCAACCCCGCCCCACAATACGCGTGCCCTGCACGACCACGCAGCCAACCGCCGGATTGGGCCAGACATTGCCAAGTCCTCGCCGCGCAAGGCGCAGGGCATGGGCCATGTGGCACAGGTCTTCCGCAGGGGTCACGTCAGTCGTTGCCGGGCACGGGGCGCAGTTCTGACACAAACTTGTCGAAATCGTCCGCGTCCTGGAAGTTCTTGTAAACGCTGGCAAAGCGGACATAGGCGACATTATCGATGCGCGACAGGGATTCCATCACGATCTCTCCGATCATCTTGGAGGGGATGTCGGTTTCGCCCGTGCTTTCCAGGCGCCGGACAATGCCGCTGATCATCTGTTCAATACGCTCGGGTTCCACCGGGCGTTTTTGCATGGCGATGCGGATGGAGCGGGCCAGCTTGTCGCGGTCGAAATCCTCTCTCCGGCCGCTGGACTTGACGACGACCAGATCGCGCAGCTGCACCCTTTCATAGGTCGTGAACCGGCCCCCGCAGGCGGGGCAGAAACGGCGGCGGCGAATGGCCACATTGTCTTCGGCGGGGCGTGAATCCTTGACCTGGGTATCGACATTTCCGCAAAACGGGCAGCGCATCCAGTTGTCCCCTTCGCCCCGACAATCACCAGCACTATAGGATATCGGCAGGATTTGGGTAGTATTATCGGCGAGGCACAAAATGTTCCTGGGGTGGGCTGTGACGGGAATGCCTCGGGGTCAATTGCCTTGGAACAGGGCTGCAACCTCTCGCCTGTGGGCCGCCCGGCGGTGTTCGACCAGATAGACGCCCTGCCAGGTGCCCAGCATCATCCGGCCCCCGGCCACCGGGATTTGTAGGCTGACGGGCAGCACCGCCGCCTTCAGGTGGGCCGGCATATCGTCAGGGCCTTCGTCGCGATGGCGCAGCCATGACATGGTCGGGTGATCGGCGGGCGGTGCAATGCGGTCAAGCCAGCCCAGCAGGTCGGTCTGCACATCGGGATCGGCATTTTCCTGGATCAACAGCGAACAGGACGTATGACGCACCATCAGGGTCAGCAGCCCGTCCCCGGCACCCAGGTCGGACAGCCAGGCCGCAACGTCCCGGGTGAAATCGTGACAGGCGGGGCCGTGCGTCCCAATGGTGAAGATGCGGTTCATTCGGCAGCCTCCGGCGGCTCCAGCCGGAAGGCATTATCGTCGTCATGGCTGGTTTCGATGCGCTTTTGGGTCCGCGCGCCCAATTCGCGCAACATCTCGACCTGGCGAATGACATTGCCCGATCCCCGGCACAGCCGGTCCATGGCCTGCCCATGCGCCCGGCCTGCCTGGTCCAGGGCGCGGCCCACGCCTTCCATGGATTCCACGAAGCCAGCCACCTTGTCGTAAAGCTGGCCCGCACGCTTGGCGATCTCGGTCGCATTCGCCTCTCGCCGCTCGACGGCCCAGATATGCTCGATGGTGCGCAGGGTCAGCATCAGGGTCGTGGGCGTCGTCAGGCCCACGCGGCGTTCCATGGCAAAGCTGGCCAGCGTCGGATCGGCCCGCAACGCTTCGGAAAGGGCGCCTTCGATGGGGATGAACATCAGGACGTAATCGACCGATCCGTCGTCCATCCGGTGATAGCCCTTATCGCCCAGCGTCACCACATGGTTGCGGACTGCGGCAACGTGGCGGCGCAGGGCAGCCTGAACCTCGGCCGGATCCTCGGCGTTGACCGCAGTCTCGTAATCGTTCAGCGACACCTTGCTGTCGATCACCATGACCTTGGCGCGCGGCATCCTGACCACCACGTCGGGACGCCACCGCTTGCCGTCCTCGTCCGTCCAACTGGATTGGGTGTCGTAATGGGTGCCCGCGATCAGGCCCGAATCCTCCAGCAACCGTTCCAGCACCATCTCGCCCCAGGCGCCCTGCCGTTGCTTGTCGCCTTTCAGGGCACGGGTCAGGTTCACCGCCTCGCGAGAGATATCCTCGGATCGCTGGTGCAGAAAGACGATCTGTTCGCGCAGTCTTGCACCTTCCTCGTCCAAGACCTTGTTTCTGGCTTGCAATTCCGTCTGGAACCGATGTACTTGTTCACGGAACGGGTTCAGCAGAGCGGACAGTTGTTCGCCCTGGGCCTTTTGCAGATCCCCCTGCTGGACGCGAAGGGTTTCCGTCGCCATCAGCCTGAACTGATCGGTCATTTCCGCGCGCAATTCGCGCAGGGTCAGGATTTCACGAGCCGCAGCCTCGCCGTCCTTTTCGGCGCGCAGCCGCGCCTCGGCCAGTTCGGTGCGGGACGCGGCCAGTTGTTGCCGGGCTTGGTGCAGGGCGTCGGCAAGCCCGTCGCGTTCCTCGGACAGTTCGGAGAGGCGCGCGGACTGGCCGTCAAGCCGGGCTTCGTGCTGACCCGCGCGGAGCGCCAAGGCCCGAGACTCCTCGCCCAAGGCGGACAACTGCAATGCGAGATCAGAGGCGCGGGTTTCCGCTGAATGACGGGCCTTTCGCCAGCCCATCGCCAGAACGGACAGGGTCGCCAGCATTGCCACGACGGCAATCAACAGGATGCGAAGGACGGCAGGGTCTTCAAGCAGGCTTGGCATCGGCGCCCTCACGAACAATCAGGGATAGTGTTCATGGTTTGTGCCGAACTTGCAAGCAGCGTGGCCCACGACCCCGCCCATGACGGCAAGGCCGTGGATTAAAGGTCACTGGTCCAAGAAGGACCGCAGCTTGCGCGACCGCGACGGATGCTTCAGCTTGCGCAGCGCCTTGGCCTCGATCTGGCGAATCCGTTCGCGGGTCACGCTGAACTGCTGGCCCACCTCCTCTAGCGTGTGGTCGGTGTTCATGCCGATGCCGAACCGCATCCGCAGAACCCGTTCTTCGCGCGGCGTCAGGGATGCCAGAACGCGGGTCGTCGTTTCCTTGAGGTTTTCCTGGATCGCGCTTTCCAGCGGCAGGATCGCGTTCTTGTCCTCGATGAAGTCGCCAAGCTGGCTGTCTTCCTCGTCCCCGATGGGGGTTTCGAGAGAGATCGGTTCCTTGGCGATCTTCATCACCTTGCGAACCTTTTCCAGCGGCATCTGCAGCTTTTCGGCCAATTCCTCGGGCGTGGGTTCCCGGCCAATCTCGTGCAGCATCTGGCGGCCGGTGCGGACCAGCTTGTTGATCGTCTCGATCATATGGACCGGAATGCGGATCGTGCGCGCCTGATCCGCGATGGACCTGGTGATAGCCTGGCGGATCCACCAGGTCGCATAGGTGCTGAACTTATAGCCGCGCCGGTATTCGAACTTGTCCACGGCCTTCATTAGGCCGATATTGCCTTCCTGAATAAGATCAAGGAATTGCAGGCCCCGGTTCGTGTATTTCTTGGCGATGCTGATGACCAGGCGCAGGTTCGCCTCGACCATTTCCTTCTTGGCCTGGCGGGCTTCCTTTTCGCCCCGCTGGACCTGGGACACGATCCGGCGGAATTCCTCGATATCGACGCCGACATATTGGCCGACCTGCGCCATTTCGTTGCGCAATTCCTCGACCTTGTCGCGCGACCGTTCGAACAGCGCCTGCCAGCCACGGCCCGCCTGCTGAGTCATGCGATCGACCCATGCGGGGTCCAGTTCGGTCCCGCGATAAGCGTCGATGAATTCGCGGCGGTTGATGCGGGCGGCATCGGCAAGCTTCACCATGCCGCTGTCGATGGTGACGATCCGGCGGTTGATGCCGTAAAGCTGATCGACCAGGGCCTCGATCCGGCTGCTGTTCAGGTGCAACTCGTTGACCAGGCCCACGATGCGCGACCGCAGCACCTGATAATCGGTTTCCGCACTGGCCGAAAAGCTGTTGTCCTCGTTCAGCGTGGCCGACATCCGCTGGTCCTGCATCGCCGCCAGCGTTTCATAATCATGTGCGATCCGCTCAAGGGTTTCCAGAACCTTGGGCTTGAGGCTGGCTTCCATCGCGGCCAGCGACAGGTTGGCGCCTTCGTCCTCGTCCTCGTCCTCCTCGCCCAGGATCGGATTGCCGTCGGCATCCAGTTCCTCGCGCTTTTGACCGGTTTCGGCAGGGGCGGTTTCGTCGGACAGTTCCTCCTCGTCGCCCTCCTCGTCTTCAAGCGACTGGCCGAAGGTGGTTTCAAGGTCGATCACGTCGCGCAGCAGGATCTCCTCGTCCAGAAGCTCCTCGCGCCACATGGTGATGGCCTTGAAGGTCAGCGGGCTTTCGCACAGGCCCGCGATCATCGTGTTGCGGCCGGCCTCGATCCGCTTGGCGATGGCGATCTCGCCCTCGCGGGACAGCAATTCGACCGAACCCATTTCGCGCAGGTACATACGCACCGGGTCGTCGGTGCGATCCAGCTTTTCGGTTTCCGAGGTCGAAACCGCCACCTCGCGAGAGGTCGATCCGACCACGGCGATGGCCCCGCCCTCGGGTTCCTCTGCCGCATCGTCGTCCTCGATCACGTTGATGCCCATTTCCGACAGCATCGACATCACATCCTCGATCTGTTCGGACGAGGCGTGTTCGGGGGGAAGGGCAGCGTTCAACTGGTCGTAGGTGATATAACCGCGTTCGCGCGCATCGGCGATCATGCGTTTGACAGCTGCCTGGCTCATGTCCAGCGAATGGGCGTTGTCATCCTTGTCGGTCTTGTCGTGATCGTCGTCCTTGGCGGCCATCAACGGCTCCCTTCTTCAGGCGGCGATTCGCGGAAACGGCGAATCACTGAAAATCTGTTCCATATTTAGCGTGGCCAACCCCCGAATCAAAGGGCACGCGACGCGCCTGATTCGTACAAGCCGCGAATCAGCCGTAAGTGGTCAGCGGCGCGGCGGTTTGCGCCAGATTTGGCCATCGACAAACTGCGACAACTGGTCGGACAAGGCCTTCTGATCCTTGTCCAAATCCATTGCGTCGTCGTCATCGAACCTTTCGATCCGGTGACGCGCTTGTCCTATCTGCCGAAAGCGCCAAGTCAGTCCTTCGTCGGCCTCGCCGCTTATTTCATTCTCTGCCCGCAGGATTTCCTTTTCTGAAATCTTCCTAGCTTCCAGGCGATCCAGTGCCTCGTGCAGATAGGCGGATGCCTCGGCCGGGGTCTTCTCGGCTATTTGCATCGGGATCAAGTTGGGATCGGCCTGCAGTGTTTCAAGGCCGCGCTTGCCCAAGATGCTTCGGGTATTGCTCAGCAGATCGAACAGCAGGGCCGCGCGTTCCGGGTGTTGGGGTGCCAGACGTTCCAAACGCGTTTCCACCTGTTCGATCAGTTCGGGATGCAACGCGCAGATCAGCAGGCTAGCGCCTTCCAGCAGGATGCCGGCGGCCAAAGGATCGATGGGGGTGACGGAAATAGGCAGCGCAGGGCGTTGGTTTTTCGCGCCGCCCCGACCGTTGAACTTTCGATCCCCCCGGCGCGCACTGTTGCCAAACAGTTCCCACCGCTTGCGCCGGAACTCCTCGGTGTAATGATTCCGTGTCCGTTCATCCGGGATTTTCGCGACCGCATCCGCCAGCCGCTTGTCCAGGGCCGCCTTGCGTTCGGGGCTGTCAAAGCTTTGACCTTCGGTTTCGCGCGACCACAAAAGATCGGCCAAGGGACGTGCACCATCCAGAAGCACGCCCATGGCGCCCGGTCCCGCCGCCTTGATCAGATCGTCGGGATCCTGACCTGCGGGAAGAATAACGAACCGCAACGCCTGTCCCGGCCCGGTCATGGGCAAGGCAAGGTCGATCAGCCGCTGCGCCGCACGCTGTCCCGCCGCATCTCCGTCAAGCGCAATCACCGGTTCGGGCGAAACGCGCCACATCAGGCGCAACTGATCCTCGGTAATGGCGGTGCCCAGAGGGGCCACGGCGCCCTCGAACCCCGCACGGACCAGGGCGATCACGTCCATATAGCCCTCGGCCACGATCAACCGCTGACCCTTGGCAACCGCCGCGCGGGCAGGACCAAGGTTGTAAAGGTTGCGTCCCTTGTCGAACAGCGGCGTTTCCGGGCTGTTGAGGTATTTTGCCCGCGCATTCGGATCCATCGCGCGGCCGCCGAAACCAATGCAGCGTCCCTGCCCGTCGCGGATCGGAAAGATGATGCGGCCGCGGAACCGGTCATAGGCCGCGCCGCCATTGTCCGGCCTGGCCGACATCCCCGATTCGACGATCAGCGATTCGTCAAAGCCCTTGTCGCGCAAGGCACTGGTCAGCGCAGTGCGGCTGTCGGGGGCAAAGCCGATCTCGAATCTCTCCAGGGCCGCTTGATCCAGGCGGCGCCGGGCCAGATAGTCTCGCGCCTCGGCGGCGGCACCTGTCTGCAATTGCAGGCGGAACCAGCGGCAGGTAGCCTCGGTCACCTCCAGCAGACGGGTGCGCCGGTCGGTCCTTTCGCGGGCACGGGGGTCGGGTTCCGGCATCTGAAGCCCAGCCTCGGCCGCCAGCAGCTTGACGGCCTCGATGAACTCCATCCCGTCGGCTTCCTTCAGGAAGGTCAGCACGTCGCCTTTGGCATGACAGCCAAAGCAGTAGTAAAAGCCCTTTTGGTCATCGCAATGAAAACTTGCGGATTTTTCCTGGTGGAACGGGCAAGGCGCCCACCAGTCGCCGCGCGCCTGGTTCGACTTGCGCAGATCCCACACGACCTTCTTCCCGATCACGCGGCTGATCGGGACACGGTTGCGAATCTCGTCAAGAAAGCCGGGGGGAAGACTCATGGGGTGATTATCGGGCTTGGCGGGCATCAGCGTCAATGCGCGCCGACAGCCCCCCGCGCAAGGCCCCAATAGATGTCGCCGATCCGGCGGCGGTCCAGGCGCCCCCCCTCGCGGTACCAGTTGGTCACTCCTGTCAGCATGGCAATCAGCGCCATGGTCGCAAGCCTTGGATCGTCAAGGCGCATCACGCCCGCCGCCACCCCGTCACGCAGGATGGATTCCAACGCCGCCTCGTATTCGCCGCGCAGGGCAGCAATCCGGGCGAAATTGTCGGGCGTGAGGTTGCGCAGTTCCATATAGGACAGGAACACCGCGTCGGCGTGATCCAGGCTGGTGTCGATGTGAAAGCGGACGAAATGTTCCAGCCGCGCCAGGGGATCGCCGGGAACATCGGTCCAAGCGCCCAGCAGTTCCTGCATATGGGCTTCCAGCAGGTCGAACAGCAGCGCCTGCTTGTCGGGGGTATAGGCATAGAGCGCCCCTGCCTGCACCCCAACGGCCGATGCGATCTGGCGCATGGATACGGCAGCAAAGCCCTGCCGCGCGAACAGGCGGCGGGCATGGGTGCGGATCAGGGGGCCGGTGACATCGGCACGGGAACCTTGGGTGCGGGCCATGGGGTCTTCTAGCGCGCGCGGCGGCGGCGGGAAAGTCTGTTGCCCCGCAGTCAGCCCCGCCGTAATCATGGCGCCATGAAACACGCCCTGATCCTGACCTGCGCCGCGATCCTATCCGCCTGCACGGGCGATGCAGAGCCTTATCCCCGGTTGCTGCCGACCGACGAAATCCTGGCCGAACCCGCCCTGCCCGACTATGCGCCCCAGGCAGCCGTCGATGCCGAGGCCGAGGCCCGGGCAGATGCGCTGCGGCGGCGCGCCGATGCCCTGCGCAGCCCGGTGATCGAGCCCGAAACCCTGGCGCGCATCCGCGCGCAGCAATGATTGCCGATCGCCTGCGGCTCTGGTAAAGAAATTTGACCAATCTGCGGAGTAGCGCCATGCCAGTCATCACCTCGATCGAGGATCTGAAGCGGATGCACCGCGCCCGCGCGCCCCGGATGTTCTATGATTATGCGGAATCAGGCAGCTATACCGAACAAACCTTCCGGGAAAACACGACCGACTTTGCCCGGCTGAAGCTGCGGCAAAAGGTGGCCGTGGATATGTCGAACCGCAGCACGGCATCCGACGTCGTAGGTCTGCCCGCAGCCATGCCCGTGGCCCTGGCCCCCGTGGGAATGACGGGGATGCAGCACGCGGACGGAGAAATCCATGCGGCCCGCGCGGCGGAAAAGTTCGGGGTGCCCTTCTGCCTGTCCACGATGTCGATCTGCTCGATCGAGGATGTGGCGGAACATACGACCAAACCCTTCATGTTCCAGCTTTACGTCATGAAGGACCAGGATTTCCTGGCCGCCATCATCGAGCGCGCGAAAAAGGCCAATTGCAGCGCCCTGGTGCTGACGCTGGATCTGCAAATCCTGGGCCAGCGGCACAAGGATCTGAAGAACGGCCTGTCCGCCCCGCCCAAGCTGACCTTGCCAACGCTGCTGGATCTTGCCTTCCGTTGGCGGTGGGGCATGGGGATGCTGCAAACCAGGCGGCGCGGCTTTGGCAATATCGTGGGCCATGCCAAGGGCGTCGGCGACACCTCGTCCTTGATGAGCTGGACCGCCGAACAATTCGACGAACGGCTGGACTGGGACAAGATCGCGCGGATCCGCGATCTGTGGGGCGGCAAGCTGATCCTGAAAGGGGTGCTGGATCCCGATGATGCCCGCATTGCCGCCGATTTCGGGGCCGACGCGATCATCGTGTCCAACCATGGCGGACGGCAACTTGACGGGGCCTTGTCCTCGATCAGGATGCTGCCGCATATCGTCAAGGCCGTGGGCGACCGGGTCGAGATCCACATGGACGGCGGCATCCGGTCGGGCCAGGACGTGCTGAAGGCGCTTGCGCTTGGGGCGCATTCGACCTGGATCGGGCGGGCCTGGCTTCATGGTCTTGGCGCGATGGGCGAGGCGGGCGTCACCAAGGCGCTGGAAATCATTCGCAAGGAACTGGACATCAGCATGGCGCTGTGCGGCGAACGCAACGTCAAGGACATCGGGCCGCAGAACGTGATGATCCCTCAGGGCTTCCTGGACGAATACGACGTGCAGGCGCCGATGAGGGCTTCACAAATCGCCCCTGTTGCCGTATAGGCCGCGACCTGCTGCCATGCACCCTTGGAGGATGGCGGCGTCCACAACTGAGTTAGGAAAATATCATGGCCAAAGAGATCCCTGATCTGGTGGCCGAGCCGCGCGCGGGGTCAGGCAAGGGGGCCGCCCGCCAAGCTCGCCGCGACGGTAAGGTACCCGGAGTCGTCTATGGCGACGGCAAAGACCCGGTCAACGTGCAGTTCGACTTCAACAAGCTGCTGACGCAACTGCGCGCCGGTCGCTTCATGTCCACGCTGTTCAACCTTCAGGTTGAAGGCCAGGAAGACGTGCGCGTCATCTGCCGCGGCGTGCAAAAGGATGTCGTCAAGGATCTGCCGATCCATATCGACTTCATGCGCCTGCGCCGCACGTCCAAGGTGAACCTGTTCATCCACGTGGACTTCATCAACCACGACAAATGCCCCGGCCTCAAGCGCGGCGGCACGCTGGTGACGGTGCGCCCCGAGGTCGAGTTGGTCGTGACGGCGGGTGACATCCCCGATCACATCACCGTCGATCTGGAAGGCCTGAACGTCGGCGACACGATCCATATCGAGGACGTGAAGCTGCCCGAAGGCGCGAAGCCGACCATCGACCGCAACTTCGTGATTGCCAACATCGCCGCCCCCTCTGCGCTGCGCTCGGGCGGTGACGAGGAAGAAGCCGAAGCCGCAACCGAGGAGTGATCCCGGCTGCCGCAGGCAATATCGGGCGGTGCCGCTGGCGCCGCCCTTTTCATTTGCGGGCCGCTTTGCTAGCCCCGCCGCAGGAGGTTGTCATGGAACCAGTCCACATCATCGGCGCAGGCCTGGCCGGGTCCGAGGCCGCCTGGCAGGTCGCCCGCGCAGGTGTCCCCGTCATCCTGCACGAGATGCGCCCGGCCAAGGGCACCTTCGCCCACAAGACCGGCGATTGCGCGGAAATGGTTTGTTCCAACAGCTTCCGGTCCGACGATGACGTGATGAACGCCGTGGGCCAGTTGCATTGGGAAATGCGTGCGGCCGGCGGGCTGATCATGGCCAATGCCGACCGCCACAAGCTGCCCGCAGGCGGCGCCCTGGCAGTCGATCGCGACGCTTTCTCGGCGGCCGTGACCCAAGCCTTGCAGGCCGAACCGCTGATCCAGATCGTCCCGGGCGAAGTAACGGACCTGCCCGACACGGGCAACTGGATCGTGGCTACCGGGCCGCTGACCTCGGACAGCCTCGCGAGGGCGATCCGGTCGGTCACGGGCACGGATGCCCTCGCCTTCTTCGACGCCATCGCCCCCATCGTTCATGCCGACACCATCGATATGTCGGTGGCCTGGGAACAAAGCCGATATGACAAGGGCGAGACCGAGGCCGAGCAAAAGGCCTATATCAACTGCCCCATGACCCGCGACCAATACGAGGCTTTCATCGACGCCCTTCTGGCCGCCGACAAAGCCGAGTTCCACGAAGGCGAAACCGCCGGTTATTTCGATGGCTGCCTGCCGATCGAGGTGATGGCCGAACGCGGGCGCGAAACCCTGCGCCATGGGCCGATGAAGCCGGTGGGGCTGACCAATGCCCACAAGCCCGAAGAAAAAGCTTATGCGGTGGTTCAACTTCGGCGGGATAACGCCTGGGAACGCTGTATAATATCGTAGGCTTCCAGACAAAGATGAAATACGGCGCCCAAACCCAGGTGTTCCGCATGATCCCCGGGTTGGAAAATGCCAGCTTTGCGCGGCTTGGCGGAATCCACCGCAACTCGTTCCTGAACTCGCCCACGCTGCTGAATGACCGGATGCGCCTGCGCCTGCGTCCCAACCTGCGCTTTGCGGGCCAGGTCACCGGGGTCGAGGGTTATGTCGAAAGCGCGGCGATGGGTCTGCTGGCGGGCCGGATGGCCGCCGCGCAAGCGCAGGGCCGCGACCTGCCGCCCCCGGGTCCTACGACCGCGATGGGGGCCCTGGTCAGCCACATCACGGGCGGGGCCGAGGCCAAGACATTCCAGCCGATGAACGTGAATTTCGGCTTGTTCCCTCCTCTGGAGGAAATGCGCAGCGGCAGGAAGGGACGCAAGGATCGCTACCCGGCCTATACCCAGCGGGCCAAGGACGATTTCAGCGCATGGCTGGCCGCACAGTAACCCGCTTTGCACCCTCGCCCACGGGATTGCTGCATCTGGGCCATGCCTATGCGGCGCTTGTGGCGGAACGGCTGGCCGATCCCGGACAGTTCCTGCTGCGGATTGAGGATATCGACCGCGACCGCTGCCGCCCCGAATGCGAGGCAGCAATTTACGAGGATCTGACCTGGCTAGGCTTGGCCTGGCAGCGCCCGGTGATGCGGCAATCGGATCGGATGGCGGCTTACCGCGACGCGCTGAAGCAGCTTGCATCCCTGACCTATCCCTGCCGCTGCCGTCGGGGCGATATCCGCGCGGCGCTGTCGGCCCCGCAGGAAGGCGCCCTGCCGGCCGGGCCTGACGGCCTTGTTTATCCCGGCACCTGCCGGGGGCGCAGCATGGCGGATGCGGGGCCGGACGATGTGATCCGCCTGGACGCCGCCCGCGCGCTGGATGCCCTGGGCATCGGCCGCGTCGCCTTCCGGGACCAAACCATTTTGCCCGATGAAGATCACGCACTGTCTCGTGATCAGTTCCTGGACGGCATCGGCGACGTGATCCTGTCGCGGCGTGGCATGGGAACGTCCTATCATCTGGCCGTGGTCGTGGACGATGCCGCACAGGGCGTCACCATGGTCACGCGGGGAAAAGATCTTTTCGATTCAACCTACATACATGTGCTTCTTCAGAAATTGCTGAACTTGCCCACTCCCCGGTATCACCACCACCGCCTTATTCGCGACGATGCCGGCAAGCGGCTGGCCAAGCGCGACGATGCCCGCGCCATCCGCCATTACCGCGACGACGGCGCAACCCCGCAGGACATTCGCCGACTGGTGGGGTTCTAGCTCAGGGGCGCCAGGATCTCGACCTCGGCCCCGTCACGGATTGCGGTGTAAAAGCAGCTGCGCCGGTTGGTGTGGCACGCGGGTCCGGTCTGGCGCACAAGCACCAGCAGGCAATCGCTGTCGCAATCCACCCGCAGTTCGACCAGTTCCTGCACATGGCCCGAGCTTTCACCCTTGACCCAGAATGCCTGCCGCGACCGCGACCAATAGGTGACCCGCCCGGTGTCCAGCGTCCGCGCCACGCTTTCTGCGTTCATCCAAGCCATCATCAAAACTTCGCCCCCGTCGGCATCCTGCGCAATGGCCGGGATCAGGCCATGGGCGTCGTATTTCAGGCGGGCAGGATCGAACATCGGGTTTCCTTTCGCGGGTCGCGTCCCTATCTAGGCAAAGTGCAGCGCAGGGGAAAGACCGATGGCCGACAGCGACCTGATGCAGCTTTATTCCCGCAGGATCCTGGCGCTGACGACCGCCATCCCGCACCTGGGGGCGCTGCCCGCCTTCGACGGCAAGGCCATGCGCAGGTCGCCGCAATGCGGATCGTCTGTCACGGCCTATGTGGCGATGGATGGCGACCGAATCGCCGATTTTCGGCAAGAGGTGCGGGCCTGCGCGCTTGGCCAAGCCTCGGCCTCGGTCCTGGGGCAGGCAGTTGTCGGGCGAAGCCGGGCGGAAGTTGCCGCCACTCGCGATGCCTTGCGGACGATGCTGACGGATGCGGGGGATCCCCCCGCCGCGCCATTCGCGGATCTCGAGGCGCTGTTGCCTGCGCGGGATTACCCCAATCGCCATGCATCCATCCTGCTGGCCTGGGATGCCACGCTGGATGCCATCGACCAAGCCACGCAGTTATGAAAAAGCCGGTCCCGTGACAGGACCGGCAGGTGCGCGTGCTGGGGATCGACGGGCGCACAGGCAAGCGCCGTCAGGGCAACGCGGGGCAGAGATCAGGCCTGCAGGATCGCAGGCAACCACAGGACAATGATAGTGGTGACGGTCAAGGCGGTCACACCCAGAAGATCGCATATGAAATCACGGGACATGGGCAACTCCTTCGTGTTGCCTATTTGTTCTCATTTTCAGAACGATTCGTAAAGAACATTTTAAGAACATTTTAGAGCGTATTGCGGCTTTCCCGATTCAGGATACCCCTGTGGCTTGATCTGTGATTCCCTGCCTGCATGACAGGTGGAGGGATGATATGGGCAGACCGCATCCTATGGCGCTCCGAGAGCGCGTTGTGGCATTTGTGGAGGAAGGGAACTCGCACCGTTCAGCCGCTGCGCGGTTCCGGGTTTCGGTGAAGTTCGTCAACGACATGGTGATCCTGAAGCGCGAGACGGGCGGGTTAGCTCCGCGTGCCCAAGGCCATGGTGGTGGTCATGGCAAATTGGTTGGTGTGGGGGACTGGATCACCGCGCGCATGAAGGCGAAGCCCGATCTGACGCTGAACGACCTGGTCGGCGAACTTGCGGATCATCACGGCATCGCCATTCACCGTGTCTCGGTTTGGCGGTTTTTGCGCGGTCTCGGGCTGACACACAAAAAAAGACCTGCAAGCCCTCGAGCAGAAGCGGCCTGAGATCCGGCAGGCACGCCATATCTGGATCACACGACGCCAACCGTTCATGCGCAGCGCGTTGACGCGCCTTGGTTTCATCGACGAGACGTCGCTGAAGACGAACATGGCCAAGACCACCGGATGGTCTCCAAAAGGCGCGCGCCTTGTCGACCATGCGCCCTTCGGCCACTGGAACACCCAGACCTTCATCGCCGCCCTGCGCCATGACCGGCTGGATGCGCCCTGGGTGATCGACGGTGCCATGAACCGCGAACTGTTCGAGCTCTATGTCGAAACCCAACTGGCCCCGACACTGCGACCCGGCGATGTGATCATTCTGGATAACCTGTCATCGCACAAGAGTCCCAAGGCAGCGGCGACTATGAGCGCCGTTGGCGCGTGGTTCTTGTTCTTGCCTCCCTACAGTCCGGATCTGAACCCGATCGAGATGGCCTTCGCAAAGCTCAAGGCCCTGATCCGGAGAGCCGCCGCGCGAACCTACGAGGCTCTCTGGCACGCCGTCGGGCAGGTCTGCGATCTTTTCACCGATGAGGAATGCTACAATTTCTTCAAAGCCGCCGGATATGAAACCGATTAGACGCAACGCGCTCTAGCCAACCGAGATCAAACGGATCGCCTCGTCCTGGCTCATCAACCACATCAGCATCCGAACGGCCTGCCCTCGTGGGCTTTCCAAGGCAGGATCGCGGTCCAAAAGATTGCGGGCATCCTGCCGCGCCACGGCCATCAGCCCGGCCTGGTGCTCCAGATCGCCGATGCGGAACCGGGGCAGGCCCGATTGCGCAGTGCCGATCACGTCGCCCGCCCCCCGCATTTCCAGATCGACCTCGGCAATGCGGAAACCGTCCTCGGTGTCGCGCAAGGTGGTCAGGCGCCGCGCGCCGGTTTCGTTCAGGGGCGAATGATACATCAACAGACAGGTCGATGCCCCCGTCCCCCGCCCAACCCGGCCGCGCAACTGGTGCAACTGGGCCAAGCCGAAACTTTCCGCGCGTTCGATCACCATGATGGTGGCTTCCGGCACATCCACGCCAACCTCGATCACCGTTGTCGCCACCAGAAGCCGCGCACGACCGCTGGCGAAATCGGTCATGGCGGCGTCGCGCTGATCTGCAGGCATCTGGCCGTGTACCAGCCGCACGATGTCACCAAACTGCGCGCGCAGCGACTGGAACCGCGCCTCGGCCGCGGTCAGATCCGTGACCTCGCTTTCCTCGACCAAGGGACAGACCCAATATGCGCGCGCGCCCTGATCCAGAACGTGGCGCAGCCGGGCCGTCACCTCGTCCAGACGGCCATCGCCAATCATCACCGTGGTGATTGGCTGGCGCCCCGGCGGCTTTTCATCCAGGATCGAGATGTCCAGATCGCCATACTGCGTCAATGCCAGCGAACGCGGGATCGGCGTCGCGGTCATGATCAGCATATCGGGCGGAACTTGGCCCTTGGCCGAAAGTTCCAGCCGCTGCGCCACGCCGAAGCGGTGCTGTTCGTCGATGATCGCCAGCCGCAGGTCGTGGAATTCGACGCCACGCTGAAACACCGCATGGGTGCCGACCAGGATGTCGATGCGACCCTGGGCCAAATCTTCCAACAGTTGACCGCGCAAATCGCCCTTGTCGCGCCCGGTCAGTGCCGCCAACCGAATGCCCGCCGCGCTGGCCAAGGGTTCCAGCGCCCGGGCGTGTTGGCGGGCCAGGATCTCGGTAGGCGCCATCAGCACCGCCTGCCCGCCCGCCTCGACCGCGACAAGGGCAGCCAGCATCGCGACCAGCGTCTTGCCTGATCCCACATCGCCTTGCAGCAAGCGGTTCATGCGTCCGTCGCCCGCCATGTCGGCCGCGATTTCCCGAGTCGCGCGCATCTGGGCACCCGTCGGCGGCCAAGGCAGGTGATCCAGAACCGCCCGGCGCAACCGGCCATCGCCTGCGCTGCGCCGCCCCCGCAGACGACGCCTTTCCCGCCGCACCAGGGCCAGTGTCATCTGATGGGCCAAAAACTCGTCATAGGCCAGCCGCGCCCGTGCCGGTGCTTCGGGCGACAGATCGCGCATTGCTTGAGGCTCATGCGCGTGTCGCAGTGCCGTCGTGAAATCCGGCCAGCCGCGCTGCGCCACAAGCTGCGGGTCGATCCATTCCTGCGTCTCGGGCAGACGGGTCAAGGCGGCCTCGACGGCCTTGATCACGACCTTGCGCGTCAACCCGGCCGTCAGGGGATAAACCGCCTCGAATTCTGGCAGGGGCGGGTCGTCCTCGCGCTGAACATGGTCGGGGTGGACCATCTGGGCCAGGCCGTCGAACAGTTCGACCTTGCCGCTGACGATACGACGCGCGCCCGGCGGAAGCTGGCTTTCGATCCACTCCTTGCGCGGGTGAAAGAAAACCAACGTCAGATCCCCTGCCCCGTCAGAGCAATGAACCCGCCAGGGGCGCCCCTTGGCAGCGGGTGGGTAATGACGACCCACGGTGACGGCGATCGTCACCACCTCGGGCGGACGGGCATCGCTGATGCGCGCGATCCGGCGACGGGTAACGCCGCTGGTAGGCAGGGTCAGGATCAGGTCGCGCGGACGTTCGACACCCATCTGCGCCAAGGCGTCGCGGCTTTTCGGACCTACGCCCGGCAAGGTGTCGATGGCGGCGAACAGCGGGAAAAGAGCAGGCGGGCGTCCCTTTGGCTGCGTCATGCGCCGCCCGCGATGCGCAACCATTCGTCTTCGTCGATCACGGCGACGCCCAGTTCGGTGGCCTTTGCGGCCTTGGATCCTGCCCCCGGCCCCGCGATCAGCAGGTCTGTCTTAGCGCTGACGGATCCGGCCACCTTGGCGCCCATCGCCTCGGCCCGGGCCTTGGCCTCGGCCCGGGTCATGCGTTCCAGGGTGCCGGTGAAGACAATGGTCTTGCCGCTGATCTCGGTCTGCTGGACCTGTCGGGCGGCGGCGGGGATCACCGTTATCTGAGCGATCAGGCGGTCGATGCTGGCACGTTCGGCGGCCTGGGTCAGGGTGGTGACAAGCGACTGAACCAGCACCGCGCCGATGCCGTTGATCGTGGTCAGTTCCGTCCAGTTGGGGCTGTCGGCCAGAACGGCCCGGCGGGCCTTGTCGTCGGCGGCAAAGGCGGGTTCAAGCGCGGCGGCGTCCACGGCCGCGATCAGCGCGTCCCATGTGCCGAAATGCCGCGCAAGGATCCCTGCCGCAACCTCGCCCACATGGCGGATGCCAAGGGCGAAGATTAGGCGTTCCAGCGGGATGCGACGCTTGTCCTCGATGGCGGCGAACAGTTTTTCGACGGATCGGGCGCCAAAGCCTTCGCGGTTCTTCAACCTGGCAATGGAACGGGCATCGCGTTGGGCCAAGGTGAAGATATCGGCGGGTTCGCGGATCGGCAGGGTGGCGTCGGCAAAGAACATCTCGACCTGCTTGGCGCCCAAGCCGTCGATGTCAAAGGCCGCGCGGCTGACGAAATGCTTCAGCTTTTCGATGGCTTGGGCTGGGCAAACCAGTCCGCCGGTGCAGCGGCGAACCGAATCGCCGGGTTCCCGGATCGCATCGGATCCACATTGCGGGCAGGTTTCGGGGAAACAGTACGGCTGCTTGTCGGGCTGTCTGCGGGACAGATCGACATCGGCGATCTTGGGGATAACATCGCCCGCGCGGTAAACCTTGACCCAGTCGCCCTCGCGAATGTCGCGGCCCTCGCGGATCGGCGCGCCGTTGCTGTCGCGCCCGGCGATGTAATCCTCGTTGTGCAGGGTGGCATTCGACACCACCACTCCGCCCACCGTCACCGGTTCCAGCCGCGCGATGGGGGACAGCGCGCCGGTACGGCCAACCTGGATGTCGATCCGGTCCAATCGCGTCCAGGCGGTTTCGGCGGGAAACTTGTGTGCAAGCGCCCATCGCGGCGTGGTCGAACGGTATCCGAGACGGGTCTGATAGGACAGGTCGTTGATCTTGTAGACCACCCCATCGATGTCATAGCCCAGCGTTGCGCGCTGTTGTTCGATATCTGCCCAGACCGCCAGCATCTGTTCCGCGTCATGGCACAGGCGCGTCAGCGGGTTCGTCTGGAAGCCAAGCGCCGCAAGCCGATCGACAGCGCCCCTCTGGGTCGCGGCCAGCGGTTCGCTGACCTGCCCCCATCCATAGGCGAAGAACCGCAAGGGGCGCGAGGCGGTCACGTTCGGGTCGATCTGGCGCAGCGATCCGGCGGCGGCGTTGCGGGGATTGGCAAAAATCCGGCCCCCTTCGGCTGCGTTCAGGCGTTCGAAATCGGCATGGCTCATGTAGACTTCGCCCCGGACCTCAAGAATGGCGGGGGCGCCAGTCAGCCGGTGGGGAATGTCGGGAATGGTGCGGGCGTTGGAGGTGACGTTTTCACCCACCGCGCCGTCGCCGCGCGTTGCGGCCTGAACCAGCACGCCGTCCTCGTATCGCAGGGACAGGGACAGGCCGTCAATTTTGGGTTCGGCGGTAAAGGCCAGATCCCCGTCGCGCAGACCCAGAAAGCTGCGGACGCGCGCTACGAAATCCGCCACGTCCTCGGCGTCGAAGCCGTTTTCCAGCGACATCATCCGCTGCGCGTGCGTGACCTTGCCGAAACCTTCGGCCGGCGCGGCCCCGACCGCCTGCGTCGGGCTGTCCGGCCGCGCAAGCTGAGGAAAGGCGCGTTCCAGCGCCAGCAGCCGCTGTTTCAGTGCGTCATATTCCGCATCCGTCAGGACCGGGGCATCCTTAAGGTGATAATCCTCGTTCGCCTGGGCGATCTGGGCGGTCAGGTCGGCAATTTCATCGCTCGCGCGCTGTTCGTCAAGCGTGGCCGGATCCGGTCGCGCCGTTACGCTGTCATCCTGCCTTGCATCCGTCATCGCTGCCTCCGCCTTCCGTCTGTCTGCTCTATACGACGTTCGGCAAAGGGTTTTACAGGGGCTGCCGCAAGGATCCTGCGGCAGCCGCCCGGTCAGGCGCCGATCGCCAGGCGCTCGGCATTGGGGGCGGGTTCGCGCAGGACATAGCCACGGCCCCAGACGGTTTCGATATGGCTTTCGCCGCCGATCGCCTCGGACAGCTTTTTACGCAACTTGCAGATGAAGACGTCAATGATCTTCAGTTCCGGTTCGTCCATGCCGCCGTAAAGGTGGTTCAGGAACATTTCCTTTGTCAGCGTCGTGCCCTTGCGCAGGCTGAGCAGTTCCAGGATCTGATATTCCTTGCCGGTCAGGTTCACGGCCTTGCCCTTGACCTGGACCGAGCGCGCATCCAGGTTCACCACGATTTCGCCGGTCTTGATGATCGCCTGGCTGTGGCCCTTGGACCGGCGGATGATCGCCTGGATACGGGCCTGCAATTCCTCGCGGTTAAAGGGCTTGGTCATGTAATCGTCGGCACCGAAGCCAAAGCCGCGCAGTTTGCTTTCGGTATCGTCGGACCCGGTTAGGATCAGGATCGGCGTGTCGACGCGCGCCAGCCGCAGATGGCGCAGAACCTCCATCCCGTGCATATCGGGCAGGTCGAGATCCAGAAGGATCAGGTCATAATCATAAAGCTTGGCAAGGTCGATCCCTTCCTCGCCCATGTCCGTTCGAAAGACGTTGTAGCTGGCGGCAGTCAACATCAGTTCGATGGCCCGCGCCGTGCTGGGATCATCCTCAACCAACAGAATTCTCATAATATATGCCCCGATTCGTGTATTCGCTGGATTCGACCATCGACCCATAAGGTTAATATGTTGTTACCACGATCTGTTGATTGATCTCGCGCAATCTATGGTTGCCGAAAACGCTGGATGGCCGTTATCTTCAGGGCAGCAGGACCATGATACTGCACGGCCTTGATCCAGCTGCCAAATTCCTCCTCGGACAGGCCATAGCGCCGCAAGGCTTCGTCCTTGGTGATCAGGCCATGGATCACAGCGTTCACCACGGTTTCCTTGCGGCTAGCCACCCATCGCGTCTGATCGGGAGGCAGATCCGCAAGCGTGAGGATCCTGCCGCAGGGCAGTGTCACAATGCGAGGTGCGTCGGTTTTCTTCAAGAACATCCCACCTGTCCTATGTCGCGTATGGACAACATTGGCCCGGATCCTCTTAAGGCTCGATTGACCGTGACAGGTTTTTCTGCGGCTGGCTGCTTGAGAATAGACAGCATTTGCCTATATTTCGACGCAATTGTATCCGGGATATGCCATGACCCTTCATCACCGCGCGCCTGTGCGTGCGACCCCATTGAACAGCCTGGGCTTTGCCAAGTCCCCTGCGCAGACGCGGGTGGTGGTGGCCATGTCGGGGGGCGTGGACAGCTCGGTCGTGGCGGCCAAGCTGAAATCCGAAGGCTATGACGTGATCGGTGTCACATTGCAGCTTTACGATCATGGCGCGGCACTGGCAAAAAAGGGCGCCTGCTGTGCGGGCCAGGACATCCATGATGCACGGCGAGTGGCGGAACGCATGGGCTTTCCGCACTATGTCTTGGATTACGAGAACAAGTTCCGCGAATCAGTGATCGACGAATTCGCCGACGCCTATCTGGCGGGCGCGACGCCGGTTCCCTGCATTCGCTGTAATGAGAGGGTCAAGTTCCGCGACCTGCTGGAAACGGCGCGCGACCTGGATGCCGACTGCATGGCGACCGGACATTACATCCAGCGCAAGGACGGCGCAGCGCGTGCCGAATTGCACATGGCTGCCGATGCGAACCGTGACCAAAGCTATTTCCTGTTCTCGACCACGCAGGAACAGCTTGATTTTCTGCGGTTTCCGCTAGGCCATCTGGAAAGCAAGGCCGAGACGCGCGCCCTGGCTGCGGAATACGGCCTGGCGGTCGCGGACAAGCCCGACAGCCAGGACATCTGCTTTGTTCCGAACGGCAACTATGCCGCCGTGATCGAGAAGTTGCGTCCCAACGCGGCAGAACCGGGCGATATCGTTGACATGGACGGCAACGTCCTGGGCCAGCACCGTGGCGTGATTCACTATACTATTGGCCAGCGGCGCGGATTGGGCATCGGGGGTCTGGGCGATCCCTTGTACGTCGTGCGGCTGGACCCGGACACGCGGCGTGTTGTCGTCGGTCCGAAATCGGCCCTCGCGACAACGGTCGTGCCGATCAGCGAAATCAACTGGTTGGGCGACCAGCCCTTCACGGGCGAGATCCCGGTGATGGTCCGCATCAGGTCCACCCGCCCACCACGCCCGGCGATCCTGCGGCCCATCGACGCCACCCGCGCCGAGGTCGAATTGCTGGATGCCGAGGAAGGCGTCAGCCCCGGCCAGGCCTGCGTCTTCTACGAACCCGAAAGCACCCGCGTTCTGGGCGGTGGCTGGATCACGCTGCGGCGTCGGAAAGCAGCCTGATTCGCTGGATCATCGCCCGCAGGCCGTTCGACCGCTGGGACGAAAGGTGTTCGTCCAGTCCCAGACGGGCCAGTTCAGCCTGTGCATCGATCTGGCCCACCTGCCCCACCGGCACCCCGGAATAAAGCGCGTGCAACACGGCGATCAGCCCCCGCACGATCATCGCGTCGCTGTCGCCCTGAAAGTCGAAGCGGCCGTTCTCGATCCGCGGCATGATCCAGACCTGGCTGGCGCAGCCATCGACCTTGGTGGCGGGAACCTGAAGCGCGGGATCCATCGGCGGTATGGCACGGCCCAGTTCGATCACGTGGCGATAGCGGTCTTCCCAGTCGTCCAGGAAGTCGAAGGTCTCGGCGATGTCTTCGAAGGCTTGGGTTGCCATGGCGCGGTCCTTTTGCCCTTTGGTTATCGCGGCGGGACGGCAAGGTCAAAGTGCCTTTATCACCCTGCGGTTTTCGCCTAACAAACCGAAAACGCCTGGGGGATGGTGACATGATCAAACTGACCGCGCCTTTGCTGATCGCCACGGTCGCGCTTGCAGGCTGCGGGCGCCTTGGCGACAGCAGCTGGAACCCGCTTTCCTGGGGCAGCGCGCCCACCCGCACGCTGGAACCCGAGGGCGGCTATGCCCAGGTACCCGATGCACGCCCCGACGTCCCCCAGATCACCGCAGCCCGGTGGGAGCCGCTGAACGAGGGCCGTCTGCTGGTCGTGAACGGCTTTGCCCCTGTGCGCGGCTATTCCTCGGTGGCGCTTGTCACTGCGCGGCCCATGCCGGGCGACCGCATCTCTCCTGACGCTGACGGCGTGCTGCGGCTGCGTCTGGTGGGCGTCCCGCCCGCGCCCGGCAGCACCGCCGCCCTGCCCGCCCGCCCCGGCGTGGACGACATCACGGCCGCGATGGCGCTGTCGTCGGTGCAGTTGTCGCGGATCGTGGCGGTAGAGATCACGAGCGCGGGGAATGTGGTTAGATTGGGACGGTAGGGTGGTGCCGCATTAGTCAGTTCAGGGTAGGGGTATCCGTCCATATCGGTGCAGTTAGCAGAGGACAGACGGCAGAACTCGGCCCGGCCCTACCACATTTTCACCAGCCTACTTCGTTCACGAAAAATGCGACAAGCACACACGTCATAACTATCGGAACAAGTAAGTAAAAGGATGAGAATGCACCTTCTTTTCTTAACGCATCGTTAATCAAAGCGGTAATCCTCCCCATGGTTAAAGGGATGCGGAAGTAGAATTTTCTCGGCAAGTTGGACGAGGAGATTCAGATGAAGAAAACCCGTTTCACCGAGGCCCAGATCATGGGCGTGCTGCGTCAGGCCGAGGGTGGTTTGCCTGTGCCTGAACTGTGTCGCGAGCATGGGATCAGCAGCGCGACGTTTTACAAATGGCGTGCCAGGTATGGCGGCATGGATGCATCCATGATGGGCCAGATGAAGTTACTGGAGGACGAAAACCGGCGGCTGAAGCGCATGTTTGCCGATCTGAGCATGCAAGCCGATCTGCTCCGGGAGGCGCTTGGAAAAAAGTGACGCGGCCAGCTCAGCGTCGCGAGCTGGCCGCAAAGGCTGTGGCGACGAAGGGGATCAGCATTGCGCTGGCTTGCCGGGCATTCGGCGTCAGCGAGACCTGTTTCCGCTACAGCCCGAAGCGCGACAACGAGAACGAGCAGATCGCCGACCTGCTCATTGGGCTAACCAAGACCAGGAAGACTTGGGGCTTTGGCTTGTGTTTCCTGTATCTGCGCAACGTCCAGGGCCATGGTTGGAACCACAAACGCGTCTACCGGATCTATCGTGAGCTGGAACTGAACCTGAGGAGTGAGCCATGGAACGCCACTGGTCCGAGTGACCATGGCGAACGCCTCGCAAGCGGCTGAAGCGGGAGAAGTCCGAGGAACTGGCTGTGCCGGAAGCTCCCAACGCGGTCTGGTCCATGGACTTCATGGCAGATCGCCTTGGGGACGGGCGAGCCTTCCGTCTTCTGAACGTCCTGGACGACTTCAACCGCGAGGGCCTGGGCATCGAGGTGGACTTCTCGCTGCCGGCCGAGCGCGTCGTCCGGACCCTGAACCAAATCATCGAATGGCGGGGAGCACCAAAGGCGATCAGGGTTGATAACGGCCCGGAATATATCAGTGGCCGTCTGATGGAATGGGCCGAGGACAAGGGCATTACCCTGACCTATATCCAGCCCGGAAAGCCGCAGCAGAACGCTTACGTCGAGCGCTACAACCGGACAGTCCGGCACGAATGGCTGGACCTATACATCTTTGAAACCATCGAGGAGGTGCAGAACATCGCCACCGAGTGGCTCTGGACCTACAACAACGAACGCCCCAACATGGGCATCGGCGGGATCACCCCTGCCATGAAGCTGAGAATGGCCGCGTGAATTCTACGTCTGCGCCCCGTTAAAACGGGGAGGATTACCAAACCAACTGTAGTTCTCGTCCAGCGATCTCTGGTCTTATTGGCATTTTTCTGAAATGCCTCTGTCCTAAATGAGGTGCAGCATCCATCGAGGCAAGCAACATAGATATTAACAATCCGTTCGCTACGCCCCAAAAGATTGTTGCTGCCATTTTAAATTCCTTAGGCAGGTTTGTTGCCATCAGATCGAATGCCAAAACCAGAACTACCGCTACCATTGCGCTTTTGGCTTCTATCTTCTTTAATATTCCCAAAAGAATATCGTGCTGGTCTTCGTTTAGCATAAAACCAGATGGTACGAAATTTGTGTTTGAGGAAGCAGGATGGTAGATTGTCGCGCATGGCGTTTTCATCTGCGCGTAGAAACCTAATCTTTCGCGGAAATCAGTGAAGTTGTCATGTCGCGCAGCTTTGATTTCTCTTTTCTCGAAGTGCCGGATTGCTAGTCCCCCCGCAACAAAGCCGAAAAAAGTAGGCACTACAATCGACGCGTAACTCACCTACTCAACCCCCCACTCACACTCGGCACATCCCCCGCTGCAAACCCATAGTGCCGCAGCCACCGCAGGTCGCTCTCGAAGAACGCCCGCAAATCAGGAATCCCGTATTTCAGCATCGCAATCCGGTCGATGCCCATCCCAAATGCAAAGCCCTGCCACTGCGCTGGGTCGATCCCGCCTGCTTGCAGAACCTTCGGATGCACCATGCCGGACCCGAGGATCTCCAACCAACTGTCACCCTCGCCGATCTTCAATTGCCCGCCGGACCAGTCGCAGCGGATATCGACCTCGGCCGAGGGTTCGGTGAAGGGGAAATGGCTGGCGCGGAACCGCAGTTCGACCTGGCCTACCTCGAAGAAGGCGCGGCAGAACTCCTCGAGCGTCCATTTCAGTTGCGCCATGGAAATGTCGCGGTCGATGGCAAGTCCCTCGACTTGGTGGAACATCGGCGTGTGGGTCTGGTCCATGTCCATGCGATAGACGCGGCCGGGGCAGATCACGCGGATCGGCGCGCCCTGGTCCTGCATCGCGCGGATCTGCACGGGGCTGGTATGGGTGCGCAGCACATGAGGCGGGCGGTTGTCGCCTGGCGCGCGATGCATGAAGAAGGTGTCGTGTTCCTGGCGCGCAGGATGTTCAGGCGCGATGTTCAGCGCGTCGAAGTTGTACCAGTCAGATTCCACCTGCGGACCCTCGGCCACGGCAAAGCCCATGTCGGCGAAGATCGCGGTCACTTCCTCGGTCACCTGGCTGATCGGGTGGATCGTCCCTTGCGGCCGGGGGCGGCCCGGCAGCGTCACGTCCAGCCATTCGCTCGCCAGCCGGGCCTCCAACGCGGCATCTTCCAGCGACAGCTTGCGGGCACGGAGGGCCGCGTCCAGTTCATCGCGGAGTTCGTTCAGGGCGCGGCCGGTGGTCTGGCGTTCCTCGGGCGTCATGCGGCCCAGTTCGCGCATCTTCAGACTGATCTCGCCCTTCTTGCCAAGGGCGGACAGGCGCACCTCCTCGATGGCGGCCGGGTCTGCGGCGCCGTTGATGCGGTCAAGCCATTGCTGGCGCAGGGGGGTCAGATCGTCCATCGTGATGCCTCGTCCTTGTCGGGCATCGCGTTAGCATTTGTGCGGCCAAGGGGAAAGCCTCCAGCGCAGCTCAGGGTCCATCGCCATGCGAAGCCGCACCCTCATCTTGCCTGACATGACGGGCTTTCGGGCCGGAATAGCCGGACCGCGTTTGATGTTTCCGCCGAAATAACAGGAAGCAAAGATACAGGGCGGTCTATTGAAAAAGGCCGGTGCATGACACACCGACCCCAAGATCTTCGCCTGCCTGACAGGTCAGGCTGCGGCTTTCGCCTTTTCGACGATCGCGCCGAACGCATCGGGTTCATTCACGGCCAGGTCGGCCAAAACCTTGCGGTCAACCTCGATCCCGGCTTTCGCGAGCAGATTGATGAAACGCGAATAGGTCATTTCCGCATCAACCAGACGGACGGCGGCGTTGATCCGCTGGATCCACAGGGCGCGGAAGTTGCGCTTGCGGTTCTTGCGGTCGCGGGTGGCGTACTGGTTCGCCTTGTCCACAGCCTGCGTGGCGGTGCGGAAGTTGCGCGACCGGGCGCCGTAATAGCCTTTGGCCGCTTCCAGCACCTTCTTGTGGCGGGCGTGCGTAACCTTGCCGGATTTAACTCGTGCCATTGTTCAGTCCTCAGCGATCAGCGGTTATAGGGCATGTATTTCTTGACGATCTTGGCATCGGCGTCCGACAGGACGCTGGTGCCGCGCGCGTCGCGAATGAACTTGATCGTGCGCTTGATCATGCCGTGGCGCTTGCCGGCCTGGGCGGATTTCACCTTGCCCGAAGCCGTGAACGAGAACCGCTTCTTGGCGGCCGACTTGGTCTTCATCTTCGGCATTTTCTTCTCCTTGATCGAAGTGAACATACGCCTCGGCAATGCCATGGTGGCCGGACGCACGGATAGGAAGCGCGCCGTATAAGCGCGCCTGGGGGTTTTGGCAAGGGCTTCAGGGCGTGGTGGTTGCCCCGCCGGTCAGCCGGACCCAGGCCTGCGGCACCTGTTCCAGGCTGAACGGTTGCGGCGACAGATAGGCCGCGGCGAGGATCGCCACGATCCCCAGGATCAGCAGGATCGCGGCCATACGCGGCGGGCGCGTCTGCAAAAGCTGCACGACCGCGACGATGACGGACAGAAGGCACAGCGCGATGCCGCCCAGAAGCAGGTAATCGGACATGGACGTCCCCGTGATGATATCGTTCGCCCTGGGGCTTATTCTGGATCGGACGCGAAGATCAAGCGTTCGTCGCAAGGCGCGATGCGGACGATGTTGGTCGTGCCCGGCACGTTGAAGGGCACCCCGGCGATGACGACGACCTGCCGGGATTCGTCGGCAAAGTTGAATTCCCGCGCCGCGCGGGTCGCATTGACCACCGCTTCCTTGAATCGGGTCAGTTGAGGGGTGATCACGCAATGCGTGCCCCAGGTCAGGCACATCCGGCGCAGCACCGATTCGACATGGGTCAGGGCGATGATCGGGACGCGCGGCCGTTCCCGGGCAACAAGGCTCGCGGTCTTGCCCGATTGGCTGAAGGCGCAGATGGCGGCGATGTCGGTTGTTTCAGCGATCTCTCGGGCGGCGGTGACGATGGCGTCGGCCACGCTGTGCAGCTTGTTCTGGCGCGATGCCTCGATGATGGCGCGATAGTTGCTGTCGGCCTCGACCGAGCGGGCGACGTTGTCCATGGTGCGCACAGCCTCGATGGGATACGAGCCGGCGGCGCTTTCCGCCGACAGCATCACCGCATCGGCGCCTTCGTAGATGGCATTGGCAACATCGCTAACCTCGGCCCGGGTTGGCATCGGGCTGTCGATCATTGATTCCAACATCTGGGTCGCCACGATCACAGGCTTGGCGGCGGACCGGCATTTGCGGACCAGACGTTTCTGGATCGGTGGGACCGAATGGATCGGCAATTCGACGCCCAGGTCGCCCCGCGCCACCATGATCCCGTCGGATGCGGCAAGGATTTCCTCGAAGGCATCGACCGCTGCCGGTTTCTCGATCTTGGACAGGATGGCCGCGCGCCCCTTGGCCAGGGCACGCGCCTCCTCGACATCGGCGGCGCGTTGGACAAAGGACAAGGCCAGCCAGTCCACGCCAAGTTCGCAGGCAAATTCCAGATCCGCCCGGTCCTTGTCCGACAGCGCGGCCAGTGGCAGCACCACGTCAGGCACGTTCACGCCTTTGCGGTCGCTGATCGTGCCGCCGACCGTCACGATGCAATTGGCGAAATCGGGGCCGCAATCCTCGACACGAAGACGGATCTTGCCGTCATTAACCAGCAGGCCACTGCCCGGCGTCAAGGCCGCGAAAATCTCGGGATGGGGCAATTGGACGCGATGGGAATCGCCCAATGCGGCATTCAGGTCAAAGCGGAAACGGTCCCCTTCCTCCAGGTCATGGGCGCCCGCAGTGAACTGGCCCACCCGCAGCTTGGGGCCTTGGAGGTCCGCCAGGATGGCGATGGGACGGCCGGTTTCCGCCTCGACCGAACGGATCGCGTCATAGCGGGCGCGGTGGTCATCGTGGCTGCCATGGCTCATGTTAAGGCGGAACACGTCGGCACCCGTGTCGAACAGCGCGCGGATCATCTCGCGGGTCGAGGAAGCCGGACCCAGCGTTGCCACGATCTTCACGTTGCGATGTCGTCTCATTACAGGCCGCCTTTTTCCGTTTGCGCTAACTATGGTCCAGAACGCCTGCGGCTGCAACTGGCGTCCGCTGGCACCATGGCATAGACACCCATCAAGATGAAGGATGACCGACCGATGACAGAACGCGCCTTCTGGATCGAAGGCGAGGGCCGCCCGTCCCGCTGGCTGGTCACGTGCGACCATGCCACGAACCGGGTGCCGGCCTGGGTGGGCGGGGGCAATCTGGGAATCGGGGCTGCGGACATGGCCCGCCACATCGCCTATGACCTGGGGGCTTCGGGGCTGGCGTCCCGGCTGGCTGCGCTGCTGGATGCGCCGGCGATCTTTTCCGACTTTTCGCGGCTGGTGATCGACCCCAACCGGGGCGAGGATGACCCGACCCTGCTGATGCGCCTTTACGACGGCACGGTGATCCCGGCGAACAAGCACGCCGATCCGGCAGAGCGCAACCGGCGGCTGGAACGGCTGCACCGCCCGTATCACGAGGCGCTTTCCCGGCTGGCGGCGGGCCATCCTGACCGCTGCATTTGCGCGATCCACAGCTTTACGCCGCAACTGCGCGGGCGTCCGATGCGGCCTTGGCAGGTGGGGATCCTTTATTCCTGGCAGGACGTGCGCCTGGGTCCGCCAATGGTCCAGGCCTGCCGTGCGGCTGGCTGGGTCACGGGCGAAAACCAACCGTACGACGGCCATCTGGAGGGGGATTCGATCGACCGCCATGCCTTGCAGAAAGGCCGTCCCAACATACTGATCGAGGTTCGCAACGACCTGATCGCAGATACGGCCGGTCAGGCCGACTGGGCCGCGCGCCTGGCACCGGTGATCACGGCGACGTTGGCGGTTGCGGGGTTGTAAGGACACTAGGCCCTGTGGGGCTTCACGAGGCAGCGTGGATGTGATTCACGCTCCGGATGGATCGCACTGTGCTGACGAATGCCCAGGGAGCGAAGATAGAACCGTGTTGCTTAACACTACAGTTTCATTTCATGCGCGTCTTCTCCGATGCGCGTTTGCTGGATTGGCCTAATGTTGTCGGCGCCAGAATGACCATGGCAGAATGACTTCGGTTGGTGGAGCGCGGCTGAGGATGAGCCGCGCTCCACCAAGCGCAGAACTTCTGATGTCGTGAGATATGTCGGCGTGGTGTAAAGCTCGGCACGAACAAAGCTGGACCTGTCGCGGCTTGGTGGCGCTCCTTTGATAGCACAATGTGCGGCAAAGGAGATGAACCCTGGGCACAGGCAGGACGGATGAGTTTCGCAAGGATGCGGTGCGCATTGCACGGACGAGCGGGCTTTCGCGACGTCAGATTGCGGATGATCTGGGGGTCGGCGTGTCGACCTTGAACCCATGGGGGAACGCCCATCGCGACACGGATGTGGTCTCAGCAGAGGACCGCGAGCTTGCCCGGAGAATAACGGCTTGGGCGCGAGATCCGCATCCTTAAGGATTTGAGCCGGATCCGCGAAACAGTCTGGGGGATTGTTTCCCCGGCGAAAGGGGGAGATCCTGGAAAAAAGCCACCCAGTTCTTCGCGAGCCAAAAGCCGTGCGGTTCAGGTTCGTCGAAGAGCAGCGTGGGGCCTTCCCGATCGACCGGCTGTGCCAGGTGAGGAATGTCAGCCCCCGCGGGCTGCGGGCCTTTTGCAGCCGCCCGGCCAGTCGCTGGCAGCGTATGGACATGGTTGTTCTTGCCCCTGTCAAGGAACAGTCGCGTCTGAGCCTGGGCAGCCATGGCCGTCCCCGGATGACTGAGGAACTGAAGGAAGTTGGCATCGATGTAGGCCATCGCCGGGGCGGGCGACTGATGCGGGAGAACGGGATCGTCGTTGAAAGAACGCGCAAATTCAAGGCGACCACGGACAGCAATCACGCCTTCAACAGCGCGCCGAACCCGGCTTGGATCGTGACTTCATGGCAGATCGGCCCGACCAGAACCGAAAGACCGCGCAGCGACATGGGCGGGCGACATCAGCTACATCTGGACCCGCGAGGGTTGGCTGCATCTGGCGCTCGACCATGGTCCTCGGACCGGTGGCGGACATGGCCTCGCTCCTGGACCTGCACTGCCGGCGCGTGATCGGCTGGGCCGCGAGCCAACCGCAGGAAACGCGATCTGGCGATCCGGGCATTGAGAATGGCCATCGCCCTGCGATCACCGCCGCGGGGCCGCGTCTTCCACGAGCTGACGCGGCTCGCAACACTGTTCGCATGACTACCGGAAGGTCCCGCGCGAACATGGCCTGCAAGCGTCGCTGAGCGGCAAAGGCAACTGCCATGAGTTCAAGGCGGTCCGCGCCAGGGGATTGACCGATCCTGTGGATCTTTCAAAGGCGCAGAACGCTGCCGCCGAAACCTTCTTCAAAACCATCAAGGCCGAACTGATCGGGCGCAGGTCGTGGGAAACGCGTCGCCAGGCTGAGACAGCCATCTTCCAATACATCAACGGCTTTTATAACTCGCGCCGTCGGCATTCAGCATCGGGAGGAAAAACCCCCTTGGCCCTTGAGCGCCAAGCAGCCTGAACGAGCACCAGAGCAGCACAAATACGGGACAGGGCCAATGCGCGCTAAGCGACACCATGGCAAGGGAACCACAAACCTACATGAAATGCAACTGTAGTACTAGATCCCGTTGCATTCAATCGACCTCATGCCCTGCGGCTTTGAAGTAGTTGTAGCATTCCTCGTCGGAGAAGAGGTCGCAGACCTTGCCAACCGCCGCCCAAAGCTGATCGTAGGTTCGGGCGGCGGCTTTTCTGATCAGCGCCTTGAGTTTGGAGAAGGCCATTTCGATCGGGTTGAGGTCAGGACTGTATGGCGTCCGGCGCAGGAACCACGCGCCGACATCGCGCAGCGCTGCCGCTGCGGCAGGACTTTTATGGCTGGAAAGGTTGTCCAGAATGACAACGTCGCCGGGATGGAGTGTCGGGACCAACTGGGTTTTGGGATAAAGGTTGAACATCTCGGCGTTCATTGCCCCATCGATCACCCAAGGCGCGTCCAACCGGTCATGGCGCAGAGCTGCAATGAAGGTCTGGCTCCGCCAATGTCCGAACGGCGCATGATCGACGAGGCGCTGCCCACAAGGCGCCCAGCCGGTGGTCTTGGTCATGTTCGTCTTGATTCCGTTCGGCGTGGCCCTCGGACCGGTGGCGGGCTCACGCCTCACCATCAAGGAAAGCCAGCCGCTCTAGGTGATTGGCCATGAAAGGCTGGCGCCTCGCGATCCAGACATGACGCAGGCCAGCGACGCCCTGGCGCTTCTGTTCAAGCGCCTGCAGGGCTTTTTTGTGTGTCAGTCCGAGCCCGCGCAACACCCGCCAGACGGTGGCACGGTGGACGGCGATGCCGTGGGTTTTTGCCAGTTCGACCACCAACTCATCAAGCGTTATCTCACCTTTGGCCGTAACACGCGCCTTGAGCCAACTGGTCACGCCGGCGAGCTTGCCATGTCCCCCACCATTGCCTTGCCGCCTCGGCCTCAGCAACCCGGTCTCGCGCCGCAGCTTCACCAGATCGTTGACGAATTTGGGCGACACTCGAAAGTGCCGCGCCACCTCGCGATGCCTGTGGCCTTCATCCACATACGCGACACCCCGCGTCCGAAGCTCCATTGGATGTGGCTTGCCCATCAACTAACCCATACCTGCCTCAGCAAAAGGGAAGCACATCCCAAGAAACGGGGAATCCTGAATCTAATGCCCGCGATACGCTGTAGTGGCGGGAAACCCGCGTAAAATAAAGTCGCAGGAGCAAGAATGACAGGCCTAATTCCTTCGCCAGGATGCCCTTGGCGAGGAAAATGATGTGCCCACACTGTTAGCCTATGACGCATCGCTCGACATCTTCGTCACAGGATGTCCGCACCATACGGCCCTGCAACCGCTAGGGACCGTCAACCGTCATGGCGTTGCCTCAGCGGCGGTCCTCTCCATCTGGATAGACTGGCGACAGAATGGCTTCTTCCGCTTCGTCGAGACCACCCGAGATCCCGCTCTCGCCAGCCTCGACAATGCGCCCATCTGCTGCACTCTCGTCTCCTGACGCAAGTTCGGCAGGAAGTTCCAAAAGGCCGTCGTCCTCGTATCCCCCGGACAACGCATCGCCCCCTGTGGCACTGTCGCGTTGAAGATCATCCTCGGCCTGCGCCCAATGCTCTGCCTCACGGCCTTCGGGGCGTCCTTCCGCTTCCCAAATCTGATGCGCGCGCTGGCGAATTCGTTCGGTGTCGTCCATCTGATCCTCCAAGCCCATGCTGCCAAACCCCAGGTGCGGCGAAATGTTCCCGCTGCACCGATGCGGCTTGCCTCATCGGGAATGGACATGGCTGGCATCCGTGGCCGTGCAAGAAACCCTTCGAACCTTCAGCGTTCACCCGGCTGTGGTTACACATACGCCCGCCATTTTGTCGACCGATCTACATGGCCGCCTCGAACATCGACCGGGTGTTTTGGGTTGTCATGGGTATGGGGTTCCCCCCGCAGGAGGGGTCTTCCAGAGCCATGGCGGTCAATTCATCCAGGCGGTCGGCCTGGACGCCCATCGCGGCCAGGCCCTTGGGAATTTTCAGTTCAGAACACAGCGCCACGATCCGGCTGCGGAAGCCGTCGAAGCCGCCGTGGATGCCCAGATAGGCGGCAGCGGCGGCGATGCGATCCTCGATGGCGGGACGGTTGAAGTCCAGGACGGCGGGCATCACCACCGCATTGGTGGTGCCGTGATGGGTGCCATAGACCGCGCCGACCGGGTGGGACAGAGAATGGATCGCGCCAAGACCCTTTTGGAACGCGACAGCACCCATCAGCGCCGCGCTCATCATATGGGCGCGCGCGGTCAGGTTGCCGGGGTCGCGATAGACGACCGGCAGGTTCTCGAAGACCAGGCGCATCCCTTCAAGCGCGATCCCCTGGCTCATCGGGTGGTAATGAGGCGAGCAATACGCCTCCAAGCAATGGGCCAGAGCGTCCATGCCAGTGCCTGCGGTGACAAAGGCGGGCATCCCGACGGTCAGTTCGGGATCGCAGATCGTGACCGTTGGCATCAGCCGGGGGTGAAAGATGATCTTTTTGCGATGGGTTTCCGAATTGGTCAGCACCCCCGCGCGCCCGACCTCGCTGCCCGTGCCCGCCGTGGTCGGCACGGCGACGAGGGGGGCGATGGCATCGGCATCCGCGCGGGTGAACCAATCGTCCACATCCTCCAGATCCCAGACCGACAAGTCGGCGCGCTGCCCAGTCATCAGGGCGACCATCTTGCCCAGATCCAATGCCGATCCGCCACCGAAGCAGATCACCCCGTCATGCCCGCCTGCCCGGTATGCCGCGATGCCCGCCGCCATGTTCGCCTCGGTCGGGTTGGGGTCCACGTCGGAAAAGACGGCGCGGCCAAGCCCCGCGCGGTCCAGGACATCCAGCGCGCCGGCGGTGATGGGCAGGTCAGCCAAGGCCCTGTCGGTGACCAGCAGCGGGCGCGACAGGCCCGCGGCCTTCGCATGGTCGGCCAGTTCCGAAATCCGGCCCGTGCCGAACTTGATCGCGGTCGGATAGGACCAGTTGCGGTTGGGGACATCAAAGGTCATGTCACGCCCTTTTCAGGTGATAGGATTTCGGGCGGGTCACGGAAAGGTAACCAAGATAGGACAGGCTGCCGCCGCGCCCCGTGTCCTTGCACCCGGTCCAGCACAGCGCGGGGTCAAGATAATCGGCACGGTTCATGAAGACGGTACCGGTCTGGATCCGCGCGCCGATCGCGGCGGCGGCATCGTCGTCGCGCGTCCAGATGCTGGCGGTCAGGCCATAGGGGCTGTCGTTCATCAGGCGGATCGCCTCATCGTCGTCTGACACGCGCATGATGCCCACGACCGGGCCGAAGCTTTCCTCGACCATCACGCGCATGGAATGATCGACATCCACCAGCACCTGCGGGGCAAGATAGGCTGCGCCGTCGTCCTGCGGAAAGGCGGACGGATCGATCAGCGCACGCGCACCCTGGCCCACCGCTTCAGCCACCTGGTCGCGGACGGTTTGAGCAAAGCGGACATGGGCCATCGGCCCCAGCGTCGTGGCAGGGTCCAGCGGATCGCCCAGCTTCAGCGCGTTCACCCAGGCCAAGGCCTTTTCGACAAAGACGTCATACAGGCTGTCATGGACATAAATCCGCTCGATCCCGCAGCAGCATTGGCCGGAATTGAACATCGCGCCGTCCATCAGCCCCTCGACCGCCGCGTCCAGATCGGCGTCAGCGCGGACATAGCCCGGATCCTTGCCGCCCAGTTCCAGGCCCAGGGGCACAAAGGTGCCCGCCGCCGCGCGTTCGATGGCGCGGCCCCCCGCGACCGATCCCGTGAAGTTCACGAAGTCGAAGGTCCGCGCGGCGATCAGACTTTCCGTCGTCGCGTGATCCAGAACGACATTCTGGAACACATCTTCGGGCACGCCACCCGCGTGGAAGGCTTGGGCCAGCCGTTCGCCCGCCAGCAGGGTCTGGCTGGCGTGCTTCAGCACCACCGCATTGCCTGCGATCAGCGCAGGTACGATGGTGTTGATCGCCGTCAGAAAAGGATAGTTCCAGGGAGCGATCACGAAGACCACGCCCAAGGCCTCGCGCGCCAGGACGCGGCGGAAGCTGTTGCTGTCCTCAATTACCTTCGGGGCCAGCGTCTCGGCGGCGATGTCCGCCATGTAGTCAGTGCGGGCGTTCACGCCGCCCATCTCTCCGGCGCCGAAGCGGATGGGGCGGCCCATCTGTTGCGCCAGTTCTGTGGCGATGTCGTCCTTCATGGCGGTCAGCGCGGCCACGCCCGCCTTCACCAGGGCGATCCGGTCGTCCAGCGGGCGGGCGGCCCATTCCGCCTGAGCCGCGCGCGCGCGGGCCACAGCGACCTGGGCGGCGTCGCGGTCCAGGGGTGTGCGCCGGATCAGCACCGATCCGTCGATGGGGGAAATCAGGTTGATGTCTTTCATGGTGGGTCCTGTTAGGCGCGTTCCAGCAGTCGGCGCAGGTCGTGGTCGGTGACGATGCGGTCGGTCTCGGCAATCTCCCACTCCGCGGCGTGGTGATAATGATCGACCACATCGCCGCCAAAGGCCCGCCTGTAAAGGTCCGATGCTTTCAGACGTTCGGCGGCGTCGCGCAGGGTCTTGGGAACCTCGGGCACGTTTTCCGCCCGATACAGGTCGCCGCGGATCTCCGGCTCCAGTTCCAGCTTGCGCTCGATCCCGTCCAAGCCTGCGGCAAGCAGCGCGGCGCAGGCCAGATAGGGGTTGGCATCCGCGCCGGGGATGCGGCATTCGACCCGCACGCCCTTGGTCCCTTCGCCGCAGACTCGGAAACCCGCCGTGCGGTTGTCGCAGGACCAGACGGCCTTGGTCGGCGCGAACAGCCCGGTGCAGAACCGCTTGTAGCTGTTCACATAGGGCGCCAGAAAGACCATCATCTGGTCGGCCCCGGCAAGCTGACCCGCCAGGAAATGCTTCATTGTGGCCGACATGCCGTGGTCGTCGCCGGGGTCATGGAAGGCGGGCTTGTCACCAGCCCATAGCGATTGATGCACATGGGCCGCCGATCCCGCCTTGGCGGTGTCGTATTTCGCCATGAAGGTCACGGACTTGCCGCGCGACCAGGCGATTTCCTTGACTCCCTGCTTGATGATCGTGTGGTTGTCCGCCGTATCGAGCGCGTCGGAATAGCGATAGTTCACCTCGATCTGGCCCGCGTCGGCCTCTCCCTTGGTGCTCTCGATGGGGATGCCTGCGCCATACAGGTGGTTGCGCACGGCGCGCATCACGTCTTCCTCTCGGGTGGTCTGGAAGATGTGGTAATCCTCGTTATAGCCGGACGATGGCACCAACCCGGTGACGCCGCCGCGCAGGCTTTCATAGCTGTTGTCGAACAGATAGAATTCCAGTTCCGTCGCCATCAACGCGTCAAACCCCATTTCGCGGGCACGGGCGATCTGGCGTTTCAGGATCGCGCGGGGGGACACCGCGATCTCCTGGTGCGTGTGGTGGTCCAGCAGGTCGCACATGACCATCGCGGTGCCCGGCAGCCATGGCAGGCGGCGCAGCGTGGACAGGTCCGGGCGCATGACGTAATCGCCATAGCCCTGTTCCCAACCCGCGCTGCGATAGCCCGGCACGGTGTTCATCTCCATGTCGAGCGCCAGCAGATAGTTGCAGCAATGGGTCTCCTGGTGGCCGCCGTCCAGGAAGAAGCCGGCGTGGAACCGCTTGCCCATCAGGCGGCCCTGCATGTCGGGAAAGACCACCAGGACGGTGTCGATATCGCCGGCGTCAAAGGCCGTCCTCAGGCTGTCGAGTGTCAGGTTTGCAGGCATGATCGTCCAATCCCAGGGATCATGCCGCCGGACTGGGGCGCCCGGCGGCAGCGGCGTCAGGTATAGCGATAGGGCCGGCCCGCCTTGGCCATGACGTCGTTGTATCGCTTGAAGATTTCCACGACGCGGGCCTTGACCTCGGATTCGGCGGCAATCTCGTCCCAGAAGGCGCGGGCGCGTTCCTCGACGGTGGCCCATTCCTCGTCAGGGATCGAGGTCAGTTGCAGCTTGGGGCCGTTCACGCGCAGATCGGCCTCGCCGCCCCAATACCACCACTGGCGATAGTAATGGGACTGCTCGAAGCAGACCTCCATCAGCATCTTCAGCTTGTCCGGCACCTCGGCCCAGCGGTCGGCATTGGCGAAGAAATGCCCGATCCAGGCGCCCGAGATGTTGTTCGTGAGAAAATACTGGGTCACGTCGGCCCAGCCGACCGTGTAATCCTCGGTGATGCCGGACCAGGCAATGCCGTCCAGTTCCCCGGTCTGCAGGGCGACCTGGATATCCTCCCACGGAAGCTGCATGGGCACCACGCCGAACTGCGCGAGGAACCGGCCAGCGGTCGGGAAGGTGAAGACCCGCTTGCCCTCCAGGTCGGCCAGGCTGTTGATCGGATCCTTTGTGGCGAAATGGCACGGATCCCAGGCCCCGGCCGAGATGTGCTTGACCCCCACGGCCGCGTATTCCTGGTCCCAGATTTCCTTCAGGCCGTATTGGTTGAACAGCACCGGCACATCCAGGCTGTAGCGGCTGGCAAAGGGGAAGTATCCGCCGAACACGGTCACCTCGGTGGGCGACTGCATGGAATCGTCGTCGGACTGCACCGCGTCGATGGTGCCGTTCTGCATGGCGCGGAACAGTTCCGACGTGGGCACAAGCTGGTCGGCGTAGTAAAGCTCGATCTGCATCTGGCCTTCGGCGATGGCGTTGAAGCGGTCTATGGCGGGCTTGACCACGTGTTCGCCCAAGGCGGCGCCCGCATAGGTCTGCATCCGCCAGCGGATCGGCGCGCCCTGCGCATGGACGGCGGGCGCGGCCAGGGTGGCGGCCCCTGCGGCCAGGGGCGCGGTCATCAGAAACTTGCGTCGTGTCGTCATCTGAACCTCCGATATATTGGGAAAAGGGGCGGTTCGCCGCCCTCTTGTCATTGTCCGTAAACCTGCCCAGGCAGCCACAAGGCGATCTGCGGGAAAGCCATGATGATCGCCAGCGTCAGGATCATGATGCCGACGATGGGCACGATGGAGCGATAGATATCGCCCAGCGACACATGGTCGGGGGCAAGCGCCCGCATCAGGAACAGGTTATAGCCGAAGGGCGGCGTGATATAGGCGATCTGGCAGGTGATCGTGTAAAGGATGCCGTACCAGATCAGGTCGAATTCCAGGGCGCGCACCAGCGGGATATAGAGCGGCGCGACGATCACCAGCATGGCCGTGTCGTCCAGGAACATCCCCATGATCAGGAAGGACACCTGCATCAGGATGATGACCTGCCAGCGAGTCAGGCCCAGATCCTCCAGAAAGAAGGACTCGATGGCGCGCACCGCGCCAAGCCCGTCGAAGACGGCGCCAAAAGCAAGGGCGGCCAGCAGGATCCACATGAACATGCAGGTCACGTTCAGCGTGCCGCGCATGCATACCTCCCAGACGGTGCGGGTCCAGCGGCCCTTGATGACCGCCACCAGCGAGGCGATGACCGCCCCCACCACCGAGGATTCGACTAGGCTGACATAGCCCGCCACGAAGGGCCCCATCATCGCCCCGAAGATCACCAGCGGCATGATCCCCGCACGCAGCAGGCGCAGCCTTTCGCCCCAGGTGATGGCGGCCCGTTCCTCGGCCGACAGGCGTGGCGCAAGGCGCGGGTTCAGCCCGCAGCGGATCAGCACATAGACGATGAACAGCCCCGCCATCAGCAGGCCGGGAAAGACTCCCGCCAGCCACAGATGCCCCACCGGCTGGCGCGCGATCATCGCATAAAGCACCAGCACGATGGACGGCGGCACCAAAATGCCCAGGGACGATCCGCCCTGGATGATGCCCGTGACCATCACCTTGTCATAGCCCCGCCGTAGCATTTCCGGCAGCGCGATGGTTGCGCCGATCGCAAGGCCCGCGACTGACAGCCCGTTCATGGCCGACACCAGCACCATCAGCAGGATGGTACCCACCGCCAGTCCGCCCGGCACCGGGCCGAACCAGACATGGAACATCCGGTACAGGTCGTCCGCCATGCGGGTTTCCGACATGACATAGCCCATCCAGACGAACATCGGCAGGGTCAGCATCGGAAACCAGTTCATCAGCTTGATCGCACTGGTGAAGGCCAGGTCATACCCGCCCCGGTCACCCCACAACGCGATCGCCGCGATCACGGCGACAAAGCCGATCCCGGCAAAGACGCGTTGCCCCGTCATCAGCAGCGCCAGCATCCCCAGGAACATCGAGATCGCGATCAACTCATATGACATCAAACGCGCGCCTCGGGGATGGGGGTGCCGCGCAGGGTGGCGATGTCGCGGATCAGGAACACGACCGATTGCAGCAGCATCAGCAAGGTGCCAAGGCAGATCACGATCTTGATCGGCGCCATATAGGGCCGCCAGACGGTGCGCGACCGCTCTCCCACCTCGAAGGCATAGATCGTGCTTTCGATGCCGCCCCACAGGATAACGGCCAGGAACACGATCAGCGCGAGGATCGTCACACTGTCCACCGCTGCGCGCGTCCGGATCGACCAGCGGGAATACAGCAGGTCCATCCGCACATGGGCGCCCCCCATCAGCGAATAAGCGCCCCCCAGCACGACATAGGCAATCATGGTGAACTGCGCCATTTCCTGGGTCCACAGCGCGGGCCGGAAGAGGGCCTTGGCGATGATTGACCAGGCCAGCACGCCCGCCAGCACGAACAGCAGATAGATCGCGATGCGTCCGACGCGCCGGTTTATCGCCTCGACGATGCGCACAAAACCGAGCGCCAGGGCCGGCATCAGCAGCACCCTTCGGGCAACAGAACATCGGGCGCGAAAACGCGCTGAAATGGCGGCAGGGCCACGATTCTTCTCCCTGTTTTTGGTTCAGCGTCCTCCCGGTCCTTGCGTTCTGTCAAGAATTTTTCTTTTCGTTTTCTTTTGGTAGAATCTTTCCAGAACCCGGAGGCGCCATGACCATCGAACAGCGGATGCGCGCCAGCCTGACCTCGCTGACCCGCGCCGAACGACAGGCCGCGACCCATATCTTGTCGCATTTTCCCATGTCGGCCCTTGGATCCATCACCATGCTGGCAAGCGCGGCCGAGGTGTCGGCCCCCACCATCGTGCGTCTGGTGCAAAAGCTGGGCTTCAAGGGCTATGCCGAATACCAGGCCGCCCTGCGCGCCGAGGTCGGACGCCTGCTGGCCGCGCCCCTGGCCCTGCCGGACCACGAACCGCGGCGCCATCCGATGCAGTCCTTTGCGGCGCAGGCCATCACGAACATCCAGGCAACGCTGGATCAGATCGCAACGCAGGAATTCGATGCGGCGGCTGCGCTTCTGGCCGATCCCGCCCGCCATGTCGCCATCATGGGGGGGCGGCTGACCCACGCCCATGCCGATTACATGGCAACGCTCCTGCGCGTGATCCGACCGGGTGTCACCTATGTCTCGGACCATCTGACCGACTGGCAGCAGGCGTTTCTAGACCTGCGGGCGGACGACGTGGTGGTGATCTTCGACATCCGGCGATACGAGGCGAACGCCGTTCACATGGCAGAACTGGCGGCCCGCCAAGGAGCCAGGATCGTGCTGATCACCGACCACTGGCTGTCGCCTGCCGCCGGCCACGCCCATCACACCTTGCCTTGCCGCATCGACATGCCGGCGGCGTGGGATTCAACGGTAACCATTCTAATGCTGGTCGAGGCCCTGCTGGGCCGGGTCCAGGGCCATTGCGCCGATCAGGTGCAGGACCGCCTGAACCGGCTGGAAGATGTTTTTGCAAAGACCCGCATCTTCCGGGCGCCGAAACTGGGACGCTGAGGCATCTTCCCGGGCTTGGTGATGCCAATGACACGACATGGTCCGGTCGACAGATCCAGCACGTCGCAGGCTACATGGTCGATCTGCCGGGATAATGCAGCGTGAACGGGATCTTGTACCCGATCGCGCTGTGGGGTCGGTCTTCGTTGTGGTGCCTGCGCCAATCCTCCAGCTTTCCCTGTGCATCCGCAAGGCTCATGAAGTCGCCATTGTTGCGCCCTTGGTCCGAGCGACAAGGGCGACGCGCGTTCAGGCATTCTGCGCGGAGCTTGCTGGTGAACTCCTCGATGAAGCCGTTGTCCGTCGGCTTGCCGGGACGTGAGAAGTCCAGCGTGACGTCCTTGCATAGGCCCACAGATCGAGATCGCGGGAGATGAGCTTGCTGCCGTTGTCCACCCGGATGGTTCTGGGATAGCCGACTTGGGCACAGACCTGTTCCAGTGTCCGAACCACCTCTTCGCCGCGGCAGGTGAAGCGGGGATCGGCAGCCGGGTAAACGCGGGAGTGCGTATCGACAATGGTCAGGATGCGAAGCTTCGTACCCAGGGCGAGTTGGTCATGCACATTCGCCGGGAAAGCAGTCCCCTGGACTGTTTTCTGGCCCGGCTCATTCCATGGTCCAGATATCGTTGGGGCCAACTGCCTCCTGACGGTCATCACGCAGCTTCGCCTTGACCCGCCGCTTCGAGTTCTTGTTCCTGATCTGCAAGGCCAGTTCAGTGTAAATCCTTCTTGATGGTGATCATCTACCCCTCCCGGCGCAGCAGGACATGCCCGCGCCGATAGCCATAGCGCACACCAATCGCCGTCGGGCTCGGACCGATGGCGCCGCGACGGCTCATCTCTCGCAGATCTCCTGATCCGTTGTGCGACGGCCGCCTGGTCGGTGCGCCGGGAGGTGGAGGGAAACGTGGAGGTGTCGAACTGCAGGATCCCGCAAGCCCCGCGGATCGACACGCCCCAATCGATGCACATCCCGCGAACCAGTTCGCGCATCAGGCCAAGGTGAGCCAGCAGGCGCCCCCGGTTCAAGCCGGTGGGCGTCAAAGCTTTCGGCGGATGACGTGCCTCACAGCATCTCCCGGTCCAGCGTCAGGGCCGCCGCCATCTTCTTGAGCCGGCTGTTGTTCGCCTGCTCTCTCGAACCCGTGGCCTTCACAAGCTCGCTCTTCGAGCGCCTTCAGCCGGAGCATCTCGTCCGCCAGCAGCCCGCCATAACGCGATCGCCGGGTAAACAGTCCACCGGAACCTTCACTGATCCTCCTTACTTCAGGTGAAAGAGGCCACCTCGCGGATCCACGCCCTGCGGCAGATCTCCGCAACCGGCGTGCCTTCCTCGCCTTGTTTCAGGATGAACGCCTTCTGCGCCTCGGTGAACTTCGATGCCTTCATCGTTCTCAGCTCCTCTCCCAGCCCGGGAAGGTCAGCTACAAACTCCTGTTTCAAACGGTCCAGTTTCCAGGGGGCAGAGCGGTTGATAGTTTTCGGTTTCGGGTGTGGCAAGCACGCCGGGCGCATTGCCCTCAAATAGCTCAAGCGCCCGGCGTGCTTCTGCGGGCGTCTTGCTGCCCAGCAAAGAATGCGGCCTGACGTGGTTATAGTCGTAGCACCAGAAAGCCAGCTTGCAGCGGGCATCAGCCAGGCTGTCAAAAGATCTGGCCGTATCTTTGAAGTGGTAGAAGTTGGCTGGCGGCGTAATCTCCGGGTGGACTGGCACCCACCCACCCGGCGGCGCCAACTGCCAGGGAGATCACGCCAGGAAGCAGAATACCGACAGCTCGTCCTTTTCCCCACTGCCGACGCAAGCGGGTATGATCCGATCGAGGATCGCCTGCGGGCGAACGTCCGTGTCACGATCGAAGCCATGTTCGAAGAGGAACTGGCCGGCTTTCTTGGTCGGCTTCGCTACGGGCGCGGCAACGAGCGGGCCAGGGGCTACCGCCACGGGCACCGCGAACGGCAACTCACCGGCACGTTTGGAACTGGGACGGTCCGCGTGCCGCGTGCCCGGATCGAGAACGAGACCGGCCAGGTCAGCGAATGGCGATCGAAGGCACTGCCCCGCTACAGGCGGCTGACGAAGAAGGCCGAGGCCCTGATAACGGCGGTCTACCTGGCCGGCACCAACACGCGGCGCGTCAAGCGGGCGCTGTTCGGGCTGTTCGAGGGCGCGGTAGGCAAGGACGTGGTCAGCCGGGCTTGGGCCGCAAGGTGGAGGTCGACTGGGACACCGCCTGATCCTCGATGGCACCGTGATCAAGACCCGGCTGGACCGCAAGGCCACCAACATCTCGGTGCTGGCAGCGATCGGCGTACGCCGCGACGGCCAGAAGGTGCTGTTGTCCATCCGGAACATGGGCGGCGAAAGCACGGCAGCCGGGCGCCAGTTCCTCACCGGTCTGGATGCCCGCGGCCTGAGACGACCTGAGTTCGTGATCGTTGACAGCGCCCCGGGGATGGAAGCCGCGCTCGTGGCGGGCGACACTCACGGAATGGTTGCCTTTTTGGGAAAGCCCGTTACCGGGCCACCGCCTTTCATGCGGGGGCAAAACCCGATCGCGAACGCGCGCCCTCAACGCTTCGTCTGACCAAGGGGCTTGTCCCACAAAATGCAAAAGGGACTGATGCCTGGCGCAAACACGCGAAGGTGCCGTCACCGCGGCCACCGGCGCCACGCTTTTGCGCGGCGCGGGCATCATCAACCCCGTGCAATCATCAAGGCTCCGCACGATCCACATGCCCGATCACGTTCACCAAGGCTTCCACAAACGCGTCGAACGTGGTTGCCACACAGCCTTCCATGCCGCCCAACCATCACCGTGAACCGACAGTCTATCACAATGCATCCGCCCGCAAGGCCCGGCCCTTGTGACGCCAGGACGATTAACAGGCGGTCGAGTTACGCCTGCGCGAAACATACGGTCGCCAGAAGGCCTCAACCAGTGACGCCTTCACCGGGTCACCTTGCGCAGTATCCCATTATGTTGGGGCAATTCCCGTCCCTGAAGTCCCAGCAATGTGAAGCGATCCTGTTTTCAGCAGCCACGCCATTGCTCATGCCGCATTCTTTGCCCGTCCGCGCACCCAGTCACATAAGGGCCAAGGCAGCTCACCTAATATGCTCGTGTTTTGCCCTTTCTGACCCGGGAACCTTCCGGCGGGCTTTCTGTTGTTCACAGGTCGTACGCCGCAGGGGGATCGACGCCCTGTCCGCCGGAGAGCTTCGGATGGCTGTGTCGCACCCCTGCTCGGATAAATCCGGGCTTATGCATTATCAAGGAGATGAAGATGAAGACCCTTTTTCTTTCCGCAGCCGTTGGTCTTATGTCTATGGGCGCCGCTTGGGCGCAGGACATGACAGCCCAGGAATTCGTCAATCAGGCCGCCAGCGGTGGCCTGTTCGAAGTGCAGTCGAGCGAACTGGCCCTTGAACGCTCGCAAAGCACCGAGGTGCAGGAATTCGCCAATCAGATGATCACGGACCACACGGCCAACAACCAGGAACTGATGACCATTGTCCAGGCCGAGAACCTGACCATGCCGACCGAAATCGCCAGCCCGCATACCGAAATGATGCAGACCTTGCAGGATGCCGAGGGCGAGGCCTTTGACACCGCCTATGTCCAGAACCAGGCCACGGCCCATGAAACGGCAGTCACGCTGTATCAAACCTATGCCGAAGGAGGCGACAACGAGGCGCTGATGGCCTATGCCCAGAAAAGCCTGCCCGTGCTGCAGCAGCACCTGGAACATGCGCAAGGGCTTGGCCAGTAACGTCAAGCCGATGGAAGCTGCCGGTCGCCTGACGAACGGCAGCTTCCATTTATATCGAAGGGGCCAGCGTCAGGCCTTGACAATCGGGGCCAGCACGATGGTCGCAAGCGGAGGAAGCGTCAGGGACAGCGATGCCTGCCGCCCATGCCAAGGGACATCCTCGGTCTGAAGCACGCCCCGATTGCCCACATCCGACCCGCCATAAGCGGCATCATCGGTGTTTAGGATTTCGCTCCATGCCCCGGCCAGGGGGACGCCAATGCGGTAATCGTGATGAACCTGCGGGGTCAGGTTGCACAGGACCACGACCGGAGGGGCGCCATTGTCCGATTTCCGCAGGAAAACCAGGACACTTTGCTCTGCGTCGCTGGCGTCGATCCATTCGAATCCTTCGGGTTCGCAATCCAGCCGATGCAGTGCGGGCTGGTCGCGGTAAAGGTGGTTCAGGTCGCGGACCAGTTTCTGCATCCCGCCGTGCAGCGGATCGTCCAGCAGGTGCCAATCCAGCGACTGGTCGTGGTTCCATTCGCGGTCCTGGGCAAATTCCCCGCCCATGAACAACAGCTTCTTGCCCGGATGGGTCCACATGAAGCCGAAATAGGCGCGCAGGTTTGCGAATTTCTGCCATCTGTCCCCGGCCATCTGGCGGATCAGGGATCCCTTGCCGTGGACCACCTCGTCATGGCTCAGCGGCAGGACGAAATCCTCGGACCAGGCATAGACCATCCCGAAGGTCAGGTCGTTCTGGTGGTGGCGGCGATGGATCGGATCACGCCGGAAATAGCCCAGCGTGTCATGCATCCAGCCCATGTTCCACTTGAACGCAAAGCCCAGGCCGCCGTCCTTGACCGGGCGGCTGACCTTGGGAAAGGCGGTCGATTCCTCGGCGATGGTGATGGCGCCGGGATAATCCGCGCAAACCCGTTCATTTACGCCGCGCAGGAAGTCGATGGCTTCCAGGTTCTCGTTCCCGCCAAACTGGTTGGGGATCCACTGGCCCGCCTCGCGCGAATAATCCAGATACAGCATCGAGGCCACCGCATCCACGCGCAGGGCGTCGATGTGGAACCTGTCCAGCCAGTAAAGCGCACTGGCTTGCAGGAAGTTCGCGACCTCTTGTCTGCCGAAATTGTAGATCAGCGTGTTCCAATCCTGGTGGAAGCCTTGGCGGGGGTCGGCGTGTTCGTAAAGCGCGGTGCCGTCGAACCGGCCAAGCCCGTGCGCGTCGGACGGGAAATGCGCGGGAACCCAGTCGATGATGACGCCGACATCTGCCGCGTGCAGGCGGTCCACCAGCCGCGCGAAAGCCTCGGCCGAGCCATGGCGGCTTGTGGGGGCAAACAGGCCGATCGGCTGATAGCCCCAGGAGCCGGTAAAGGGATGTTCCGACACCGGCAGGAATTCCACATGGGTAAAGCCCATTTCGGTGACATAGGGGACCAGCAGGTCGGCGATGGCATCATAATCCAGGATCTCGTTCTCGCCGCCGCGCCGCCATGAGCCAAGATGGACCTCATAGATCGAGATCGGGGCCTTGCGGTCCTGTCGTTCCGCCCGCTGAGCCATCCATCCGGTATCCTGCCAGGCGTAATCGGGCAGCCCGCTGATGATCGAGGCCGTGCCGGGCGACTGTTCATGCGAAAAGCCTACGGGATCGGCCTTCAGCGGCATCGGCTCGCCATGGGCGCTGATGATCTCGTATTTGTACAGCTCGCCCACCGACAGGCCGGGGATGAACAGTTCCCAGATGCCCGGCCCCTGGCGCCTGCGCATCGGGTGGCGCCGGCCGTCCCAGGCGTTGAAGTTGCCCACGACGCTGACCCGCCGCGCATTGGGGGCCCAGACGGCGAAGGCCACGCCATCGACGCCGTCATGGGTCATCGGATGGGCACCCAGCTTTTCGTAAAGCCGGCGATGGCGGCCCTCGGCCAGCAGGTATTCGTCCATCTCGCCCAGCACGAGGCCGAAGCGATAGGGATCCTCGGCCAGCCAGGTCCGGTCGCCGGATGTGATTTCCAACTGGTAGTGACGGCTATCGACAGGCCCGGCAAAGAAGCCCTCGGGATGGACGCGCTCCAGCGGTATCCGCTTGTCGCCGGAAATCGCCGCGACCTCGGAGGCCTGGGGGGCGAAGACCCGCACCTCGCCATCATGTGGGCCAAGGACGGCGAAAGGATTGGAATGGCTGCCACGAAGGATCGCCGCGATGTCACTTGCCAAGGCTGTTGTCATTGTCCGCTTTGTCCCAGAAGTTCAATGATGCCCCTCAGCGGAATGCCGATCCAAGCGGGCCGGTTGCTCAGTTCATAGCCTGCTTCATAGATAGCCTTGTGCAGCAGGAAGAAGTCCAGCAGCGTTTGCCAGGCTGCCTCATCCTCGGGCAGGCTGGCTGCGCCTTTCGAATAGCCGCGATAGGCTTCCAGGAAATCGCGCATCGTGGATTGCCGCCAATGCTCGATCCGGTCCAGGCCGCGTTCGGCCCCGCCAAAGCTGTCGCGCTGGCGCGAGGCCACTGTCATCGCGGCATAGTCGAAGGACCGCAGCATCCCCGCCACGTCGCGCAAGGGCGAGGATTTCTGCCGCCGCTCGGCCAGGCTGCGGGCGGGTTCGCCTTCGAAGTCGATGATCGCAACGTCGTTCTGGGCCAGCAACACCTGCCCCAAGTGGAAATCACCGTGGATGCGCGACAGCTTGAAGCTGGGCGCGATATCCGCGACCGAGCGCAAGCGCGACAGCAGGTCGTCGCGCCGTTCCAGCAGCGATTGCCCCAGGGGCGCGGCCTCGTCAGGCAGTTGCGCTTGGTCCAGACGGTCCAGCAAGGCCTGCGCCTCGGCTTCCGCATCGGAGGCCCATTGCCCAAGCTGGTCGGCAGTCACATCCTCGGTCGCGAAATCCGGGTCGTCGGTATCGGTCGCCAAAGCCTTGTGCAGTTCCGCCGTCCGCTGCCCCAGAAGCGCCCCGACGCTGAGCGGGAAGTCATAGCCGACGGCTTCCGGCCGCGCCTCGCCGGTCGAGGCCCATGTCTCGTGCTCGTGCAGCTCCAAGCCCAGGGCGTCGACGATGCCGGACCAGGCATCGCCCCGGTTCGGCACAAAGGCAAAGGCCGCCGCCAGCGTGGTCGAGCCATGCACGACCTGGCCCAGATAGCGCGGCGTGTGCTGATAGCCCGCGACTTCCGTCAGGAACTTCGCAACCTCGACATCGGGCTGCTCGCCTTCGCGGATGCGGCGATACAGTTTCAGGATGATCTTGTCGCTGAAGGCGATGGACAGGTTCGACTGTTCCGCGCCAAGCTGCCGGGGATCGCCCGGATCCTCGATCCCGCGCAGGGCGTCCGTGCCTTCAAAGCGCAGGTCGCCATCCGTGCGGCCTTCCTTCAGTCCATCCAGCAGCAGTTGCGGCAGGCGTTCGTCATAGGCGCCGTCGATCAGCGCACCGACTCGTGCCGTATGGCGGATCTTGGCCAAGGTATAGGACAGCTTCGGCGCACCGGGACGCAGGTTTTCGTCCCCCCAGCGGGCCGAGATGGGCAGCAGATAACCCTGTTCCTCGTCGCCCACGGTTACTGTGACGGCGACCAGTTCATGTTCCCCGTTGTTCAGGTCGCCAAGGGGGGTCATGCGCACGGCGTCGATGCCCTTGTCCTTGCCCGCGAACCAGCGCTGCAGGGGCAGCCATTGCGGCAGCACGTCGTTGCGGAACTGCGCCCCCTCGCGCCCGCCGATGGCGGTCGCCACCCGCCCGTCGCGCGTGGTCAGGGTCATGAACTCGGGCAGGATGTCGGGCAGCGATTCATGCCAGGATGGGGTTTCCTCCTCGGCGCTCAGCGCGAACCAGTAAAAGCCATATGCGGGCAGCGTCAGCATATAGGGCAGATCGCCCACCGGCGGGAAAGCCGACCGGCCCGTCAGTTCGATCGGAACGGTGCCGCGATGGCGAGACAGATCCAGTTCCACCGCCTGCGCGCTGTCGGCCAGGTTCGCCACACACAGATAGGCCCGCCCCTCGTGTTCGCGCAGATAGGCCAGAACCTTGCGGTTGCGCGGATACAGCAGGATCATCTCGCCCCGCCCAAAGGCCGGGTGCTGGCGGCGCACGGTGATCATGCGGCGCATCCAGTTCAGCAGCGACGACGGATCGTCTGCCTGCGCCTCGACATTGATGACCTGGTGGCCATAAACGGCGTCGATGATCGCGGGCAGGTAAAGCTGCTGGGGCTTGGCGCGGGAAAAGCCCGCGTTGCGGTCGCCCGACCATTGCATCGGCGTCCTGACCCCGTCCCGGTCGCCCAGGTAGTAGTTGTCACCCATGCCGATTTCGTCGCCGTAATAGATGATCGGCGTGCCGGGCATGGATAGCAGCATGGAATTCATCAGCTGGATCTTGCGCCGGTCGTTCTGCATCAGGGGCGCCAGGCGGCGGCGGATCCCCAGGTTGATGCGCGCCCGCGTGTCGGCCGCATAGGTTTGCCACAGATAGTCGCGTTCCTCGGAGGTGACCATTTCCAGCGTCAACTCGTCATGGTTGCGCAGGAAGATGCCCCATTGGCAGGCCTCGGGGATCTCGGGGGTCTGGCGGATGATGTCGGTGATGGGATGTCGGTCGGCTTGCGCCAAGGCCATGTACATCCGCGGCATCAGGGGGAAGTGGAAGCCCATGTGGCATTCGTCGCCCTCGCCGAAATAGGGGCGGGTGTCCTCGGGCCACTGGTTCGCTTCGGCCAGCAGCATCCGATCGGGAAAATGCTGGTCCAGGTCGGCGCGGATCGCCTTCAGCACGTCATGGGTTTCGGGCAGGTTCTCGTTGTTGGTGCCGTCACGTTCGACCAGATAGGGGATCGCGTCCAGCCGCAGCCCATCAACGCCCATGTCCAGCCACATGCGCATGACCTTCAGGACTTCTTCCAGCACCTTGGGATTGTCGAAGTTCAGGTCCGGTTGATGCGAATAGAAGCGGTGCCAGTAATAGGCCCCCGCGACCGGATCCCAGGTCCAGTTCGACTTTTCGGTGTCCAGGAAGATGATCCGGGTTTCGGGCCATTTCTCGTCCGTGTCGGACCACACATACCAGTCGCGCGCCGCCGATCCGGGTTTGGCGCGGCGCGCCCGCTGGAACCAGGGATGCTGGTCCGAGGTGTGGTTGATGACCAGTTCGGTGATGACGCGGATGCCGCGCCGGTGGGCCTCTTTCACGAAGGCCTTGAAGTCCTTCATCGACCCGTATGACGGGTTGATCGACCGGTAATCCGCGATGTCATAGCCATCGTCGCGCAGTGGGGACGGATAGAAGGGCAAAAGCCAGATCGCCGTGACGCCCAGTTCCTGCACATAGTCCAGCCGCTGCATCAGGCCGGCGAAATCTCCGATCCCGTCGCCGTTGGAATCCATGAAGGCCTTGATGTGCAACTGATAAATGACGGCGTCCTTGTACCAGTCCGCCTGGCTGCGGTCGATCCCGTCGGTGCGGACGGCGAAGTTGGCGTCGGATGGGGTCGTGGCAACATTCATCAGCGGGGAACTCCGGGCGCGAAAAGCTGCCAGATGGCATAGGGCCGGCTGTGCGGCTCAAGCTCCAGCCACTGGTTCTTGCCGTGCCAGGTGAAGCTGTTGCCGTGGATCAGGTCGCGCACCTCGACGGATGCCTCGTCGGGCAGGCCCCATTCCCACAAGGGCACCTCGAATTCGAAGGTCTGGGTGTTGTGGGGGTCCAGGTTGACATGGACCAGGACGAAGTCGTCGCCCGTCTGCTTTCCGTATGACAGCACCTTGTCGCTGGACGCCTTGTAGAAGGTGACGTTGGTAAAGTCCTGCAACGCCGGGTGGCTTTGGCGCAGCCGGTTCATCAGGCGGATGTCGTCCTGGATGTTGCCGGGCTGGTTCATGTCCCAGGCGCGGATCTCGTATTTCTCGGAATTGAGATATTCTTCCTTGCCCGGCACGGCTGCCGCCTCGCAGATTTCGTAGCCGTTATAGACGCCGTAATTGCCGCCAAGGGTCGCCGCCAGAACCAGCCGGGTGCGGAAGCCGGGCCGGCCGCTGGACTGCAGGAAGCGCGGGTTGATGTCGGGCGTGTTCACGAAGAAATTGGGCCGCATGTATTCGCGGCATTCTTCCTGCGTCAGTTCGGTCAGGTAGTCGATGATCTCCTGCTTTTCGTTGCGCCAGGTGAAATAGGAATAGGACTGCGAATAGCCCACCTTCGCCAGCCGCTTCATCACCTTGGGCCGGGTGAAGGCCTCGGCCAGGAAGATGACGCCGGGATCCTTGGCGCGCACCTCCTCGATCAGCCATTCCCAAAAGGGAAAGGGTTTGGTGTGGGGGTTGTCCACGCGGAAGATGCGAACGCCCTGGTCCACCCAGAACAGCACCACGTCGCGCAACGCATACCACAGATCGGGCAACGCGCGGCGATAGAAATGGACGTTGACGATGTCCTCGTATTTCTTGGGCGGGTTCTCGGCGAACTTGATGGTCCCGTCCGGGCGCCAGTCGAACCATTCGGGATGTTCCCGGATCCAGGGATGGTCGGGCGAACACTGGATGGCGAAATCCAAGGCAATCTCAAGCCCGTGATCCTTGGCAGCAGAGATCAGGCGGCGGAAATCCTCGAAGCTGCCCAGTTCGGGATGGATGGCATCATGGCCGCCGTCCTCGCTGCCGATGGCATAGGGGCTGCCGGGTTCGCCTTCTTGCGCGGTCAGACTGTTGTTGCGGCCCTTGCGGTTGGTCTTGCCGATGGGATGGATGGGGGGGAAATACAGCACGTCGAAACCCAGGTCGCGGACATAGGGCAGCCGCGCGATCACGTCGCCAAAGGTGCCGTGGCGGTTCACGTCGCCCGACTGGGACCGGGGCATGATCTCGTACCATGCACTAAAGGCGGCGGCCTTGCGGTCCACGAACAGGGTCAGGGTCTTGTATTCGGTCAGGTTGGTGCGCGGACCGGACGCCTGCATCAGCGCGACCACGGCAGGATCGCCCATGCGCGCAAAGCGGGCTGCCTGAACGGCCCCATCCTCGCTGCCGGCTTCGGCGTGGGCGGCATCGGCGGCCAGAAGTCCGACAAGGGCGGCCCGCCCTTCCGCCGAGGCGCGTCCGTCCTCCAACGCGGCTTGCAGCAACCTGCGCCCTTCTTCCAACTCAAGCGCGATCCTTTGCCCGGCTGCCAACTTCTTGGTGACTTCCTTGTGCCAGGTCGCGAAAAGATCGCGCCAGGCAAGGAGGGTGCATTCGTAATAGTCGTTTTCGGGAAAGACGACCGACGTGGTCCAGCGGTCGTTTTCAACCAGCGTCAGGGCGGATTCCTGGGCCTCCTGGGATGCTTCCCCATGGCCTGCGCGGCGCCAGGAAAGCACGGCCGAAAGGGAATCGTGCCCGTCCGAAAAGATGTCGGCCCGGATCGCGGTCGGCTGACCCGCCACGGCCTTGGCGGGAAAGCGGCCACCGTCGATTTCGATCGAGACCCCTTCGATCACGATGCGCTGCGCGGCAAGCGCGCGCAACCGGGCATCGGATCCTGTTCCAGTGCTTGCAGCGTCCTGCGCTGTCGTGACCTTTGGTTCGTCGCCTGGCATCGTTTCTTCCCTGACCGCTACGTGGCAAGACAACAAGACTTGGCGGCGAAGGTTCCTGTTAAGGGGCGGTCCAAGGCCCATGCAGTTATCACCTGCCCGAATCTTGGCTCGAATTCAGGACCGTATCTGTCCGGGGAGGGTGCCGCTTGTTTCAGCCCATCAAGGAACCAGCCTTGCTCAAGGCCTGCTTCACCTAGCATTACAGTTGCATTTTCCTCTTCTGTCTGAATCCATGCGCTCTCATGATTGATGGGGGGGTGTGGATGGCAGGCTTGTCGGTCGAGGAGACACTGGAGCTTTGGGCCTCGTCGCTTCGTGCTGCGAAGGCTCGCATGCGCCCGCTGTTCACGCAGGCACGGGTTGCGGCATCGGCCGAACGGTTTCTCGACGGTTTGTTGGGCGAGGAACGGCGCAAGACGGGCTGGATGCGAGCGGAGGCGGCTGGAGATCCGGGTCCTTGGCGGCAGCAGGCCATTCTGGGACGCGCCCCTTGGGATGCCGATGCCCTGCGCGATATTGTTCGGGACTACGCCCTGGACACTCTTGCTGATCCCGAGGCGGTGCTGGTGATCGATGAAACCGGCTTTCTGAAGCAGGGCCACGCGTCCTGTGGAGTAGCGCGCCAATACACCGGATCTGCAGGCAAGATCACCAATTGCCAGATTGGCGTCTTCGCCAGCTATGTCTCGCGCCATGGACATGCCTTTATCGATCGGGCGCTTTATCTGCCAAAAGCCTGGACTGATGATCTGGAGCGGCGAACCAGGGCCCATGTTCCCGAGACTGTGCAATTCGCCACAAAACCTGCTCTTGCCCGCGCCATGATCGAGCGTGCGCTGTTGGCTGATGTCCCTTTCTCCTGGGTGGCTGCCGACAGCGTTTATGGCGTCGGCGCCATCGAAATGGCACTGCGCCGCGCCGGCAAGGGCTATGTGCTGGGCGTCAGCGCCAATCATTCCTTCACGTCCTGGGCCAAACCCCATGCCGTCAGCGGAACCGCAAGGGACATCGCGGGAGCCTTACCGCCAGAAGCCTGGCAGCGCCTTTCGGCAGGCTCGGGCACAAAGGGCGAGCGCCTCCACGACTGGGCCTACCTTGATCTGGCTGATCTCGACGCAGGCGACTTCAATGCCGATTTCCGCGGGGTCTGGACCCGAGGCCTGCTGATCCGCCGCAATATCTCTGATGGCGAGTTGGCGTTCTTCACCACCTGGTGTCCGCAGGGCACGGGCATGGATACACTGGTGCGCGTCGAAGGACATCGATGGGCAATCGAGGACAGCTTCGAGACCGCAAAGAACGAACTCGGCCTCGATCACAACGAGACCCGCTCCTGGCACGGGTGGCACCGCCATGTGTCGTTGGTCATGCTGGCCTTTGCCATGATGGCGACCATTCGCCATCACGCCAATGCCGAACCGCCCAAAAAAACCATGCGCAGGATGCCAGCAAACCCAGGCTGATCCGTTGGTCAATCCAGGAGATCCGACGCATCGCCAATCGGCTGGCCCAACGTCGGATCGAACCGGCTCATATCATTGCATGGTCGATGTGGCGAAGGGCCCATCAAGCCGCGGCAAAGCAGGCACACCTACGAAGAAATGTGCAACTGTAATGCTAGTCGAAGGATCGACGCGGTGCTGCGCGATCGACTGCGTAGGCAGGGTGCTGGATTGGCCTAATGTTGTCGGCGCCAGAATGACCATGGCAGAATGACTTCGGTTGGTGGAGCGCGGCTGAGGATGAGCCGCGCTCCACCAAGCGCAGAACTTCTGATGTCGTGAGATATGTCGGCGTGGTGTAAAGCTCGGCACGAACAAAGCTCATGCGACGCTGAGTTGGAGCGCTGGACTCGTTTTGTTCGGTTTTCCCCAAGCGTGACGGCGCTGCTCTGCGGTCAGCCCGGCGAGAAACGCCGCCCCTGCCATCACCAGGCTCATATGCCGGTGCCAGCCGTGCCAGGAGCGGGCCTCACAATGATCGAGCCCCAGATCATCCTTGGCGCGCAGAAAGCATTCCTCGATCATCCAACGCAGCCCAGCTGCTGCGGCAAGCTCGGCAAGCGGTGTGCCGGCCGGAGCAAAGGCGAAGCAATAGGCCACTGCCTCTGGATCATGGCGGCTCCTGCGCGCCAGCATCCAGCGCTCAAACCCGTTCTCTCGCGCCGTTCCCAGCGGCAGGCGAGCCCAGTGGTAAAGACGCGGACCTTTTGCACCTTCCCCTGCTGCACAGCCATGCCACATGTCCGCGTCAAGCGCTGCGAAGAGCGTCGCCGGATCGGTCTGGATGAGCATCTCGTCTTGAAAGAAGCGCACCATGTGGGTGGAACGCACTGCCAAGACATAAGACTGCTTGCGCATCTCCAGCACGCGCCGAAACTGGCGATCCGATCCATAAACGGCATCGGCCAGGACAAAGCGGCAAGGAGTGCCTTCATCCAGAAGACGGGCGATCATCTCGCGTGCCATCGCCGGCTTGGTGGCGAAGGCCACGTCCTCTGGAATATGCGCCTTTGCCCGACGCGCCGCATCTTCGGCCCAGACCTTGGGCAAATACAGGCGCCGATCAACAAGCGCATGCCCAAAGCGGCTGGCATAAGCGGCAAAGACACCGATCTGGCAGTTCTCAACCCGCCCGGCCGTTCCCGAATACTGGCGCGCCACACCGGCAGATGCGGTCCCCTTCTTCAAGAACCCGGTTTCATCCACCACCAGCACCCCGTCCGGATCGCTAAGCGCCTGGATTGCATAGCATCTCACCAGGCGGCAGAGATCATCGGCCGACCAGGAGGATCGACCCAGAAGCGACTGGATGCAGTAAGGACGCTCAAAGCCGGCCTCTTCCGCCAACATCCAGCCGGTCTTGCGCTCGGCTCCCGAAAGCACACCATCGATGAAGGCGCTTGCCGATTGCTGCTGCTCGCGGCGCCTAAATGCCGGCGCAATGATCTCTCTCAATTCCTTGAGCGCGGCTTGCCAGTCGAGCAGTGTTCCCGTCCAGTCCGCAACAGACATACCACCCAGTTCCCGCTAAGCGATATCATGGCAGGGGAACCACAAACCCATATAAACCGCAACTGTAGTATTAGGCAAGGTTGCGCCATGCTGCGGGATGGACGACCGGCGGCAGTCGCCGTCACCCCTCGCGGCTGACGGCTTCGCGTTCACATTGTCTGAGGACCGTCGCCGCGTCATCGAATGCCGCCCACGAGCGTTTGGCAAGACTGCCGCCGACGCTGCAACGCCGGACGCCAAGCGCCGCAAAGGCACGGATATTGTCGTCGTAATCATGCACCACGACGTTGACCGGCTTTGGCGCAACCGCCGCAACCAATTCGGCCACGGCGCCGTGGTCCGCAATGAAGGGCACGAACAGGCAATCCGCCCCGGCCTCGGCATAAGCCACGGCGCGGGCGATGCTGGCGGCGGCTGTCATCCCAGGCAGGCGAAAGTTTTCGTTTCGGCCAATCAGCATGGCCGCCGGGTCGATGGCGTCGATTGCCGCACGGGCAGCCTGCAGGCGTTCCACCGCCAACCCGGTTTCATACATGACGCTTCCAGACCAGTCCTCGATCGAGACGGCTGCGACACCCGTTCCCAAGGCAAGCGAGACATTCTGCGCCACGTCATCGGGCCGATCCGCAAAGCCATTCTCGAGATCGGCATTCACCGGCAAGGGTGTGGCCGATACCAGCATCCGCAGATGATCCAGCACTTCGGCAAACCCAAGCTCTCCATCCTCCTTGCCTGCGGCCCAGGCCGCACCGGCACTGGTCGAGGCGATTGCCCGGAATCCGGCCCTGGCAAGGCGGACGGCGCTGCCCGCATCCCAGGCATTCGGCAGCAGGAAAAACCCCCTGTCATGCATCTGCCGGAAAGCCACACGCTTTTCCGATGCGCTAGGTTCGGTTGTCATGTCAGGCATTCCTCCAGCCTGCGGCGTTGCCGGCCGCACGTGTCAAAGTTGGCAGGTGACAACCATGCCTCGTAGCATGGGCGCAAGCGCAACCAGTCCCCCTCGGTCATGGCGAACCAGGCGGTGTCGCGACTAGTGCCCTTGACGACCATGTGCTGACGGAACACGCCCTCAGGCCGAAAACCGAAGCGGATGGCCGCGCGTTTGGAGGGGGTGTTCAGGTCGTTGCACTTCCATTCGAACCGCCGATAGCCAAGGGCAAAGACATGGTCGGCAAACAGGTAAAGCGCCTCGGTCGCCGCCCGCGTCCGTTGAAGCGCAGGCCCCCACATGATGTTGCCGATCTCGATCACCCCATGGGCTTGGTCGATCCGCATCAAGGCCTGGCGGCCTTCGGCACGGCCCGTGGCCTTGTCGATCACGGCAAAGAACAGCGGATCGGTCGAGGCTGATGCGGTCCTGATCCAGGCGTCGAATTCGGCGCGGTCCCGAGGCGGGGTCTCGAACAGCCATCGAAAACGATCTTCCGCGCCGTCCGCCGATGCCGCCTGATAGAGCGTGTCGGCGTGCCCCTGTTCCAACGGTTCCAGCTGCACATAACGCCCCTCCATTGGCGCCTGCGCCGGACGCGTCCGTGCCGACCAATCTGCCAGATCCATGATTTCCTGTCCTTTCATCGCGCAAGGGTGCCAGTTTGTCGCCTTTTGCATGCGAACCGGCACATGGTCCTTCGTGTCAAGGTTTCTCTTGCAACTGTTCAAATCTGCGCCGCAACGGCAGCCTTGTCGATCACCGACCAGACATTCCGAATTCTGCCCTTCTCGATCTTGTAGAAGACGTTCTCGCTGAACTACACGCGCTTGCCGTTGACGGGCAGGTCGGACAGGGTTCCAACCGGCGTGCAGTCGAACCAAAGCCTGCTGGCGATCATCGGCGGCCTGTGACGCCGCGACCTGCAAGGAACTTCGGCCTGTGCCAAACGGTTATTTCTGCCAGGTGATGACCCCGCTTGAAGGAAGGAAGACGCCATGCGTCGGATCGTTCGCAACACAACTGCCATCGCAGCCTGCCTGTCGCTCTTACTGCCGCAAGTTTCGCAAGCCTTTGTCATCGCTCCTGCATCCACGGGCAGAAGCGCGGATGGTCATGGCGACGCGCCGCTGCGCCTGGCCCAGGCCGAGCGGGAGGAGCCCCCTGTCCGCCGCGGTCAGGCGCAGCGGGCGGAACGTCAAAACCAGCCCAAGGACGAGCGGAAGCCGCAGCGGGCCAGAGAGCAGGCGCAAGATGCGGATCGGCGCCAGGATCGCCGTCAATCGAAGGAAGTACCTGCAAGGCAGGCCGAGGAACGACGCGAGCAAGCCCGCAAGCCTGCCGCCCAGCAGCGGGACGAGCGCCCGCAACGCGAACGCCAGCGCCGCGAGGCTGCACAGGACAAGCAAGAGGCAGCCTCTCAGCGGAAAGAACGTGCGCAGGAACGCGTGCAACAGGAACGGCAATCTGTCCGAACGCAGGAGCGTGCCGAGCAGGATCAGAAGGATAGAAATCCCCGGCGGGCCGAGGAACGCCAGAGGTCTCAACAAGGCGGGGAAGCCGCCCCGCGCCGCGAGCAGGCCGAGCGCCGCGAACGCGACCAGAACCGGGAACGTCCCGCCGCACGCGAGCAGGAGTCCGAGCGCCCGGCCCGGCGACAGTCTGAAAGGCAATCCCCGGGCGCCAACCCCGATGACAATGGCGGCCGCCAAGGCGCGCGCCAGCCAGCCAAGGCGAATGCCCCGGCCGAGCCGGCCGTGCGGGACGCCCGTCAGCAGGAAGAACAGCAGCAACGCAATATAACGACCCGTGGCGAAGGCACGCCGCAAAGGGCTGCCGAACCTGCGCCGAAGCAGGCCCGCGCAGCGGACGCGGATGCCCGTCAGACCAAAGCTGCCCGGCAGGCTGCGCGTGAAAGGCGGGCCGCCCGTGCCGCTGCACTGAACGAGGACCAACGGGGAGAGATTGTCGAACAGCGGATCACCCGAGAGAACAGCCGATCATCGGACGAGGATTTCGAGACAAGCCTGCGCGATGCCTTGCGGGGGCGCGATCAGCAGCGCGCGGAGGCGCGCGACGACAACAACGACGACGACAACAACGACTTGGCCAAGGCCCTGCTGCTGGGCCTGGGCGCGGTTGCGGTCGGAAGCTATCTGAACAACAACCGCCAGGTCGCGCTGAGTGCTCCCGACCGGGTCGTGGTGACCCGCGCCGACGGCAGCCAGGAGGTGATCAAGGACGAGGTCGCCCTGCTGCGCCAGCCCGGATCCACCGTGGCGACCGAGAACTTCGATGACGGATCGTCGCGCACCGTCGTGACCCGCGCCGATGGCAGCCGCGTCGTGACCATCCGCGATGCCGATCTGCGCGTGCTGCGCCGCACGCTAGTTTCCCCCGACGGCACCCAGACCCGCCTGATCGACGACACGGCCGAGGTCGAACCCGTCGATCTGTCCACCCTGCCGGCCCCCGCGCCGGTCACGGCCACCGGCGTGTCCCAGGACGAGGCGGCCTTGCGCGAAGCCTTGCAACGGCAAGTGAATGTCGACCGCCGTTTCACGCTTGGCCAGGTGCGGTCCATTCCCCAGGTTCGCGCCCTGGTCCCGCCGGTCACGATCGACGCCATCACCTTTGACACCGGATCGGCGGCGATCTCTCCTGACCAGGCCAAGCAGCTGTCGACATTGGGCAGCGTGATCCAGGACGCTGTTGCGCAGAACCCGCAGGAGATGTTCCTGATCGAAGGCCATACCGATACAGTCGGCGCCGATGCGGCAAATCTGGCGCTGTCCGACCGCCGCGCGGAATCGGTGGCCCTGGCACTGTCCGAGTATTTCCAGGTGCCGCCCGAGAACCTTGTCGTGCAAGGCTATGGCGAACAATTCCTGCAGGTTCGCCAGGAAGGCGATGTGCGTGAAAACCGCCGCGCTGCGGTCCGGCGGATCACCGATCTGCTGCAAACGGCAGATGCGCAGTAAGAAACGCAGCAATTGCAACAGGGCGTTGTTTGGATAGCAGGGCTTCCCGCAGGGCATCAACGATGCTGTGGCAACGCAGGCTGACGATCACACTCAGTCCAGAGGCTTGGCGGCCTCTGGACGCAGTTTTTGCCGGATGGGAAGGCTCAGAACAGGAACATCGACGGGATAAGCTCGGCCGCCTGGAAGTTGTCCAAGGTGATCGTGTCCTCCCCCAATGTGATGACCGCATCCTCGCCCACCTGCCGCGTCCCTGCCCTGAGTGCCGCAAAGGTCGTGGCATCCACATGGCCCGACAGGTCGATCTTGTCGGCCAGCGAGAAATCCAGGATCAGGTCATCGCCTGAATCGAACGGCCGCTGCCCCTTTCCGAAGATATCGGAAGCCTTGAAAATGAAGCGGTCGTTGCCGCTGCCGCCCGCCAGCACGTCATTGCCGGTCCCGCCGTCGATCCGGTCGTCGCCGCCGCCACCCTCGATCCGGTTCGCGGCCTTGTCGCCGATGATGGTGTCCGACGCCTTGGTGCCCTTGACGTTCTCGATGCCGGCCAATTTATCGGCCCGGTCGGCCGATACGGCCTGCCCGATATTCAGCCTGATGTCGGCCGCTGTTGTCAGCATCGAATAATCCGCCGTGTCGATGCCGGTGCCACCCTCAAGCCGGTTGATGCCCGCGCCGCCGTCAAGCGTGTCATTGCCCGCACCACCCTCCAGCAGGTCGTCCACGGCTTGGCCGTAAACATTGTCGTTGCCGTCTTGGCCGTAAACCCGGTTGTTGCCGCCCAGGCCGCTGAGGTTGTCATTGCCGCGGCCACCGTAAAGGTCGTTGGCGCCGGCATTGCCCGACAAGGCATCGTCAAAATCGCCGCCCAGCAGGTTTTCGATCTGCACCAGCGTATCGATGCTGTCACCGTGAAAGCCCCTGCCGATGGTCAGGTCCAGCACGACCCGGCCATTGGCCTGTTCATAGCTGGCAAGGTCGATGCCGCTGCCGCCGTTGAGCAGGTCGGATCCCGTGCCCGATACAAGGATATCCGAACCCTCGCCGCCGAATAGAGAGCTTGGGCCGATATCGGCGAAAAGCCGGTCGTTGCCCCATCCGCCTTCCAGGATGTCCAGGCCGGTTCCTGCTCGGATCACGTCATTGCCGCCGCCACCCCGAAGCGTGTCGTGGCCCCCTTGACCGAAGATGAAATCATCCAGCGTCGTGCCGTCGATGAGGTCGTGCAGGTTGGAGCCGTTGAAGGTCGCCATTGTTCATTCCTTTGCAAAAAATACCCTGCCATCATTGCGATCGCTGCCGTGGCGCACGAGTGCGGGACTGGCCACAATGGGTCCGCATCCGTCAGCAAACGTGGATGGACAGGGGGTCAAGGCCGGCGTAGGCAGGAGCTTTGTCCTCCCGCAGCGGGCCTGATAAAGTTGCCAGCAGGCGACCGCATTGGTGCGAGCCGGCAACACCTGGGTTCGGGTTTAAGCGACCGCGTCCAGGCAGGCGTCGCGGATCGCCTCGACATGGCGGTGGTCTGTCCCGCAGCACCCGCCGACCACGCGCAGGCCGGGATGGCTGCGTTGAAGCGCCCGATAGCGGCGGCCCAGGTCGGCTGGATCGCCTTCGTCCAATGTCTCGGCCTCATCCAGTTCAGCATGGCTGAGCGTCGAGGCATTGGCCCGCAATCCGCCCAACCGCGCGGTCCAGGCTTCGCCCGTGCCGATCGCGCCCTCGAGATGGAGAGGATGGGCGCAGTTGATCATGTAATAGGCAGGCGACCCGCCGGTCGCCTCGTCCACGGACTCAATCGCCTCGCGTAGGCTGGCGCCGCCCACCAGACGTCCGTCGGTTTCCAGCGTGAACGAAATCACATGGGGCAAGCCAAGGGCCGCTGCGGCACGGGCGATGCCGGTCGCCTCGCCGATGGTGTTCATGGTCATGGCCGAAATCATGTCCACGCCGGCGGCGGCCAGGGCTTCAGCCTGGAAGGCGTGATAATCCTCGGCCGCGGACGGATCCATGGTGCCTGCGACATAGCCGTCACCGCGCGGGCCGATCACCCCGTTGATCACGCAGGGCGACACGGCCGATGACCATTCGTCGCGCAGATGCTGCACAAAGCGTACCCCGTCGATATTGACGCGCCTCAGCGCCGCCAGATCATAGCCCAGGCGGGGCGCCCAGTCCGGGCTGGCCCGCCAGGTCGGCGTATCGAGGATGAAGCCGAGGCGGCTTTCCCGGGCAAGGCCCAGGTATCTTTCATAATAGCGCGTCAGCGCGGCCCGCCCTTCGTCGCTGTCGATCAGCGGAAAGGCCGCGAAATGGGGCAGGTCCAGGCCCTCGTGAAAGATCAGGGTCGTTTCCATGCCGCCATCGGTCAGCACAAGGCTGCCGTTCATATGGGCAAGGGTCTTGCGATTTTGCGTCATCATTAACCTCGGAAATGGTATAAGGGAAACACTGCGGGTTGCGGTCCTGGATCGGACACCGGGTTATCCCACGTCCCGTCATGTCCGGGCTAGAACACTTGCAGTCCGGTGAGGCATGGATTTCTATTTTAGCTGGGAAATAACAGAGGGTTGGGCATGTCACCCGTTCCCGAACACCCTTCCGGCGCCAAGGAACCCAAGGCGAAAACCATACCGCCGGTACGGTTCGACGGCATCCAGCCGCGAAAGGGCGAGGCCACGCGCGAACGGATCCTTGCCATCGCCGAGGCCTCGGTCCTGGCCAAGGGATTTGGCGCCACCTCCATCGACGAGGTCATCGCCGAGGCCGGGCTGACCAAGTCGGGCTTCTTCTACCATTTCCGGGACAAGAACGAGTTGGCCCGCGAGATGCTGCGCCGTTACGTGGCCAGCGACGAGGCCGTCTTCGACGCCTCCTTCAACCGCGGCCGCGACCTTGCCGACGATCCGCTGCAAGCCTTCCTGATCGGGCTGAAGCTTTTGGCGGATGTGATGCACGACCTGCCCAGCGGCCATCCCGGCTGCCTGGTGGCAAGCGTCTGTTATCAGGAACGCCTGTTCGACCGCGAGGTTTGCGAGATCAACCGCCAGGCCGTGGAACGCTGGAACACCCGTTTCCTGGGATACCTCCAGGACATCGCCGCCACCACTCCGCCCCGAGAACCGGTCGATCTGGAGGATCTGGCGCATATGCTGTCGGGCGTGCTGGAAGGGGGCATCATCCTGGGCAAGGTGCTGGGCAAGCCCGATGAACTGGAACGCCAGATCCTGACCTTCCGCTTGCTGGTCCGCGCCCTTTTCAGCCGGGCCTGAGGTGTTTGCTGGAATGCGGCGTCAAGCCCGGTACTGCTCGACAGGCTGCGCGAACTGGCGTCGGTACTGGCCGGGAGTGATCCCCGCGATCCGCTGGAACAGGCGACGGAAGGCCGAGGGATCCTCATAGCCGACGGCCCAGGCCACCTGTTCGATCGGTTCGCTCGTGCGCTCCAGCCGGCGCTTGGCCTGCTCTATCCGCAGATGCTGGACATAAGCCTGAGGCGCATAGCCCGTCGCCGCCTGGAAGCGGCGCGAGAAGCCGCGTTCCGACAGGCCCGAGCGGCTGACCATCTCCCGCACGGGAAACGCGACCGAGGCATGGGTGTCGAGCCAGGCTTGCGATGCCTCGACCACCGCGTCGCCATGGCTGCGCGGCGGATCGAAGACCATAAAGGGCGCCAACCCGTCCACATGGCGTTGCAGGGCAAAGACCTTGCAGACCGCTTGCGCCGCAGCCGGCCCGGCCTCGCGACCGATCAGGTACAGAACCAGATCGTGCCAACTGGTCGAGGCGCCGGAACTGACCAGCTCGCCCCTGGATCCGGACACGATCAGGGCGCGGTCGGGATGCACGCGCACGGCCGGATACTGGGCGCTGAACCTGCGCGCGTAAGGCCAGTGGACCGTCGCGTCCACCCCGTCGAAAAGCCCCGTCTCGGCGATCAGGAACAGGCCCGAACAGGCCGAACAGATCGTCGCCCCCGCCCGGTGCCGTTCCGTGATCCATCGGGCAAGGGTGGGATAGCGCCCAGGGACCCAGCCGCTGTCGCGCACGAACAGCGACGGCACGATGATCAGGTCGCAGGGCCGTTCCTTGGCCGCCCCGTGCAGTGGCAGGGTGATGCCGCTGGCAAGCCGCACCGGGCCGTCCGCCTCTCCCAGCAACTCGACCTGAAAGGGGGTATCCGCGGGAATGCCCTCGCTTCCCGAAAGCCAGTCAAGGCTGTTCAGCACGTCGAAGATGCCGCTCAGCGTGGCAAGGCCTGCCTCGGGGATGGCGACGATGCCCACGCGAACCGGCCTTGATCCATCCCCGCCCATCCGCCGCTCCTGACCGATGCGGACCCTTTGTGGCCAGTCTCGCACTCGTTCGCCGACCCGGCAACCGCAATGATGCGGGGGTGTTTTCTGGAAAGGAATGAACCATGGCACTGGACAATCAGATGATCGAAACCGCCCGGCTGGATGACCTGGTCGGCAAGGCTGTCTCGGAACTTGGCGCGGGATATGGTGGCGTGATGATCGCCATCGGCAACAGGCTGGGCCTTTACCGGGCCATGGCGGGCGTGGGGCCGATGACCAGCCACGAGGTCGCGCAGGCCGCCGGCTGCGCGGAACGCTATGTGCGCGAATGGCTGAACGCACAGGCGGCAGGGGGATACGTTGCCTATCATCTCGCCAGCCAGACCTATGAACTGACGCCCGAACAGGCAGCGATCCTGGCCGACGATACCAGCCCGGTCTTCATGCCCGCCATCTGGGAAGTCGTTGCCGCCGCCTGGGCCGATGCGGGGCAGACGGCCCAGGCGATCAGGACCGGCAAGGGCGTGGCCTGGGGCGATCACGATGGTGGCCTGCATTGCGGCGTCGCGGCTTTTTTCCGCAACGGCTATCGCGCCAGCCTGGTGCCGGAATGGCTGCCATCGCTGGAAGGCGTGGTGCCAAGGCTGCAGGCGGGGGCGCGGGTGGCGGATATCGGCTGCGGCCACGGGCATTCGACCCTTCTGATGGCCGAGGCTTTCCCGAACAGCCGCTTTCTGGGCATCGACACCCATCCTGCCTCGATCACTGCCGCGCGCGCCAATGCGCAGCAGGCGGGGCTGTCGGACCGGGTGGAGTTCCTGCTGGCCGATGCAAGGGCGCCGCTGCCAGGGGTCTTCGACCTGATCTGCTTCTTCGACTGCCTGCACGACCTGGGCTATCCGGTCGAGGCGGCGCGCCGCGCGCGCGAGGCACTGGCCCCCGACGGCACGCTGATGCTGGTCGAACCGGCAGCATCGGACCGGGTCGAGGAGAACCTGAACCCGATCGGGCGGATCTATTACACCGGGTCGACCTGGCTGTGCTGCGCCCATGCCATTTCCGAGGAAGGCACGCATGTCCTGGGTGCGCAGGCGGGCGAGGCGCGGCTGGCGCAGGTTTGCCGCGAGGCAGGCTTCTCGCGCATCCGCAAGGCGATCCAGACGCCCTTCAACCTGATCCTGGAGGCGCGGCCCTGACCGCCGCCTGACCAGGGTCCGCCACCTTGCCCCAGCGCCTTGGGGCGGTTGTGCGAGGGGCAGACAGACGTTGCAGGGCTTGGTTTACAGACCAGGCTCTGCAACGTTTGAGGTTACTCTGGCGGCAGCCGTAACTTCCCCTGGAATCAGGGCACAGCGTCTATCACCTGATAGATGCGCCGTCCGAAACACAGACCCATGATCGCCGAGTCGATCTCGACTGCTTGTGCCTTAAGGGAGGACATCATGGCGATCAGATTTGCGGACAACGACGGCGGCGGGCTGACCGGATCAAGCAGCAAGGATCTGCTTTGGGGCGGCGACGGCGATGATATCATCCTCGGCCTGAACGGGGCCGACAACCTTTATGGCGGATATGGCGACGACAGCCTCGACGGAGGTTCGGGTTCCGATTATCTGCGGGGTGAGGCGGGGATGGACAGGCTGCGAGGGGGATCGGGCGCCGATGTGCTGGCGGGCGGATCGAACACCGACTATTTCATCTTCCGCGCCGCAGACGGCACCGCCACCGATACCATCCGGGATTTCAGGGTGGGAGAGGACCAGTTGGTGCTTGGCGACGGGCTGCGGGTCAACGCGAATGCAAGCTTTCGGGCGGATGTCGATTTCGACGGCAGGACCGATACGGTGCTGACCCTGAGCAACGACGCGACCATCGTCCTGCTGGGTGTCAGAGGCAGCCAGAACTGGAGCCTTTCGGGTCCGAACGTCATGACCTTTGGCGAACTTGATCTTCTGGCCTGAGCGGCCCCCGTGGGCCTGACTGCCGATCCCCGCGATTGGTGGTTGAGCGGACCGCCCTGGGGTGTGACACTGTTTTCCAGGAGGGGCCATGGAAAGCAAGGTTCAATCCTGGCAACTGGTCGAGCATCTCTTTGATGCCTCGGTCGGTCCCGAGCGCGTCGATGAACTGATCGCGTCCTGGGATGCGCAGATGGAACAGGGCGGGTTGAACCAGCCCAGCCTTGCGGACTTCGCCGGTCCCGGCTTTGCCCGTCAGATCGCCGGGGTTCTGCAGATCCTCGAGCAACTGCAGGCGGCCGAGTTGCGCCAGGCCAACGACCTGCTGTCATCGATCCTGGGGGCCGCGATGGTGCTGATGGCGGATGGTTCGGTCCTGGCGGCCAACGATGCGGCGCGGCGTCTTTTCTGCCTGGGACCGGGCTGTTCCATCCGCCTGATGCCGGTTGACCCGGACGACCTCGACGCCTTGGAAACCCGTCTGTCCGAAATCGCGGCCGGCACCTTGTCCGAAGATATCCTGCGGCTTCGCCCTGCCGGGTTCGACCATCCGGTCCTGGTGCATCTCAAGGCAATGAAGGGCGAGGGCAGCCGTCGGCGCGTGCTGGCGGTGACAAGCGAACTTGACTGGCCGCAGACCGTCCCGGAGTTTCTGGCCCGCGTCTTCAAGCTGACCCCCGCCGAAACCGAGGTGATGCGCCTGCTGGTCGGCGGCGGCACCGTTGCGGGCATTGCCGCCGCAACCGGCCGGGGCACGGGCACGGTGCGTTCGCAACTTCACGCGGTGCTGCAAAAGACCGGCACCCGCAATCAGGCCGAGTTGATGCGCCTGGCGGTCCTGCTGGTGCAGTCGGTGCCGGCAGGTGCCGAACCGGACCGCGCCCCTGCGATGCCCCTGCCCCATCAGCGATTCTTCAGGATGCCGGACGGTCGGCGCATCGAGGTGATGAGCTTTGGTGACCAAGCGGGACGGCCGGTGATCTGGATGCAATCCACCTATGGGCTGTGGCGGCTGCCGCGTGGCGCCGAGGCGGATCTTGCCCGACGCCGCCTGAGGGTACTGGTGCCCTTCCGCGCAGGCTATTGCGGCAGCGATCCCGCCCCGCCCGGCAGTCACCCCCTGAAGCTTGCCGTTGCCGACCTGCAGAACTTGATGCGCCAGCTTCGCCTTCCATCCGCAGTCGTGGTCGCCCCTGGCGACGACATCCGCATTGCGCTGATGCTGGCCAAGGCTGCACCGGACCGGGTGCGCGCCATCTTTGCCATTGGCGCGGGCTTTCCGATCCTGAACGATGCCCAGTATCGCCGCCTGATCCCGGTGGCCCGGTTCACCCGGACCTGTTCCCGCTACAGCCCGAAGGTGCTGCCTTTCCTGATGCGCAGTATGCGCGGCGTCATCGCCTGCTACGGTCTCGACCGTTATCTGCATGGAATTGTGGCGCGCATCCCGGCCGATGCTCGGGCCATGGCTGATCCCGAGGTCGCGGCAGCCTTTTACGCCGGTGTCGAGAAGCTGTTCTTCACCGAGCCTTGGTCCGAGACCGCCTTCTGCGCCGAGGTGCCGCTGTTCCACGAGGACTGGCCCGACGGCCTGGGCCATGTCGCCTGCCCCGTCACCCTTATCCATGGCCATCAGGACGGCAACGCGCCCTTTGAAACCGCGCTTGAATACTGCGCCATGTATCCCGAATGGCGCTGCGTCGCCTGGCCGGACGAAGGCGAACTTGTGGCTCATGTCCACTGGCCCGAGGTGCTCGATATGGTCGGGCAGGCCTGGGCACCGACGGTGCCGCCCGACCAACGGTCCTGCTTGCCACCCGGCTGAATTGCGGCCCCATGATGCGGCATCCATCACCTGATAGATGATCAAGGCACGGGAATATCCGATCCTGAACGCGTGGCTGGGTGATGCCAGCCATGCCGGATCGGCCTTCAGGCCGGTTGCGGCTTTCCAAGCAATGCCGTTTCAGGCCGGCCCGGTCACGTCATCCGGGCGGCCGCTTTCAAGGATTGTGGTGATGATTGAGCTTTTGATCTCTGCCTGCCTGACCACCGGGCCGGTTTGCAGGGACTTCTCCCTTCTTTTCGATAACCGAGAGGTCTCTCTGATGACCTGCATGATCAGCGGGCAGGCCGTTATCGCCCCCTGGCAGCAGGGCAATCCCGAATGGCAGGTGCAGCGCTGGCTGAGCCGCCACGCCGAGAGGCGCGAAGTGTCGCTCTGACTGGGGCGTCATGGCAGCAGCTTCGGCCATAGGAAAGGGCGTCAGGACATAGCAGGTGGCACGGACCACCAAGTCAGATTGCCCCCGGTCCCCAAAACAGCATCGCCAAGTCCCGGTTTCAGGGGCTTGGCGCACGCTTGATCCAGGTGGTGGCCGCCTCGTATTCGCGTCCCAGGTTCAGGATCGCAGCATCCTGGCCGCGATGGCCGATCAGTTGCAGGCCCATCGGTGTGCCCGCCGGGCCGAACCCTGCCGGCACGCAAAGGGCGGGAAGCCCAGTCAGCGACGCGGGCACCACGACTTCCATCCAGCGGTGATAGCTGTCCATGGCGGTTCCGGCGATCTCGCGCGGCCAGGACCAGTCGGCGTCAAAGGCGAAAAGCTGCGCCGATGGCAGGGCCAGGACATCGACCTCCAACCCGGCGGTGCGGCGGAACCAGTCGGACCGGATGGTGCTGGCCCGGCGGAGATCTGCGGCGGACAAGGCAAGGCCACGCTCGATTTCCCACCGCAGTTCGGGTTTGACCATGTCGGGCAACGTGCGCAGCAGGGCTTCCAGGTTGCCGGCGATGGTCCAGCTGCGCAAGGTGGTCCAGGCCTCCCACAGCGCCTCGGCGGGAAAGGGAGGCTCGATGGCGGTGACATAGTGGCCCATCCCCTCGAACACGCGCATTGCTGTCTCGCAAAGATCAAGGACGCCCGGCTCGGTCGGATAGGCACCGCCCCAGTCAGCCGCCCAGCCGATGCGCAGCTTTCGGCCCGGCGCCTGGGGACTATAGGGACCGCTGGAATGCGGATGGCGCGGATCATGTTCGGACTGGATCGCCAGAAGCAGTTCAAGGTCGCGGATCGACCGCGCCATGGGTCCGTCCGTGGACAGTTGCGCCAGGAACATATCCCCCGGCCCACCGTTCGCCACAAGGCCATAGCTGGGGCGAAATCCGAAGACGTTGTTCCACCCTGCAGGATTGCGCAGCGATCCCATCATGTCGGACCCGTCGGCAAGCGCCACCATGCGGCTGGCCAGGGCCGCACCGGCGCCCCCGCTGGATCCGCCTGCGGAACGCGTGGGGTCATAAGGATTGCGCGTCACGCCATAGACCGGGTTATAGCTGTGCGAGCCAAGTCCGAATTCCGGCGTGTTGGTCTTGCCGATGATCACCGCCCCTGCCCTGCGCAGCCGCGCCACCATCGGGCTGTCGGCGGCCGGAACATGGTCGCGGAAGGCGGGCGAGCCATAGGTGGTGACGATCCCCGCCGTTTCGGCCAGATCCTTGATCGCCATGGGCAGACCCTGCAGCGGACCCGGCAGCGCCCCCTCGGCCTCGGCCAGCAGTGTGTCGCGGTCGCGCAGCGCCACGATGGCGTTGAGCGCCGGATTGGCCTTGTCGATCCGGTCCAGCGTTTCCGCCATCAGTTCCCGGGCGGTGATGGTTCCGGCACGCAGGGCCGCCAGTTGGTGGGTCGCGTCATGATCAATCATGCCGCCATTCATGCCCGGCGGCAGGGCGGGGTCAATACCGTGCCGTCCACGGCGCTTTGGGCCGCGTTCATAACGCCGTACCCAATGATTCACGCGCTGCATTGCTCAGGGTTTGGAGCCGGCGGCGACCCAGACGCGTTGCTGGTCGCGGGGGCGGGGTGATTGCCTTGCTCTGCAACAGGAACCGCCAAGGAGAGATCGGATGGGTCTGTTTGTCATTGCCATGGGCGCTGCGCCGCACATGAAGCTGTCGCGCGGGGGGCGAGAGTTCAGTTCCGTCGAGGCCCCCATGCCCTTCGACAGCCACGATGCGGCCTATGATTATCTGCTGCGACACAATGATGAGGATCCGCTGAAAGGCGTCCGCGCGGAAATCCTCGAGGACTTGTCCTTGTAGGATCCGGGGCTACGTGGGCGGGGCAGTGCGGGCACATCGGCAGCCGGGGGTTCAACAACCCGAGCCTCGGTCGTGCAGCGTTCACGGCAGCCAGATCTCGATGGTGCCCCGGCGCGGCGACGGCCGAAAGAACGTGAAGTCGGACGGGGTTTCCCCCCCTCCTCCGCTCAGGGCCAGGCTGATCTGGGCGGATGCTTCTCGGTCGGCGGCGTGGAAATAGCGTATGCTTTGCCGTTCCACTGCATACCTGACCGGGCGCGTTTCCACCTCGGCGGTGCCCAATGCCCGCAAAAGGCGGACGATTTCCTCGGCACGCTCAAATCCCCCTCGCTCGGGATAGTGGATCACGACGCGGGCCTGGGCTAGGGTCCGGGACGGCTCGGCTTCGGCAACCGCAGCACGGGGCCGGTCCACAGAAGGGCGCTCGACCCGCGAGGCAGGGCGTGATTCAGGTGCTGGTTCGGGTGCCGGTGCTGGTGCGGTTTCGATGGTTCTTCCCGGCAGATGCCGCCAGATCTCCTGCGCCGTTGGAAGATTTCCCTCGATCCGCTGCGCATCTGCCTGTGCTGCCACAAGGCAGACCATCGCGGTCAAGGCCACCAGCCGGGCATTCAGACATCTTCTCCGTTGCGCCATTCTCCAGCCTCGATCTCGTTAAACACACACCTGGCAACATTCATTGGACCAACGGGCGACGCTTTCTGGTCACGCCCCTGCGTTGCAGGGCACGATGATACGCCGATTTTCCCGTGCTTCCACTGGCCAGACCGCCATGCGCGACATTCCGCGCCGGCCTGATCTGTCAAGGCCGTGGCGTCACCGCCCCGTGATCCCTTCGATGGGGGGCAGCGGAAAAGGCTGGCGCACCAGTTCCGGTTTGCGCCGCTCGTAAAAGGCGTTGCCGCCCGTTGTCAGCACATAGTGCATATTGTCGTATTTGGCGCGATAGCTTGCCGTGTGGAAGAACTGGGCATCGCCGATCATGGGATGGCGTTCGCCGCGCAACACCGAAACGGCCGCGCTGCGGATCATCGGGGCCGAACGCGCGTCCATGCGGCGCTTCATCACGCCGCGGGCAAACTGGTTCTTCTGCCCGACGACGCCGCAGACGGACCGGGGATAGCGGCCTGATTCGACGCGGTTCATCACCACGCTGCCCACCGCCACCATCCCGTCCCGGCTGGAGCGGTTGGATTCGAAATACATCGCCCGCTCCATGCATTCGAGTTCCGACGGCCCTCCAAACATTCCACAGCCCGATAGCGCCGCCACGGCGGCAATTGCGGTCATCAAGCTTGCCGCAGCACGGCCAGATCTCATCGGCACGGTCCCCAAATTTGTTTTGCGGCACCTTGGCGCAGGCAAGGGCGGACGGCAAGCCACGCGAGTTGAGGGAATGCCGTGAAGGAAACTTGGTGCAAAAGAGGGCTGACTCCACGTGTTCATGGCCGCGTGAAAATCTGTGTCGCCATGGTGCGGTCCCGAACATTGGCATTGCCCAGCAGGCGCAGGCCCCCTTTCAGACCAAGCGGCGCGGCGGTCGCCTCACCCGCGATCAGGGGGACGCCCATGTCCTTTGTCATGCCTTCCAGCCGCGCGGCCAGGTTTACCGTATCGCCGATCGCGGAGCAGTCGAAGCGGGCGCCGGAACCCATGTTTCGCGGGACGGGCGTTGATGATGTAACCGCCCCCCGACGGCATCTCTGTGCCAAGGTGGGTCTGCGAGGATCCACAAAAAGGGGAGCGGTCATGTCGGAGATTATCACAGTCGGGCTCGATCTTGCGAAGAATGTGTTCCAGGTGCATGGAGCCGACGGCGCAGGCGAGCCGTTCTGCGCAAAAAGATACGGCGAGCGCAGGTGCTCGAGTTTTTCAGCCAGCTGCCCTCCTGCGTCGTGGCGATGGACGCCTGTGGCGGTGCCCATTTTTAGAGCCGCGAGATCGGCAAGCTGGGCCATGACGTGCGGCTGATCCTGCCTGCCTATGTGAAGCCCTTCGTGAAGCGCCAGAAGAACGACATGGCGGATGCGGAGGCGCGTCTCGCGAGGCGGCGATGCGACCCACGATGCGCTTTGTTCCGGTCAAGAGCGAAGAGACCCAGGGCGCGGCAATGGTCTTTCGTGTGCGCGATCTGCTGATCCGGCAGCGCACGCAGGCGATCAACGCGCTGCGCGGCCACCTGACCGAGTTCGGGCAGATCGTGCCCCAGGGAGCGGCCAACGCATCAAAGCTGGTCGCCCTCGTCGAGGATCCGGAGAGTGACCTGCCTGCCGATGCCATCCCCACGCTGAAGGCTTTGATCATGGCGCTCATGCATCTGGAGGCAGAGATCGCCAAATTCGATGCGGAGATCGCCCGTCGCGCTAAGGAGAATGACGTCGCCCGGCGGCTGATGACGGTGCCGGGCATCGGGCCGCTGATTGCTACGGCCATCGCGGTTCTGGCTCCCCCACCCGAGACGTTCCGCAAGGCACGCGACTTTGCCGCCTGGCTTGGTCTGGTGCCACGACAGCATTCGACCGGCGGCAAGCACCGTCTTGGATCGACGACAAAGATGGGCGAACGATCTCTCAGGCGCCTGCTGATCCTTGGCGCCAACAGCGTCATCATCAAGCGCCACGTCCATGCCGCGGCGCGACCCGGCACCTGGCTGGCGGGGATGCTGTCGCGCAAGCCACCGATGCTGGTGCGTGTCGCACTGGCCGACAGTGAGCGGCGAAGCGCCATTGGTTCGAGCGTGCCGCGAACGGCACGCATTGTCTGGGTCCTGATGGCAAAGGGCCAGGACTATCGAGCCCCGGCTGCGACGGCGTAAGCCGCCGCAGATCGCGAGGACGTCGGAGCGTAAGAAGGGCAAGGAGAAGTTTGGCGCAACGGTCGTGAGACGGGATCAGGGGAACCAGCCTGCAACAAAGTGCCATCGAGCTCGCGGCGTTGATGTGGAGCCTGATCCCCGAACACCATACGGACCCTGCGGCATGGATCGCGCCGCTTCAGGAGGCCGGACACATGTCAGCACCCGATGACGCGCCAAGATCAGCTCCAAAAATCCCTCTTGCGCTTGGGGCGGTTACATATGCTGCAGAATTCACCGTTGATGCAGGGTTACCCCTTACCCCCGCTGACCTCATGCCACGCGTTCGATCTCGGCGGTGCCGCGCGCGTTGAAGCGGTTCATGAGCGCGATACGGATGTGAACTTCGGTTGTTTGTCTATCCGGGCTTCGTGAGGCGATGCGCTCGCCGAAGGATTTGAGGTCGAGCAGGTTCAGCGCCACAGGTTCGAGCGAACCTGCGAGGGCATTCTCGCCTCGATCCGACTTCAGACGCGATAGCCGACCTGAACCGCCGCGGGCTTACCGGAGAGTAAACACTCAAAGGATGAACCCTATGTCAAAGCAGAGATACACCCCGCCTATCCGGCTGAACTTCGCGAACGCGGTGTGTCAACGGCGGCGTAAAATCCGGCCACGCGGCGGCGTAAGACCAGGTCAGGTGGCGGTGGCCGGCGCCATGGCGCGCGCGCTTACCAATAGCTAGCGCGTGCCATGGCGCATTGGCCTCTTTGGGCCAAAACGAGCGATCTGATCTCAGGACTTTTGTTGCCGCTTTCGGGCAGTGCTGTTGGCGAGGCGATAGCTCTCGCCGTTCATCTCGAGGATGCTGACGTGGTGTGTCAGCCGGTCGAGCAGTGCGCCGGTGAGGCGCTCGGAGCCGAAGGTCTCGGTCCATTCATCAAAGGGCAGATTGCTGGTGATCAGGGTCGAGCCGCGCTCGTAGCGTTGCGAGATCAGTTCGAACAGCAATTCGGCACCGGTCTTGGACAGCGGCACGAAGCCCAGCTCGTCGATGATGAGCAGCTTGTAACCGGCCATTTGCTTCTGAACGCGAAGCAGGCGGCGCTCGTCGCGGGCCTCCATCATCTCACTGACCAGGCTCGCGGCGGTGGTGAAGCCAACAGAGAGCCCCTTTTGGCAAGCTGCCAGTCCGAGGCCAAGGGCAATGTGCGTCTTGCCCGTGCCACTTGGGCCGAGGGCAATGACGTTCTCGCGATGGTCGATCCATTCACACCGCGCCAGTTCCAGCACCTGCATCTTGTTGAGCTTCGGTATGGCGCTGAAGTCGAAGCTGTCGAGGCTTTTGACAGTGGGGAATTTGGCGGCCTTGATGCGGCGTTCGACCATCCTCCGCTCCCGGTCGATCAACTCCAGCTCAACAAGCCGGGCGAGGTATCGGACATGGTCCATGCCTTCGGCCGCGCATTGCCGGGCCAGCTTCTGATGTTCCCGCAGAAACGTCGGCAGCTTCAGCGCCTTGAGGTGATGGGCGAGCAGGATTTCCGGGACATCGTTCATGCCGCGTCCTCCGCATTGCCTGACAACAGCCGCATGTAGGAACCGGCCTTGGTCTTCTCGACCGTGGCCTTGGGCAGATAGGGATAGCAGTCCAGGTCCAGTCGGGCCGGACGGCGTTCTACACGACAAAGCAGCAGGTGCTTTACGGCGTCAAAGCCAATCGCGCCCATCTGAAGCGCCTGCTTCACCGCGGCATGCAGATCAGCCAGGTCGAAAGTTTCCAGCAACCGCAGGACCTGGACGTATTCGCGTCGGCCATGCCGGTTCATGCGGGCTTCCATCAGACGGCGCAACGTGGCGAATTCCTCGGGAAGCTCCCAGCCGTGCAACGGCGCGGCCTGGTCGAGTGCGTTGATCTTTTGCTCCAGCAGCGGCAGGTAGTGGATCGGATCGAAGATGAATTCTTCGCGGTCCCAGCACCGGGGATGGTGGGCAATGACCTCGCCCCGACAGCCGATCACCACGTCGTGGACATAAGCCCGGATCCAGACATCCTGATGACCATAAGCAACCGGCACCGAGTAGTCGTTGGTCTTGTAGCGCACCAGACACTGGGACGAGACGCGGCCGGTGTCTTGGTCGCAGGCGTCAAAGGGTGACGCAGGCAAGGATCGCATCTCTGCCAGATCGCGTTGCAACCGCTCGCCGATTGTTTCGCTTTCGCCGCGCAGGACATCCTGCTGGCGCTTGCGGCATTGCTCTTCCAGCCAAAGGTTGAACGCCTCCCACGTCGGGAACTCGGGGAGCGGCACCATGAAGTTGCGGCGGCAATAGCCCACCAACCCTTCGACATTCCCCTTGTCGTTCCCTTTGCCAGGACGGCCGTAGCGGTCCCGGATCAGGTAATGCGACAGAAAGCCGCTGAACAGGACGGCCCGCTTACGGGTGCCATCGGGCAGGATCTTCGCCACCAGGCATCTGTCATTGTCATAGACAATCGACTGGGGGACCGCCCCAAAGAAGGCAAAGGCGTGGATATGGCCATCCACCCAAGCCTCGGCCACAGCCGCCGGATAGGCGCGGACGTAACAGGCGTCGCTATGCGGCAGGTCCAGCACGAAGAAATGCGCCTTTTGCTCGACACCGCCAATCCTGACCATCGCCTCGCCGAAGTCGGCCTGCGCATGGCCCGGAGGATGCGCCAGCGGCACGAACACTTCCTGGCCCCGCCGTTCCCGCTCCCGGATGTAATCCTTGATGATCGTGTAGCCGCCGGTGAACTCGCATTCGTCACGCAGCCGGTCGAACACCCGCTTCGCGGTGTGCCGCTGCTTGCGTGGCATGGAGCGATCCGCCTCAAGCCAGCCCTCGATGATCGGGACGAAAGGATCAAGCTTCGGCCGCCTGACCTCGGCCGTCCGCCGGTAGCCCGGCGGCACCGAGAACGTCATCATCTTCGCAACCGTATCACGGGAGATGTTGAAGGCCTTCGCCGCCTGACGCTGGCTCATGCCCGCCGCGCAGGCCTGGCGAACCCTGAGATATAGTTCCACGCTGAAAATCCTCGCACCCTCCCTGCTGTCGCAGAAAGGGAAAGGGTGGACGACTTTTACGCCGCCCGCAGCAGCTCCATGCCGCCGCTTCCGTGGACTAATTTCTCACTGCCGTTCTCAGCGGTGTTCGGCTGTTTCAAGAGAACCGCGCCAGCTATGCCAGCGATACGGCGGCTTGCAAGGCGATTGCGCGTGAGGCTTGGCTGTTCGCCTGACAGTCTGCGTGTCTGGTGCCAGCAGGCCGAACGTGATGCCGGTCAGCGCGGCGGTCTAACGAGCGCCGAGAAGGATCGGATCAGGGAGTTGGAGCGCGAGGTCCGTGAACTGCGCCAGGCCAATGAGATCCTGAAGAAGGCCAGCGCATATTTCGCAGCGGCGGAGTTCGACCGCCCGTTCCGCAAATGATCGCGTTCATCGACGATCACCGTTGTGTTTATGGTGTCGGGCCGATCTGCCGGGTTCTGGGGATCGCACCATCGACGTATCATGCCTTCAAGGCCGTAGAGCGTAATCCCGATCTGGCGTCGGATCGGGCCAGGCAGGATCGCTTGGACATGGCCGCCATCAAGCAGGCCTTCGATGGCAGCCGAGGCAGATATGGCGCGCGCAAGGTCTGGCACCAGTTGCGCCGCGAGGAACGCGCCATCGGCCGCTGCACGGTGGGGCGGCTGATGAAGGGGATGGGATTGCAAGGCGGTGTTCGTGGCAAGAAGGTGGTCACGCCTAATCCCGATACCGCCCACCCCTGTCCCGATGACAAGGTGAACCGGGCCTTCGTTGCGGATATGCCGAACCAGCTCTGGGTATCGGATTTCACCTAGATACTGTCGGCGAATTGCCTTGGGTCTGAGAAGGGACCATCCTCCTGCATGGATCAAACAGGAGGGAGGTCAGCCATGAGCCTTCATCAACAAGCGATCGGCGACATCCCCGCCGAGACCGTTCGCATTGCCCACGCCGCCTTCCCGAAGGGGACGGTTGTCATGCGACTGCGTAACGAGTTCAGCGCGCTTTACAGCGACGCCGACTTTGCGGCCTTCTACCCCACCCGCGGCCAACCGGCTCTGGCGCCGTGGCGACTGGCGCTGGTCACGGTGTTCCAGTTCCTCGAGCATCTGAGCGATCGCCAAGCCGCGGATGCGGTGCGCGCCCGGATCGACTGGAAGTATGCGCTCGGGCTCGAACTGGCCGATCCCGGCTTTCACTTCAGCGGGCTTGCCGAATTCCGCCAACGGCTTGTCGCCGGCGGAGCCGAGCATCTGCTGCTCGATCGCATGCTCGACCACTTCAAGGCTCGGGGTCTCGTCAAGGCACGCGGCAAGCAGCGCACCGACAGCACCCATGTTCTGGGTGCGGTCCACGACCTGCATCTTCTGGAATTGGTCGGTGAGACGATGCGCGCCGCCCTTGATGATCTCGCTGCCGTCGTGCCGGACTGGCTGCGCACGATCGCCCAGCCTGCCTGGTTCGAGCGCTACAGGCACCGGATCGAGGACTACCACCTACCCAGGAGCCGAGCCAAGCGCGAGGCGCTTGCTCTCGAGATCGGTGTGGATGGCTTTCAGCTGCTCGATGCGCTCGAGGCACCCGACACTCCGCCCGCGGCGCGCGCGCACCCCATGATCCAGACGCTGCGCCATGTCTGGCGCGTGCATTACGCACGTGACGAGGACCGGCTGCGCTGGCGCACCGGGGCCGAACTGCCGCCGGTCGGGGATCGACTGCAGTCGCCCTATGATCCCGAGATGCACTACAGCACCAAGTTCGGGCTCGAGTGGTCGGGCTACAAGGTGCATGTGACCGAGACCTGTGATGCGGAGGCCGCGCATCTGGTCACCCATGTCAAAACCGACCAGGCCATGCGGCCCGACATGACCTGCACCGCCGAGATCCATGAGCGCCTGGCCGCCAAGGGACTGCTGCCGGCCGAGCACTTCGTTGATGCCGGCTATGTCGACGCAGCCCTGCTGGTGGCCAGCCGGCGCGACCACGGGATCACCCTCCAAGGACCGGTGCGGGCTATCACAAAGCGGCGCTCTGAAGCGGAGCAAGCCTATGAACTGCGCCACTTCGTGATCGACTGGGCGCGCGAGCAGGTCACCTGCCCCCAAGGCAAGACTTCGGTGACTTGGCGGCCCGGGCTCGACGATGTCGGGGGGCCGCGCATCCGCGCGCTCTTCAGCCGCACCGATTGCGGCGCCTGCGCCACCCGCGCACTCTGCACGCGAGCGAAGGAGGGACGTCGCTCCATCTACTTCCACCCACAGGCCGAGTACGAGGCGCTGAACGCCGCACGGGCCCGCATGGACGACCCTGAGTGGAAGGAGCACTACCATGTACGCGCCGGCATCGAAGGCACACTCTCTCAAGGCGTGCGTGCCTTTGGCATGCGCCGCAGCCGCTACATCGGGCTGGCGAAGACCAGTCTCCAGCAGGTCTGCATTGCCGCCGCCATGAACGTGGCACGGGTCGTCAACTGGCTTGAAGGCGTGCCACGCGCCAACACACGTGTGACTCGCTTTGCTGCTTTGGCCGCCGCCTGAATTCGCCGACAGTATCTCACCTATGTCTCAAGCTGGCAGAGCATGGTTTACGTGGCCTTTGTCATCGATGTCTTCGCCCGAAGGATCGTCGGCTGGCGTGTCTCAACCTCGATGACGACCGGTTTCGTGCTCGATGCCCTGAACCAGGCCATCTGCCAGCGCGCCGGGCAAGGCCGACAAGCTGATTCATCATAGCGACCGCGGTTCGCAAGGCAGACTCAACCGGTTGTCGCAACACCTTTGATCATCTCCACTTTCAGCATCCTGTCGAGTGCCTCTGCCGGTGTTTGCCAGCCAAGTGTCTTGCGTGGACGTGTGTTCAACACATTGGCAACAGCGCTCAACTCGTCGGCACCGTGCCGGCTAAGACCCGTTCCCTTGGGAAAGTATTGGCGCAGCAGCCCATTGGTGTTTTCGTTGCTGCCGCGCTGCCAAGGGCTTTGCGGGTCGCAGAAGTAGACGTCGAGACCGGTATCGATATGGAGCTGGACGTGTTGCGCCATCTCCGCGCCCTGGTCCCAGGTCAATGATCTGCGCAGATGTGCTGGCAGTTCCATGATAGTGCCTGCGATTGCATCGCAAAAAGCTTCGGCGCCATGGCCGGCAAGGGCCGGGCCGTTCTTAATGATTTGGCCTTTCCATGATTCTCCATCCGCGGCAGATGCAGCAACATTGTGAAGCGCCTGGTTCGCTCAACCAAGGTGCCGATCGCCGAACTGCCAACACCAAGAATGAGATCGCCCTCCCAGTGGCCCGGCACTGCCCTGTCACCGACCTCGGCCGGGCAATCGCTGATCATCAATGCATGCCTGACAAAAGACTTGCCCCTGTTCCGGGCGCGTTCACGCGGCAGACGCAGCGCTCGGCCAGAACGCAGGCAGGCGGAAAGCTCCTGCTTCAGGGCACCGCGTCCCTGAATGTAGAGTGCCTGGTAGATTGCCTCATGGCTTATGCGCATATTCGGATCCTCAGGATAGTCCACCTTCAAGCGTTGTGCGATCTGTTCCGGGATCCATGCCACGGACCAGAGTCCGCTTTGCCGATGAACTGCCCGCCGTTTCCTCCATACCACGAAGGGCCCATCAAAAGTGACGCCCTGCGGTGTGGTGATCAAGCCGGCGAGGCGGTCCTGTACGTAGTTGCGCAGGGCAGGATTGCTCGCCAACTTACTGGCTTTCGGACGTCGGGCAGCACGGTCCGCGTGCCACTGCGCGGTGATAGCCCGATAGTCGAAGTCTTCGCCACGGGTTGCGGAGTTACGCCTGATCTCCCTCGAGATCGTGCTGGGCGAACGCCCCAGCTTGCGAGCGATGGCGCGCACCCCGGTCATCCGAGCACATTCCAAGACTATTTCCTCACGCTCAGCAAAGGAAAGATTGCGGCTTTTCGGCTGCGGTGAAGATGGGGCCAGATGTGTGGGAGGCATTCCGCCAGAACTCCGAAATCAGCGGCTTCCGACAGGAGCAGAAACACCGGCTTCGACACCGGCCTCTTCACTTGAGAGACCTGCCGCAATCCCCCGCCAGAACTGACACAGATGCTCACGCTGCCAGATGGGCGACCGTCCTGGCGAGGACAATTTGCGCCGCGTGGATCGTTCGGATTTTCGGCTTCCTGTCGTCACCTACACCTCCAAGTTCAGGGTGTTGCGACGACCGGTTGAATCCGCCTTGGACGCCTCTTTTGCGCAGTTCGTTCATCACCGACAGCCAGAACTTGGCGCCTTCGTTGTCGGCGATCCAGAGCCGAGGACCTCGCGCTCCTCGTCACAGGTGTCGCCCAAGGCGATGTAAACGGCCTTGTTCTTGCCCATCCGGCTGTCAGCATCGCGGATCTTGACCCTCAGCGCGTCGAAGATAACGATCGGATACATCCGGTCCAGCGCCCGGTGCTGCCATTCACGGACCTCGTCCAAAACAGCATCCGTCACACGGCTGATCAAGTCCGGCGAGACCCGAAGACCGTAAAGGTCCTCAAGATGGGCCTGGATGTCGCGCACTGACAGGCCTGTGGCGTAAAGACCGATGATCTTGTTATCCACCCCGTCGATCCGGGCTTGGCCTTCTTCACCAGCTCTGGCTCGAAACTGCCGTCCCGGTCGCGCGGAACGGACAGGGGCACTTCGCCATCCGAACCCTTCACGCGTTTGGTTGAAATCCCGTTGCGGCAGTTGGACTGTTCCTGCGGTGCCTCGGCACCGGCCTCATAGCCAGATGCGCGGTCAGTTCGGCCCCGAGCATCCCTTCCATCAGCCGGATCTTCAGTTCTTTCATCAGCCCGGCCTCGCCAAGCAGATCATCAGGCCGCTTGCAGCCCTTCAGCAACTCGTTCGAAATCGTCATCGTCCATGCTCCTCTTAGGAAGCATGGACCAGATCACCGATACACAGAAGGTCGGACACTCTCATCGATACGGCACCTGAAAGTCGCATCGGCTAACCACCCAGGAACGCTCGGATGGCCAGCGCTTGCCGAAGGCAAGGTAGGCCTCCTGCCCGGTCTGGCGGATCATGGAGAGATCGTTCACGCGCATGGCCCGTGTCTGCCCGCACGACCCCGAAGCCTCGTGTGCAAGGTGCGTCAGGTTACCGAGTCCAGCTAGGTCAGGGCCGCCTACAAGAAGGAGGTTTGGACGGTGCGAGTTTTGGGTTTAGTCTCGGCCACCTTTGCCGCCGCCGTTTCCGCCACCACCACCGTTTCCGCCACCCTTGCCACCGCCACCGTTCCCGCCACCGTTCCCATTGCCGCCGCCGCCGTTTCCGTTTCCACCACCGTTCCCATTGCCCCCGCCGTTGCCATTACCACCGCCGTTTCCGTTTCCACCACCGTTTCCACCACCATTGCCGTTTCCACCACCGTTGCCGTTGCCTCCGCCGTTCCCGCTGCCGCCAATGTCGCCGCCACTGTTCCCGTTACTGCCGCCGCCGCCCGCGCTGCCACTGCCGCCGTTGCTGCTGCCGCCGCCACTGCCTCCATGATCGCCAGCCCTACCCTCGCCACCGCCTCCATTGCGGCTCCCGCTGTTGCCTCCGGTGCTATTCCTGACGCCAGCCAGATTGCGGCTGCTCGAGGTTCGCACCCATTCGTTGTCTCCTCCGCCTGGGGCCGCCCGTCTGCGGGCACCAGAGGTCGTTTGTGGCACCTTGCTGCCGCGCCCTGCCCCATTCGCCCGGCTCGGGGCTTCGACTTCTCTGCGCGTGGCGACAGCCTTGGGCTTTGGAGGCGCTCCTTGGCCGCCCAGCCACAGTTCCAGGTAGCCCTCCTTCGGAGACGGCGTAAAGCTAACGAAGTCCCGCGCCTCAGTGTTCAGCGAAGCTGCCAGTTCTTCGGCTGCCGCCCGATCCTGCGGGTGATAATACCGGACATGCGTCTCACCGATCGTGAAGGGTGTCGATGCTTCCTCGGGCGACCATCCTATTTCCGAGAGCTGCACCATCGTCTGGTTTCGCCGCTCGCCCGCAAGACGCTCCGGGACATACATGGCCAAGCGCATGGGTGGCTTTTCCCCGTTCGACAACAGCAGCTGAGCGCTGGCATCCGACGCCGGCACCGGGGGACGGACAAGCTGCGGCGGTGACACAAAGGGAACTTGCTTTGCCTCCCGGAAGGCCAAGCCGAGTGCCACTGCGGCCATCTCGGGGCTCGTCCCGGAGCCGGGCTGTTCGGAAGCGATAGGAAGTGCAGCAATCGCTGGCATGCTGGGGGCAGCAGCCGCTTTCGCTAAGGCAGGCAGCTCCAGTCCACGAGATGACGGGGCAGACAACACATCAGGTGATGAAAAGGCAGTCTCTTGTGCATCGGCAGACGGTACAACGCCTAGGCCCGAGGACCATGTCGTCAAAGGTGGCGCCCTGACCGGTGTCGCATAGGAAGGCGCAGCATCCACGAAAGGACCAGCCGAGGAAACCGGCGGGGCACTCTCGCTCTGAGGATCGATGCCGCTGGGGCGGGTTGCGCCAAGGCTGACAAGGAAGGCGCCTGCCAAGCCGCCAATCACCAGCCCCAACAGCATCGGAGGCACACGACCGCCAAAGGGGGTCTTTCTCCTTATCTGCGCCAAGGCCGCGAGAACCTGACGCGGACCGAAGGAATAGGGTATGGCGCCTGCGGCTTCAGGCTGCTCGTTTTTCACAGCGCTTATGAGTGCTGGCACGCTTGGCGCCGGTACCATGATAGGCAGGTCCGCGCGTTCAGAAGGCCCGACACTTCGGCGTTCGGACGCCTGCTGCTGCTCTGCCGCACGCTGCCGCAGCACTTCCTCTCGCTGGGCGCGGGCAGCCGCTACCCGGTGTTTCCATTCTTCAGGATCGTAGGGCAGCATGTTGCCAGACGGAGCATCAGCAGCAGGCTGGTGCTGCGGTTCTCGCGCAGGCTGAACCATAACTGTACCACCCAAATGCGCGCCATTCTGACGCGGTCGCATGCAACACTACCACGCGCGGCTCCGATCCACAAAGCCGCGAAGAGCTGACAGTTGAGGACCGGCGGGTACCCGCAAGGCAGTTGCGAGGCCGGTGGCGCCGGCGACTAAACGGGCATGTAGTATGTTTTAAACATACGATCTGGCCTCGGGTCTCGGAAGGTGTGGGTGTCATCATGAAGCTGCTCGTTCATGGAGTACCGACACAGGCTACATATGGACCCCGCCTGTGGACACGCTGGATCTCACACGTGCCCATCTCGCTCAGACACTGCCCGGCTTCGATGCCAGGACACACATCGGCTTCCTGTGGGCTGGACCTTGTCCGTCGGTATCTTCGTCCGAGCCGCGCAGCAGGTCTGATCCGAATGAAGGTCAGTGCGGAACGCGATATAGGCAGGTGTCGGTTGGCCCTTGATCGGGTTGCGGACCCCTTTGGCTTGAGGTTCGCCACGACGGCAGGCATCTGGCCCTTTCGCGGGTTTTCACCCATCGCTGCTTGCCCGGAAGAAAAAGCATGCTCTTTAGATCCCGAACGGCGCTGTCGCCTGCGGTAAGCTGAAGAGAACCGGCAGCATGGTCGCCAAGAAGGTGGTGTATCGAACTGGACGCTATAGGCCATCCTCCCAGTTCGGCAGTTCTCAACCCATCTTCCGCCGCCCCGCCGCTACAAGCGCCGCGACGCCCGCCAGCATCAGCCAGACTGCCCCCGGCAGCGGGACTGGCGCCAAGAAGCCGCGAATCTCGCCGCCCGGATATTCGGTCGAATGGAGGTTGAGATAGGCTCTACCGCCGGTGATGGACGCGATCAGCGCATCGAAGCCCGATAGCGCTGAACCACCCTGCGCTGACAGGAAGGCTGGGTTGTAGCTCGCGATATCAGTCATGTCAAAGATGTTGCTGTAGCTGCCGCTCGTCACCCCCAACGGAGTGCCCGGAAAGGTCGGAATCTGCGTCATCACCCCCGCGGTCCCCGTACGCGGCTCCGCAGTCGGACCGTGGATATGCGCGGCGATTAGCGTACCGACCAGTCCGTCAAACTCGAATGCGACCGCCATAGTCGCGGCGACCGTATCAATCGTCACCTTGCCTGAACCCGTTGCAGGCGAGTCGTTTGGCGGCGCCTCACTTGACCCCTTAAGGCTCGTTACGAAGGTCAGCGTTGCCGCGGCCCCGGGAACGGCAGTCAAGCCGCAGAGCAGCGCGGCAAGCACCCATGTCTTGGCTTTCATCGTTCGCATCCTCCCAGGAAACCGGGGCGCCCCTTGCGCCGGGACCTGTTGCAATACTAGCACACACAGGTCTTGCGGTCACAGCGTTTTCACCTTGCAGTGATCGCGAACTAGCCGAAAGTGAAGAGATCGAGTTCTCCTACATGATCCTCGTCCTGCGCCTTACACTGCTCGCGCCCGAGATCCTCGAAGGGCTCCTGAAGGCGCGACAGAGCCATGAGGTGACGCTGGCGCTGGGGCCGCTTCAGATGGATTGGGCTGGGCAGCGCAGTCAGCATTCGGCACGGTCCACCTCCAAAGGCTGCTCCAGTAGAACATCTTGCACACCGGTTGCTCCTCATAAACATCCGCCCTCTTTTGGGTCTTTCCGGCCCCTTTCGTATGCGGTGGGCTTTGTCGCGCAAAACTTCCAGTTCCGGGCAGAAAATCGGGGTTTGCAGGTTCGCTGGGTGTCGCGGAGCCTATTTTGCCGCGACCACATTGCTATCCCTGTGGGTTTTGGCCTTAACAAAAGCGTTCACGCTTCATTGGCTCAACAGTAGCCCGTCTCAACCGAGCTGCGTCATCTGCTGGCTACATTGTCTTACGATGCATAGATTGTCCGGTAATCCTCCCCGTTTTAACGGGGCGCAGACGTAGAATTCACGCGGCCATTCTCAGCTTCATGGCAGGGGTGATCCCGCCGATGCCCATGTTGGGGCGTTCGTTGTTGTAGGTCCAGAGCCACTCGGTGGCGATGTTCTGCACCTCCTCGATGGTTTCAAAGATGTATAGGTCCAGCCATTCGTGCCGGACTGTCCGGTTGTAGCGCTCGACGTAAGCGTTCTGCTGCGGCTTTCCGGGCTGGATATAGGTCAGGGTAATGCCCTTGTCCTCGGCCCATTCCATCAGACGGCCACTGATATATTCCGGGCCGTTATCAACCCTGATCGCCTTTGGTGCTCCCCGCCATTCGATGATTTGGTTCAGGGTCCGGACGACGCGCTCGGCCGGCAGCGAGAAGTCCACCTCGATGCCCAGGCCCTCGCGGTTGAAGTCGTCCAGGACGTTCAGAAGACGGAAGGCTCGCCCGTCCCCAAGGCGATCTGCCATGAAGTCCATGGACCAGACCGCGTTGGGAGCTTCCGGCACAGCCAGTTCCTCGGACTTCTCCCGCTTCAGCCGCTTGCGAGGCGTTCGCCATGGTCACTCGGACCAGTGGCGTTCCATGGCTCACTCCTCAGGTTCAGTTCCAGCTCACGATAGATCCGGTAGACGCGTTTGTGGTTCCAACCATGGCCCTGGACGTTGCGCAGATACAGGAAACACAAGCCAAAGCCCCAAGTCTTCCTGGTCTTGGTTAGCCCAATGAGCAGGTCGGCGATCTGCTCGTTCTCGTTGTCGCGCTTCGGGCTGTAGCGGAAACAGGTCTCGCTGACGCCGAATGCCCGGCAAGCCAGCGCAATGCTGATCCCCTTCGTCGCCACAGCCTTTGCGGCCAGCTCGCGACGCTGAGCTGGCCGCGTCACTTTTTTCCAAGCGCCTCCCGGAGCAGATCGGCTTGCATGCTCAGATCGGCAAACATGCGCTTCAGCCGCCGGTTTTCGTCCTCCAGTAACTTCATCTGGCCCATCATGGATGCATCCATGCCGCCATACCTGGCACGCCATTTGTAAAACGTCGCGCTGCTGATCCCATGCTCGCGACACAGTTCAGGCACAGGCAAACCACCCTCGGCCTGACGCAGCACGCCCATGATCTGGGCCTCGGTGAAACGGGTTTTCTTCATCTGAATCTCCTCGTCCAACTTGCCGAGAAAATTCTACTTCCGCATCCCTTTAACCATGGGGAGGATTACCCGATCGACACCTCCACGTTTCCCTCCACCTCCCGGCGCACCGACCAGGCGGCCGTCGCACGACGGATCAGGAGATCTGCGAGAGATGAGCCGTCGCGGCGCCATCGGTCTGAGCCCGACGGCGATTGGTGTGCGCTATGGCTGTCGGCGCGGGCATGTCCTGCTGCGCCGGGAGGGGTGGATGATCACCATCAAGAAGACCCGCAGGATTTACACTGAACTGGCCTTGCAGCTCAGGAACAAGAACCCGAAGCGGCGGGTCCAAGGTTGGGGAGCAGCGCATCGACCCAAAGGAATCTCGTTATGAACGAGGGAAGACCGGGGGCGCGTCAAAGCTTTATCCCGGTCTTGTAGATTTTTTCGCAAGGCGTGAGGCTGCTCAGTGTCTCGAGCCGATTGGCGAAGTTACAGGGGACGATGAAACCTGCAAGAGACGTTCGCAGGTGATCGTCATTGTCGTAATGGCAGCGCCTGACGTTCAGCAGGAAAACGATCCTTCGGGCCGTCTTGCGATCTGCTTCACCTTCCTCGAACCTACGGTTCGCCCCCTCGACCTGACTGTTGGTCCATGGGCCTTAACCCTCGTCAGCCTGTGCTCGACTTCGTTTCGGTAAGCTTGAGGCCGATTTTCCCTTCTGGCCTGGTTGCTGCGATTTGGGAAAGGCGTGGCGGAAATGCAACCACGCCCAGGTTGTTCACGCCACCAGCTTCTTTCCGTTCTGGGCATGGCGTTGCGCCAGCTTGCGGCCCATGCGTCCAGAAAGCATTTCCCGCACCGCCGGGCGGGCGTTGCCCTCGGCAAGTTCAGGGAACACCGCCAGGATTTCCTTCTGGGCTTCCCGAGGCACGGATTTCAGCGCCTCGGCCCCGGTATAAAGGGACTCGGTTTCGGCGCCGTTCGACAGGACGATCTGGTGGGCTTCGAACAGGAAGTGGACATAGGTCACCGATTCCAGATCATCGGCGATGTCAATGCCTTCGGTCACCATCAGCTGCTTGGCCGCAACCAGCACCTCGCAGTGTCCGAACATCCGCTCGGCAATCTTCGATCGCACCAGGATGCGGTGTTGCGGAGAAACGATCAGGTCGCTTGTGGGCAAGCCCTGACCCAAGGCGCCTGTCCTGATGCGGATGGGTCGAAGCTGGGCATTGGCCGCCAGAGTGGCAGCATCCAGCGTGCGCTGTCCGACCCAGCGGATGGGCTGATAACCATTGTCGCGGGTCAGCACCATGTCGGCGACCTTCAACGCGCCCGCCGGCACTGGCCCGTCGGCCGTTGCGATCATCGCATCAGCCCCAAAGCACACTACAGCGGTCGCATTCTCGGTCAAGTCCGAGGCGCTCACTGCCGTTCCGCCGTTTTGTATCCTCAGGGTGAAGTTCTCGGAGAAACCGGCATCGGTCCGGATGCTGTTGAGCACGCCATCATCGGCTTGGTCCGCCTTGAGCCAGCCAAGGGCGGACTCGTAAGGCCGAAGGCCGAGTGTCGTCCGCTGGGCGTTGATGATGGCAAGGTTCGTGGCGTTGTAAAAGCCTGTCAGATCGACGCTGTCGTTGTTGGCTGTATCACCCACGGTGAAGTCGGTGATCAGGTCGCCTGACGTTGCCGCAAAGAAGTCGTTGCCAGCGCCGCCCGTCAGCGTATCCGCCCCCGCGCCGCCCTCCAGGTAATCGTTGCCATCGCCACCCAGAAGGACATCGTTGCCGGCACCGCCGAACAGGCTGTCATTGCCAGCGCCTCCGCTCAGCTGGTCGTCGCCGATTCCGCCCAGAAGGGTGTCGTTTCCGATACCCCCGTCGACTGTGTCGTTGCCCGTGCCGGCATCCACATAGTCGTCGCCGTCTTCGGCCTCGACCCGGTCGTTTCCGTCGCCGGCCAGTATGCTGTCATTGCCTCCGCCTGACACGATAACGTCATCGCCTGCACCCCCGTCGACGGTTTCAGCCCCAAGGCCGCCGGTAAAGCTGTCGTTTCCCGCCCCCATAGCGAAGCTGGCTGCCACGGCGTTGGTCGAAGCATTGATGGCGTCGGCGCCCGCGCCGGTTACGATGGATTCGATGGTGTTGAAGCTGGCCGTTCCCCCGCTGCTGGCAAAGGTTCCGCTGCCATTCGTGTAGGTCACTGTTGCGCCTTGCCCGGCGGCAAAGCTGGCGCCCGACAGCGTGTCGCCGCCCGTTCCCCCGGTGATTGTGTCGTTGCCGAAGGTGCCGGTCAGGTTGACCAGGTCATTGCCGTCGCCGGCGTTGATCACGTCGGCGCCCGAGCCGCCGGCATTGATGGTGTCCGCGCCATCGCCGGTGGTGAACGAGCCCGCCGTGGTGCCGGTGATGGTGACGGTGTCGGCGCCCGCGCCGGTGGTGACCGCCTCGATGGTGTTGAAGCTGGCGGTGCTGCCGCCGTTGACCAGGGTGCCGGTGCCGCCGTTGAAGGTCACGGTGCTCGCGCCCGCCAGCGCGGCGCCCGACAGCGTGTCGCTGCCCGTTCCCCCGGTGATTGTGTCGTTGCCGAAGGTGCCGGTCAGGTTGACCAGGTCATTGCCGTCGCCGGCGTTGATCACGTCGGCGCCCGAGCCGCCGGCATTGATGGTGTCCGCGCCATCGCCGGTGGTGAACAAGCCCGCCGTGGTGCCGGTGATGGTGACGGTGTCGGCGCCCGCGCCGGTGGTGACCGCCTCGATGGTGTTGAAGCTGGCGGTGCTGCCGCCGTTGACCAGGGTGCCGGTGCCGCCGTTGAAGGTCACGGTGCTCGCGCCCGCCAGCGCGGCGCCCGACAGCGTGTCGCTGCCCGTTCCCCCGGTGATTGTGTCGTTGCCGAAGGTGCCGGTCAGGTTGACCAGGTCATTGCCGTCGCTGGCGTCGATGAGGTCATTTCCAAGGCCACCGTCAATCGTGTCGTTGCCGGCGCCCGCACGAATGCGGTCATCGTTGAAGCCGGTTGCCGGACTGGAAATGCCGTCTCCACCGTCAATCTGGTCCGAACCGTTTGTGCCTGGTTCAATATAACCTGCACCGATCGAGTCGTTTCCGCTTGTGCCATCTACGAACCCGTCGTCGAAGATGCCAAGCTGACGGTCGACCAGTAGGTTCACGTTGTTGTTTGCGACCGCATCCAGCCGAATGGAAGCAATGGGCTTGGCTGTCAGGGGCGCATTCGTTGCTGTCGAAGCAGGCGGTGCCAGAAACAGTTCGCCTGTTTCGGCCTGGACAAGCTGCAATGTCACGTTGGTCGCCGTCGTGCCATCTGCATAGGTCACGGTGCCCGTATAATTGACGAGCGCATCGAAATTGAACGTCTGGGTTCCTGCACCGATGTCAGGGGAATCGCATATGACCTTGGCAATCTGAGCGGCGCCCCTTGCGGCTGAGGGCTTGATGGATTCTGGGAGTGGACCCATCCCTCGGAGCCTCCCGCCGCCATGCATCTGTTCCTGACCGCCTTCGAAGATGTTCCCGATCCCCGCGCCGGGAACATCCGACATGACCTTGGCGAGTTGCTCGTCATCGCCTTTGTGTCGGTGCTGTGCGGTGCCTCATCCTGCGCCGAAATGGCCGCCTTCGGTCGTGCGAAGGAACGCGTTTTCAGAGGCTTCCTGAAGCTCACGCATGCGGTTCCGTCGCACGACACCTTCTCGGCCGTTTTCCGGATGATCGATCCAAAGGCGCTCGACGCCGCCTTTGGCCGGGTGCTGGCCGATGTTGCGGCGCTCCTGCGCGAGGGCGATGTGATCGCCATCGACGGCAAGGCCCTGCGCGGCGCCCGGCACGCGGGCGAGAGCGCGCGGACGCGGATGATGGTCTCGGCCTACGCGGCGCGGCTGCGCCTGACCCTGGCCAGCGTGCCGGCCGATCGGGGCACGGAACTGGAAGCCGCGATCGAGGCGCTCGGGTTGATCGCGCTCAAGGGTAAGGTGGTGACGGCGGATGCGCTCCACTGCAATCGCCGCACGGTTGCGGCGATCAACGCCGGCGGCGGCGACTGGTGCCTGGCGCTCAAGGCCAACCAGGACTCGCTCCTGTCTGATGCACGGGCCTGTTTCGGCAGGGTGAAGGACGGCCACGCCACTGCCGTCACCAAAGATGCCGGTCACGGTCGGACGGAGGTCCGAACGGCAGTCGTAGTCGGGGCCAGGGATCTGGCAGAGCATCATGATTTCCCCGCTCTCAAGGCCTTCGGTCGGGTCGAGGCGACGCGAGAAACGGCCACGGGCACAAGCTCGGAGACGCGATACTTCGCGCTGTCGTGGATGCCGACGCCGGACGTTCTGCTGGCCACCGTGCGCGCCCACTGGGCCATCGAGAACGCCTTGCACTGGCAGCTTGATGTCTCTTTCCGCGAGGACGCCGCGCGCAACCGCAAGGATAACAGCCCCGGCAACATCGCGGTCCTGCGCCGCCGCGCCCTCGACGTCATGCGCAGGGACACCTCGAACGGCTCCCTCTCCATCAAGCTCAAGCGAGCCGGCTGGGACGACGACTTCCTCCGCAGCGTGCTCAACAACTTAGCACCATGAGCCATATGCGATTGCCCTGGCACCGATGTTGGTCGAGAACTGGTCAACCTGGCTGCCTAATGCGGTGTTCGTTTCTAACGCGTTCGCTTCGCCGGACCGATTGATCATCGTGGCAGACGTGATGTTGCCGTAAAGCGGCGTGTCCAACGAACCGAAGACCCGCGGACCCAGGTTATTTTGGGCGGTCAGCAGGCCGGCCGCATTCTCGGCCCCTGAAATCGTTTCCAAAGGATCGACAATAACAGCTGTGCCCAGGGAACTACGCGGAATTCCAAGGTAAATCCAATTGAATGTCGTCGGCATGGTCTATCCTGTGTCAGCCCAAGAACGGGAATGGCAATTAAGCGTCGAAAACTTCGGCGCAAAGCGAAATGGTAGGGGTGTCAATGTCAGGGATCGGTTTCTTGCCGCGCGAGAACGCGATCAAGGACTGGTGAACAGCCGCCTTCGGAGACTGTTCGGCCGTTTGTGCGGGCGAATTTTCTCAGCCGCGAACCATGAAGATCGTGGGGACATGCAAGAAACCTATTCAGACGACATATTGTCAATCGAAGGCCGATCACGCTCGACCAGTCTCGGAACAATATCAGCATTCTTGGTTAAGAACAACCTTAGATAGAGTTTGACTCGGATAGGTTTGCCTATTGCCCCGTCCCGGCCAGAACCTCGAACATAGAACGCCCCCATGTTCGAGACGCCTGCATTTCTTTGTGGGCTTGATCAGGCCCGTGGCCTGCGGCGCTGTGTTGATTACTGCCGGATGCTTCGAATCGGTTACCGTAGCTTCGCGCTTCCTCGTGGCAGAATCTTTCCATGGCGCAGCAGGTCAGTGAACGCTTCCCGGGCACTTCGTGTTCTGCTTTCGCATTGCCTACAGCATTCGGACCGACAGCCTTGGCCGCTGGCATGACGGACTGTCCCGCAAGCAGGAATAGACCAGGTGAGGCCAGCCCTGGATGATCGCAATCAAGCAAACCCAGGCCGGCAACCACGACAACCACCTGCTTATTGACAGAGCATTGCCCTGCAGGGGGCTTATCATAAATCCCCGCCAAAGCGTCGAGTTCTCGCGGAACTTTGGCCCCCGAGATGCTGGTAGGTGCAGCGGGCTCCGACGTGGGGCATGGTGGTGCGGATCCTGCACGACGTGGGCCAACTGATCGGCGCAATCCCCATCAGCCGCGCCGCCTTCACGGCTGTTCAAGCTCAAGGGTCACTCGTTCGCGGTCATCCCCAAGGGCGGCGACCGCACGAAGATCACCGTGCAGTGGCAAATAATGATGCCATTCCTGATCCTGCTGGCGCTTACAGCCGTCGCACTGATATTGGGCATCTTCTTCGACGGCTTCTCGTATCAGGATGCGGGCGACGGAAAGTGGGTCGTGCTGTTCTGGACGATCTATAACCTGCTTGTTCCGGCAATGGCCGCGCTTGCCTGCATCTAGTTCCCCCGGCACGAGCGTCACATCGCGGGCGAGCCGGACCGCGGCATCCTGGCAACCGATGGCGACATTCGCCGGTCTTGGATAAGCTGGCGGACCATCGACCGGGCGCGTTTGCGGAAAGAGGCTCAAAACCGAAACTGTGCTGAAGCCCCATCAGCGTCAACGGATATATTCGATCATGTCGCCTCGGAACGTGTTGATGGAGAAACCGGCGAAAAGCCCGTCCAAACTGAGGTTGTGGCCCAGGCGCAAGCTGAAAAGGCCCACCGGCAACCGCTTCTGCACGGCAAGCGAGGTCTTGTGATAGTTCTCGCTTCCGCCCCGGCAGAGTCCCGATGTCGGCCGACGCATAAGTCACTTGGCCCAGCAGGAACCATAGGCGGTTGACAGTGCTGAAATCGCCCAAGAAATAGGTCGATCCGACCGAGCGACGGCCAAAGCATCAGCGTTGCTGGGTCATTGATTGGCAAGGCATGAGCGCCAGGCCGCCCTCGGTCAAACTGCCAACGTCGCCTTTATTGGCACGTCTGATCAATACGCATGAATTAGCGCGCACTTAAAGGCTGTATGACAAGCCGCCGCCGGACGACAAACGACAACGAAGAACCTCAATGCAGGCCAAATTCCGCCATAAGCCGTCGGCGCATGGCCACGAAGCGGCTTTCGCTGCGGTCGCGGGGGCGGGGCAGGTCGATGTCGATCAGGCGCGGGACAGTGCCCTTCTCGCGTGGCATTACCAGCACCCGGTCGGCAAGAAAGATCGCCTCTTCCAGGTCATGCGTGACCAAAATCATTGTCACCTGCTGTTCTCGCCAGATGCGGGCAAGCTCATCCTGCATGGTGATCCGGGTCATCGCGTCCAGGGCGCCCAAGGGTTCGTCCAGCAGCAGGATTTCGGGTTGCACGGTCAGCGCACGGGCAATGCCGACGCGTTGCGCCATGCCGCCTGAAAGTTGGGTGGGATAGGCGTCCTCGAATTCGGTCAGGCCTACAAGGCGGATGTAGTGGCGGGCCTGCAATTGGGCCTTCGCCCGGGGGATGCCGCGTGCCTCTAATCCAAAGGCGACATTGCCCAGGACCGTCAGCCAAGGCAGAAGGCGCGGTTCCTGAAAGATGATCGCGCGTTCCGTTCCGACGCCATGAACAGGACGCCCGTCAATCAGCACCTCGCCCCGGTCTGGCCTTTCCAATCCCGCCAGGATCCGCAGCAGCGTGGTCTTGCCGCAGCCCGAGGGGCCCACGACGGCCAGGCTTTCGCCCGGCCTGATGCCAAGGTTCAGTCCCTGCAGGACTGGAAGCGAGGCTCGGTTCAGGGTGAAGGACTTGGACAGGTCGCGGATCGTGACCGCTCCGCCCGCGACAGGTTGATGCACACCCATCACTTGGCCGCCACGTTCTGGGCCGGGGCGAACAGGATATCCGCCGCCTTCAGCTTGCCGGGTTCCAGCCGGCCCTCGCGCTCCAGAACGTCGATCCAGAAGCTCAGGTCGTGTTCCGTGGCGCGGCCGCCCTCGCGCACGCCATAGCCCTTGAAGAACTGGGCGACCTCGGGGTTCTCACCACGTTCTTCCAGCAGGCGGGCGAAGATGGCACGGGTTTCCTGGGGGTTGTCGCGGGCATGGTCGAGCGCCCTGGCCGAACCATCGACAAAGGCCCGGGCCTCGGCGGGATGGGCGTCCACCCAGTCGCGGCGCAGGACGATAAAGCCGCCCGCGATCTCGCCCAATATGTCGGTGTCGTCGAAGACCGCCCGAAGGCCCCCGTTCTGCCGCGCCGCCCCTTCGAAGGTCGTCTGCCAATAGCCGAAGGCCGCCACATCGACCTGCCCCGAGCGCAGCACCTGTTCCAGTTGCGGGCCCGGCACGGCGACAAGGTTGGCCGCGTCCTGCGGCAGTCCCTTCTGGTGCAGCGCCTCGCGCACGGTATAGTCGAGATGGGCCCCTAGCGTGTTCACCGCGACGGTCTTGCCGGCGATGTCTTCGATGCTGTGGATGGGACTGTCTTCCAGCACATAGAAGATCGACTGTGCCTCGTCGTTGATTCCATTCGAGGGATAGGCCGCGACGAAATCACTGCCGCCCGCGATAGAGTTCAGGACGGCCGCCGTGGCGGCGCTGCCCAGTTCGACGCTGCCGCCCGCCAATGCCATCAGCGACTCTGGCCCGCCGCTGGCATAGCCCACGTTTTCCAGGGTGATGCCGGTGCCCTCGAAATAGCCAAGCTCCTGCGCCAATTCGTGGGCGGACAGCCCCCCATGGCTGGCGAGATAGCGGATCGTCACCTCGGCTTGGGCGGCGCCTGCAAAAGCAAGGCCGAGGGCAGTGGTCAGGGCAAGATTGCGAAGCGAAAGGGTCATGGTCGTGTTCCTTGGAAAATGATGGATCAGCGCGTCACTTCGGCCCAGCGGCACAGCCGCCGCTGCAACAGGACGAGGACAAGGTTCGCGGCAAGGCCCAGGCCCGCCAGCAGGAAGATGGCCGCGAACATCAGCGGGATCTGGAAGTTGTACTGGGCATTCATCACCTGAAAGCCCACGCCCTTGTTCGCGCCGATCATCTCGGCCGCGATCAGCAGCAGCAGCGCCGTGGTGGCCGAAAGCCGCAGCCCCACGAAGATCGCGGGCACCGTGGCGGGCAGCACGACGCGGCGAAAGACGGTCAGGTGGCCCGCGCCGAAGGTCTGCGCCATCTCGACCAGCTTGCGGTCCACCTGCTTCACCCCGCCGATGGTCGCCAGCAGGACCGGGAACAGGGTGGCCCAAAAGATGACAAAGACCTTGGAGGCCTCGCCCAGGCCCAGCAGCAGGATGAACACCGGATAAAGCGCCAGGGCCGAGGTCTGCCGGAACAGTTGCAGGATCGGGTCGAGCGCCCGTTCCACCGCAGCGATCTGGCCCATGAACAGGCCGAGCGGGATGCCAAGCGCCACCGCCGCGCCAAAGGCCAGCCCGGACCGCTGCAGGCTGATCGCGATGTCGTCCAGCAACGCGCCCGAGGCGAGGCCCTTCCACAAGGCCGTCGCGATGCTGTCCAAGGGCGGGAAGACGGCAGGGTTCACCCAGCCCTGCCTGGAGGAAACCTGCCACAGCACGACAAATCCGACCAGCAGCCCATAGCGCGAGGCAAAGCCCCGCGCCCCGGCCCCCACCCGGCGCCGGATCGCAGCGCCCGAGGAGGATCTGCCTTCGAAGGGAGCGTCGAGAGATTGCAGCGCCATGGCCCTACTCCGCTGCCTGCACGGCCGCGCGGGCGGCGGCGTGGCGGTTGACGGGATAAGGAAGGCCCAGGTTCTCGCGCAGGGTCCGGCCCTCGTACTCGGTGCGGAACAGCCCGCGGCGCTGAAGCTCCGGAATCACCAGGTCCACGAAATCGGTCAGCCCCGTCGGCAACCAGGGCGGCAGGATGTTGAAGCCGTCCGCACCCTCATTCTCGAACCAGTCCTGCAGGGTGTCTGCGATCTGGGCTGGGGTGCCCACCACGGTGAAATGCCCCCGCGCCGAGGCGACCCACTGATAAAGCTGGCGGATCGTGAAGCCGTTTTCGTCGGCGATCTGGCGGATCAGCATTTGCCGGGACTGGTTGCCCTCGGTATGCTCCAGCTCCGGCAGAGGCCTGTCGAGGTCATGGCCCGTCAGGTCCAGCGAGCCGCCGGTCAGGCCCTTGATCAGAGCGATGCCGTCTTCCTCCAGGATCAGGCTGGTCAGGCAGTCGTATTTTTCTTGCGCCTCGGATTCAGACCGGCCGACAAAGGGTGAAACGCCGGGCATGATCAGGATGTGGCCTGGATCGCGCCCCAGGCCCCGGGCACGGGCCTTGATGTCGCGATAGAACTCCTGCGCGGTGTCCAGCCGCTGATGGGCGGTGAAGATCACCTCGGCGGTTGCGGCAGCAAGGCCGCGTCCGTCTTCGGACTGGCCCGCCTGCACGATCACCGGATGGCCCTGCGGGCTGCGGCTGACGTTCAGCGGTCCGCGGACCTTGAAATGCTCACCCCGGTGGTCGGCATGGTGGACGCGGGCGGTGTCATAAAAGACGCCCGTTTCCTTGTCGCGGATGAACACGTCATCCTCGAAGCTGTCCCACAGCTTCTTCACCACATCGACATGCTCGGCCGCGCGCTTGTAGCGGTCGGCGTGCGGCAGTTGCCGGTCGAGGTTGAAGTTCCGGGCGGCGGCCTCGGTCGCGGTGGTGACCACGTTCCAGCCCGCGCGGCCATCCGAGATCAGGTCCAGCGACGCGAACTTGCGCGCGGTGCTGTAGGGTTCCTCATAGGTGGTCGAGGCGGTGGCGATGAAGCCCAGGTTCTTCGTCAGGGGGGCAAGCGCCGCGAACAGCGTCACCGGCTCGAAACCTGCAACCTTGGCATTGCCGCCCTCGGTGCCCCCGCCAAAGGCCACGGCAAGGCCGTCGGCCAGAAAATAGGCGTCGAAAAGCCCGCGTTCCGCCTCGCGTGCGAGGTCCGCGTGAAAGGCAAGGCTGGTGGCGCCGTCGGCAGGCTGGTCGGGGTGACGCCAGGCGGCGATGTGCTGGCCGCCTCCGGGAAGGAAGGCGCCAAGGCGGATCTTGCGTGTCATGTCGTCAATCCTTTGCGGGGTGAAGGGGACCGCCCCGCCGGAAAGGCGGGTTCATGCGGACCGGTCAGGTTGCTGGGATCAGGCGGCGGAACTGGCCGCTTGGGTCTGGGACAGCCAGGGCGCGAACTGATCGACTGCCCGGTCAAGCCGCGCCAGCAGCGCATCGGATGCAGGCTGGCCCTCGTGGAAATCACTGGGTTCGGCATAGACGCCGGTGGGCAGGGTCGCGGCCTCGAAAAAGCCGAAAAGCGGGCGCAACTGGTGCTCGATCACTAGGGCGTGCCGGCTGCCGCCGCCCGTCGCGGTCAGCAGCACCGGCTTGCCCGCAAGGGCAGCAGGATCGATCAGGTCGATCATATGCTTGAACAGGCCCGTGAAGCTGCCCTTGTAGACCGGCGTGCCCACGACCAGGGCGTCCGCCGACAGGATCGTGTCCAGGATCATGCGCGGCAGCGAATCCAGTTGGGCGACCGACTGTGCCTGCCCCAGGGACGGCTGCAGGTCCGCGATCTCGTAGGTCGCTGCGGTGCAGCCAAAGCGGGGGGCGGTGCGAGAGACGGCCAGATCGACCAAAGCCCGGGTTCGAGAGGGGCTGCTGAGGCTGCCCGAGAAGCCGATGATGCGTTGGGGCATTGCGCTTTCCTAATAACGACTGATCTTGTCGATATTGGCTGTTAGCTTTGGTGAGGGCCATTCCAAAGATCCTGCCCCATGCGAACAGAATTATTCGCGGCGGGACGGATTGTGGGAATGTTCTTTCCTGCCTTACCCCTTTCCTACGCTTTGCAAGGCTGGCGAGGCAGACAGAGACATCTTGTCACGCAGTCTTTGCCGCGCCTGTCCTGGCAATTCGCCTGTGACCGGCTGACGCTGCCGATGACTTCCACATGCCCCCCCTTCCGGAGATTCATCTTCTCTTCGCCTGGGGATCTTTGGAATGATAAATCACGACAAGGCTAGTAGTGTAATTCCAGCAGACGGAAGGAACCATGCCATGTCCAAGACCCTGATCGCTCTTCACCTTGACGGATCGCCCATGTCTTATTGGCAAAGCTGGGCGCAGGCTGCCGGGCCGGACAGCGCGCCCACCGAAGCTCGTGGCAATCCCTGCCCTATCATCGATTTCGGACTGCCCTCGATGACCTACCTCCAGACGGAAATGCACCTGCGCCATGGCGAATCCGATGACCAGGCAGACCAGGGCGCGGGTCTTGCCACCTGCGCAATCGTGATCGCGGCGGATTTGGTGGTCCTGTCGCTTCTGGCCGCTGCGCTGTTCTGATCCTGCGGGGGAACCATGACGCTTGATCCCATCCCCGCAGCCCCCTTGGCCCCGCTGCCGGACAGCGCCCGCCCCTATGTCGTCATCATCGGCGGCGGGGCCAGCGGCGTGCTGATGGCCGCCCATCTTCTGCGCGCACCACAGGGTCAGGCCCAGGTCACCATCATCGAAGGCAGGCATATGCTGGGCTGCGGCATTGCCTATTCAACCAGCGATCCCGACCACCTGCTGAACACCCACGCCAGCAGCATGAGCGCCTTTCCCGACCGGCCAGACCATTTCCGCGACTGGCTGGCTCGACAAGGCATTTCCGCCGGACCGCAGGCAGGGGACAGCTTCGTAAGCCGCTCCACCTATGGCAGCTACATGGCCAGCCTGATCGAGCCATGGACGCGGGGCGAGGGTTCCCGCCGACTGCGCTGCCTGCGCGATGTCTGCGTGGGCCTGACCGAGGACGCAAACGGCGTCACGGCACATTTGTCCGATGGCCGCATCATCCAGGCCGACAAGGCGGTCCTGGCGACGGGCCATGCCGTGCCCGAGCCGGACCCCCAGGGACTGGTGCAGGGATCCTGGGACCAGCAAGAACTTCCCGACCGCGACGACCGGGTGGTGATCGTGGGATCGGGCCTGTCGATGGTGGATCAGGTTCTCAGCCTTTTGCGCCGTGGGCACCGGGGCGACATTCTGGTCGTCTCGCGGCGCGCCCAGCTGCCGCGTGAGCACGCGGAAACGCAGCCCTTGGCTGTCCCGGCCGAAGACATTCCCTTCGGGGCGCCGGTCAGCCAGATGATGGCCTGGTTGCGTGGCCTGGCCCGGCAAGCCGAGGACGCGGGCGGCAGTTGGCGCGATGCCGTGGACGGGGTGCGCCCGCATCTTCGGGCGATCTGGCAGGCGCTGCCCTTGGCCGAGCGTTCGCGTTTCCTGCGCCATGCCGCCCCCTGGTGGGAGGTTCACCGCCACCGCCTGCCCCCTGAAAGCGCGGCCCCGATCCGTGCCGCGATCAGGACCGGCCGGATCCGCCTTCTTGCGGCAAGTTTCCAAGGTGCCGAGCGACATTGCGACGGCCAGCTTTTGGCCGTCATCCGATGTCGTGGCAGCGGGATCGAGCAGCGGGTCAAGGCCGCGCGCATCATCGACTGCCGGGGTATCCGGCGCGACCCCGAGGAAAACGCAACGCCGGTCGTGGCAAGCCTGCTGCGGGATGGACGCGCACGCATCGACCCGCTGCGGCTTGGGCTTGATGTCAGCCCCGAGGCCGCGCTGCTGGACCGCCGTGGCGTTCCGTCGACCCGCATCTTCGCCATCGGCCCTGCGTCCCGCGCGGCCTTCTGGGAAATCACGGCCATTCCCGACATACGCAACCAGACCGCGCAACTGGCCAAAGAGCTGCTTAGAGGACAGCCCGAAAGCCTTCGCCCGGGATGCGCCCCTTTGCAATTCCCTGTCCTGCAGGCCACCCAGTGGACCGCATCGTAAGGCGGCACGAAACCCAGGCCAGCATTGCGACAACGGTGAAGTTGCGTCGGGTGGCGACGCCTGCATCGATAACTATTGACAAATGCAATGGTCAGCCCTATCTGCAGCCTACCGATATTTGTCTGCCGAGCTATGATTGTTGCGCGTTTGGCACCGCGCTCTGAGCTGATCTCCTCTTTCAAAGTCGTTATGCCTTGCCGTCACGCCATCGCGTTACGGTTATCACACCTGCCTTGAAAGGGTTCATCATGACCACCGGCATCGTCAAATGGTTCAATTCCGCCAAAGGCTTCGGCTTCATTCAGCCTGACGACGGCGGACCGGATGCGTTTGTTCACATCTCTGCCGTCGAACGCGCAGGCTTGGGCGAACTCGTCGAAGGCCAGAAGCTGTCCTATGACATGGAGCGCGACCGCAAGTCGGGCAAGATGTCGGCATGCAGCCTTCAGGCCGCATAAACCGGAGAATTGCCCTTGTCGCACGCGGGACAGATTTCTGCTGACGGGGCATTTCGAAATTTGGGTCAGGCAGCTTGCCTGGCCTTTTTTGTTGCCGCCCTTTTCATCGGGACAGCATGATGTCAGACCACCAGACTCCGCGTGAGCGGGCAGAAAGTCACTTCAGCAAGACGTCCCCGCCATCCACGACGCGCGAACGGGCCTTTGAAGAGCTTGACGCGATCAAGGCTGTCCAGGACGAAAAGACCCAAAGGCTGCGCGAGGCCCGGCTTGCAAGGGACGCGCAGGACAATACCAAGCCGTGACCGCGATCAACCTAAACTATCTGGAACAAAGATTTGAGAACCCCCAAAAAGACCGAACTGTCCGAACGCCGTAGCACGGCCATGGACGCAAAAGTCGCCCTTCTCCAGGCCTATCGGGCCGCGAAGGAAGCCGCGGAGCCTCTTCGCGAGGCGCGCGAGCAGGAGCGCATGGAGATTGCCAGAGCACGGGAAGCACGCCAGGCAGCCCGCGACCAGGCAAGGCGCGAGGAACAGGCTCGTCTTGAAGCGGAAACCCGTGAGCGCGAGGCCGCCATTGCCAAGGCAGCCACGGCCGAAGCTGACGCCCGAGAGCGTGCCCAGGACCAACGGATCGCCCGCGTTCTTGACGACGAGGCCATGCGCAAGGCGATGCGCGACCAGAGATACGCCGCCCGTAAACTACGCCAGGGTTGAGGCGCGCATCAGCAACGCGGCCCAAAGGCCGCCTTGCTCCCTATCAGGCTGTGCCACAACCTCTTTTGGCGGAACCTGCGGACAAGGCTGATACAGAAGCTGTGAGAACTGCGGCTGCCCGCTTGTGGCAGGCTCTTCCATAGCCATGATTGTCGGCGTGCGGCAGTCGTACGATGCGCAGTCCTTGGGCTGCCATTCGCCCTTGATCCTTCGGGTTCCAAAGGACAGGCGCCATAGTTGGTCAGGATTGTCGCCAATTCTCTCGAGATCCGGCGACGCAAAGAAGTTCTTCATCCGGTGAACGAGCTTGCGGTTGCTTACAGCGGCGTTGATTCCCAAGTGGCAGTTTCACCATGTCTCCATACCACGCCAAATGCTCGCGAGCGAACGCAGAAGCTTTAGCTTGCGGACGGCTCTCTCTGAATGCCCCGGGGATGTAGCAGTACTTGGTCAAGCCACCCGCCTATGAAGGCTGTTGCGTGATGCGCAATAAATCGCTACCTGTAGTTGTGGACTAGGCATACAGGCAGCTAAACGAAAGACCCTCGCGCTGCCACGCGAGGGTCTTTTTCATTGTCGGTCCAGATCATGGTCCACCGCACTGGCGCGTTAATGCATTGATTGCGGCACCACGTTCGACACAAGACTTGCACGCTATGCAGAATCATAATACCTTCAGATTGCAATGCGGTAACGCTCACCCCAGATTGCGCAGCCCCCGGCGCCACGACACGCCGGGGGTTTCTTGCTTTGGCCTTGGCCAGAAGCAAGATCGTGGCAACCGATGGCGCTAGACCCTCCAACACATCCATACCTTCCGCTAATCTTTACAACTTTAGATTGCATGCCAATTTAGACCAAGCCAGTGTAAAGTTCAGCCAAGGAGATCTGGTCGATGACTTTCAGCGCCGTCAAATTTGCTTTCGCCGCCGTATTCGTCCTCAGCATCGCCGCCTGCACGACATCCCCCTCGGCGGAAAGCGCGGATGCCCATGCCGTCCAGGCCTCCGCCCCCGGTAAGGCACAATGCTTCAGCCCCAAGGCGGCCGAGCAGTTGGCTGGTGTGCAGGCGACGAATGCCGTGCGGTCCCGGGCCGGTTTGTCAGCGGTGCAAGCCAATGCCACCTTGGCACGTGCCGCCGCAGCCCATGCCTGCGATATGGCAAAACGGGGGCGGATGACTCATAAGGGAAGCTCCACCTCGGGACCAGGGCCGCGCGTAAAGAGCCTTGGCTATGCACCACGCGTGACTGCGGAAAATATCGCGGCCGGACCCTATGACGCAGGACAAGCCCTGGCGGCTTGGAACGCGTCCAGTGGACACTTGCAGAACATCCTTATTCCTCCGCTGCGCGATTATGGCATTGGAAGCGCAATCGGGTCGGACGGAAGGACGGTCTATTGGGTTGCCGTCTATGCGGCGCCGCGTTGAGCCTGGGCTTTGCCCGACACGCATCGCAGGCTTTCGCCTGCACAAAAGAACATCTTTCTCGCCGGCCGCCAAAGAATTACCTTTCATGCTCTGTGAAAGGTCAGTCTCATGTTCCGTTTTGCTCTTTGCGCCGTTGTTCTTCTTGCTGCCTGTGCGCAGGATCCCAACCCTTGCGCCACGGGTTGCATCAGCACCTTCGTGGAGTGGGAGGAAGGTTTCGGCCCTGCGGCCGCACAATAGCGCTGTCCGTGCCTTTCTGATCACCGGGCGTGCGGCAGTGTTTTCGATAAACGCGCTTGGTTGCATCCGGCAGGTTTCCTGCACGGATCCTGGGGGCGTTATGCAAGGATGGATTCTATGGTCCCTAATGCCAACGCGCAGCCAACCCGCATCCTGAGCCTTGTCATCCAGCAAGCGCTTGTCGCAGCCTTGGCCGCGCCGACGCGTGAAATTTCTGGTGAAGATGTTGCCAGGGGTCAGCGGGCAAACTGGACCTTGCAGTGCCCATACGCGGCTGGTGTCTCTTGCCATCGAACCCCAGCCGTTTGACATGGATGATGCCGTTCAGACCATTGCAGCCGTCGTATCAGGGCCTTGATGGTTTTGTAAGAAGACCTGAATGTGCCGCCCTGGAGGGAGTTCAGCCAGAAACATGGCAGATCTTCATTTGATACAGGCACCCAACGCTGCTGGCGTCCGTCACGACCCCTGCCCTCTCCAGCCCTGGTCGAACCAGGTCGAGACGTCACCTGGCCAATCCAGGGCATTGCCGCCCACATCCCTGAGAACGCCGCTGTCGAACAGGAATTTTGCCATGGCGGAAAAGCGGACCGGATCAATGCTGCCAACAGGCGTGTCCCCATCGCGGAGGTAACCGCCTTCGGCAATCGCCTTCATCGAGCCCTGGACCAGGCCCGGGTTCGGGAAGTCCCCGGCGGCGATCAGGATCTGCGCAGCCTCGTCCGGGTGATCGGCTGCCCATTCATAGCCCGCCAGTGTCGCCCGCATGAAGCGCCCGGCCAGATCCGGGTCTTGGGCAAGGGTTTCCGCGCGCGTTCCGACATAGCCGGTCTGCTGGTCGGGGATGCCATAGTCGGAATAGGCGAATGAAGATTGCTTGCGGCCCAAAAGCGTGCTGTTGACGCCTTCCCATGTCGCGACCTCCAACGTGAAGTCCACCGCGCCCGAGGCCAGGGCCTCATAGGCACCGGTGCCCAAGATCACGGTGTCCCAGACCGGCTCGCCGCCGTCATTGCGGATCATCGTGCCGATCAGTGCCCCTTCCCAGGCGCTGCCAAAGCCCGCATAGGTCTTGCCTGACAGATCCGCAGGTCGGGTGATGTCCGCGTTGTCGCTGTTATAGACCAGCCGCCCCGGATCGTGCTGCATCGTGGCCCACAGGGCCACCAGATCTGCCCCGCCTGCCCGCGCCGCCATGAAACCAAGCGAGGTCATGTAGGCAAAATCCGCAGCACCCCCTGCCAGCAGTGCCGCCGAATTCGTGTCGGAATAGGGCAGCAACTCGACCTCCAGCCCTTCGGCGGCGTAAAGCCCCCGGTCGCGGGCGACCACCAGGCCGATGTGGTTGGTGTTCAGCATCCAGTCGAGCGCCACGCTTACAGGAGTTTCGGCCCACGCGGGCAGTGGGATGGCCAGGCAAAGGCCAAGTGCAAAAAGGCGGATGGTCATGAGGTGTTTTCCAACAGAAGAAGTTTCAGTATGTCGCGCAGGGGTGCGAGGGCCGCCTCGCTTCGCTGTCCAGGGGAAAGCGTCACGGGGATCTCGGCCACGATCCGGCCGGGGCTGGCCGCCATGACCAGGATGCGGTCGGCAAGGCTGGTCGCCTCGTGCAGGTCGTGGGTAACAAGCAGAACACCGCGCGGGCGCTCGGCCAGCCGTCCGAGCAGCCAGTCCTGCATCCGCAGCCGCGTAACCGCATCCAGGGCAGAAAAGGGTTCGTCCAGAAGAACATAGCGGCTGTCCTGCACGACAGTGCGCAGGAATGCGGCGCGTTGACGCATTCCGCCCGAAAGCTGTGCCGGAAACTGGCCTTCCGCCCCTTCCAGGCCGAAGCTGCGAAGCAGCGGTGCGACACGTGCCAGGGCGTCGGGTCGGGACCGCCCCTTCACCCGCAGGCCCAAGGCGGCATTCTCGGCCAATGTCAACCAGGGAAACAACGCATCGCTTTGCGGCTGATAGCTGATCGCCGAACAAGGAAGAGAGACGGGCTGCCCATCCAGCGTCGCTTGCCCTTCCGCTCTCAGACCTTGGGGAAGGATACCTGCCAACCACTTCAGAACCGAGCTTTTGCCGCAACCGGACGGCCCGACAAGCGCCGTGATCCCCTTGGCAGGCACCATCAGCGACAGGTCGCGAACCAGTGTTGCATTGTCTGTACCGACGGTCAGGTGGCGCAGGTCAAGCATGGCGCATCTTGGGTTCGCGAGCCGTCAGGCGGTCTCCCAGCCGGATCGCACCCAGCAGCGCAAGCGTCAGCCCGGCGGACACCACAACCGCGGCCAGCACCAGATCGGCCCGGAAGTTGTTCTTGGCAGCCAGGATATAGATACCCAAGCCCCGAGACGCTCCGGCATATTCGGCAAAGATCGTGGCAACGATCGCATAGGTGGCCGAGATCCGCAGCCCGGCAAGGAAGCTTGACCTGGCCGAAGGCAGAACGGCCCGCCGAAAGACGAACCACCGCCCGGCGCTCATCGAGGACAGAATTTCGACAAAAGCGGGGGGCACCTGCCGATAGCCGGACAGCAAGCTCAGCAGCATCGGGAAAAAGGTGACAAGGATCACCAGCAGCACCTTTGGCAACAAGCCGAAGCCGAACCACAGGATCATCAGCGGCGCCAGCGCGACCAGCGGCACGGTCTGGCTTGCCACGAACACCGGCATCAGCCCCTTTTCGGTCCAAGGCAGGAAATGCAGCATGACCGAGGTGGAAAAGCCGAATCCGATCGAGAACGAAAAGCCCAAGGCCGCAACCGATATTGTGGACAGCGCATGGCCACCGATCTCGACCCGGTTCAGAATCAGCGCCCGGACCACGCCCGAGGGCGCGGGCAGGATCAGCGGAGAGATGTCGGCCAGTCGGCAATAGGCCTCCCACCCCCCCAGCAGGCAGGCAACCACGATCAAGGGCGGCAGGATACGCAGCAACATGGCCGTCCCCCGGGGATCAGTGCCTGCCGGGACTGTTAGCCGAGGCCGTCATGTCGATGGTTACATGCCCCTCGGCCGGGCCAAAGCGCAGGAAGGCTTGGCGCAGCGCCTCGAAGACCGCCCCCGCATCGCCCCGCAGGCGGGTGCAAAAGTTCTTGGACCGCAGGAACGTGCCAGAGTTCTTGAGAAAGTCGATGCAGCCATAGATCTCGTCCATGTGGCGGTACTGGCCCAGCACATAAAGCGAAAACTGCACGTCGATATCCACGCCAAGGACCGGCGCAGTTCGTACCGCCTCAAGCGCCCCGGCCTGACGTTCCGCCAGGGACAAGCCCTGCGCACGAGTCAGCGTGTCGCAGCGGCAGGTCGGGTCGTCAGGTTCTCCGGGGCAGCCACGCGAGAATGTGACGTGCATCGTCACATGCGCTGGATCGCGCGCGGCGCGGGCGAAAAGGTCGCGCACGGCATCGAACAACGGCTCTGGCCCCCCGACCATTAAAGTGGAAATATCGTCCGTCTCGATCCGGAGCCTGCCGCGATAGGGATCAAGCCCCCTGAGGCTGGACAGGATGACGCCTGCGAAATCGGACGTCATGGGATATAGCGACACTTGCGCGCCAATGAACATGGGTTCCTCGCTCCGCCGGCATTACCCGGATCAGCTAAAAAGGGTTCACGCGACTTGCGTATCTCAGCCCCGAAAATGGAGCACCCCCGTTGATGTCGGCCAGACCATGACAATTGCCGCGGCCGCTGTCAATGCAGTCCGGCACACAGCGGCGACCCTATCGCACCAACCGGCTGCAGGCGCCGTTTGCTGGATCCGGCGTGGTGGCTGGGGCGCATGAGCAGGCCTGCACGTGAACGAGGCCTCTGGTATCGTTGATCGACTAATAAAATGTGGGCTTTTCGAAAAGATGGTAGTGAAAAGGCGAAAATATCTAATGGGTTACCTTCATTTCTCGGGATGCCTTAGAGATGATCCAAGGAAAAGCGTCCTGATGGACTTTTCGGTGAACAAGGATTGTAATTCGCAATGCTTACGGATTTGCTTGCCGCAGAGGATCGTAAAGGATGAAAGACGTTGACAGGCTTCCGCCTCCTGTCGCGGGGCTGTGCGGCCCCGTTTCGTTTGCCGTGTGGATGTGTGCTTCGATTTCGCTATCAACTACAATACTGCCCCGCCGCCAAGCCGCTCTTCGCCCATTTGGTGACGAGATGCTTCCACCTGGGACAAGTGTAAGCTTCAAGCTGCTCCTCGTAGGGCCTTCGTATGTTGAACTGCCAGAGTGGCAAGCTGCAGAGCAGCCTTACGATCTGCGGCCACAGCAATGAAGCGGGCGTTGTGGCAGAAGCGTGAGCCAGGAACGCCAGATGCAGCTTCAAAGGCCGCGTCGGTCAGTCCCGCCCAGGCCTCCGGCAGGTCGGCGCGAAGGGCGAAACCCTCGGGCTCGCGGCGGATGCCGGTCAGGGTCCAGTCTGTTTCTCGGGGGTGAACCACGAACAGCAGGTGATCGGCGCCCGCCTTCTCGATGGCAGAGCGGAAGGGCATGCCCATCGGGAGTTCGAGGACCCGGCTTTCTCCGGCGGCGGCGATGGCCTCCATGACGACAGCCTCGGCCCGCAGCTTGGCGGCCTTTCGTGCAACCGCCGCCTCAACGAAGGCACGAGCGATGGTCAACGCATGCTCGAAGGCCCGATCATCGGCACCCGGGCTGCGATCGTCGAAGACGGGTTTGAGGCTTTCCAGCAGGAGCGGCAGGGACAGGTCTCCGAGCAGCCCGGTTGGCGACAGGGCTCCATTGTCCACCAGGTCGATGGGCAGGACGAAATCGGCGTCGAACGCTGCATGGATCATGTCCAGATCCCCATCAGGAACACCAAAGGCCCGCAGATAGTCCCTGCCGAAGTGCCGCCAGATCAGGCCGAACGAGCTGTAGGGCTGGCTGTCGTCGCGCAGAGGTGGGCTCTTCTGGTGGTGATCGAAGATCAGCCGCTCCGGATCGTGATCGCGGCCGACGTCATAGATCACCCGGTCCGGCGCCGGTGTGGTCCAAGCCGCATCACGCGTCCGCGTGATCCGCGCTTTTGGGAAAAGTCGCGTCAGGATAACGGAGGAGAGAAGCTCGTCAGCGTGAAAGCCACCGGAATGGGTGACAAGATGAGCAATATTCATGACATGTCCTGGAAAAGAGATGACCGCCCGGAGGCGGTCAAAAGAGAATCAATACATTACGAAATCTTTGCCCCGAACTGAACAAATATACCCCTAGCCGGCAGCAACTATGCTCCGAACAACAACAGTCAATGCGTCCAGGGCGCGCGCCGGTCTGTGGCGAAGTTCTCTCCATAGCCCCGCGGACGGACATTGGTCGCGCGGCTGTGCGGAGGCTGGACGACGTATTCCAGACCACGTTCGCGGGCATAATCCTCGGCCTGCTTCAGCGTGTCAAAGCGCAGGCGAACCTGGCTTTGCGTATCGTCGGCGCTGATCCAGCCCATCAGCGGATCGATGTCGCGGCCTTGGGGGGAAAATTCCATCACCCATTTTTTCGTCCGCGCATTGCCGGACTGCATGGCATTGCGGGCGGGTTGATAGATGCGGACGCGCATTCGAGGCTGCCTTTCGGTCGGAAGTCCTGCGACTTATCGCCAATCGGAGCGCGCTGATCAAGACCCGGAACGGCTTCGCCGCCCTTGCGTTGAACCGGGACCGTAAGAAACAGGAGAATCCGATGCCCTTGCGAACCGCTGCCGCCCTGGGCTTGTTGCTGGCCTTTCCCGCCGCCGCGCAAGACACCGCCGCCCCCGCCGCCCCGACCGAAGGCCAGGCACCCATGATCGCCGAAATCAAGACCGCCGAGGGTCAAAGCCTGGGAACCGCGACTGCGGTTGCCACACCGTCCGGCGTGATGCTGGTCACGCTGGAATTGCAGGGTGTTCCTGCGGGCATCCACGGCGCCCATGTCCATGAAACCGGCGAATGCGCACCGCCCGATTTCGAATCCGCCGGGGGTCACCTGGCAGGCGACAAGGAACATGGCATCATGGCGGCAAACGGCCCCCATCCGGGCGATCTGCCGAACATCCATGTCCCGGAAAGCGGTGCGTTGATGGTGGAGCATTTCGCCGCAGGGCTGACGCCGGACCTGATGGCCGACGAAGACGGATCGGCAATCATCATCCACGAGCAACCCGACGATTATGTCGGCCAACCATCTGGCCATGCAGGTGGTCGCATCGGCTGCGGCACCTTTGCCCAGGCGAACTAGGCTCTATTCGACAGGCGCGGCGTCCGTGAAGGGCGCCGTGATCTCGGCAAGTCCAGTCTGCTTGTGAAAGATACAGATCATCCGCTCTGTGCCGCCGGGATGGGCCGCTGTCACCAAGGCCGCCCCATAGGTTTCCGACCCAAAGGGATTGACTTCGACCGAGACGGGCGTGGACTCTGGCACGTCCACCAGGGCTAGGCATTCCGTTTCGACCTTGTCGCGAAATTCATCCCAGGCATCCTCGCTGGAGGCCATGGCCATGGCGGGCATGAGCGCCAGGGAAATCGCAATAGCCCTTTGTTTCATCTTTCGTCTCCCTCGAGGATGGGATGGGGAACGCATCTGCCCCGCATATCGTTCTGACGCAAACACAAAGGTGATCGGATGCCCATCTTCCCGCGCGGGGCCTTGCCCGCCCTGACCCTCACATTGGCCGCCTGCGCCACCGGCTATGCACCCACCGTCTCTGCGACGCGCTGCGATCCGGCCCGGCATCAGGCGTTGGTCGGCATGAATATCGGCGAGGTTTATCTGCCGCCGCAACTGCATTATCGGGAAATCAGCCCTGGTCAGGTTGTCACGCAGGAATATCAGCCGGGGCGCCTGAACATCTTCCTGGATCCCAAGGGCTGGATCGGGCGGGTAAGCTGCGGCTGACGGCCTAGCCCCGCACCCTGTCAACCTGGGCGACGGCCAGGGCGATGGCTTCGGGAATGGTCAGGTGGCTGGTGTCCAGAAGAACCGCATCCGGGGCGGGCCTTAGTGGCGCCGTCGCACGCTCGCTGTCGCGCCGGTCCCGTTCCTGCAACTGCGCCAGCATCTCGTCCGCGTCGGCCCCCAGTTCGGCAGCCCTGCGCACGGCACGCACCTGATCCGATGCGGTCACATACAGCTTGACCGCCGCGTCGGGGCAGATCACCGTTCCGATATCGCGCCCGTCCAGAACGGCGCCGGGTTCCTGCGCGGCAAAGCGGTGTTGGAATGCCACCAGAGCTTCGCGCACCTCGGGGATCGCGGCAATGCGGCTGGCGGCTTGACCCGCCTCGGCGCTGCGCAGGTCGGGGCGGTCTAGGTCACTGGCTTGCAGCGACCGGGCCGCCGCGACAGGATCGCCTCCCTTGGCTCCAGTCGCCCGATACAGCAACCCGGTGTCCAGATGGTGAAATCCGAAATGCGAGGCAAGCGCGCGGGCAATGGTGCCCTTGCCCGAGGCGGCGGGTCCGTCGATGGCAATGATGAATGGCATGGGGCACGCAGATCTGGTTTCGCGCCCTTCCATCGCATGGCGCCGCGACAAAGGTCCACAGGCAATCGGGCAATGAAAAGCGCCGGCCCCAGGGACCAGCGCTTGGCATTCGTCACGAAGGATCAGGCGCCGCTGAGGGTCTTTGCGACTTCGGCTGCGAAATCTTCTTCTTTCTTCTCGATCCCTTCGCCAACTGCGACGCGGGCAAAGCCGGTGATCTCGACCCCGGCTTCCTTCGCGGCCTGCTCGACCGTCAGGTCGGGATTGATCACGAAAGGCTGGCCCAGCAGGGTGTTTTCACCCACGAACTTCTTCATCCGGCCGGGAATGATGTTGTTCTGGATCACCGCCTCGGGTTTCGGCTTGGCGGAAGATGCGTTTTCTTCCAGGGCCTTGGCGGTCTGCACTTCCAACTCGCGTGCCAGCAGCGTCGGGTCCAGCGTGGCTTCGGACAGCGACACGGGGTTCGTCGCCGCGATGTGCATCGCGAATTGCTTGCCGATCGCCTGTGCCTTGTCCTTGTCGCCGTTCAGCGCGACCAGAACACCGATCTTGCCCATGCCTTCGGTTGCGGCGTTGTGGACATAGGACACGACCGTATCACCCTCCAGCAGGTGCATCCGGCGCAGGGTCAGGTTTTCGCCGATGCGGGCAATGGCGTCGGTCAGCACCTCGGACACGGGCTTGCCGTTCAGATGCGTGGCCCTCAGAACCTCGACATCCGTCGCGGTGGTCAGGGCGATGTCGGTGATGTCGCGGACAAGCTGCTGAAAATCGGCGTTCTTGGCAACGAAATCGGTTTCCGAGTTGATCTCGACCGCAATGCCGCGACCATCCGTGACCTGCACGCCGATCAGACCTTCGGCAGCGACGCGATCGGCCTTCTTGGCGGCCTTGGCCAGACCCTTGGTGCGCAGCCAGTCAATGGCCGCTTCCATGTTGCCGTCGGTTTCCGTCAATGCCTTCTTGGCGTCCATCATCCCTGCGCCGGTCGTTTCGCGCAGCTCTTTCACCATCGCGGCGGTGATAGCCATGATCCGTCTCCTTTGATCAACGCGTCAGGCGGGAAATATTCCCGCCTGACGACAATTCCATGAATACTTGGGACGCAGGCGCCGGTCAGGCGTCGGCGGTTGCCTGTTCCTCGGCCGCAGGCTCGTCCAGCAGTTCCTCGGGCGCATCCGACAGCGCACCGACATCGACGCCGGCGGCGCCCATCTGGGCCGACATGCCGTCAAGCGCCGCACGGCTGGCCAGGTCGCAATACAGCGCAATGGCCCGGGCCGCATCGTCGTTGCCGGGGATGATGTAATCCACGCCTTCGGGCGAGCAGTTGGTATCGACCACGGCCACGACCGGGATGCCCAGCTTCTTGGCTTCCAGGATGGCCAGATCTTCCTTGTTCACGTCGATGACGAACAGCAGATCCGGCAGGCCGCCCATGTGGCGGATGCCGCCAAGCGAGGCTTGCAGTTTCGCCTGTTCGCGTTCCAGCTGCAGACGCTCTTTCTTGGTCATGCCCTCGGCACCACCGGCCATCGTCTCGTCAATGGCTTTCAGGCGGTTGATCGACTGGGAAACGGTCTTCCAGTTGGTCAGCGTGCCGCCCAGCCAGCGGTGGTTCATATAGAACTGCGCGGACCGTTCGGCGGCGTCCGCGACCGGCTTTTGCGCCTGGCGCTTGGTGCCCACGAACAGCACGCGGCCGCCCTTGGCAACGGTGTCGCGAACGACTTGCAGCGCCGCGTCCAGCATTGGCAGGGTCTGGGTCAGGTCCAGGATGTGGATGCCGTTGCGGTCGCCATAGATGAATTCCGCCATGCGCGGATTCCAGCGTTGCGTTTGGTGACCATAGTGAACGCCAGCTTCCAAGAGCTGACGCAGATTGAATTCGGGAAGCGCCATTCCATGTCCTTTCCGGTTTGCGCCTTGGCAGGGGATTCAGGGCGGATGCCCCAACCGGTGGACCCTTGCGGATTTCTCCCCGCAAAAGGCCCGCCCCTGCCTGTGAAGTGATCGCGCAGTTAGACCCTTCGCGTCCTGTTTGCAAGGGGTCACGCAGATCACGCGGCATTTGAACGAACTGTCAATTGCCCGGATGACGCAGGTCAGGCAGGATAAGGAGATCAAGGGGTTCTTCATGACTGACAGCCAGTTCCGCTTCGGGCGGCACTATGATTTCCACGAAAGGCTGGCGGATGGCATCGTCCATGCCATCGGCGTCGTCCTGGCAGTCGTGGGGGTGGCGGTGCTGGTCTTCCAGGCCGCAGTCACCGCCACGGGGGCCGAGGTTCTGGCCGTGTCGATCTATGGCGGCGGGCTGATCCTGTCGCTTGCAGTGTCGTTTGTCTATAATATGTTGCCGCATTCCGCGCTGAAATGGAAATTGCGCAGGGCCGATCATTCCGCGATCTTCATCCTGATCGCGGCCACCTACACGCCGTTCCTGCACAAGGCATCCGCCGATCCGGTGGTCTTTGTGCTGCTGGTCTGCATCTGGACCATGGCTGCCCTTGGCGTTGCGTTGAAATGGCTGTTGCCCGGGCGGTATGACCGGCTGGCGATCCTGCTCTATATCCTGATGGGGTGGAGCGGGCTTGTCGCCATCGGCCCCATCGCCGACAACCTGCCGCCCTTGTCCATGCTGCTGATCGTGATCGGCGGCATCATCTATACCGTGGGCGTGATCTTTCATGTCTGGGAACGGTTGCGCTTTCAAAACGCGATCTGGCACGGTTTTGTGGTCACAGCCGCCGCCATCCACTATGTCGCAGTGCTGTCGGCGATCTAGGTTAGCGATAACGTGATTTGCGCCGCAGGGCGGCAAACCGCTTGCATCGCCACCCGCCAGCGGGCAGTTTGCCCGCAGATCGCGGAACGGAAGGTGGCGCCATGAACCCTGAAATCCAGTCGCAAAAGACACGGGCGTTGTGCAGCCTGGCCCCGGTCATTCCGGTGATCGTGATCAAGAATGCCGAACGCGCGGCAGGCCTGGCGCGGGCTCTGGTATCGGGCGGGCTGCCGGTGCTGGAGATCACGCTGCGGTCGGACGCGGCCCTTGATGCGATCCGCGCCATGTCAGGGGTATCCGGCGGTCACGTCGGCGCGGGCACGGTGCTGACCCCGGACGATGCGAAGCGCGCCAAGGACGCGGGGGCAAGCTTTGCCGTCTCTCCTGGCCTGACCGACCGGCTGATCGCCGCCTGCGAGGAATTGGAACTGCCCCTGTTGCCCGGCACCGCTACCGCATCCGAGGTGATGCGCGCGGCTGATGCAGGCTATGACATGGTCAAGTTCTTTCCGGCCGAATCGAGTGGGGGCGCGCCTGCGCTGAAATCCCTCGCCGGGCCGTTGCCCAAGGTCCGCTTTTGCCCGACAGGCGGCATCACCCTGAGTAACGCCGCAGACTATCTTGCCCTGCCGAACGTCGTTTGCGTCGGCGGAAGCTGGATTGCCACCGATGCCGACGTCAACGCCGAAAACTGGGGGGCGATCCAGGAACGCGCCCATGCTGCCGCCCGGCTGAGCAGGGGCTGATCTTGCCCCCGGACCTGGGCCGCGCCCGGCGCAACGTGATCGTGCTGGTTGCGGCGCAGGCCATCCTGGGCGCACAGATGTCGGTGATCTTCATTGTCGGCGGGCTTGCAGGCCAGATCCTGGCGCCCAATCCCTGCGTCGCCACCCTGCCCTTGTCGATGATCGTCCTGGGGTCCGCATTGACTGCGCGGCCCTTGGCACGATTCATGCAGGATCACGGCAGGCAGGCGGGGTTCTTGCTGGCCGTTCTGGCGGGCGGGCTGGGCGCGGCCCTAGCGGCCTGGGGGCTTTGGGCGGGGTCGTTCTGGCTGTTCATGGCAGGATCGCTGCTGACCGGCGTCTATATGTCGGCCCAAGGGTTCTATCGCTTTGCCGCGACCGATCTTGCGTCCGACGACTATGCCCCCCGTGCGATCAGCTGGGTCATGGCGGGGGGGTTGGCCGCCGCGATCATCGGCCCCGCCATTGTGCGCGCGACGGATGGCCTGACGGCAGTCCCATTCTTGGCGGCCTATCTGGCGGTGATCGGACTGAACGCGCTTGGACCTTTCCTGTTCGCGTTCCTCGACAGCCCCAGGCCTGCCGCCGCAGAGGGCAACCAGCCCGCAGGCCGTCCGCTGGCCGAACTGGTGCGCCGACCGCAGATCGCGGTCGCAACGATCTGCGGTATGGTCGCCTATGCGCTGATGAACCTGGTGATGACCTCGACGCCGCTGGCGGTCGTAGGCTGCGGGTTCGCCCCCACGGATGCCGCCAACATCGTCAGCGCGCACGTGCTGGCGATGTTTGCCCCCAGCTTTTTCACCGGGCACCTGATTGCGCGCTTTGGCGCCGAACGGATCGTTGCCCTTGGCCTGTTCCTGCTGGCCCTGGCGGGTGCCGCGGCGCTGTCAGGGGTGGAGCTGTCGCATTTCTTCGCCGCCCTGGTCCTTCTGGGGATGGGTTGGAACTTTGGTTACATCGGCGCGACGACCATGCTGACCCGCGCCCATGCCCCCGAGGAACGGGGCGGCGTCCAGGGCCTGAACGACGCCGTGGTCTTCGGTGGGGTCTTCCTGGCTTCGCTATCGTCGGGCGGGCTGATGAATTGCAGCAGCGGAACGGTCGTCGCGGGCTGGAACGCGGTCAATCTGGCAATGCTGCCTTTCCTTGTGCTGGCGGGCGCGGCGCTGATCTGGCTGATGCTGAGCCCGAAGGAAGCCTGATCAGAACAAGGTCTGCTGCTCGGGCGGCTTGGGTTTCCTGGCAGGTTTCGGCACGCCCTCGGGGCGAACCGTCACGCGGCCATCGGCGAATTCCAGATCGACCTGCGGCATCTGCCGCGCCGCCTGTACCGTGGTGATCACGCCTTCAGGACCGTGGACGACCACAAAACCGCGCTTCAGCGTTTCCTTGTAGCCTAGCGACAATCGCAGCCGGTCCACCCGTTGCATGGCTTGGTCGCGGCTGCTGATCGACCGCTGAACGGCTAGGCCAAGCCGCCGCGTCAGGTCCGCCAGCCGCCCGTCCTGCTGGGCAATCGCCCGCCGTGTGGTGGCCATCACCCGCACAAGCGAGGCGTCCAGCCGTTGCCCCATGGCGGTTGTCCGATCGCGACGTCGTTCCAGCCTGCGGGCCGCAGCCGCATCCAGCCGATGCTCCAGCCCATGCAGCGTGTGCGCCTTGCGATCCGTGAACCGCCGCAGCAGGGCCACCGGCATGGGACGCGCGGCCAATTGGTGCCTGCGCGTCCGCACCAACCCATGCAGAGCGGGATCCAGCCGTCCGGCCCACAGGTCCAGCCGCTGCCGCGCCGCTTCCGTCAGCGCGCCGGGGCGGCCAAGCGCGCGGGACAGGTCGCGCAGCCGCTGGCGTGGGCGGTCGATGTGATGCTGGCTGCACCGAGTCAGCCGCGCCTGCGATTCCGCCAGTCGAGCAGCCAGTTCCGCAAGGACCGGCACCGCCATTTCCGCCGCAGCCGTGGGCGTCGGCGCGCGGCGGTCGGATGCAAAGTCGATCAGCGTCGTGTCGGTTTCATGGCCCACGGCGGAAATCAGCGGAATGCGGCTTTCGGCGGCCGCACGGACCACGGCCTCCTCATTGAAGCCCCACAAATCCTCCAGGCTGCCGCCACCCCGTGCGACGATAAGCAGGTCGGGACGCGGGATCGGCCCCCCGGGCGGCAGATCGTTGAACCCCCGGATCGCCGCCGCCACCTGCGGCGCGCAGCCTTCGCCCTGAACGGCCACCGGCCAGATCAGCACGCGTGTGGGAAAGCGGTCCCGCAGCCGGTGCAGGATGTCGCGGATCACCGCTCCGGACGGCGAGGTCACGACCCCGATCACGCGTGGCAAGCTTGGCAAGGGACGCTTGCGCCCTTCATCGAACAGCCCCTCGGCGGCAAGGGCCTGACGACGCTTTTCCAGCATTGCCATCAGCGCGCCCAGTCCCGCCGGTTCGATCTGATCGACGATCAGCTGATACTTGGATTGGCCCGGAAAGGTGGTGATGCGACCGGTGGCGATGACTTCCATCCCCTCCTCGGGACGCTGCGCCAGCTTGGCCGCCTGCCCTTTCCAGGTCACGGCGGCCAAGACAGACCGATCATCCTTGAGGTCGAAGTAGATATGCCCCGACGACGGCCGCGAAACCCGCCCGATCTCTCCGCGCACGCGGACGCGGCCGAACTGATCCTCCAGGCTGCGCTTCACCGCGCCCGACAGTTCCGAAACCGTAAATTCATGGGCATTGCTGCCCGGCACGTCTTCCAGCAAATCCATGCGTCTTGTTCCCTTGTCCGCCCCAGACTAGAACGCCGCCACCAGAAGCGAAAGGGCGGCCCATGAACATCCTGATCCTTGGCGGCGGCGGGCGCGAACACGCCTTGGCCTGGGCCATCCGGCAGAACCCGAAATGCGACCGCCTGATCGTGGCGCCGGGCAATGCGGGCATCGCCAATGTCGCGGAATGCGCAGACCTGAACATCCTGTCGCGCGCCGAGGTTCTGGAATTCGCCCAGGAAAATGCCGTCGACTTTGTGGTGATCGGACCCGAGGCGCCGTTGGCCGCCGGTGTATCCGACGCCCTGCGCGATGCCGGTTTTCTGGTTTTCGGTCCCTCCCAGGCCGCAGCGCAGCTCGAGGCGTCAAAGGCCTTTACCAAGAAAATCTGCGATGCCTGCGGGGCGCCCACTGCAGCCTGGGCGCGTTTCACCGATGCCGCAAGCGCACGCGACCATGTCACCGCCCATGGCGCCCCCATCGTGGTCAAGGCCGACGGGTTGGCCGCAGGCAAGGGCGTGACCGTGGCCGAAACCGTGGAACAGGCGCAGGGGGCGATCGACGCGATCTTCGACGGCGAATTCGGCGAGATGTCGGTCGTCATCGAAGAATTCATGGCGGGCGAGGAAGCCAGCTTCTTCATCCTGTGCGACGGGACCGACTGCTTGCCCCTGGGCACAGCCCAGGACCACAAGCGCGTAGGCGAAGGGGACAACGGCCCCAACACTGGCGGCATGGGCGCATACAGCCCCGCGCCGGTCCTGACCGATGCCTTGCAGGAACAGGTGATGGCGCAGATCGTGCGCCCGACCGTGGCCCAGATGGCAGCGCGGGGAATGCCCTTCCAGGGTGTCCTCTACGCGGGGCTGATGATCCACGAAGGCCGGGCGCGTCTGGTCGAATACAACGTCCGCTTCGGGGATCCGGAATGCCAGGCGCTGATGATGCGGCTTGGCGGGCAGATGCTGGACCTGCTTCTGGCCTGCGCCGAGGGGCGGCTGGCCGGAGCCTCGGTCAACTGGGCTGACGATCATGCCCTGACGGTCGTGATGGCCGCGCGCGGCTATCCCGGCAGCTATAAGAAAGGCAGCGTGATCGGCGGACTGGACAAGCTGGCCGAAACCAGTTTCGAAATGACCTTTCATGCAGGCACCGCCAGCAAGGACGGCCAGGTCATCGCCGCGGGCGGGCGCGTCCTGACCTGCACCGGCCGAGGCGCCACACTGGCCGAGGCACATCGGCGCGCCTATGCCCAGGTCGATGCCATCAACTGGCCGGACGGATTCTGCCGCCGGGATATCGGCTGGCGTGCGCTCTGACGTCTTCTTCACTTAAATATCCCCGCCGGAGGCATCCGACGGGGAGCGCAGCCGCAAACGTCACAGGCTGGAATACAATCCTTCATAGATCGGCAGCAGGGTATCCGTTTCGAACAGGCTGCTGACGGATGTTCCGTTCCAGATGTTCAGGATGGCTTGCGTAAACATCGGCGCCGTCGGGACAATGCGGATGTTGGGGGCCGATTTCACCGCATCGGTGGGCTGGATTGAATCGGTGATGACCAGCGATTTCATCACGGACTTGCTGACCCGTTCGACCGCAGGGCCGGACAGGACCCCATGGGTGATATAGGCATGGACCTCGGTGGCGCCGCTGTCCGTCAGGGTCTGAGCGGCTTTCACCAGCGTGCCTGCGGTGTCGCAGATATCGTCAACGATGATGCAGACCTTGCCCGCGACATCGCCGATAACCGTCATCTCGGCCACTTCGCCTGCCTTTTCCCGCCGCTTGTCTACGATGGACAGGGGCGCGCCGATCCGGGTCGCCAATTCCCGGGCACGGGCCACGCCCCCCACGTCGGGCGACACCACCATCAGATCGCCCATCCGGCCCCGGAAATGATGCTGAACGTCCAGGGCAAAGACGGGCGCGGCATACAGGTTGTCCACCGGAATGTCGAAGAACCCTTGGATCTGCGCCGCGTGCAAATCCAGCGTCAGCACGCGGTCGATCCCCGCCTCGGTCAGAAGGTTTGCCACCAGCTTGGCGCTGATGGGCGTGCGGGCCTTGGCCCGGCGGTCCTGTCGGGCATAGCCGAAATACGGAATGACCGCCGTGATCCGGGCCGCCGACGACCGCCTCAGCGCATCGGTCATGACCATCAGTTCCATCAGGTTGTCATTGGCCGGGTTCGAGGTCGGCTGGATGATGTACATATCCTCGCCCCGGACATTCTCGAACACCTCGACAAAGATTTCCTGGTCGTTGAACCGCTCGATCCGGGCATCGCACAGGCTGACATTCATGCCCCGGTGCATCGACATGCGCCGGGCAATGGACGCGGCCAGCGTGCGGTTGGCATTGCCGGAAATCAGCTTGGGTTCGGTCATGACGGGCATATGGGGGCCTTTTCGCTGGGATTCGCCAGATTGCGCCCGCCTTACCACCCGGTTAGCCTGCGGGCAAACCGCGAAGGATCGTCCTTATGGCCAATATCGACTACTATTTCGGGACGATCAGTCCCTTTGCCTATCTGGCGGGCGACCGGCTGGAACGGATCGCCGCCCGCCATGGCGCGGCGATCACCTATAAACCGCTGGACATCCTGCAACTGTTCGACCGCACGGGCGGGGTCCGCCCCGCCAACCGCCATCCCAGCCGGATGGATTACCGCGCGCAGGAATTGCCCCGCTGGGCCGATCATCTGGGCCTGCCCTTGAACCTGAAGCCCTCCTTCTGGCCGGTCAACATGGCGCCGTCGTCCTATGCGATCATTGCGGCGCAAGCGGCGGGTGGCGGCGATACGGGCGGTCTGGTGCAAGGCTTCCTGCGCGCTGTCTGGGCCGAGGATCGCGACATCAGCGACGATACGGTCATCCGCGACATCCTGTCCGCCCATGGATTCGACCCGGCCTTGGCCGACAAGGGCTTGTTCGTCGGCGCCGAAACCTATGGCCGCAACCTGGAACAGGCGGTCGAGGCCGGGGTGTTTGGATCGCCCTTCTATGTGGTGCGGGAAAGCGGTCAGAAATTCTGGGGCCAGGACCGGCTGGACTTCCTTGATCGGCACCTTGCCAGCCTATGACCGGCATCCACAAGCGACACTGGCCGGGGGACAAGGACCGCCCGGCCCTTGCCTTGCATTGCATGATGGGCAGCGGGGCTTATTGGGGACCAATCGCCAAGCGGCTTGAGGGCCGGGTCGATCTGAAAGGTTTCGATATGCCGGGCCATGGCCGCAGCGGTCCCTGGACACCCGGGTCCGAGGGACCGGATTTCCACACCGCCGTGACCCGGATCGCCGCCAGCTTCATCGACCGCCCGCTGGATCTGATCGGTCACAGCCTGGGCGCGACCGTGGCCCTGCGCATCGCCGTGGCCGCGCCCGACGCCGTGCGCAGCCTGACGCTGATCGAACCCGTCCTGTTTGCCGCTGCCCACGACCCGGACCAGACTGCCCGAGACCGGGCAATGGCGGACCATCTGGCCCATGGCCGACCGGATGATGCCGCGCGTGGCTTCATCGACATCTGGGGCGCGCAGCCCTTTGACAGCCTGCCCCAACCCACACGAGAGGCGATGACCCGCCAAATTAGCCTGGTGGCGGAGACGGACGATACCCTGACCAGGGACAAGGCAAACATCCTGCGCGAGGGAGGATTGGAATCCATTGACGTACCGGTGCTGATTGTGGCGGGTGGAAACTCTCCGCCCGTGATCCACCGGATCGCCGATGCCCTGGCGACAAAGCTGGCCGATGTCGGCCGGGCGGTCGTGCCGGATGCGGGTCATATGCTGCCCCTGACCCATCCCGACCAGACTGCCGGACTGATCGCCCTGAATCTGGATCGGTCTTAACACTACAGTTTCATTTCATGCGCGTCTTCTCCGATGCGCGTTTGCTGGATTGGCCTGATGTTGTCGGCGCCAGAATGACCATGGCAGAATGACTTCGGTTGGTGGAGCGCGGCTGAGGATGAGCCGCGCCACCAAGCGCAGAACTTCTGATGTCGTGAGATATGTCGGCGTGGTGTAAAGCTCGGCACGAACAAAGCTGGACCTGTCGCGGCTTGGTGGCGCTCCTTTGATAGCACAATGTGCGGCAAAGGAGATGAACCCTGGGCACAGGCAGGACGGATGAGTTTCGCAAGGATGCGGTGCGCATTGCACGGACGAGCGGGCTTTCGCGACGTCAGATTGCGGATGATCTGGGGGCCGGCGTGTCGACCTTGAACCCATGGGGGAACGCCCATCGCGACACGGATGTGGTCTCAGCAGAGGACCGCGAGCTTGCCCGGAGAATAACGGCTTGGGCGCGAGATCCGCATCCTCAAGGATTTGAGCCGGATCCGCGAAACAGTCTGGGGGATTGTTTCCCCGGCGAAAGGGGGAGATCCTGGAAAAAAGCCACCCAGTTCTTCGCGAGCCAAAAGCCGTGCGGTTCAGGTTCGTCGAAGAGCAGCGTGGGGCCTTCCCGATCGACCGGCTGTGCCAGGTGAGGAATGTCAGCCCCCGCGGGCTGCGGGCCTTTTGCAGCCGCCCGGCCAGTCGCTGGCAGCGCATGGACAGGGTTGTTCTGGGCCCCTGTCAAGGAACAGTCGCGTCTGAGCCTGGGCCGCGATGGCCGCCCGCGGATGACCGGAAACCTGAAGGAAGGTGGCATCGATGTAGGCCATCGCCGGGGCGGGCGACTGATGCGGGAGAACGGGATCGTCGTTGAAAGAACGCGCAAATTCAAGGCGACCACGGACAGCGATCATACTTTCAACATCGCGCCGAACCCGGCTTGGATCGTGACTTCATGGCAGATCGGCCCGACCAGAACCGAAAGACCGCGCAGCGACATGGGCGGGCGACATCAGCTACATCTGGACCCGCGAGGGTTGGCTGCATCTGGCGCTCGACCATGGTCCTCGGACCGGTGGCGGACATGGCCTCGCTCCTGGACCTGCACTGCCGGCGCGTGATCGGCTGGGCCGCGAGCCAACCGCAGGAAACGCGATCTGGCGATCCGGGCATTGAGAATGGCCATCGCCCTGCGATCACCGCCGCGGGGCCGCGTCTTCCACGAGCTGACGCGGCTCGCAACACTGTTCGCATGACTACCGGAAGGTCCCGCGCGAACATGGCCTGCAAGCGTCGCTGAGCGGCAAAGGCAACTGCCATGAGTTCAAGGCGGTCCGCGCCAGGGGATTGACCGATCCTGTGGATCTTTCAAAGGCGCAGAACGCTGCCGCCGAAACCTTCTTCAAAACCATCAAGGCCGAACTGATCGGGCGCAGGTCGTGGGAAACGCGTCGCCAGGCTGAGACAGCCATCTTCCAATACATCAACGGCTTTTATAACTCGCGCCGTCGGCATTCAGCATCGGGAGGAAAAACCCCCTTGGCCCTTGAGCGCCAAGCAGCCTGAACGAGCACCAGAGCAGCACAAATACGGGACAGGGCCAATGCGCGCTAAGCGACACCATGCTCACTGGACAGCTCCTGCCGGATGACATCGGCATTGCCGCCATGCCGAAAAAACTGCTCACGCAGTCAGTCATCAAGCCCGTCGAAGGTCGTCTTGTGCACCGGCTTGGTGTAAGAAACAACGCCACCGGCATCCACATAGCGTCGGACCGTATTGCGGGCGCAGCCGAACTCCTTCGACAGCCGCTTCGCCACCCAGCCCAGTTTATGCAGCCGCATCATCGCGGCCACCTCCTCTGCCTTGAAGCATCTCCTCTCCCCGCATCGACCGCGATCGCGCTGGAAACTCTGAAGCACCGCTCCTCATCTGTCCCTCCTCTCGGCAGATCCGAGGGGGTCAGTTCCTAGAGTCGTCAGGGGGTCAGTTTGTCAGTTCGGGTGACACATGATCGACGCGTGACGGGTTGACGTCAGGGGGCTTCCCATTTTTACTCGTCGACATGGGGCCTGCGCCTCCCACGAGGCGCCAGCCAAAGTGCGCGTTCCACCCATTCTCTCTGATCCCGGGGGACGCATGGCCGCGTCTGATGCCATAACTGCCGAGAAACTGTCAAAGCTGATCGGGACGCCCCGATGTCCCGTCATTCTCGATGTTCGGCGCGAAGCCCTGCGCGGCTCGGAACCGCGCCTGCTGCCGGGTGCCCGGCCGCTGAACGAAGCGGATCTGTGCTCCGACGAGCTTGGACGTCTTGCCGGGGTGCTGGCCGGCCAGGCCGTGGTCGTGGTCTGCGCCGAAGGGCATGGGCGGAGCCAGGGCGCGGCCGCGTGGCTGCGTCACCTCGGGCTTTCGGCCGAGTATCTGGAGGGTGGGCAAGCCGCCTGGACCGCAGCCGGGCTGCCCCGGGTCAATCCCGGCAGGATCACGAAGCGGGACGATCAGGGCCGCACGGTCTGGGTCACCCGGGCGCGGCCCAAGATCGACCGGATTGCCTGCCCCTGGCTCATCCGCCGCTTTGTCGATCCGAGAGCGGTGTTTCTTTACGTCGCACCCTCGGAGGTCATGGCGGTGGCCGAGCAGTGGGGCGGCATGGCCTATGATATCGAAGACACCTTCTGGAGCCATCGCGGAGAGCTTTGCACCTTTGATGTCCTGCTGATGGAGTTGGGACTGTCCCTTCCGGCCTTGGACAGGCTGGCTACCATCGTCCGGGGCGCGGATACCGCGCGCCTTAATCTTGCGCCCGAGGCAGCCGGTCTGCTTGCCGCCTCGCTGGGCCTGTCGCGGATGTATGCCGACGATCTTGAACAACTCGAGGCCGGAATGCTGGTCTATGATGCCTTCTATCGCTGGGCACGGGATGCCACGGGCGAGACCCACAACTGGCCCAATGCCAAGACCGGAGCCGCGCCATGACCGATGCCAGGACTGCGCCTGAACCGGGCGTGCCCGGCAAGCCCGCTGCCCATGCCTCTCGGCCCCCATTTCCCACCCTTGCCGAGGCCACCCGCACCTGGGCGCGGATCGCGCTTTTGTCCTTTGGCGGGCCGGCCGGGCAGATCGCTGTGATGCACCGCATCCTTGTCGAGGAAAAGCGGTGGATCGGCGACGGGCGGTTCCTGCACGCGCTGAACTTCTGTATGCTTCTTCCCGGACCCGAGGCGCAGCAGCTTGCCACCTATATCGGCTGGCTCCTGCACGGGACGCGCGGGGGCTTGATCGCGGGCGGGCTGTTCGTGCTGCCCGGTATGGTCGCGATCATGGCGCTGAGCTGGCTTTACGCCCTGTATGGGGACGTGGGCCTGGTGGAGGCGCTGTTCTTCGGCCTCAAGGCAGCCATCCTGGCCATCGTGCTGCAAGCCGTGGTCCGCATCGGCCGGCGAGCCCTGAGGAACAACGCCATGCGCCTGATCGCGGCGCTGTCCTTTGTCGCCATCTTCGCCTTCGATGCGCCCTTTCCGCTGATTGTGCTGACGGCCGGGGTGATCGGCTATCTGGGTGCCCGGACCGGCTTTCGCGCCTTTGCGCCGGCGGGCGGCCATGGGTCGGTCGGCGGGGTCCATGTCGACGATGCCGAAACGCTGCTTGGCGAGGAGATGGCCGAAATGCCGGCTGCGGCGCGGCGTGGTGCGCTGATGGCGGGTGGGGCGGCGCTGATCCTGTGGCTGCTGCCGGTGGCCGTTCTGGTCCTTGTCCTGGGGCAAGGCAATGTCTTTGCACAGATTGCGCTGTTCTTCTCGAAGATGGCGGTTGTGACCTTTGGCGGCGCCTATGCGGTCCTGGCCTATGTCGCGCAAGAGGCGGTCGGAACCTATGGCTGGCTCCACCCCGGAGAGATGCTGGACGGCCTGGGCATGGCCGAAACCACGCCGGGGCCGCTGATCATGGTGCTGCAATTCGTGGGCTTTCTGGGCGCGTTCCGCGACGCCGGATGGGAAAGCGCGCTTCTGGCAGGGACACTGGGAGGGTTGCTGACCACCTGGGTCACCTTCGCGCCCTGCTTTGCCTTCATCTTCCTGGGCGCCCCCTATATGGAGCGGCTGCGGGCCAACCGGGCCTTGTCCGCGGCCCTGACGGCCGTCACGGCTTCGGTGGTGGGCGTGATCCTGAACCTGGCGATCTGGTTCGCGGTCCATGTAATCTGGCGCGAAGTGCGGCGGATCGAGGCCGGCCCCCTGTCCATGGAACTGCCGGTCCCAGGCTCCATCGACTGGATCGCGGCGGTGCTGTCCGTGCTCGCCCTTGTTGCCGTGTTCCGGCTGAAGCTTGGGATGACAACGGTGCTTGCCGGGGCGGCGGGCCTCGGCGTCTGCCTTCATGCCGTGGGAGTGATCGCCTAGAGCGTATTGCGGCTTTCCCGATTCAGGATACCCCTGTGGCTTGATCTGTGATTCCCTGCCTGCATGACAGGTGGAGGGATGATATGGGCAGACCGCATCCTATGGCGCTCCGAGAGCGCGTTGTGGCGTTTGTGGAGGAAGGGAACTCGCACCGTTCAGCCGCTGCGCGGTTCCGGGTTTCGGTGAAGTTCGTCAACGACATGGTGATCCTGAAGCGCGAGACGGGCGGGTTAGCTCCGCGTGCCCAAGGCCATGGTGGTGGTCATGGCAAATTGGTTGGTGTGGGGGACTGGATCACCGCGCGCATGAAGGCGAAGCCCGATCTGACGCTGAACGACCTGGTCGGCGAACTTGCGGATCATCACGGCATCGCCATTCACCGTGTCTCGGTTTGGCGGTTTTTGCGCGGTCTCGGGCTGACACACAAAAAAAGACCTGCAAGCCCTCGAGCAGAAGCGGCCTGAGATCCGGCAGGCACGCCATATCTGGATCACACGACGCCAACCGTTCATGCGCAGCGCGTTGACGCGCCTTGGTTTCATCGACGAGACGTCGCTGAAGACGAACATGGCCAAGACCACCGGATGGTCTCCAAAAGGCGCGCGCCTTGTCGACCATGCGCCCTTCGGCCACTGGAACACCCAGACCTTCATCGCCGCCCTGCGCCATGACCGGCTGGATGCGCCCTGGGTGATCGACGGTGCCATGAACCGCGAACTGTTCGAGCTCTATGTCGAAACCCAACTGGCCCCGACACTGCGACCCGGCGATGTGATCATTCTGGATAACCTGTCATCGCACAAGAGTCCCAAGGCAGCGGCGACTATGAGCGCCGTTGGCGCGTGGTTCTTGTTCTTGCCTCCCTACAGTCCGGATCTGAACCCGATCGAGATGGCCTTCGCAAAGCTCAAGGCCCTGATCCGGAGAGCCGCCGCGCGAACCTACGAGGCTCTCTGGCACGCCGTCGGGCAGGTCTGCGATCTTTTCACCGATGAGGAATGCTACAATTTCTTCAAAGCCGCCGGATATGAAACCGATTAGACGCAACGCGCTCTAACACTACAGTTTCATTTCATGCGCGTCTTCTCCGATGCGCGTTTGCTGGATTGGCCTAATGTTGTCGGCGCCAGAATGACCATGGCAGAATGACTTCGGTTGGTGGAGCGCGGCTGAGGATGAGCCGCGCTCCACCAAGCGCAGAACTTCTGATGTCGTGAGATATGTCGGCGTGGTGTAAAGCTCGGCACGAACAAAGCTCATGCGACGCTGAGTTGGAGCGCTGGACTCGTTTTGTTCGGTTTTCCCCAAGCGTGACGGCGCTGCTCTGCGGTCAGCCCGGCGAGAAACGCCGCCCCTGCCATCACCAGGCTCATATGCCGGTGCCAGCCGTGCCAGGAGCGGGCCTCACAATGATCGAGCCCCAGATCATCCTTGGCGCGCAGAAAGCATTCCTCGATCATCCAACGCAGCCCAGCTGCTGCGGCAAGCTCGGCAAGCGGTGTGCCGGCCGGAGCAAAGGCGAAGCAATAGGCCACTGCCTCTGGATCATGGCGGCTCCTGCGCGCCAGCATCCAGCGCTCAAACCCGTTCTCTCGCGCCGTTCCCAGCGGCAGGCGAGCCCAGTGGTAAAGACGCGGACCTTTTGCACCTTCCCCTGCTGCACAGCCATGCCACATGTCCGCGTCAAGCGCTGCGAAGAGCGTCGCCGGATCGGTCTGGATGAGCATCTCGTCTTGAAAGAAGCGCACCATGTGGGTGGAACGCACTGCCAAGACATAAGACTGCTTGCGCATCTCCAGCACGCGCCGAAACTGGCGATCCGATCCATAAACGGCATCGGCCAGGACAAAGCGGCAAGGAGTGCCTTCATCCAGAAGACGGGCGATCATCTCGCGTGCCATCGCCGGCTTGGTGGCGAAGGCCACGTCCTCTGGAATATGCGCCTTTGCCCGACGCGCCGCATCTTCGGCCCAGACCTTGGGCAAATACAGGCGCCGATCAACAAGCGCATGCCCAAAGCGGCTGGCATAAGCGGCAAAGACACCGATCTGGCAGTTCTCAACCCGCCCGGCCGTTCCCGAATACTGGCGCGCCACACCGGCAGATGCGGTCCCCTTCTTCAAGAACCCGGTTTCATCCACCACCAGCACCCCGTCCGGATCGCTAAGCGCCTGGATTGCATAGCATCTCACCAGGCGGCAGAGATCATCGGCCGACCAGGAGGATCGACCCAGAAGCGACTGGATGCAGTAAGGACGCTCAAAGCCGGCCTCTTCCGCCAACATCCAGCCGGTCTTGCGCTCGGCTCCCGAAAGCACACCATCGATGAAGGCGCTTGCCGATTGCTGCTGCTCGCGGCGCCTAAATGCCGGCGCAATGATCTCTCTCAATTCCTTGAGCGCGGCTTGCCAGTCGAGCAGTGTTCCCGTCCAGTCCGCAACAGACATACCACCCAGTTCCCGCTAAGCGATATCATGGCAGGGGAACCACAAACCCATATAAACCGCAACTGTAGTATTAGGCGGGATCATTCCGACGAGCGTCATTGGCGATACCTGCAGCATTTCATCGAGAGTTAGGATAGATAAGAATGGCTTTTCCTCTCTTGGACAGCCCCGAACGGCAACGGCCTCGCCTACGCTGATCTACATATCAACGCATTACCAACAGTAATTTTAATCGGCCATGCCGCGCAGGCGTTCGAATATAAATCGATAGGCTGCGATGGCAGCCAAGTAATCACCTTGTTCAATGTGGTCGATCGTCGATTGGATCTCGCGCCAGACATTGTCCTGTTCGCCGTTCAATTTGGCAAGCGGAACTCGCCTGGGCGCGTCTCTGTAATACTCCTTCACCAAAGCGCGCCCTTCGCCAGACCTAACCAAAACATCATCTCTAAAAACGGCGAAGCACTCGAAGTTCGTAGCAATTGTCTGGAAGGCCACGCATTTTGCATGCCGCGGTAGTAAGAAAGCACATTTTTTTCGCTCTCTGAGTTACCCTGGCTGGACGCGGTTTGCGCGCATCGGAGCGCTTGGCTCTCCATCTCCCGTCCTCGTTTCGAAAGCGGTTCTCCCCCTTATTCGGGCCAGTTTTCATTATCGGACGTTTAGTATCTTTCGGGGACTTCGCCATTGCAAAATCCCACCTGCAATACTCCAACTTCACGATGATAGAGGGGGCAGATTAAGCCAAATCTACCTATGACAAGTGCATCGAAGGGTAGTTACGTCCCGCACAACTGACTACGCCACCACAATCTTGTCGTTCCGAATCTTAAGCTTCGTTTCGCGGGCTCCTTTGCAGCACATGACAGAGCATGGTTGGCCGGTACGAGCCGACCTTCGTTGCACATACTTTGCCCAGCACTGTGCTGCGGCGTGCCTGTATATTCTGTTGGGCTTGGAGCCATCACTGCACCCCTTCGCTATAGGCCGTCTGACGCGAGCCAAAACCCCGCTTCAAGCAGGGTATTGTGGCAGGCGGGATTATTAAGTGATAGCGCCAGCCACAACTTCCTCTCACGTCCGAAAGAAACCTTTTGCCTGTCAAAAGGAAAAATTATGGCGATATACCGCTTCTACTGCAAAACCCGAAAGTTCTCGTGGGTTATGACGCGGAAGTTGTCAGAGACCTTGTCGCGGAATTTTGTCCATTCCTGCGGGATGGTTTCACGCATGAATGCAAGGATGGCGTCGGCGAACTGCTTCTGACTTGGGTAGTAGCGGTTGTGGGTAACGTATTGATGCAAGACAGCCCAAAGCCGCTCAATCGGATTGAGATGAGGGCAATAGGGTGGCAGCTGGATCAGATGGATACGGCAAGCTGTCTTGGCGAGGAAGGCTCTGACATCGGGTCCTTTGTGGTAGGCAGCGTTGTCCCAGATGACATGAATGATGCGCTTGTCAGGGTTGCGCTCCTCGATCTTGGTGAGAAGCTGCACGGCACTGACCCCGTCGACGGTTGTGGGCTCGACAAAGGGTGCATCGAAAGTTTCGAGGTTTACAGCCCCATGAATGTTCACACGACCGCGCCCTGCTGTGCTGAGAACCGCTGGATTTGATCCCACCTTCACCCAGCCGAATGCAGGCTTGGTCTGGTATTCCGGATGCACCGCATCGGCGAAGTAGACGGCTTCATCTGCTGGTAACTCACGCATCAGGCGTTCGTAGAATGCGATGAAAGCTGTCTGCTTTTCCGCAGATGCCACGCGCGGCAGAGGCTTGGGCTTGCGGTATTCAAAGCCCAGTCGGGCGAGAAGTTTGATGCAGCCAGAATGGGAGTAGTTCAGACCGCACTCAGCCGCGAGGTGAGCCCTGATCTCGACCGTCGAGCGACAGAAGCGCACTTGCAGCCATGCGCACAGCGCAGTCTCCTGTGCCTGCGTCATACGGGACTGGCCGCCTTTCCAGCCGTCGTAGGCAAGCGCATCCCAACCATCTTGCAGGTAGGTTTTATGCCAGCCCCGAATGGTATCGTCGTCCAGATAGAGAAATTTTGCGATCCGGGCACAGCTTTCCCCGTCGTCGAGCAGCAGGATCGCATTTGCCCGGCGGGCAATGCCGTGGTCCTCGCGCTGACGACGCACGCACGCCTCAAGCTCGAGGCGGTCTGCTGAGGAAAGAAAGCCGGGGCGGATCATAGGCGTAGCTGAATCGTTCCAAACCCAGCCGTCAAGTCACCAAATTCGGCTGCCGCAGGACTCCGAGTATAAAAGGAAAAATTATGGCCGGCGGCACAACCAGCCTACCCCACCACGCTTTACCCACATTTCGAATGCCCGCAGTTGGGGCAGGTCATGCAGCCTTCGTTCATGCGCATTCCATATTGGCCGCAGCTCGGGCAGGCCTGGCCGAGGGGGCGTTCTCCCACGGCCACTGCCTCAATATGCGGGTCGGACTTCAGGCCCATTCCCTCGCCTGCCAGAAAGCCGATGGCGATCATGTGGCGCTCGATAACCCCCCCGATCGCGGCCAGGATCGAAGGGACATAGCGGCCGCCCATCCAGGCCCCGCCGCGTGGGTCGAAGACGGCCTTCAATTCCTCGACCACAAAGCTGACATCGCCGCCGCGCCGGAAGACCGCGCTGATCATGCGGGTCAAGGCGACGGTCCAGGCAAAATGCTCCATGTTCTTGGAGTTGATGAAGATCTCGAAGGGGCGGCGATGGCCTGCCTGGATGATGTCGTTGATGGTGATATAGATCGCGTGTTCGCTGGCGGGCCATTTCAGCTTGTAGGTCGCGCCTTCCAGGGCGGCCGGCCGGTCCAGCGGCTCGGTCAGATAGACGACATCGGCCCCGGTATCGACCTGGGGGACCGCCTCGGCCTGTTCGCTGACCGACAGCACGCTGCCCGTCACGTCGTTCGGGCGATAGGTCGTGCAGCCCTTGCAGCCCAGATCCCAGGCGGACAGATAGACCTCCTTGAAATCCTCGAAGGAAATGTCGGGGGGGCAGTTGATCGTCTTGGAAATGGAACTGTCCACCCATTCCTGGGCTGCCGCCTGCATAGCGACGTGATCCTGGGGCGCCAAGGTCTGGGCATTCGCGAAATGGCCGGGCAAGGGTCCATCGCCATGCAGGTCGCGCCACATCTGGACGGCGTAATCGACGACCTCCTCCTCGGTCCGCGATCCGTCCTTTTGAAGAACCTTGCGGGTATAGGCATAGGCAAAGACCGGCTCGATCCCGCTGGACACGTTGCCCGCATAAAGGCTGATCGTCCCCGTGGGCGCGATGGATGTCAGCAGGGCGTTGCGGATCCCATAGGTCGCCACCGCGTCGCGCACATCCCCGTCCATCCTCCGCATGAAGCCCGAATCCAGGAACGCATCGCGGTCGAACAGTGGAAATGCCCCCTTTTCCCGCGCCAGATCCGCGCTGGCCAGATAGGCCGACCGCGCAATCGCTTTCATCCAGATGCGCGTCTGGTCCACCGCAGCCGGGGCGCCATAGCGCAGGCCCAGCATCAGCAGCGCATCGGCAAGGCCCGTGACACCCAGACCGATGCGGCGCTTGGCCTGCGCCTCGGCCGCCTGCTGCGGCAGGGGAAAGCGCGAGGCATCCACCACGTTGTCCATCATCCGCACGGCCACGCGAACCAAGTCGTCAAGCGCCGCCATGTCCAGCCGCGCCTGCGGGGTAAAAGGGTCGCCGACCAGCCGCGCCAGGTTCACCGATCCCAGAAGGCAGGCGCCATAGGGGGGCAGCGGCTGTTCCCCGCAGGGATTGGTGGCAGCGATGGTTTCCGCATAATGCAGGTTGTTCTGCTGGTTGATGCGGTCGATGAAGATCACGCCCGGTTCGGCATAATCATAGGTTGCGCGCATGATCCGGTTCCACAGATCGCGCGCCGGGACGGTCTGATAGACCCGGCCCCCGAAAACCAGATCCCAGGGCCCGTCCGCCTTGACCGCCTGCATGAAGGCATCCGTCACCAGCACCGACAGGTTGAACATGCGCAGCCGCGCGCTGTCCCGCTTGGCCCCGATGAAATCGCCGATATCAGGGTGATCGCAGCGCATGGTCGCCATCATCGCGCCCCGCCGTGACCCCGCAGACATGATCGTGCGGCACATTGAATCCCACACATCCATGAAGGACAGCGGGCCGGATGCATCGGCCGCCACCCCCCGAACCTCGGCCCCCTTGGGGCGCAGCGTGCTGAAATCATAGCCGATGCCGCCGCCCTGCTGCATGGTCAGCGCAGCCTCCTTCAGCGCATCGAAGATGCCCGCCATGCTGTCGGCGATGGTGCCCATGACGAAACAGTTGAACAACGTGACCGACCGCCCGGTGCCGGCCCCTGCCAGAATCCGGCCTGCGGGCAGAAACCTGAAATCCTGCAATGCGGCATAGAAGCGATCTTCCCATTCCGCGGGATTCGCCTCGACCTGCGCCAGATCGCGCGCGACGCGGCGCCAGCTATCCTCGACCGTGGCATCAAGAGCGCGGCCCTCGACATCCTTCAGCCGGTATTTCATGTCCCAGATTTGTTCGGCAATGGGCGCGGCAAAGCGGGTCATGACGGGTCCCTAGGGGCTGCGAAAGGTTATCCTACCAAATATGGTCCAATCGGTCGCACGATCAAGCGACAAGACCTTGGCGCACGGCTTCTTCGCAAGCAAAGGCCAGCGTCTTGCGCGTCTGCCCGGCGACCGGAATGGGATCATGCAGGATAACCGTCGCGGTTCCCTGACGCCGCGCCGCAAGCACGGCCAGCAGATGCGGCCCTAGGTCCATGTCGCCCCACCAGCCATAGAAACGCGGATCGGCCCCTTCGGGCGCCTGGTAAACCGTGCTGGCCGGCTGGATCGCCAGTCCCCGTGGCAGCGCCGGGTCCAGGAACCCCTGGAACAGCGTCGGCTTGAAGGGCAGCAGGCGCCGCCCGTCGGTCGAGGTGCCTTCGGGAAAGAACAGCAACCGGTGGCCTGCGCTGATGCGCGCCGCGAATTCACCGGCCTGGGCCTGGGCCAGCCGGGGATCGCGGACGACGAAATGGGTGTTCGTCACCCGCGTCAGGATATTGATGCCTGGCCAGCCCGCGACCTCGGACTTGCTGACGAAAAACACCGGCATGGCAGCGTTCAGCACCAGGATGTCCAGCCAGCTTGAATGGTTGGCCACGACCGCGCCGGGGCCGCGCATGGGCACCCCCAGCCGCTGCCAGCGGATGCCGATGCAGGCCAGAGCCAGGCGGCAGACGATCTGCACCAACGGTCCTGTCCAGGGGCGGCGTTGACCGTGGAACAGACGCTCGATCCCGCGCAAGGGCAGGATCAGCAGCACGCCCACCAGCAGCGCCAGAACCGCACTCGCACCCCGGCGCAGAACCCGAATCCAATCGCGCAAGTCTTGGGGTCGGGCCACAGGCGGCACTGCGTCGCGCCAGGTCGCATCGCCTCGCCCTGGATCAACGGAAGACGGCGGGATCATTGCGGCTGCCAGCGGCTTTCATAGAACTGTCGGTGCTTGTCCGACATCGCGGCGGTGTCCATCAGCAGAAACACGTCGGTGGTGTTGAAGGCGCGGTCTATGAACGCCCCCTCGCCCACCATGCCGCCCAGCCGCAGATAGGCCTTGATCAGCGCGGGCATCCCGATCAGCGCGGCGCGCCGGTCCAGCCTGTCGGCGGGGATCAGGTCCATGCTGTGAAACCCCTCGGGCTGCGCGCGGGGGCGCAGGTCCGAGGGCGCAAGATGATGGTGGTGCAGCCAACTGAGCGAAGGCGCCAGCGTCGCCGGATCGGTGCCGTGAAAGCTGGCCACGCCGAACAGGACTTGGATCCCATGGTCCAGCACATAATCGGCAAGCGCATTCCATAACAGGAACATCCCCGACCCGCCCCGGCAGGACGGATCGACGCAGGACCGGCCCAGTTCCAGCAGCGGCCGCCCGGACTGGCGCAGCGGCGTCAAATCGTATTCCGCATCGCAGTAAAAACGCCCGAAATCTTGGGCCCGGTCGCCGCGCAGCAGGCGATACACGCCCACCACATGGTCTAGGTCGTCCGCAGACCGGCGGTTGTCGATCAGGCACAGGTGGTCCACGACGGGATCGAAGTCGTCGCGTTCCAGCCGTCGGTCGTGATCGACCAGGGGACCGTCGCCGCCCAGTTCCTCGACGAAGACGCGATAGCGCAGGCGCTGCGCGGCCAGCAGATCCTGTTCCGACACAGCCAGGCGGATGTCGAAAAAGGATGGGTCGGATTTGGTGCGGGCGGCAGCGGCGGACATGGGCATCGCGGTCCTTCTATGGCGCAAGGCCGGGCATTGCAACGATGCAGCAGGCTGCCACAAACGTCATGGACAGCCGCAAGACGGCTTGCGCCAGACAATCAAAGGTTGCAATCGTTCTGCATGAACCGCTTAGCCGCCGTGCGACCAGACGATATCCAGTGAAACCCGCCTGCCGTCTATCACCTGCTTTCCGGCTTCGGCGAAATTGACCGTGATCCGGTCGCCGATGCGTGATTGCACCTGGCCTTCCCCCCATTCGGGCGCGCCGGGATGTCTGACGATCATGCCGGGTTCCAGGATTTCGTTCACGGCAAACCCCCTTCGTGACTTCGTGAAAGGTAACGCCGCATGACCCCCGATACAACGCGCATCGCGCAGGCCGATCTGGCGCAACTGCTTGGCTCGCGGCTGTGCCATGACCTGGTCTCACCTTTGGGGGCCATCGGCAACGGGGTGGAACTGCTGGAAATGTCGCCGGAATTTCCGGGCATCGGCGCCAGTCCCGAACTCATGCTGATCGCGGAATCGGTGGCGGCGGCACGCGCGCGCATCCAGTTGTTCCGCGTGGCGTTCGGTCAGGTACAAGGCGATCAACGCGTGTCTCGGGCAAGTCTGGCGCAACTTCTGGACGGCTTTTCTGGTCAGGGCCGCCTGCGTGTCCAACTGGAGGCCGAGGGCGATTTCGCCCGCGTGGAACTGCGCATGATCATGCTGGCAATGATGTGTCTGGAAAGCGCCCTGCCTTGGGGAGGTGCCGTCACGGTGGTCCATGACGGGGGCCGGTGGCGGCTGGTGGGACAGGCCGACCGGGTCAAGCAGGATCCCGCCCTGTGGGCCTGGCTGGGCGGCGACGATCCCCGGACCCCCGCCCCGTCCGAGGTTCACTTTGCCCTTCTGGCCCAAGCCCTTGCCGATGCAAACCGCCAGCCTGCCTGGGATATGGACGAAAAGGGGGCCGAGATCGCATTCTGATCCCGGCCACGGTCCAGGCCCAGGGAATCAGGCGCGAATCGTCCCGTCGCCCCGGACCAGGTATTTGAAGCTGGTCAGTTGTTCCGCCCCCACCGGACCACGCGCGTGCATCTTGCCCGTGGCGATGCCGATTTCCGCGCCCATTCCGAATTCCCCGCCATCGGCGAACTGGGTCGAGGCGTTGTGCATCAGGATCGCACTGTCCAGTCCGGCCAGGAACCGCTGCGCTGTCGCGTCATCTTCGGTCAGGATCGATTCGGTATGCTGGCTGCCATACCGGCGGATATGGGCGATGGCCTCGTCCACGCCATCGACCAGCCTTGCGGCAATGATCATGTCCAGGAATTCACGCCCGAAGTCGTCGGGCTGCGCCGGAACCGTGCCCGGTATCCCCGCCAGGGCTTCATCCGCGCGGACCTCGACCCCCGCCTCCAGCAGGGCCTCGATCAACGCGGGACCGTGCTTGGCGTGATAGGCTTGGTCGATCAGCAGGCATTCCGCCGCGCCGCAGATGCCGGTGCGACGGGTCTTGGCGTTCAACACCACGCGAAGCGCCTTCTCTGGGTCGGCGGCGGCATCGACATAGATGTGGCAGATGCCTTCCAGATGCGCAAAGACCGGCACCCGCGCCTCGCGCTGAACCAGCCCGACCAAGCCCTTGCCGCCGCGCGGAATGATCACGTCGATCAGCCCTTGCGCTTGCAGCATGGCGGTTACGGCGTCACGGTCGCGGGTCGGCACAAGCTGGATCGCGGCTTCGGGCAGACCCGCCTGGCGCAGCCCTTCGACCATGCAGGCGTGGATCGCACGGGCGGAATGCAGGCTTTCCGACCCGCCCCGCAGGATCACCGCGTTGCCGGATTTCAACGCCAGGGCGCCCGCATCTGCGGTCACGTTCGGACGGCTTTCATAGATGACACCGATCACGCCGATGGGGGTGCGGACCCGTTGGATATGCAGCCCGTTCGGGCGGTCCCATTCTGCCACGACCTCGCCCACCGGATCGGGCTGTTCGGCTACGGCGCGCAGCCCGTCCTCGATGCCGCGCAGGCGGTCGGGATCCAGGCGCAGCCTGTCCAGCATGGATTCGGCTAGGCCCTTGTCGCGGCCAAACTGCATATCCTTTTCGTTCGCAGCCAGGATGTCGGCCTGACGATCCCGCAGCGCATCGGCGGCGCGGATCAGGGCCGTGTGCTTCTGCCCGGCTGTGGCCTGCGCCAAAGCCACCGCCGCCGCGCGCGCGGCCTCGCCCATCCGGGCGATCAGCGCCGTTGCGTTGTCTTGGTCGGTCATGCCAGTGTCCATTCGCAATCCTCCGCCAGCGGGGTTACGTCTTAGCGGACAAGCACAGGAAATGTTAGATCAAAAAAGGGGGATATGGCGCGGTTGACGGGGCTCGAACCCGCGACCCCCGGCGTGACAGGCCGGTACTCTAACCAACTGAGCTACAACCGCGCATATATCCGGGCGAATGGTGTGTGTGGCGCGGTTGACGGGGCTCGAACCCGCGACCCCCGGCGTGACAGGCCGGTACTCTAACCAACTGAGCTACAACCGCACACTCACCACCCCGACAGATCGCCCTTCGGGGTGAGGGGCGGTTTACGCAGACACATCGCCCCCGTCAAGGGCGCGTCGGAAAAAATCGGCGCGTGCGGCGCGGATAACTGATCCGCCCGCCGCAACAGGGTGCGGGAACACCGGTCGTGGAAGGCCCCGAGGTCGGCAATCCTTGCAGGACACGCGCAGCCAGCCAGCCAAAGGCCTGCGCTTCCAGCATATCACCGTCCAGGCCCGCAGCCTCGACCTTCTGGACATCGCAGGGCAGCGCCATCGCCAGGTGTTCCATGATCACGAGGTTATGCCGCCCACCGCCGCAAACCAGCACGGCGGCAGGAACGGAGGGCAGCCAGCGGAACCCGGCCGCGACCGCGCCTGTCAAGGCGGCAACCAGGGTGGCGGCGGCATCGGCATCCGACAGCGGTTCCACGGAGGCGACAAGGCCCGCGAACTGGTCGCGGTCCAGCGACTTGGGTGGCGGGCGGTCGAACCAGCGATGGCTCAGAAAATCCGCGACGATGCCGTCATCCGCCCGGCCCGCGGCGGCAAGCGCACCGTCCGCATCGTGACTGCGGCGCAGCCTGCGCCGTGTTAGGTCGTTGATCGGCGCATTGGCTGGTCCGGTGTCGAAGGCGAGGCAGGCCCCCGCCGCTTCAGGCGCTGGCGCCGTGGGATCGACCCAGGTGATGTTGCCCACCCCGCCCAGGTTCAGGAAAGCCACCGGCTGCGCGGGCAGCAGCCCCTGCCCCGCAGCCCAGGCCGCGCAGGCCCAATGGAAGAACGGCGCCAAAGGCGCGCCTTCGCCACCCTGGCGCACATCTTCGGTCCGAAAATTCCAGACGACCGGGCGATCCGCCTGCCGCGCCAGCAGCGCGCCGTCGCCCGCCTGATGCGTCCCCCTGCCCTGCGGATCATGGGCCAGGGTCTGGCCGTGATAGCCGATCAACTCGGCTTCGGGAAAATCGGCGGCTAGGGCCATGTGGCTTTCAACCGAGATTGCAGCGGCGTCTGCCACCCCCGCCGCTCCCGGCCAGCGGCCAAGCGCCCCATGCAGCGCAGCGGATTCGTTGTCAGAGTAAGCGCGGAACCCGCTGCGGCCAAAACCGCCGATCCGCACGCCGTCGGTTTCGATCATCGCCGCGTCCACCCCGTCCATCGAGGTGCCCGACATCATTCCCAGAACCCGGATCATCGCGCTTTTCCTTCCCTGCCCTAGCCGGTATATCCGCCCCGACCAGAAGGAAGAAGCCCATGACCTTTCAGCCCAAGTCCGATTTCCTGCGCGTGATGATCGAGCGCGGCTATGTCGCCGATTGCACGGATTATGCGGCACTGGACGGGGCGCTGCTGGAGGGGCCGGTCACGGCCTATATCGGCTATGACGCGACGGCGGCGTCGCTGCACGTCGGCCATCTGCTGAACATCATGATGCTGCGGTGGTTCCAGAAGACCGGCAACCGCCCGATCACGCTGATGGGCGGGGGCACGACCAAGGTGGGCGACCCGTCCTTCCGGTCCGAGGAACGACCCTTGCTGGACGATGCCGCGATCCAGTCCAATATCGACGGGATGCAGCAGGTTTTTGCGCGCTATCTGTCCTATGGCGACAACGCGGCCACCATGCTGAACAATGCCGAATGGCTGGACGGGCTGAACTATCTGGAATTCCTGCGTGACATCGGGCGCCATTTCAGCGTCAACCGGATGCTGTCCTTTGAATCGGTCAAATCCCGGCTGGATCGCGAACAGTCGCTGTCCTTCCTGGAATTCAACTACATGATCCTGCAGGCCTATGACTTCCTGGAACTGCACCGCCGCTATGGCTGCCGGTTGCAGATGGGCGGGTCGGATCAATGGGGCAATATCGTCAACGGCATAGACCTGACCCGGCGGGTGGACGATGCGGTGGTCTGGGGGCTGACCTCTCCGCTGCTGACGACCAGCGACGGGCGCAAGATGGGCAAGTCGGCCGGTGGTGCCGTCTGGCTGAACGGGGCGATGCTGTCGCCCTATGACTTCTGGCAGTTCTGGCGCAACACCACGGATGCCGATGTTGGGCGGTTCCTGAAGCTGTACACCGAACTGCCGGTCAGCGAATGCGACCGTCTGGGCGCCCTGCAAGGGTCCGAGATCAACGAGGCCAAGATCCGCCTGGCGAACGAGGTCACGACCCTGCTGCACGGGGCGGACGCCGCGGCCCGCGCCGAGGCAACCGCGCGCGAGGTCTTTGAACAGGGCGGCGCGGGGGGTGACCTGGAAACCGCGATGGTTCCTGCCGATGTGCTGTCAGGCGGCCTGACCGTGGCGCAACTGCTGGTGCAGACGGGCATCACGGCTTCGGGAAAAGAGGCCAAGCGCCTGATCGCCGAGGGGGGGTTGCGGCTGAACAACCAGGCAGTGTCCGATCCGCAGATGGTGGTGGACGCGGCGCTGATCGGGGACGGGCTGAAGGTGTCGGTGGGCAAGAAGAAGCACCGGATGGTCCAGATCGGCTGATGCATCTGCTGCATGGCAGCATTGCAAGGGGGGTTTACGCTGCGTCGCAGCAATGGACACCATGGCATACCGCCCCTATCTTTCATCGTGGGAGAACCACTTCGACCCGAAAGACATGACAATGGCACAAGACACACAACCCCTCAGCATCAGCGCCCGCAAGTTGCAGGCCCAGGCCGATGCCGTGCTGGATCAGATGTTCGCTTATTTCACCCGCGAGGAAGCACCGCGCGTGATCGAAACGCGCCGCGCAGCCTAAGCGCGACACCCTGACCAGCAGTATTTCCCGGGGGCGTTCGCGCCCCCTTTGCATGTCTGTGCCTCGGCATCCCTAGCGAGCCACGGCGCGGGGCCAGCCATTTGCCCGCAGCCGTGAAAGTGCCGCCACCAAGGCCTGCCTGTCTGCAAATGGCCCGGCAAGGATCGCCTTGCCAGGATTGTCCTTCACCTTCTGATCGCGCTGCGCCGTGCGATAGCCCAAGCCTGCCAAGCGTCGCAATGCCGCCATCGCATTGGCCTCATCGGCATAGGTGCCGATCTCCACATACCGGGCATTGGCCGGGATCATCTCGACCATGGCTGATTTTTCAGCCTTGGAGGTTGCCAGCCTGCGAGCGACGACAGAGGCAGGCCTGGGCCCCGACTCACGCGGGCGCACAGCCTGGCGGGTTGTGGGATCGGCTGACAGGTTGGCGGGCGTTTCGGTTTCCACTGCGGGGGTCGATGTCGCGGTCGTTCCTGTGATCTGCGGCATGGGATCGGGCGCTGTCATGCCGGGACAAAGACCCTGCGTCACATCACCCCCGATGATCGCTTTCTGACCCGCCACTGGACGGTAGCCAAGCCGCGCGCAAAGGCCATCGGGCGCTTGCCCCGCCATGGCGCTGCGCAGCCGGGCCTCCAGGTCGATCTGGTCCTGCAAGGTCGCATCCAGCACCGCCTGCGCAGGGTCGAGAGGGATGTCGGCCTTGGGCGTCGCCGGGGCATCCGTTACCAGATCGCCGGATTTCAACCCTTGGGCCAGAACCTCGACCAAGGCTTCCTCGGGCGACGGCGGGGCTTCAACAGGCGTCGTGTCGGCCAAGGCCGGCAGGCTAGGGGGAAAACCGCAGATCGGTGCGCCCTGCTTGTCCGTCCGGGGTTCCCAGGCTTCGCCCTTGCGAACAAAGACGCAGCCGGACCTGTCGATATATTGCGCGCCCGGGAAGTCCCCGGGCGGGGGCGGCTCGGGCATTGCCAAGATCCGTCCCGGCAGCAAAATCACCAGCACCATCCAACGCAAGACCCACATTCGCCACCCGCGATTCGACTTCACAAATCCTGCATAGGGACAAAGACTGAAGCGCCGGTTAACGCGGCTACTTGGTGCCGAACATCCGGTCGCCTGCATCCCCCAGGCCCGGCACGATATAGCCGTGGTCGTCCAGCCGTTCGTCCAAGGACGCGGTAAAGATCGGCACGTCGGGATGCGCCTGGCGCATCCGTTCGACCCCTTCGGGCGCGGCCAGCAGGCACAGGAAACGCAGGTTGGTGGCACCCCGCGCCTTGAGCATGTCGATCGCCGCAACGGAGGAATTGCCGGTCGCCAGCATGGGATCCACGACAATGGTCAGCCGCACATCCAGCTCCTTGGGAACCTTGCAGTAATATTCCACAGGTTGCAGCGTTTCGGGATCGCGATACAGGCCCACGAAGCCCACGCGCGCGCCGGGGATCATTTCCAGGATTCCGTCCAGAAGTCCGTTCCCCGCCCGCAGGATCGAGATCAGGGCAAGCTTCTTTCCTTCCAACGTCGGTGCATCCATTGCGCAGACCGGAGTTTCAATCCGCGTCATGGTCAGTTCCAGTTCGCGCGTCACCTCATAGGCCAAAAGCAGGCTGATTTCGCGCAGCAGACGCCGGAATCCGGCGGTGGACACGTCCTTCTGCCGCATGATCGTCAGCTTGTGCTGGACAAGCGGGTGGTCGATGACGGTCAGGTGCTGGTTCACGGAAACTCCTTCAAAAGCCGGTCGCGGGTCGCCTGGTCGCAGAATGCGGCATCGGCGGCCCAGCGGTTGATCTGCGCGAACTCCGTATCGCCCCAACCGAAGGCATCGGCAAGCCGGTCGTATTCATGCCGCATGGTCGTGTGGAAGAACGGCGGGTCGTCGGTGGACACGGTAACGCGCACGCCTGCGTCGGCCAGCCGGGCAATGGGATGGGCAGGCCAATCGGGATAAAGGCCAAGCGCCACATTCGATCCGGGGCAAACCTCCAGCGTGATGCCGGATTCGGCCAGATTGCGCACAAGGGCCGGATCCTCGATGGCGCGGACGCCGTGTCCGATTCGGCTACAGCCAAGCGCCAGGGCGTCGCGGATGCTGTCGGGACCGCGCCATTCGCCGGCATGGCAGGTCAGGGCCAGCCCGGCTTCCCGCGCGCAGTCGAAGGACCAGGCGTAATCGGTCGCGCGGCCCACGGTCTCGGACCCGCCCATGCCAAAGCCTGTGACCCAGGCGCCCGCTGTTTCGGCCGCGCAAATCGCCGTCTTCTTGGCGCGGTCCGGGCCGAAATGACGGATGGCGGTCAGGATGGCACGGCTGTCGATGCCCTCGCCCCGCGCCTTTTCAGCGACTTCGGCCATAGCGGCCAGAAAGTCGCGCCAAGCCGACAGGTCGCCGCCGCCGCAGAATTCGGGCGACACGAACAACTCAGTATAAACCACGTCCTGTTCGGCAGACCGTTCCAGAACCTCGGCCAACAGGCGGGCATAGTCCGGGGGCGTTTGCAGGACGCTGCTTGCCGCCTCGTAGCAGCGCAGGAAACCGTCGAAGCTGTCATAGGCGTAATCGCCGCGCTCATCGAAAACGCCTGACAGGTCGGCGTGCTTTTCCGCCGCAAGGCTGCGGATGAAGGCAGGGGGGGCCGCGCCTTCCAGATGCAGGTGCAGTTCGATCTTCTTCACAGGAACGACCTTCCATGATCGGGCGGCGGCAGGCCCAGATGCGCGAGGGTCGAGGCGCCGATGTCGCTGAAACCCACCAGCCCGATGTTCTGCGCGCCAAGACCATGGCCCAGGACCGCAACGCGTTCACGCGTATGGTCGGTGCCGGCCCAGGACGGGTCGTTGCCATGATCGGCGGTGAAGATCGCCAGATCGCCGGGGCGAAGCGTGGCAAGGAACCGGCCTGCCACCCCGTCGAACCATTCCAGTTGCGCGGCATAGCCGGGAATGTCGCGGCGGTGACCGAAATTTGTGTCGAATTCGACGAAATTGGCAAATGTGAGGCTGCCTGGTTCGGCATCGCGCCCCAGACGGATCAGGTGATCGGCCAGATCGGCGTCGGACTTGCCCTTGTGCAGACGGGTGATGCCACGATGGCTGAAGATATCGCCGATCTTGCCGACGGCATGGGTGACGCGGCCCGCCCCCTGGGCAATGTCCAGGATCGTGCGGCCGGGGGGCGCGATGGCAAAGTCCCGGCGGTTGCCGGTGCGGCGAAACGCGCCCGGCGCCTCGCCCAGGAAGGGACGGGCGATCACGCGGCCCACGCGCATCGCGTGCAGGCTGGGGGCAAGCACCTCGCACAACCCGATCAGGCGATCCAACCCGAAATGATCCTCGTGCGCGGCGATCTGCAACACGCTGTCAACCGAGGTATAGCAGATCGGCCAGCCGGTGCGGATATGGTCGGCCCCGAAATCCTCGATCACCTGCGTCCCTGGGGCATGACAGTTGGCCAGGATCCCTTCGGTTCCTGCCAGGGCGCAGATCCGTGCCGTCACCTCGAGCGGAAAGGCGGGTGTCGAGTTGGGGAAATAGTGCCAATCCCAGGGCACCGGCACGCCCGCGATTTCCCAATGCCCCGAGGGCGTGTCCTTGCCGCGCGAGATTTCGGTCGCTGCCCCCCAAAGACCCTGCGGCGTGACCATCAGCCCTGGGGCATCCTGCCCTGACGCAAGCCGAACGGCCGCGCCAAGGCCAAGCCGCGCCAGGTTCGGCATATGCAGCGGCTGCGCCTGTGCAATATGGGCCACGGTATTGGCGCCGGTATCGGGCAGGTCGCCGTTGAAGAACTGGTCCGCATCGGGTGCGCCGCCGATGCCCACGCTGTCCATGACGATCAGAAAGGCGCGCTTGTCCGTCACGGCGCGATCCTGTCGCGGACCAGGGGGCCGGGTGCCGCGCCATCGCCCAGCCGATATGCGGCGGTGACGGCGGCAATGGCGACCTCGGCTGCGGTGTCGTCGGCGGCGTGAACCAGGGCCAGGGGGCGGCCTGGGCCGACCTGTTCGTCCAGCTTGGCCAGCATCGACAGTCCCACCCGCGGGTCAATCGCCTCGCCCGCGCGGACGCGGCCCCCGCCCAGGGCGACAACGGCATGACCAAGCGCGGTCACGTCAATCTGTGCCACCCGGCTTTCGGGGGCGGGAACGGGACGGATCACAGGCGCGGGGATCAGATGCGCCTCGGGGCGGTCCAGCAGGTCAGACGGCCCGCCCTGGGCGGCAACCATGCGCCCAAAAACCTCAGCCGCGGCACCGGAATCCAGCAGGTCGGACAGGCCCGCATCCCCCTGCCCCACCAGTCGCAGCACTTCAGAGCCAAGCGCCAGCGTCAGGTCGCGCAAGGCACCTGCCTCGCCTTTCAGGACGCGGATCGACTCGGCGATTTCCAGGGCATTCCCGGCGCTGCGGGCTAGGGGCTGATCCATGTCCGTAATCAGCGCCGACGTAGCGCACCCAGCGCCATTGGCGGTTTCCACCAGGGCCTGTGCCAACCGCCCCGAGGATTCGGCCTGGCGCAGGAACGCGCCCGACCCAGCCTTCACGTCCAGCACAAGCGCCTGCAAGCCTGCCGCCAGCTTCTTGGACAGAATGGACGCGGTGATCAGGTCGATGGATTCCACCGTGGCCGATTCGTCGCGGATCGCATACAGCCTGCGGTCGGCAGGCGCGAAATCGGCGCTGGCCGCCACGATGGCGCAGCCCGTGGTGCGGACGATGCGGCGGAAATCATCCTCGGACTGGTCGCAGCGGTATCCGGGGATCGCCTCCAGCTTGTCCAGCGTGCCGCCGGTATGTCCCAGACCCCGACCCGAGATCATCGGCACGAACATTCCCCGCGCGGCCAGCAGCGGCGCCAGAACCAGGCTTGTCGCATCGCCGATACCGCCGGTCGAGTGCTTGTCCACGACAGGCCCCGGCAGATCCCAATGCAGGACATGTCCCGAATCGCGCATGGCCCGGGTCAGCGCCACGCGCCCCGGCACGCCGATCCCCTTGACCAGCACCGCCATGGCAAAGGCCCCTGCCTGGGCATCGCTGATCGACCCGTTCGCCAGGCCCTGCGCAATCAGCGCCGCGCCCGGCCCATCCAGACCGCGACCGTCTCGGATGGCCGTGATAACGGGACGCGGATCGGTCATTCAGCCCTGGCCATGTGACCGGCGTCAAAGCGTCCCGGCAGCAGTTCACCGACCGTTGTCGCAAGCGTCGCACCCTCGGTCGTGGCCAGCAGGACCGGCGTATCGCCGCGCCCGAATTCCGCCAGCTTCTGACGGCACCCGCCGCAGGGCGGCACGGGCGAAGGGCTGTCGGCGATTACCGCAACCTCGATCATTTCGGTTTCGCCCGCGGCGACCATGGCGGCAATTGCCCCCGCCTCGGCGCAGGTTCCTTCGGGATAGGCTACGTTTTCCACGTTGCAGCCGCGATAGACGGCGCCCGATGCCCCCCGGATGGCCGCGCCCACCTTGAACTGGGAATAGGGAACATAGGCCATTTCTCGCACGGCGCGGGCGGCATCCAGCAGCGACATCCGGTTCTCCTGTAATGGTTGCGACAGTTTCGCGCAGCGTTGCCGCTAACGCAAGGTGAACCCTTCTGTTCCCCGCCGCTGGAATGGTTTAACGGTGAACCAGTTTCGACCAAGGGGGCCAAGATGGACGATCGCAGGCAGGACAATGCCCGGCAAGAGGCGCTGGATTATCACGAATTCCCGCGCCCGGGTAAGCTGGAAATCCGCGCGACCAAGCCCTTGGCCAACGGGCGCGACCTGGCCCGTGCCTATTCCCCGGGCGTGGCCGAGGCTTGCCTGGAAATCCAAGCCGATCCCACCAATGCCAGCCGCTATACGTCGCGCGGGAACCTGGTCGCGGTGGTTTCCAACGGCACGGCGGTCCTGGGCCTGGGCAATATCGGCGCGGCCGCGTCCAAGCCGGTGATGGAAGGCAAGGCCGTCCTGTTCAAGAAATTCGCCAATATCGACTGCTTCGATATCGAGGTGAACGAATCCGACCCCGAAAGGCTGGCCGACATCGTCTGTGCGCTGGAACCCACCTTTGGCGCGATCAACCTGGAAGACATCAAGGCCCCCGACTGCTTCATCGTCGAAAAGCTGTGCCGCGAACGGATGAACATCCCGGTGTTTCATGACGACCAGCACGGCACCGCCATCGTCGTGGGCGCCGCGGCGACCAACGCGCTGCACGTTGCCGGCAAGCGGTTCGAGGACATCAAGGTCGTGTCCACCGGCGGCGGGGCGGCGGGGATCGCCTGTCTGAACATGCTGCTGAAGCTGGGTGTCAAACGGGAAAACGTCTGGCTCTGCGACATCCACGGCCTGGTCTACAAGGGCCGGGTCGAGGATATGACAGTCCAGAAAGCCGCCTTTGCGCAGGAAACCGACGCCCGCACCCTGACCCAGGTCATCGACGACGCGGATCTGTTCCTGGGTCTGTCCGGTCCCGGCGTCCTGAAGCCGGACATGGTGGCGAAAATGGCCCGCCGCCCGATCATCTTCGCGCTTGCGAACCCCTCGCCGGAAATCCTGCCGGACGATGCGCGCGCGGTTGCCCCCGACGCAATCATCGCCACGGGGCGCAGCGATTTTCCGAACCAGGTGAACAACGTCCTGTGCTTCCCCTTCATCTTCCGCGGCGCGCTTGATGCGGGCGCAACCACGATCAACGCGGAAATGGAGTTGGCCTGCATCGAAGGCATCGCAGCCCTGGCACGCGCCACCACGGCGGCAGAAGCTGCGGCAGCCTATCGGGGCGAGACGCTGACCTTTGGTCCCGAATACCTGATCCCCAAACCCTTCGACCCGCGCCTTGTAGGGGTGGTCAGTTCCGCAGTGGCCCGCGCCGCGATGGAAACCGGCGTCGCCACGCGTCCCATCGCCGACCTTGAAGCCTACAAGCGCAAGCTGGACAGTTCCGTCTTCCGCTCGGCTTTGATCATGCGTCCGGTCTTCGAGGCTGCGGCCACCGCCACCCGCCGCATCGCCTTTGCCGAAGGCGAGGACGAACGCGTGCTGCGCGCGGCCAATGCCATGCTGGAGGAAACGACCGACGTACCGATCCTGATCGGCCGCCCCGAGGTCATTGCCATGCGCGCCGAACGCGCGGGCCTGCCGATCCGCCCCGAACGCGATTTCGAGATCGTGAACCCGGAAAACGACCCGCGCTATCGCGATTACTGGGAAACCTATCACCAGGTCATGGCGCGGCGCGGCGTCAGCCCAGACATTGCCCGCGCGATCATGCGCACCAACACCACCGCCATTGCCGCCGTCATGGTCCACCGGGGCGAGGCCGACAGCCTGATCTGCGGCACCTTTGGGCAATATTCCTGGCACCTGCGCTATATCCGGGAAATTCTGGCGCGCGATGGCTTGTCCCCCGTAGGGGCACTTTCGATGATCATCCTGGAAGACGGGCCGCTGTTCGTTGCGGATACGCAATGCCACGACGACCCGACGCCCCATCAGGTGATGGAAACGGTGCTGGGCGCCGCGCGCCATGTCCGCCGCTTTGGCCTGACGCCCAAGATCGCGCTGTGCTGCCATTCGCAGTTCGGGAACCTGGACACCTATACCGGCCGCAAGATGCGCGAGGCGCTGGCCTTGCTGGACGCGAAAAAGCCCGACTTCATGTTTGACGGCGAAATGCACGTCGATGCGGCGCTTGATCCGGCCCTGCGCGAACGCATCTTTCCCGGATCGCGGCTGGAAGGCGTGGCAAATGTGCTGGTCTTCGCCGGCACGGATGCCGCATCGGGGGTGCGCAACGCGCTAAAGATGCGTGCCAACGGGCTGGAGGTCGGGCCTATCCTGATGGGCATGGGCAACCGCGCCCATATCGTCACGCCCTCCATCACCACGCGCGGCTTGCTGAACATGAGCGTCTTGGCCGGAACCCCGGTGGCCCATTACAGCTGAACCCCGCACCCGGGCGATTCGGTCCGCCGGTCGCCCGGATTGCTGCAACTGCATTGCTGCATTTGCAAAATCGTTGTCCTCGCATGGCGTGGTTTATACACATTTCCTATTTGCAAACTGATCCGGCGTGTATCTGCTATATTTTGCCGCGCCTGCCTTACCTGTTCCGCTAACATCGTTGCGCGAAGCCCGTGTCGCTGCGTAACACATGGAACAGGAGTGAGGAGACAACACCATGTCGTATCGCGACACCTATGCCGCCTGGCAGGCGGATCCCGAAGCCTTCTGGATGGAAGCCGCCCGCAAGATCGACTGGGACCGCCCGCCAAGCCGGGCTTTCTTCGATCAAGGTCCGGCAGGCGAATGGTTCGCGGACGGAATGCTGAACGCTTGCTGGAATTGCGTTGACCGCCATGTCGAGGCGGGGCGCGGCGACCAGCTTGCCATCATCCACGACAGCCCGATCAGCCGCACCATGCGCGGCATCACCTATGCCGAATTGCGCGACCGGGTGGCCAACCTTGCGGGCGCGCTGCGTGCCAAGGGCATCCAGAAGGGCGACCGGGTCATCATCTATATGCCGATGGTCCCCGAGGCGTTGGAGGCAATGCTGGCCTGCGCACGCCTGGGCGCGATCCACTCGGTCGTCTTTGGCGGCTTTGCGCCGCATGAACTGGCCGTCCGCATCAACGACGCCACCCCGAAGGCGATCATCGCCGCGTCCTGCGGATTGGAACCGGGGCGCATCGTCCCTTACAAGCCGCTTTTGGACCGCGCGATCGACGAGGCTGTCCATAAGCCCGACTTCTGCGTGATCTTCCAGCGCGAACAAGAGGTTGCCCATCTTGTCGAAGGACGGGACGTGGCTTGGCACAGCTTTCAGTACGGCGTCGAACCCGCCGAATGCGTCCCGGTCGAGGGTAATCATCCAGCTTATGTCCTTTATACCTCTGGCACCACGGGCCAGCCCAAGGGCGTAGTGCGCCATACCGGCGGGCATCTGGTCGCCCTCGCCTGGTCGATGAAGAACGTCTATGACATCGACCCAGGCGACGTGTTCTGGGCGGGGTCGGATGTGGGCTGGGTCGTGGGCCACAGCTATATCTGCTATGGCCCGCTGTCGGTCGGTGCCACGACCATTGTCTTCGAGGGCAAGCCGGTCGGCACCCCCGACGCCGCCGCCTATTGGCGGGTGATCCAGAACCACCGGGTCAAAAGCGTCTTCAGCGCGCCCACCGCGATCCGCGCCATCCGCCGCGAAGACCCGGAAGGCAAGCTGATCGGAGAATACAACCTGCGCCATTTCAAGACCCTGTATCTGGCAGGCGAACGCGCGGATCCTGACACGATCCAGTGGGCCGAGGAAAAGCTGGGCGTGCCCGTGATTGACCACTGGTGGCAGACCGAAACGGGCTGGCCCATCGTGTCCAACCCCGTGGGCATAGAACTGCTGCCGGTGAAGCGCGGCAGCCCCTCGGTTCCCTTGCCGGGCTATGACGTGCAGGTGCTGGACGAGGCCGGGCACCCCGTGGCAGCGGGCACCTTGGGCGCTGTGGCAATCAAGCTGCCGCTGCCGCCCGGGACGCTGCCGACTCTGTGGAACGCCGAGGACCGGTTCGCCAAGTCATACCTGTCGCATTTCCCCGGCTATTACGAAACGGGCGATGCCGGGTATATCGACGAGGACGGATACCTGTATATCATGGCGCGCACCGACGACGTGATCAACGTCGCGGGCCACCGCCTGTCCACCGGCGCGATGGAGGAGGTTCTTTCCGCCCATCCCGCCGTTGCCGAATGTGCGGTGATCGGCGTGGCCGACAGTTTAAAGGGGCAGATGCCGGTGGGATTCCTTTGCCTTAAAAAGGGCACGAATACCCCGGATATTCAGGTCGTGAAGGAGGTCGTCGGCATGGTCCGCGACCAGATCGGCCCCGTGGCGGCCTTCAAGACCGCCTGTGTCGTGGATCGCTTGCCCAAGACCCGATCGGGCAAGATCCTGCGCGCCACGATGGTCAAGATCGCCGACGGGGAATCTTACAAGACCCCTGCCACCATCGACGATCCGGCCGTTCTGGACGAGATCGCCACCGCCTTGCGCGCGGTCGGATATCCTCAGCACACAGTGTAATTTACCGAAACCATCATGGCGCTTCCGCGTTGCGATCACGGAGGCGCCCATGACTGAAAAGAAATTAAAGGTTATCGATCATATCCACCTGAATGCTGCCGATTTCGACACGGCCGCCGCGTTTTATCATGCGTTGTTCGAGGCGCTTGGGTGGAAAAATGATGTCCGCAGCGGGCGCGACTGGATGGAGCTGGACGGGTTCTATCTGGGACAGGCCGAACCCCATGCTCCGCCAACCCATATCCATCTGGCCTTCGTCGCCCATTCGCGGAACGAGGTCGAGGCTTTTCATGCCGCGGGGCTGAAAGCCGGGGGCAAGGACAACGGCGCGCCAGGGCTGCGCGATTACCACCCTGGCTATTACGCCGCCTTTCTGCTGGACCCCGACGGCAACAACATCGAGGCCAAGTTCGACGAACGCGCAGCTTAGCCCAGATCGCCGCCCAGTCCCTGCATCAGCGGCAGGAAGTCGGGAAAAGATGTTGCGATGGGCGATCCGTCATCAACGGACACCGGGGCCTCTGCCGCCAAGCCCAGGATCAGGAAGGACATGGCGATGCGGTGGTCCAGATGCGTCGCCGCCGTTCCGCCGCCCGGCACCTTGTCCATGCCATGAACGGTCATGCTGTCCTTTGTTTCCTCGACTCGGACGCCGTTCGCCTCCAAGCCCCGCGCCATGCCGTCTATCCGGTCGCTTTCCTTGACGCGCAGCTCGGCCACGCCGTTCATGACCGTGGTCCCTTCGGCAAAGGAGGCGATCACCGACAGGATCGGGAATTCGTCGATCATGCTGGCCGCGCGTTCGGCGGGAACCGTGATCCCTTTCAGCGGGCCATGGCGGACGACCAGGTCGGCCACCGGCTCTCCCCCTTCCTCGCGCTCGTTTTCAAAGACGATATCCGCACCCATCTCCAGCAGCGTGACATACAGACCGTCGCGCGTCGGATTGCGGCTAACGCCCGGCACGCGAATCTCGGATCCCGGAACGATCAGGGCGGCGGCGACCGGAAAGGCCGCGCTCGAGGGATCGCGTGGCACCGCGACCGGCTGCGCCCGCAGTTCGGGACGGCCCTGCAGGGTGATCACATGACCGTCCTGCGTGGTCTCGGTGCGGATGTCGGCACCGAACCCAGCCAGCATCCTTTCGGAATGATCGCGGGTCGGTTCCGACTCGATCACCACCGTTTCGCCCGGCACGTTCAGGCCAGCCAGAAGGATCGCGGACTTGATCTGCGCACTTGCAACCGGGGTGCGGTACCGCACGGGCAGCGGATCGGCCGCGCCCTGGACGGTGATCGGCAGCAGCCCCCCTTCGCGCGCGGTGATCTGCGCACCGAACAGGGCCAACGGATCGGTCACGCGCCCCATGGGACGGCGCAACAGGCTGGCATCACCGGTGAATGTCGCGGTGATGGGGGTCGTGGCCATGGCGCCCATGATCAGCCGCACCCCGGTCCCGGAATTGCCGCAGTCGATCACGCCTTCAGGTTCCCCGAAGCCGCCGACGCCCACGCCATGCACGGACCATTCGCCGGTCCCCAGCCGTTCCACCTGCGCGCCGAATGCCGCCATTGCCTTGGCGGTATCCAGAACGTCCTCGCCTTCCAGCAGCCCGGTGATCCGGGTTTCACCCACCGACAGCGCACCCAGGATCAGCGCGCGATGGCTGATCGACTTGTCGCCCGGCACAGTGGCCACGCCCCGCAAGGGTCCGCTGCGGCGGGCGGTCATCGGGAGGGGTTCGGAATGGGACATGGGCACACCTGTTGATTGCGCGGTTCTTTTAGCGCCACCACCCCCCTTGGGCCACCCCGTTCTTGCGCCCGGCGGCCTGCCTTCCTAGAACCGGTGGAACGGAGGATCCCATGACCGAACTGGACGCGCTGCGGGCGCTTGCGGATGCCGACAAGGCCGAACAGATGGCGGCCTATCACAAGGCGCCCAGACCCTATCTGGGGGTATCGAACCCGCAGATCGACGAATTGGTGGCCGAATGGCGTGGGGGCTGCGATCTGGAGGGCCGCATCAGGCTGGCCTCCAACCTGTGGGCCAGCGATATCCACGAGGCACGGATCGCCGCGGCAAAGCTGCTGACACAGGCCCGCATCCGGCCCGACGACGCGGTCTGGGCGCTGATCGCGTCATGGGTTCCCGATTTCGACGGCTGGGCCATTGCCGATCATGCGATGATCGCGGGGCAAAAGCGGCTGGTGGCCGAGCCCGCCCGGCTGGATCAGGTGGAAACCTGGCTGGATCACCCCAACACATGGACGCGGCGCGCGGCCCTGGTCGGCACCCTGCCCTGGGCCAAGATGAACAACCCCAAGCCCGGCGACCTTGCGGCGCGCGAACGCATTCTGGACTGGGTCGCGCGCCTGGCGGACGACCGGGACACGTTCATCCAGAAAGCCATCGCCTGGTGGTTGCGCGACCTGTCCAAACGTGACGCGCCCCGCGTCAGGGCCTTCCTGGCCGATCACGGGCCGCGCATGAAACCCTTTGCGCGCAAGGAAGCCGAGCGGCTGGTTCAGGACCGATAAACCTCGATCGTGGGCAGATCGGTCAGCGACACGCCCAGCAATTGCAGCGCAGGCAGCGATACCTGCGATCCGCCGCTGGCCGGGCCGTCCAGCGGGATCAGGTCAACCTTGGCCGATTTGCCGGTCGCGGGATCCACGATCCGGCCCAGCCCCCGTTCCTTGACCAAGGGCGTCTTGATCCAGAACCCCCCCTCGGACGGATTGCCCAGCGATGCGATGGTGGTCCCCAGCCGCACCTCGGCCGCCTGGGCCGGCTGCGCCGCCGCAGCGCGCTGTTCGGGCGTGGTGGTATCCAGTTGCGCGGGCGTCGCGCGGGCCGCCGGACGGGGGGCCGGCGCACGGGTGACGGCAGTTGCGGCAGCGACCTGTTCGGTGGTCATCCGGGTCGTCGGTGCCGCGGCAACGGTGCGGCCGGTCGGCATGGCTCCTTGGGTGCAGCCCGCCAGCAACCCTGCGGTCAGGATCAGCGTCGGCAAGGCGGTGGTGATATGCATGGGTTGTCCCTTCTGTCCCGTCTCCGGGCCGACCCTAGCCCGCCTGGCGCAACCGCGTCCAGCCGGTCGCCGCTTGTCTGCGCCGGTCCGCGCGCCTAGATTGAGGGGATGCAACAGGCAGCCCCCCTCATCGACCCCTTCGCGCGACCAATCACCTATCTGCGGGTGTCGGTCACGGACCGCTGCGATTTCCGCTGCGTGTACTGCATGGCCGAACATATGCAGTTCCTGCCCAAGGCAGATCTTCTGACGCTGGAGGAACTGGACCGCCTGTGCAGCGCCTTCGTGGGCCTGGGGGTCCAGAAGCTGCGCATCACCGGGGGCGAGCCGCTGGTCCGTCGCAACATCATGACCTTTTTCCGGGCCATGTCGCGGCATCTGGGCGCAGGCCTGGACGAACTGACCCTGACCACCAACGGCAGCCAGCTTGGCCGATACGCTGCCGAACTGGTCGATTGCGGCATCCGGCGGGTGAATGTGTCGCTGGATACGCTGGATCCTGACAAGTTCGCCGCCATCACCCGCTGGGGCCGGTTGCCGCAGGTGCTGGACGGCATCCGGGCCGCCACCGCCGCAGGCCTTCGGGTCAAGATCAACGCCGTCGCGCTGAAAGGCGTGAACGACAGCGAATTGTTCGATCTGGTCCGCTGGTGCGGCGACGAGGGCCACGACCTGACCTTCATCGAGGTCATGCCGATGGGCGATCTGGGGAACGAGGATCGGCTGGACCAATACTGGTCCCTGTCCGACCTGCGCGCGCGCCTGTCGGAACGGTTCACGCTGCTGGATCTGGCTGAACGGACCGGCGGTCCGGCCCGCTATGTCCGCTTGCAGGAAACCGGGCAGAAGATCGGCTTCATCACGCCCTTGACCCATAATTTCTGCGAAAGCTGCAACCGTGTCCGCCTGACCTGCACGGGCGAATTGTTCATGTGCCTGGGCCAGGAAGACCGCGCCGACCTGCGCGCGCCCCTGCGGGCGTCTTCTGAAGACGAGGCGGTAAAGGACGCGATCCGCGCCGCTATCAGCCGCAAGCCCAAGGGCCACGACTTCGATTATTCCCGCCAGACCGTCGCAGGTCAGATGTCCCGCCACATGAGCCACACCGGGGGGTAGGATGCGTGCTTGCACGCACCCCTGGTCGGCCGGTGGTGCGTGCAAGCCCGCACTCTACTCCGCCGCAGTCTGCGCGCTTGCCTCGGCCTCGATCTTTTCGGCGCGTTCCTCGACCAGTTGCACGATGTGGTCGATCATCTGGTCGTTGGTCATCTTGTGGCTTTGCCGTCCGGCCAGATAGACCATGCCGCTGCCCGCGCCGCCGCCGGTAAAGCCGATATCGGTCATCAAGGCCTCGCCCGGGCCGTTGACCACGCAGCCGATGATCGACAAGGACATCGGCGTCTTGATATGTTCCAGCCGCTTTTCAAGGGATTCAACCGTCCGGATCACATCAAAGCCCTGCCGCGCGCATGACGGGCAGGAAATGATCTGCACCCCCCGCGTCCGCAGGCCCAGCGACTTGAGGATCTCGAACCCGACCTTGACCTCTTCGACCGGATCGGCGGACAGGCTGACGCGGATCGTGTCGCCGATGCCCATCCACAGCAGGTTGCCAAGCCCGATGGCCGACTTGACCGTGCCGCCGACAAAGCCGCCTGCTTCGGTGATCCCCAGGTGGATCGGCGCGTCCGTCGCATCCGCCAATTGCTGATAGGCAGCGGCGGACAGGAACACGTCGCTGGCCTTCACGCTGATCTTGAATTCGTGGAAATCGTTGTCCTGCAGGATCTTGATGTGATCCAGGCCCGATTCCACCATCGCATCCGGGCAAGGCTCGCCGTATTTCTCCAGAAGATGCCGTTCCAGCGATCCGGCATTGACACCGATGCGGATCGAACAGCCGTGGTCCTTGGCCGCCTTGATGACCTCGCGCACCCGCGCCGCATCGCCGATATTGCCGGGATTGATGCGCAGGCAGGCCGCGCCCGCCCCGGCCGCCTCGATCGCGCGCTTGTAGTGGAAATGGATGTCGGCCACGATCGGCACCGGGCTTTCGCGGCAAATCTCGCGCAGCGCGCGCGTGGTTTCCTGGTCCGGCGCGGAAATTCGCACGATGTCGGCCCCGGCGTCGGCTGCCCGGATCACCTGGTCCAGGGTTGCACGCACGTCATGGCCGTTGGTATTGGTCATGGTTTGCACGCTGATCGGCGCGTCGCCGCCCACGGGGACGTTGCCCACCATGATCTGGCGCGACTTGCGACGCTCGATGTTGCGCCATGGACGGATGGGGTTCAGCGACATGGATGCCTCCGGGGTTCGCCTTCCAGATAAGCCATCCCAGCCAAGGCGGCAACCGCTGCACGGGGCTGTGATGCCATCAGGCCGGCAAACGCAACGCCGTCATGACGCTGGCCAGCGTGCTGCGCGGCAACATCAGCAGCATCTTGCCCTCGATCCGCAGGGTCACGACGCCGTTGGCCATGTTGGATGTCCCGACCCGCCCGCCCGGCGCAAACTCGATCCCTTCGATAGGCCATTCAAGGCCCGTGCTGATCCCGCGCGCCGGACCCATGGGATACAGCGACACCCGCGTTCCCGGCATCAGCGGCAGGGTCAGCCGGGGGGGCGCCACGAAAACCACGTCATCGGACGCCAGCATGATCACAAGGGGCCGGGCCGTGCTGGCCATGGTGGTCAGTGCCGACAGCGTATGGTCCAGCCGAAACCCGGCAAAGCCCACCGCCATGACAAAGGGGGCGGCGATGCGGGTCAGGCATTTGGTAAAGTCGGTGCTGTCCTGTTCGGCGACGTGATGGATGCGCCCCGCGGGAATCAGCCTGCGCGCCCCAGAGGTGATGCTGTCCAGGTCGCCGATCACCCAGTGGGGCGGCTGCCCCAGGGCAAGCGCCCGGTCCGCCCCGCCATCCGCCGCCACAAGGGTCGGCGCCACCGCAAGCGCTGTTTGCAGATCATAGGGGGACGTCGCGCCCCCGCCGATCACGGTCACACCCCGGTCGGAAATGACCAGGGGCGCGATCATTCACCGCGTCCGATGCCGGAAAACACCCGTTTGAACGGCAGGATCCACAGAAATCCCAGCAGGACATAGATCCCGACCTCGATCAGGATCGGCTGGCGTCCGAAACGAACATCCATCCAGTTCACCAACGTCACCGCCGCCACGACATAAAGGGGCATCCCGACAACCAGGATTAGCAGCGACAGCCTCTTGCGCGTCTTCAGATTCATGCCCGCCCCTCCCCTTTCAGCTTGGTGTCAAATATCCCACGGGGGTCCGGGGGTGTGAAACCCCCGGATTGCGTCAGTCCTCGAAGGGATCCGTCACCAGGATCGTATCGTCCCGCTCGGGGCTGGTCGAGAGCAGCGCGACCGGGCACTGGATTAGTTCCTCGACGCGTCGCACGTACTTGATCGCCGCAGCAGGCAGGTCGGCCCAACTGCGCGCTCCTTGGGTGGATCCGTGCCAGCCGTCCATTTCCTCATAGATTGGCGTGACCTTGGCCTGCAACGCAGCCGCCGTGGGCAGGTAATCGTATTTCACGCCGTCGATCTCATAGCCTACGCAGATCTTCAGCTTGTCGAACCCGTCCAGCACGTCCAGTTTCGTCAGGGCGATACCATTGACCCCGCTGATCGCGCAGGTCTGGCGCACAAGCACCGCGTCGAACCAGCCACAGCGCCGCTTGCGTCCCGTGACGGTGCCGAATTCATGGCCCCGCTCGCCCAGGCGCTGCCCGTCCGCATCGTGCAGTTCGGTCGGGAAAGGCCCTTCGCCCACCCGCGTGGTATAGGCCTTCACGATCCCCAGCACAAAGCCGATGGCAGACGGTCCCATGCCGGTCCCCGAAGCCGCCATCCCCGACATCGTGGTCGAGCTGGTGACATAAGGATAGGTGCCAAAGTCGATATCCAGCAGCGACCCCTGCGCCCCTTCGAACAGGATGCGCTTTCCGGCCTTGCGGGCGTCGGCCATGACTTTCCACACCGGCTGGGCATAGGGCAGCAACCTCGGCGCGACTTCCATCAGCTTGGCCTTCAACGCGGCGCGGTCGATGGGTTCGGCCCCAAGGCCCTGCCGCAGCGCGTCGTGATGGGCCAACAGCCGGTCCAGCCGCGCGTCCAGCGTTTCCTCGTCACCCAGGTCCGCCACGCGGATGGTGCGGCGGCCCACCTTGTCCTCGTATGCCGGCCCGATGCCACGTCCCGTGGTGCCGATCTTCGAGGCGCCGGCGGCTTCCTCGCGCAGCTTGTCCAGATCCTGGTGCAGCGGCAGGATCAGGGGCGTGTTTTCCGCGATCATCAGGTTGTCGGTGCTGATGGCCACGCCTTGGGCCGACAGCTTCTCGATTTCCGAAAACAGCGCCCAGGGGTCCAGCACGACGCCGTTGCCGATCACGGCCAGCTTGCCTGTCCGCACGATGCCCGACGGCAGCAGCGACAGCTTGAAGACCGTGTTGCCGATGACCAGCGTATGCCCGGCATTATGGCCGCCCTGGAAACGGGCGATCACATCGGCCCGTTCGGAAAGCCAATCGACGATCTTGCCCTTGCCTTCGTCGCCCCATTGCGCGCCGACAACCACCACATTGGCCATGAACGGTCCTTCCATTCCTCGAAAAAGTCCGCCGCCGGGTCTAGCGCAAGCCCAGTCCGGGGGAAAGCCGGGATTTGCCGCCCTTTTCCTTTCGCCCCGCAGCGATTAGGGTCGCCCGCGGACTTGAAAGGTGCGGACCATGTCGTTTTTGTCGAAACTGCGCGAAAGGCTGACGCGATCCTCAACGAAGATCGGCGAAGGGCTGGACGGTATCGTGGACACGGCGCCCCAGGCCATGCCCGAACCCGCCCAGCCCACCGGACTGGTCGGCCGCCTGTTCGGCACAACACCCGCACGGCCCGAGGAACCCCGCCGCGCCCTTGACGACGAGATGCTGGAGGAGTTGGAGGACATGCTGGTCCAGGCCGACCTAGGCGTCGATACCGCGCTGCGCGTGACCGCCAATATCGCCGAAGGGCGGATGGGCCGCCGGATGTCCTCGACCGAACTCAAGGAACTGCTGGCGGACGAGATCACGCGGATCATGACCCCGGTCGCCCGTCCCCTGCCCCTTTATCCGAAAAAGCCCCAAGTCGTGCTGGTCGTGGGCGTCAATGGCGCGGGCAAGACCACCACCATCGGCAAGCTGGCCAGCCAATTCCGTGCGGCGGGCAAGTCGGTGATGATCGCGGCGGGCGATACCTTCCGTGCCGCTGCCGTCGAACAGTTGCAGATCTGGGGCCAGCGGGCCGGCGTGCCGGTGATGGTTGCAGCCCAGGGCAGCGATCCTGCCAGCCTCGCCTTCGACGCCATGACCCGGGCTGAATCCGAGGGCGCCGATCTTCTGATGATCGACACGGCGGGCCGCTTGCAGAACCGCCAGGATCTGATGGAGGAACTGGCCAAGATCGTCCGCGTGATCCGCAAGAAGGATCCGACCGCGCCTCACAACACCCTGCTGGTCCTGGACGCAACCACGGGCCAGAACGCGCTGAACCAGGTGGAAACCTTTCGCCAGCTTGCCGATGTCTCGGGCCTGGTGATGACCAAGCTGGACGGCACCGCGCGCGGCGGCGTGCTGGTGGCCCTGGCCGACCGCTTCGGCCTGCCCATCCATGCCATCGGCGTGGGCGAGCAGATCGACGACCTGGACGCTTTTGACGCAAACGATTTCGCCCGCGCCCTGGTAGGCCTTTAAGGCCTCTTCTTCACCCAAATATCCTCGGGGGAGTCTCCGCAGGAGACGGGGGCAGACAGCCCCCGGCTACGCCTCCAACCCAAGCTGTGCCAGTAACGGCCGGACATCCGCCAAGGCCGCACGATTGGCAAACAACGTCGCCTGCGACCGCAGGATGGGATCCGCAGCCAGAATCTTCAGGTTGTTCGCCCGCAGGGTCTCGCCCGACGAGGTGATGTCGGCAATAGCTTCGGCCGTCTGATTGGCGATGGTGCCCTCGGTTGCCCCTTGGGAATCAACCAGTTGATAATCCGCGACCTCATGCGCCGCCAGCCAGGCCCGGACCAGCCGGTGATACTTGGTCGCGATCCGCAGCCTGAAACCATGGGCGGCCCGAAAGTCGCGGGCGATGGATGCTAGATCGTCCAGATCCTCGCAATCGTGCCAGCAGTCCGGCACGGCCAGGATCAGATCGGCATGACCGAATCCCATCGGCGCAACCTCGGCCACATCAGACCGCCAACCCGCCAGCTTTTCGCGCACCAGATCGGTGCCCGTCACGCCCAGTTCAATCCGGCCCGCCGCCAGTTCGCGTGGGATTTCCCCCGCCGACAGCAGAACCAGGGATACGCCGTCCACCCCCTGCACCCTGCCCGCATATTCGCGGTCCGACCCGCTGCGCGACAGCGTGACCCCGCGCGCGGCGAACCAGCCAAAGGTTTGTTCCATCAGCCGTCCCTTGGACGGTACGCCCAGCCGGATCATGCGGCCTCCAATTCGGCAACAAGGCCCGGCCGGATGATGCCGCCCACGGCAGGGATCGCCCGCCCGCCCCGCCCCAGCACGGCGGTCAGCGCGTCATAGCGTCCGCCCGTCGCGACCGGGGGCCAGTCAGGGCGGCTTTCGGCCACGAAGCTGAAGGTGAAGCCGTCGTAATATTCCATCGTGCGGTGACCGTGGCTTGCGTCGAACAGCACGGTTTCAGGCGAGATGCCCAGGTCCGCCAGCATCCCTGCCCGCTTCTCGATGCGGCGAATGGCCGGAACCAGGGCGGGCCAGTCCCGTGCCAGGTTCGCCAGTTCCTTCGTGGCATCCGGCATGGAGGCGCTGATCGTGAACAGCCGGTCCAGCCGAGCAATCCAGACGCGGTCCAAGGGCGCGGCGTCCCCATCCGCGATCAGCCGGGCGATGCGCCGGTCCATCTCGGCCCTTGTCCGCAGCCCAGCCCAGGGGGCGGCGCTGTCGGCAAAAGCGCGCGGGGCCGCAGGGCGCGAAAAACGGTCCAAAAGCCGCCCGAAGCGTCCCGGCCTCCAGACATGATGCAAAAGCGCATCCCGTCGGGCATCCGACAGCGGCAGCGCGCGGACCGCATCCATCACCAGCCCCATGTCGCCCGTCACGGCCCGCAGCCCGTAAGGCGCCAGCTGCCGGTGGAACAATGCAAAGACCTCGGCATCGGCCTGGGGATCGTGGGCGAACAGTTCGAACCCCGCTTGCAGGTATTCGTTGTCGCGTGGATTGGCAGGCCGCTCCTCGCCCGGATCCTGCTTGCGGAACACCTCGCCCAGATAGCAATAGCGCGCAGGTTCGGCCCCACCGGCCATGTGCATCTGCACCACCGGGACGGTAAAATCCGGCCGCAGCATCACCTCGCCCCGCAGCGGATCGGTCGAGGTATAGGCCCGGGCGCGAATATCCTCGCCATACAGATCCAGCAGGGTATCGGCGGGCAGCAGGATGTCGGGCGCGACTTCGACCGCCCCCGCCTCGCGGAAGGCGGACAGGAACCGCTGGCCGATGGCCTGCTTGTCGCGCTTGGGGATCATGAAAGGATCCGACGGACTTCCGCGACCAGATCAGCGCGGGGAACCTCGGTCTGGGCGGGCTGGGCCTTCCATTCGTCCAGGCTGGCCTCGGCGGCAATGCGCGCCCCCAGGACCAGATCCTTGACCTGCACGACGCCCCGCGCTGCCTCGTCACCCCCTTGGATGATCGCCACGGGTGCGCCACGCTTGTCGGCATATTTCAACTGGTTGCCGAAGTTCTTCGGATTGCCCAAATAGACCTCGGCCCGGATGCCCGCCGCGCGCAGTTCAACCGCCATGGCCTGATAGTCAGCCATCCGGTCGCGGTCCATGACCGTGACGACAACCGGCCCCTGCGCCTGCGTCCCCGTCAGCCCCTTGGCCCGCAACGCGGCGATAAGCCGGTCCACACCGATGCTGACACCGGTTGCTGGCACCTTCTGGCCCGTGAATCGTTCCACCAGCCCGTCATAGCGCCCGCCCCCCGCGACCGATCCGAACTGCCGCTTGCGGCCCTTTTCATCCAGGATCTCGAAAGTCAGCTCGGCCTCGAAGACGGGTCCGGTGTAATAGCCCAGGCCGCGCACGACCGAGGGGTCGATGACCGCGCGGTCCTTGTCCATGCCTATGGCGCCCAGCATTCCGGCGATCTCGGCCAACTCGTCCACGCCTTCAGCGCCGATGGCCGAAGCGCCGACCGCCGCGCGCAGGTTCTCCAGCGTGGCCGTGTTGTCCGATCCTTTCGAGGTCAGGAAGGCCAAGACCGGCTGGGCCTGCGCCTCACTCAAACCCACGCCTTCGATCATTGCGCCGCTGGCGTCCTTGCGGCCCGTGGTCAGCAGCGCCAGCACGCCGTCGCGGCCCACCTTGTCGAACTTGTCGATCTGGCGCAGCACGTTCTCGGCCTGGTCAGCGCGCACCTCGGCAGCCTCCAGCACGCCGTTCAGGACCTTGCGATTGTTGATCCGCACCAGATAGTCGCCGCGCGCGATCCCCACGGCCTCCAACGCATCGGCAAGCATCGCGCAAATCTCGGCATCTGCCGCCACCGACGCAGACCCAACCGTGTCCGCGTCGCATTGATAGAACTGCCGGAACCGCCCCGGCCCCGGCTTCTCGTTCCGCCAGACCGGACCCATGGCATAGCGGCGATAGGGGATCGGCAGGTCATTGCGAAACTGCGCGGCCACCCGCGCCAAGGGGGCCGTCAGGTCATAACGCAGCGCCAGCCACTCGCCGGAACCGCCGCCGGGCACCGCTTCTTCCTGCCAGGCAAAGACACCCGCATTCGGGCGGTCCACGTCGGGCAGGAACTTGCCCAGGGCCTCGACCGTCTCGACCGCGCTTGTTTCCAGCGGATCGAAGCCATGCAGTTCGTAAACTTTACCGATGGCATCCAGCATCGCCTTGCGTTCCGTCACGTCCGCGCCGAAATAGTCGCGAAAGCCCTTGGGCGTTTCCGCCTTGGGACGGGGCTGTTTTTTCTGATCTTTCGCCATGGTCCTGCCTTTCCGGCCAAATCCGTGGCTGCCTTAACCGAAGGGGCCGATATGGACAAGGATACCCACGCGCGAATCCAGCAGGCCGAGGAAGCCTTGGCCCACCTGGCCAGGACGGTGGACGATCTGAACGAGGTCATCGCCCGCCAGGATACCGAGATCGCCCTGCTGACCCGCCGGGTCGAGATGCTGCTGCGCTTTGCCGCCGAACAGCAGGCGGGCACCGAAGGCCAGATTCCGCTGGCCGATCAGCGCCCACCGCACTGGTAGGCTTCTTCTTCACGAAAATATCCTCGGGGGGCCTGGGGGGCAGACGGCCCCCCAGCCTTTGGGCCTATCCGCGCATCTGCCGGAACAACCCCGCCAGATGCTCGGTCGAGGGATCGTGCCCCGGCGCATCATCGCCCTTCAGCAGCGGTTCAACCTTCAGCGCCAGTTCCTTGCCCAGTTCGACTCCCCACTGGTCAAAGCTGTTGATCCCCAAGATCACGCCTTCCACGAACACCCGGTGTTCATACAGAGCGACGATCTGGCCCAGGGTAAAAGGCGTCAGCTTCTCGATCAGCAGGGTGGTCGAGGGCCGGTTTCCGGGAAACACCCGGTGCCGTGCCTGGCGGTCCAGTTCGGCGCCTTCTAGCCCCTTGGCCTGCATCAGGGCGCGCGCCTCGTCCAGGGTGCGGCCGCGCATCAGTGCCTCGGACTGGGCCAGGCAGTTCGCAGCCAGCAGGATGTGATGATGCGCCAGGTCGTCCTCGTGACTCTTGGCGGCCAGGATGAATTCGCAGGGGACGGGCGTGGTGCCCTGGTGGATCAACTGGTAAAAGGCGTGCTGGCCGTTTGTTCCGGGCTCGCCCCAGACCACCGGGCCCGACATCACGCCAAGGTCGCTGCCGTCCATGGCCACGCGCTTGCCGTTCGATTCCATTTCCAGCTGCTGCAAATAGGCAGGAAGCCGCAGCAGGCGGTTGTCATAGGGCAGCACCGCGCGGGTCGGATAGCCACAGACCTGGTGGTGCCAGATGCCCACAAGGGCCAGCAGCACCGGCAGGTTTTCGGACATCGGCGCAGCTCGGAAATGCGTGTCCATCGTGGCGGCACCGCCCAGGAATTCATCGAATCGCTCGTCGCCGATCGCCAGCATCAGCGACAGGCCGATCGGTCCCCAGACAGAGTAACGCCCGCCCACCCAGTCCTCGAACCCGAACACGCGCGCAGGGTCGATGCCGAATTCCGCCGTCTTGCCGGTGGCCGAGGACAGCGCCACAAATTGCGACGCGGGGTCGGTGACAACCTTTCCCATCCAGTCGCGGGCGGTCTGGGCATTGGTCATCGTCTCGATGGTGGTGAATGTCTTTGACGCCACGATCACCAGCGTCGTCGCCGGATCCAGCCCCTTCAACGTGTCGGCAATGTCCGCACCGTCCACGTTGCTGACGAAATGCGTGCGCGGCCCGTCGTGATAGGGCGCCATCGCCAGCACCGCCATGTAGGGGCCAAGATCCGACCCGCCGATGCCGATATTGACCACATCTGTGATCTTGCCGCCCTGTCCCGTAAAGGCGCCTGACCGCACGTCGCGGGCGAAATCGGCCATGCGGTCGTGGGTTTCGCGCACGGCGGGCATCACGTCCTGGCCGTCCACCGTGACGTTGCCGCGCAGGTTGCGCAGGGCGGTGTGCAGCACGGCCCGGCCCTCGGTTTCGTTGATCTTCTCGCCGGTGAACATCGCCTCGCGGCGGGTCGCCACATCGGCGCCCTTGGCTAGTTCCAGCAGCAGATCGCGGGCATCGGCGTCGATCATGGTCTTGGACCAGTCGAAGACCAGCCCGTCGGCCTGGGTCGCAAAGGCGCGCGCGCGGGCAGGATCGGCGGCGAACAGGTCGCTGATGCGGCGGTCACCTTGCGCCTGGCGATGGGATTTCAGGCGGGTCCAGATGTCGGTCATTCGGAAAGGCTCCTTCGGGCGGCCTATTCGGCCCAGTGAACGGTCGCGTTGTCCAGGAATGCCCGGATCGGCGCCTCGAGCGGGTCCAGCTTTTGCGCGCGGTCCAGGGCTTCGCGCTTTTCCGGTCCCATGATCAGGACATGGACATTCATTGCATCGGCAAGGGCCGGCCGGGTCAGGGTGATGCGCGGTTCCTCGGCGCCCTCGGCGCGGATCGGCAGGACCAGCGGGGAATTGGCAGCCAGTCCTTCTGCCAGGCGGTCCGCGCCGGGGAACAGGCTGGCCGTGTGCATGTCATTGCCCATTCCCAGAAGAACCACGGTGATCGGCAGATGCGGCCGAATCGCCTCGGCCAAGCTCTCGGCAGCCTCGTCCGGGGTAGCGTCGCCGGTGTAAAGGTCGATGTATTTCGCGACGGCTGCGCGGTCGCGCAGCAGGTGGCGACGAAGCAGGCGGCCGTTCGAACGCTTGTGGTCCCCATCGACCCAACGTTCGTCGCCAGGGAAAACCGTCACCCGGCTCCAGTCGATATCCGCCCCGCTCAGCGTCTCGAACACCAGGGTCGGAGAGGTGCCGCCCGGCACGCACAGGCTGGCGACATCCCCGGTGCGCAGCTGCTGCGCCAGTTGCGAGGCGATCTGGTCTGCCAGCGACAAGGCTAGCATCTCGCGGTCAGGATATTCCTTGAAGTCCATGCTCATCCGCGAATCTCCCTCCATCGGCGATTGTCGCGATGCATGAGGCGCAACGCTTCTTCGGGACCGGACGACCCCGCGTCATAGGGTTCGGGCCGCCGCTTGCCGTCTTCCCAGGCGGCGATGATGGGATCGGTCCAGGACCAGGCGGCCTCGACCTCGTCCCCGCGCATGAACAGGGTCTGATTGCCCCGGATCACGTCCATGATCAGCCGTTCGTAAGCATCGGGCATATCGCTGCCATCCGTGCCAAGCGCATCCGCGAAAGACATATCCAGCGGCACCTGCACCAGCCGCATCCCGCCCGGCCCCGGTTCCTTGATCATCACCTTGAGGTTCATACCCTCGTTCGGTTGCAGGCGAATGACAAGCTCGTTGGCCTTGGGGGCGCCGCTGTCGTCAAAGATCGAATGGGGCGGCTCGCGGAAGACGATGGCGATCTCGCTGGTGCGGGCGCGCAGCTTCTTGCCGGTGCGCAGATAGAAGGGCGTGCCCTGCCACCGCCAGTTCGAGATGCAGACCTTCATCGCCACATAGCTTTCGGTCCGGGAATCCGGGTTTTCCGAATCCTCCAGATAGCCGGTGGACTTGCTGTCCGCCTGGTACTGCCCGCGCACGATGTCAGCCAGTTCGACGGGTTGCAGGGCGCGGATCACCTTGAGCTTTTCATCGCGCACGGCGTTGGGGTCGAAGTGATAGGGTGGCTCCATCGCGATGAGGCACAGAAGCTGCATCATGTGGTTCTGAACCATGTCCCGGATCGCCCCGGACTTGTCGTAATAGCTGCCGCGCCCGGCCACGCCCACCGTTTCGGCCACGGTGATCTGCACGTGATCGACGTATTGCGAGTTCCACAACGGCTCGAACAGGATATTGGCGAACCGCACCGCCATCAGGTTCTGGACGGTTTCCTTGCCCAGGTAATGGTCGATGCGATAGATTTGTTCTTCCCGGAAATGGCAGGCCAGCGTGGCGTTCAGCGCGCGGGCGGTTTCCAGATCACGGCCAAAGGGCTTTTCAACCACGATGCGGCTATCCTGGTCCGCGATGCCATGGCTGGCAAGGCGGCTGGCGATATCGCCAAACAGCGACGGCGCGACCGAGAAGTAAAAGGCATGAACCGCGCCGGGCCGCATCCGCGATTTCAGATCGACCCAGCCCCCATCGCCCCTGGCGTCGATGGAGGTATAGCCCAGCAGGTTCAGGAATTGCGCAAGGCGTGGATCATCCTGACGAATGCGGCCGAATTCCACGATGGCTTTGGCGGCCTCGGCCCGGAAGGCGTCGTCGTCCTGGTCCGTCCGTGCCGCCCCGATGATGCGCGAGGTTTCCGGTATCTGCCCTGCGACAAAGCGCCGGAACAATCCAGGCAGGATCTTGCGTTGCGCCAGATCGCCTGTGGCACCAAAGATCACCAGATCGAAGTCATCGACCGGAATGACACGAGAGACCATGCTTTCCTCCTTGCGGGCAGGGATCGCCATATCTCTTGTTAGCGTTAACAGCAACTCGGTTCAACCTTTCACGGCTTTGGCCAAGCGCGGCAAGCGGCTGCGTTTCAGCATATCCCCTACCGTCATGTTGCCGCCCATGGCCGCAGCCTTGTCGCGCGCTGCCTGAACAGCCGCCGCGACTGCCGCAGGATCGGCGGCGAACAAATCCAGCAGAAAGGCGTCGGGATGAATCGCACGCAGCCCCAGCCCCGTCATCAGGTGTTGGGGAAAATCGCGCAGGTTGGCCGTGACGATCAGCGACGCGTCCCCTGCCAGGGCTGTTTCCGCCACATGGCGGTCGGCCGGATCGGGGAAATCACGGTCGATGGCCTGGCAACCGTCGTCCGGCAGTTCTGCCTGCGGAAACCTGATGCGCAGCAATGCAATCTCCGCCCCTGCGACGGCGTCCTGATCGGCGCCCAGCCGGGCCGCCGCATGACGCCATTCGGCCAGGATCCGGGCCGACCACAGGGGAGCGTAAAGCCCCGCCCCCGCCAGATCGGTCAGGATTTCCCGCAGGATCGTCGGGAACAGGACATTGGCGTCAAGAACCGCGCGCATCAATCCAGCCGAAAGAACAGCGCCTTGAGATAGCCGGTTTCTGCAAGCTGAGGCAGCGTCGGATGATCGGGCCCAGCCTGGCCCGTATGGATCAGCACCCCACGCCGCCCGCCGCGCCCGATGCCCCGCGCGCTGACATTGCGGAACGCCGTCAGGTCGGCCGCGTGCGAGCAACTGCACAAAACCAGATAGCCCCCAGGCGCGACCAGGGGCGCGGCCAGCTTTGCCACCCGTTCATAGGCACGCAGGCCTGCGTCCAATGCAGGCTTGGCAGGCGCAAAGGCAGGCGGGTCGCAAACCACCAGGTCGAACCGGCGGCCTTCCTCGGCCATCTTCTCCATGGCCTTGAAGGCATCGGACTGGACGGTTTCCAGACGGTCCGCCGCGCCCATGCGCCCTGCCCCGCCTTTTGCCAGATCAAGGGCCGCGGCACTGCCATCGACGCAGGTCGCATGGGCCGCGCCCGCCGCCAGGGCGGCAAGGCCGAAGCCGCCCACATGGCTGAACACGTCCAGCACCGCCGCATCCTTGGACAGCCGCTGCGCAAAAGCCTGGTTCGGCCGCTGGTCGAAGAACAGCCCGGTCTTCTGCCCACCCATCAGATCGGCCAGATAGGTGGCACCGTTCATCGGAACGGCCACGGGTTCCGTGGGCGCCTGCCCGCGCAGAACCTCCATCCGTTCGTCCAGGCCTTCCAGCCCACGCGCGCGGCCCTGCCCGTTCAGGATCACGGTGGACACGCCCGTCACCCGGATCAGCGCATCCGCCAGGTCATCCGCCATCCGGTCCGCCCAGGCTGCGTTCGGCTGGATCACCGCCGCATCGCCGAACCGGTCGATTACCAGGCCGGGCAGCCCGTCGGCCTCGGCATGGACGAGGCGATAGAAGGGTGCGTCATACAGCCGTTCCCGCAACTGCAAGGCGCGCGTCAACTTCGCGGCCAACCATTCGGTGTCGATCACGGCCTCGGGGTCGGGGTCCATCACCCGGCCCACGATCTTGCTGTTGGGGTTGACCGTCACCAGTCCCAAGGGCTTGCGCTCGGCATCTTCCAGCACCGCAAAACCGCCCGGCGGGATCGCGCGGCTGCGGCGGTCCAGCACGGATTCGTCGGCGAAGACCCAGGGAAATCCGTGGCGGATCGCCTGGGGCTTGGATTTCGGGCGCAGGCGCAGCACGGGCAGATCGGTCATCGGGTTCATCCTTTTCGTGCCCCGGATCTGGCATGGCGACCCGCCCGGCACAAGGCCGTCGCTGGGTCAATGCCATGCCTGCGACAAGCCCCGTTGATCCGTTATCGCTAACAACGTATATTGCCGCGCAAGAAGGAGCCAGCCATGACCCTGCACGCCACAATCGACCGCGTCACCGACAGGATCCGCGCCCGGTCCCGGAACACGCGCGACGCATACCTGACAAAGATCGCCCGGGCGGCCGAGGAAGGCCCGCGCCGCGCCCATCTGTCCTGCGGCAACCAGGCCCACGCCTATGCCGCAATGCCTGACAAGGACGACCTGGCCCTGACGCGCAAGCCGAATATCGGCATTGTCACCGCCTATAATGATATGCTGTCGGCCCATCAGCCTTACGAGCGTTACCCGGACCTGATCCGCCGCGCGGGCAATGCGGCGGGCGCGACCGTGCAGGTCGCGGGCGGCGTGCCCGCCATGTGCGACGGCGTGACGCAAGGCCGTGCGGGGATGGAACTGTCGCTGTTCTCTCGCGACGTGATCGCCTTGTCGGCAGGCGTGGCGCTGTCGCACGATTGCTTTGACGCGGCACTGTACCTGGGCGTTTGCGACAAGATCGTGCCGGGCCTGGTCATGGCCGCCGCAACCTTTGGGCACATCCCGGCGGTGTTCCTGCCTGCCGGTCCCATGCCCTCGGGCCTGCCCAACGACGAGAAATCCCGCGTCCGCCAGCAATTCGCAGCGGGCGAGGTCGGCCGTGACGCCCTGATGGCGGCGGAAATGGCGTCCTATCATTCCCCCGGCACCTGCACCTTTTACGGCACGGCGAACAGCAATCAGATGCTGATGGAATTCATGGGCCTGCACCTGCCCGGATCCAGCTTCGTGAATCCCAACACACCCCTGCGCGACGCCCTGACAGTGGCGGGCGTCCAGCGTGCCGCCGCAATCACGCGGCTGGGCAACGACTTCCTTCCCGCGGGCGAGGTGCTGGACGAAAAGGCCTTCGTGAACGGCATCGTGGGCCTGATGGCGACGGGCGGATCGACCAACCTTGTCATGCACATCCCCGCCATGGCCAAGGCCGCCGGCATCCTGATCGACATCGGGGATTTCAACGACATTTCCGAAACCGTGCCGCTGATGGCGCGCGTTTACCCCAACGGCCTGGCCGACGTGAACCATTTCCACGCGGCAGGGGGCATCGGCTACATGATCGGGCAGTTGCTGGACGCGGGCCTGCTGCACGAAGATGTCAAGACGATCCACGGCACCGGCCTGGACGGCTATACGACCGAACCCCGCCTGGACGGGGACGCAATCCGGTGGGAGGCAGGCGCGCGCGATACGTTGAACGACAAGATCCTGCGCCCTGCCCACGACCCGTTTGCTAAGACCGGCGGGTTGAAGCAGTTGGGGGGCAACCTGGGCCGGGGCGTAATCAAGATCAGTGCCGTGGCCCCCGAACGCCACGTCATCGAGGCCCGGGCCCGTGTCTTCAGCGACCAGGAACAGGTAAAGGCCGCCTTCAAGGCAGGCGAGTTCACGGAAGACACCGTGGTGGTCGTCCGCTTCCAGGGTCCGCGTGCCAACGGAATGCCCGAACTGCATTCGCTGACCCCGATCCTGGCCGTCCTTCAGGATCGCGGGTTCAAGATCGCGCTGCTGACCGATGGCCGGATGTCGGGCGCCTCGGGCAAGGTGCCCGCCGCCATCCACATCTCTCCCGAAGCGTCGGTGGGCGGCCCTCTTTCCCGCGTCCAGGACGGAGACATGATCCGCCTTGATGCGGTCGGCGGCACCATCGACTGCCTGGCCCCGGATTTCGAATCCCGCCTTGCGGCCGTTCATGATCCCGTCCCCAGCAGTCAGGGCATGGGCCGGGAACTGTTCGCAGCCTTCCGCGCCGTCGCTGGTCCCGCCACCGAGGGCGCGGGCGTGGTGGTCTGACAGTTGGACCTTGGCAATCTCTTTGCCAGGGTTTACCGAAGCCCACGGAGCAGTGGCCGAGTGGTCTAAGGCAGCGGTCTTGAAAACCGCCGGGCCAGTGATGGTCCCGTGGGTTCGAATCCCACCTGCTCCGCCATTAAATATTTGAAAAACTTGTAAAATTACGATTTTCGAGCGCGCTACGTATGATGAAAGATTATGCGCTCTGACCTATAAAGTGTCATACTATGACACCTTTCGAGCCTTCGGGACGTGCTGGTTATGCTCTCTGAGCGTCATCTATGCCCCAATTGCCCGTTCCGGTCCTGATCGACACATAGCAAAAAGGGGACCCTGCTGACGCAGGATCCCCTCGGCGATGTGGCTCGGTTCAAATCTTACCTGAAGCCATTATCTCCATCAGAGCGCGCGCGCTCTTGCTGCTGTTGAGACAGGTATCGGAAGTAATAACGTTCCGTGGTGAGGACAGATCCGTGCCCAATGTATCTCTGAACTTTGTAAACGGACCAACCGTCGCGCAGCCGTTCGAGTGCAAACTTGTGACGCAGATCGTGCATGCGCGCGCCGAACCCGGTTTCCTGACCGTACTCCCAGAACAGGCTTGATGGATCTTTGTAGTAACCATGATCGCTCACGTTCCAGAAAATATATTCCGAGGCATTCGACAGTGGAATTTGCAGCAGGATGTCGATCGCCTTTTGGGTGAGTTCGATTGTCCTAACCTTTCCGCCCTTGGTGTTTCTTAATGTGGCGAAGACATTTCCCTGAGTGGGATTCTCCATTCCGGAGATGTCCGTCCTTTTCAGACGAGCCATTTCCGTGACCCGTCCGCCCGTAGCATCGAGAAACCCCGGAAAGTAGGTCAGCGTGCCGGGGGCTCGGGCTGACAGTCTGGCGATTGCAGCCTCGGTCGGCATAACGATGTCAGGTAGAACTTCTTTCATACCTTGTTTCTCGTAACCACCCGGTTTGCACCGCGGCCATTTTTCATTGACAAGTGTTGATGATGTTGTGTCTCGCGCTACGGCTCTCCGTGGTAGGCTCAGTCCATGGAGATTGATCGGGACAAGATCGACGAGGCTGTTCTGGCGCTGCTGTGGTTGACGCTGCATGACGTGCGGCGCGCGTGGAAAGGCTTTGACTGGGACGTCCTGGAGCGGTTGCATGCCAGGGGCCTGATCGCCGATCCGGTCAACAAGGCAAAGTCGGTTGTCCTGACCGATGAGGGCCTGCGGCAGTCCGAAGAACTCTTCCGGGCGCTGTTTACGCGGCCTCGGTCTTGACTGTGCCCATTGGCGTCCAGTTCCAGGGCAGCAATTCGCCGAGACGGGTGTTCATGTGATCGTGGATGCGGTCCAGGACATCGGCAAGATAGGCCTGCGGATCGAGCCCGTTCATCTTTGCCGTTTCGATGACCGTCAGGGCGCGAGCAAGCGTTTCGCCGCCCGCGTCCGAGCCCGCGAATAGCCAGTTCCGTCTGCCGACACCAATTGGCCTCAGGGCACGCTCGGCCGCATTGTTGTCGATGGCCACGCGCCCGTCCTCGAGGAACAGCGTGAGGGCAGACCAGCGGCTCAGCCCATAGCGGAAGGCCTTGGCCAGATCGCTTTTTCCGGGGATGCGCGTCAGCTGCTTTTCGGCCCAGTCCCGGAAGGCGTCGACCTTCGGCCTGGTATCCTTCTGTCGCAGGGCCAGCCGCAACTCGGCGGGCTTGCCGCTGGTGGCGCGCTCGATGTCGTAGAACTTGCCGATCCGGTCGAGTGCCTCACACGCGATTTCGGATTTTGTCGCAGCCCAGACATCATGGAAGTCACGGCGCAGATGTGCCCAGCAGGCGGCCTCGCGGAACTGGCTCTTGCCCTCCAGATCGGTGGCATAAAGCTTGGCATAGCCCTTGTAGCCATCGGCTTGAAGAATGCCGCCGGCCTGGCCCAGATGGCCGAGGACATGGTTTTCCTTCCAGTCCGGGGCGAACTGATAGACCGCGCCGGGCGGGGCCTTGCCTGCCCAAGGGCGCTGATCGCGAACATAAGCCCAGATCCGGCCCTTCCTGACGCCCTTGCCGAGCCCTTTGTCGCTCTTGCTGCGATCAAGCACGCGGATGGGCGTGTCATCGGCATGGAGCAGATCGCTGGCCATGATCTCGGCCTCGATCTTTTCGATCAGCGGCGCCAGAGCTTTCATCGCCCCGCCGCACCAGTCCACAAGCGTCGTATCGGAGATATCGGCGCCCATCCGGGCAAAGATCTCGTTCTGCCTGTAGAGCGGCACATGATCGTCGAACTTCGAGACCAGGACATAGGCGAGCAGGTTCGGTCCCGCCATGCTCCGCGGGATCGGCCGGCTGGGTGCCGGGGCCTGGACGATCTTCTCACAGCGTCGGCAGGACTTCTTGATGCGCGCGATCTCGATAACCTTCAACTGCGCGGCGATCATGTCGATCAATTCGCTGACATCCTCACCGATCACCCGCAGATCGCCGCCGCAATCGGGGCAATTCTTGCCAGGGTCATATTCGCGACGTTCGCGCGGCGTGTCCTTCGAGACTTTCGGGCGGCGGCGGTTGGTTTCCTGAGGTTCAGCCGGCTCCGGAGCCTGTGCTTCCGTGTCGGGCCCCTTCTCGGCAGCGGGCGACGGGTCATTCGCCTCGGCCAGGGCCAGCTGCAGGTCTTCCAGCGCCAGCTCCAGTTGCTCGATCTCGCGTTCGATCTTTTCCGAACTGGCTCCGAACTTCTGCTTCTGCAATTTGGCAATCCGAACGCGCAGCGCCTGAACCAGCAGATCATGCGCGCGCAAGCTGGCCGACATCTTCTGATTTTCTGCCTGCAACGCAGCAATGATCGCCTTCAAGGCGGCAGGATCATTGGGCAGTGGCGTGGTCGTTCCGGACATGGCGATGGATACCATATCCTCCTGTCGAACGCTACAAAAAGACGCAATTACAAAAGGATAAATCAGCCGACCCGGGCCGGTGGCGCCCCCCAATCCGGCCGCCTCCAGTCAATTCCCTCCCACAACATGGCCAGCTGCGCCGATGTCAGACGCGCAGTCCCGTCCTTGCCGCTTGGCCAGGGAAAGCGCCCGCGTTCCAGCACCTTGTAGTAAAGGCAGAAGCCTTGGCCGCGGTGTTTATCAAGGTAGTTGTCCGCCGATTTCATGCGACGTCTCTGATTTCAGAGGCGCTGATTTCGCGTTCAGGATTGAGCCAGACGGGTCCGGCGGGTTGCCAGTTTCGGGTTTGGCCTGACCAGCGTTCGGGGTGTTGCGCCCGTGCATGTGCATAGAGAATGGTGCGGCTGGCGAGCGCTGCACGGTCACGTCCGGTGTGGCGCGCATTTGGCGTGACGAAGCGGATCGCACTGTGAAGGTGTTCGCCGTTATACCAGTTGGCGAAGGATTTCACCCAAGCCTGGGCATCGGCCTTGCTGGCAAAGCCCTTGGCCGGCCAGTTCGGGCGGTATTTGCAGGTTCGAAACAGGGCCTCGGAAAAGGGGTTGTCGTTGCTGACGCGCGGCCGACTGTAGGAGGCCGTGATGCCGAGTTTCTCCATCGTCACCTTCATCGTCGCGCCCTTCATGGGGCTGCCATTGTCGGCGTGAAGGACCAGCGGGCGCGTGATGCAGCCTTCCGCCAGAACCGCCTGCCGGATCAGGGCAGCCGCCAGCTCCGCGCTCTCGCGCTCATGAACTTCCCAGGCAACGATCTTCCGGCTGAAGATGTCCACGATCAGGTAGAGATAGAAGAACATTCCGGCGACCGGCCCGGGCATCCAGGTGATGTCCCAGGTCCAGACCTGGCAGGGTGCGCTGGCCTTGTGGCTGGCGGGTGGTTTGCGCCGGACCGGAGGCTTGGACCGGCCCCGGTGATGCTGTTGCCCCTCCGCTCGCAGGATGCGGTAAAAGCTGGACTCCGAGGCCAGATACTGCCCTCGATCGGCCAGCTTTGGCACGATCTGGCTAGGCGGCAGGCTGGCGTATTCTGCTGAGTTGCAGATATCCAGAACGGCCGCGCGTTCCTGGGCGCTCAGCTTGTTGTCCGGCGCGGGGCGCGGCGTGAGGGGGCGCTGATCGGCGTGGACCTGACCGTCTTTCGTCCAGCGCCGCAGGGTGCGATCGCTGATGTTCAGCTCAGCACAGGCGTTGGCGCGCCGCGCGCCAGCGGTGACGGCCGCGTCGATCAGAGCAACTGCAGTTTGGCGATCCGGGGTGCTGATCATGCGTCCTCGTCGCCCCCCCAGATCGCCGCAGCCTTTTTTCGGAGAACCAGAAGCGCTGCGGTTTCGGCCAGAGCCTTGTCCTTGCGCGCCAGGTCCCGCTCCAGATCCCTGACCCGCTTCTTCTCTTCCTTCGTGGCCTGAGCCAGACGCGCGGTGCTGGCGCGCTCCCAGTCATTCGCCTGTTCGCATGCCGCCCGCCACGCGGTGATCTGCGCCGGATAAAGCCCGCGCGTCCGGCAGTATTCGCTCAGATCGGCCTCGTTCAGCGCCGCTGTTTCCAGCACCGCCGCGAACTTGTCGCGCGAAGACCAGCCTTCGGGACCAGCATCGGCGTCAGGCAAAAGCCGACCCTTGCCCCGCGCCTCGGACCGCCACTTGTGCAGCGTCGCCTCGGAAATCCCTTCCTCCCGCGACAGCTGCCGAATGGCCATGCTGTGCGGCGGCAGCATCCGTTTCAGCACAGCCGCCTTACGTTCCGGTGAATATCCCAAGTCACTGTCCTATCCCGCCCACCCGAAAAATAGAGGAAAAGAAGAGGGGCGGACAACTACGCTGACACAGGGGGGCCGTCCCAATACAAGAGCTTCAATCTGTCGCCACGCCGACCGCGGAACGCAAACACCGCCCCGCCTGCCGGCTTCTGGCGCAACTGATCCTGCGCCAGGGCCGCCAAACCCTCAATGCCCTTGCGCATGTCGGTCACCCCGCAGGCCAGATAAACCCGGACACCGGTGCCGGGCCCGATCATGCCGCCTCCAGCACCCGGATCAACCGCGTCAGCGTGGTCGTGTCCAGCATCGTGTCGAAGCGCAGGCACCGGCCATTGGCCAGCTGAAGCTCAATCAGGGCGGGGCGCTGCGGCGCTTGATCTTCAGCCGATGGATGCGCCGCCAACGCCGCCGGCGCGCTCAATTCCACCGGCAGGAACAGGGCCTCCGGAAGCGGGGAAAGCAGCCCCTTCTTCTTCAGCTCATGCCGCCAGGCATAAAGCTGCTGTCGGGTCACCTCGTGGCGCTGCGCCACTTGCGTCACCGTCGCGCCCGCCACCCCGATTGACAGCACGATCCCGAGCTTCTCCTCGTCGCTCCAGCGACGCCGCCGTTCCAGACCCAGAATGTCACCACGCATCAAAAGCCCCGGGTAATCCTCCCCATTTTAACGGGGCGCAGACGTAGAATTCACGCGGCCATTCTCAGCTTCATGGCAGGGGTGATCCCGCCGATGCCCATATTGGGGCGTTCGTTGTTGTAGGTCCAGAGCCACTCGGTGGCGATGTTCTGCACCTCCTCGATGGTTTCAAAGATGTATAGGTCCAGCCATTCGTGCCGGACTGTCCGGTTGTAGCGCTCGACGTAAGCGTTCTGCTGCGGCTTTCCGGGCTGGATATAGGTCAGGGTAATGCCCTTGTCCTCGGCCCATTCCATCAGACGGCCACTGATATATTCCGGGCCGTTATCAACCCTGATCGCCTTTGGTGCTCCCCGCCATTCGATGATTTGGTTCAGGGTCCGGACGACGCGCTCGGCCGGCAGCGAGAAGTCCACCTCGATGCCCAGGCCCTCGCGGTTGAAGTCGTCCAGGACGTTCAGAAGACGGAAGGCTCGCCCGTCCCCAAGGCGATCTGCCATGAAGTCCATGGACCAGACCGCGTTGGGAGCTTCCGGCACAGCCAGTTCCTCGGACTTCTCCCGCTTCAGCCGCTTGCGAGGCGTTCGCCATGGTCACTCGGACCAGTGGCGTTCCATGGCTCACTCCTCAGGTTCAGTTCCAGCTCACGATAGATCCGGTAGACGCGTTTGTGGTTCCAACCATGGCCCTGGACGTTGCGCAGATACAGGAAACACAAGCCAAAGCCCCAAGTCTTCCTGGTCTTGGTTAGCCCAATGAGCAGGTCGGCGATCTGCTCGTTCTCGTTGTCGCGCTTCGGGCTGTAGCGGAAACAGGTCTCGCTGACGCCGAATGCCCGGCAAGCCAGCGCAATGCTGATCCCCTTCGTCGCCACAGCCTTTGCGGCCAGCTCGCGACGCTGAGCTGGCCGCGTCACTTTTTTCCAAGCGCCTCCCGGAGCAGATCGGCTTGCATGCTCAGATCGGCAAACATGCGCTTCAGCCGCCGGTTTTCGTCCTCCAGTAACTTCATCTGGCCCATCATGGATGCATCCATGCCGCCATACCTGGCACGCCATTTGTAAAACGTCGCGCTGCTGATCCCATGCTCGCGACACAGTTCAGGCACAGGCAAACCACCCTCGGCCTGACGCAGCACGCCCATGATCTGGGCCTCGGTGAAACGGGTTTTCTTCATCTGAATCTCCTCGTCCAACTTGCCGAGAAAATTCTACTTCCGCATCCCATTAACCATGGGGAGGATTACCTTCTAAACCCCGTGGATTTATGAGTGGAGATTCAGCATGTCCCTGATAGAAAAGTATTTTTCTGAAAGATCAGGAAACACCTCGGTCATTGGAAGCGTCATAATTTCTACCGACGGGCGCGTCAGAGTCAAAACCGAGACAGAAGCTCGAAATGACCTCTTGGGCACTAAAGCAACCGTCTGGGTTGATATCTACAACGCTGATGGCAAGCATGTTTTCACTTCAGACCCCTTGTTCGTTTGGGCGAATGCGCGGCTGGTCGGCGGGAAACCGAAATCGGATACCGAAGTTGACTACATCCCAGAGGACGTGCTTGCACTTCTTGGAGATCCAAAGATCGACGTTGTCATCAAGGACCGTGATAATTGGCGGCGTGACTGGGAGGCCGCCGTCGAAGACGCAAAGCATATCGTAGAAGATCTCACCAATTTGGCGGGCGGATTGTCGTCGGGACTCTCACAGAACTGAGTCTGTGAAGGAAAAAGCTTCAGTCGCTACGCATTTATAAAATGCTGCATGCTCGATGTGGATCACCTGACGATTATCCTTGAGGCAATCTGCCTACCAACATCAGGAACTTAGAGAAAATAATATGATTGGTATAGGAATCCGTAGTTCGGCGCGGAGGATGATCGAGATTTTGTAAGGACCTCGACCGATCCTTGACTAATCTCCAGTGAATTTTCTGAATCATGTGGAAGGCAGGTACTGATGTGCACAGATCCTACAAAAATATTTCTGTTTGGTTCTCTGGTCATCGGAATGTCCGGTCTTCCGCTCTCTTCGGACGCAAGATTGCCCAGTGAGATTTTGAGCGATCCGTTAAATATCAACCAAGCGTTCGACCGCGTTGACAGCTCCATTGACCGGATTAAGCTTCACGCACAGGATATTCTGGACAGTGCGGATGAAGCGGCAAAGAATAGGATTGATCAAATTGGGCGTGAGGTTGACGAATTTCAAGAATTCTTGAGGTCAGAACGAGAATTTACCTTTCAAGAAATAGATGAGGTCCTCGATCAGGTGATGGAACTCGAACGCACTTTTATCTCAGACACTCAAAACTTGCTCGAATGCGCTGCGATTGAGACCGCCTATGAGCTGCGCAGCACCTCTGCACAGATTCTTAATGACTTAGCAGCCCGTGATCCCTCTGTGAGCCTATTTAGCTGGTTTCGTGTGGATGTCGAACTACAGGCCGAAGACATCCCAAGCCCGATCCAAGGTTTCGATCGTGTTGCAGCCGCTACCGAAATCGTTCTGGCAGATGTCGAGCCGCACGACCCTATTACTAAGATTACGAACCTCTATGACGAGCTTGAGCGCCAAGCAGATCAGATTCGCTGCTTCTATAAGGCCGATAGCGCGACCGCGACCCGTGTACGGCGCATCCAACTTGAGGCAATCCGTAGGTCCAAGAATTGGACTCCTTTCATCTGAAGAGGTTTTCCATGAAAGCGTTTTCCGCGCAAAAGTACCTGCCTGTCGCCGTGACGGCAATCTTACTATCGTATTTGCCGCCGGCTGCTTTCGCGCAAGTCGCTCCTCAGCCTGATAGTGTGACGGAGGCAGCTCAACGTGCTGCAGATGCTGCTGAAAGCGCTCGTCAGACGTTGGAGGTTGCTGTGCCGAAAGGTGCTGTTATGGCCTTTAATCTTGAGGAATGCCCGAGAGAATGGTCGCCGTTCCAACCGCTGTCGGGCCGTTTCGCCCTCGGCGCCGGCGAAGGCAACCGCGATCAAACGGATCAGGTTCTCATCACACGCGTCCTTCGCGAGGAAGGCGGTGTAGAGAATCACACTTTGACTGTGAATGAAATCCCATCACACTCCCATACATACATGTATTCAAGCGGAGATGACTCGCCTAAGCATACTGATGATAAGGGAAATGAATTCGGAGATAGGGATAGGCCAAATCAGCCCACGGGAAAAATTGGCGGCAGCAAACCACATCAGAATATGCCGCCTTTCTATGTTTTGCAATATTGCCAACGGGATTGACTATTAGCATCAACAGCAATCCATGAAGGCCAGAGGAATCGCATATGATCTTGGTGGTCTGAGCGGCGCCCCTTGCGGCTGAGGGCTTGATGGATTCTGGGAGTGGACTCATCCCTCGGAGCCTCCCGCCGCCATGCATCTGTTCCTGACCGCCTTCGAAGATGTTCCCGATCCCCGCGCCGGGAACACCCGGCATGTTAATTTCCACGCAGAACTGAGCCGGCATTTCCATCGAGAAGTGAGCCACCCCTGACTATGGATTTCCGGTCATGCAGTGGTCAAGGCATGTGTGGTCTCCTTTTTTTTCGCGGCAACTGCGGCTGAACTGGCCTTGAAGCGGAAGCTGTCGTTTCCGGTTTCCAGGATGTGGCAACGATGGGTGAGACGGTCGAGCAATGCAGTGGTCATCTTGGCATCGCCAAAGACCGTGGCCCATTCGCTGAAGCTGAGGTTGGTGGTGATGATGACGCTGGTGCGCTCATAGAGCTTGCTCAGCAGATGGAAGAGCAGCGCCCCGCCCGAGGCGCTGAACGGCAGGTATCCCAACTCATCGAGGATCACGAGATCGAGGCGGGTCAGGGTTTCGGCAAGCTGTCCGGCCTTTCCCTTGGCCTTCTCCTGTTCAAGGGTATTGACCAGTTCGATGGTGGAGAAGAAGCGGACCTTGCGGCGGTGATGCTCAATGGCCTGGACGCCGAGGGCGGTTGCGGCGTGATCTTGTACCGATAGCGCAAGGCTTTTTTCGGCTATGCCGCAATGGAAACTCGATTGACGCGCCGTGTGGCACGGATGCTTTCGGATACGGTGTAGCGCTCGGTGATCAGGGCCTTTGCCTCGGCAAGAGAGATCTCGCGCCCGTCTCGGTCACGCAAGATATATGGCTTCCCAGTTCGCAAAACGTGGAAGATGCGGCTGACGAGCCGATTGGCGACGGCGCAGAGGGCTTGCTTGTGGTGGTGGCTCCGGTGGGTCATCATCTTGCAGTAGACCTCGGCAAGATCAGGATCGATCTTTCGGGCGGCGTCGGCTGCCAGCATAAGAGCACGCTTGATCCGATCATTGCCGCCTTGGGTGATCTTCTGGCCTGGCCTTTCGGTGCCGCCGCTGTCCGAACGGCGCGGAAACAGACCGCAGAAGCCGCGAATGTGTCGCTCAGATTGGAAGCGGTCGGCACAATGGAGCACCCCCAGCAGCACGGGTGCCAGATGGCGACCGATGCCGGGGATGGTGCGCAGGACATCTTCGGGCTGCAATTCGCAGTAAATTGCCTCGATCTTGAGCGTCAACTGGTCCCGAGCGAGCATGTTGACCTTCATGACATCAATCTCGATGCAGATCTCGGCCTGCAGTTCAGTAAAGTCGAGATGATCGCGATGAAGGGCAAGGGCTTCCCGGGCGGCCTGGCGGAGCCCTTCGATAAGCGCATCAACAAAGGCACCGCTATGAGGATGATTTCCGCTGGCATGCAGGGCAATGAAGCGTGCGATCGTAGACCTTCGCGCCTTGAGGACTACCTCCGGATCGACCCAATGCTGCAGAAGCGCCATGGCGAGCCGGGTGCCGAAGTCTGGCAGCACGCGCTCGAGAAGCGGGGATGCCCATCGAACGAGATCGAGAAGCCGACGCTTGGCTGAGGCAACGGCATCCTGGAAGCGGCTGCGCTGCTTGGTAAGACGCTGCAAGGCATGGCTCTTCGGGGCTGGGATATGAACCGGATCGAGCCTCGGCCCTCCGAAGCTCGGAATGGCAGCCAAGACATGCGCATCCGCCAGATCGGTCTTGGCGTGTTCAGACAGGTAGCGGCGCAGGGCCTTCACCCGCTTGCCTTTGACGCGCGCGACTGCGACGCCGACATCGGCGAGCCGGTGGGCAACCGGAAACCAGCTCATGCCGGTGGGTTCCATGATCGCCTGCACGCAGTCATCCGGGCCTATATCGGAGATTGCGCGCGCAACGAAAGCGTCTAGGGAGCAAGGGTTGTGACGGAACCGTATGGGCCGGCCGACAGGCTGGCCATTGTCGTAGATCTGGGCGACATGATCACCTCGGATGGCGAGGTCTATTCCAATCGTTCTGTTGATCATTGCTAGGATCCTTGTTGGTGAAGAACCACGCGTCGCCAGCACAGTCAGGTATGTCATTCGTGGCCTATGCTTCCGGCGGGAAGCGACACCACAATCGTGTTACACTTGCCTCGTCGACGCGGCCGGATCGGGATTATGATTTCACGGTCACGAGACGATCTTCGGATCTCTCAGGGTCTTCGACCCGAACCGGCCCGGTTCGCGTCGACACATTGACCCGGTTCCAGAATATCGGGAACCGGATCTGATCCGCGATCACCTCGTCGAAGCAAGATCAGCACTGTCTTCCCCGTGGCATCAGACCCGGCCCGCTATGGATACCTGAGTCTTCCCTGTGCCAGGACCGCCGATCAGAACTACGTTCTGGGCCCCGTCCATGAACTCGCAGCGGTGCAGCTGGCGCACTGTGGCTTCGTTGATCTCGCTGGCGGCGAAGTCGAAGCCTGAGAGATCCTTGTAGGCTGGGAAGCGCGCCGCCTTCATGTGATAGGCGATGGATCGGACCTCACGCTCGGCTATCTCGGCCTTCAGCAGTTGGGACAGGATTGGCACAGCCGCTTCAAAGGCCGGTGCCCCTTGCTCGATCAGGTCCGTCACGGCCTGCGCCATGCCATGCATCTTGAGGCTGCGGAGCATGATGACGATGGCACCGCTGGCGGGATCATGACGCATGATGGCCCCCTGCAACGGGGGTGCGCAGGCCGTCATAGCGCTCGACATTGGCCTTGGGTTCGCGATGGAGAACCAGAGCCTGCGGGGTATCGAGGGGCGGCCCGCCGATGACCTTGCCGTCGACCAGCCGGTGCAACAGGTTCAGCACATGGGTCTTGGTTGCCACGCCCTCGGCCAGGGCCAGTTCCACGGCGGCGAGGACGGCCTGCTCGTCGTGCTGAAGAACCAGGGCAAGGATATCGACCATCTCGCGATCACCACCAGGCTTGCGCAGCATCTGGTCCTGCAGTTGCCGGAAGGCAGGCGGCAGTTCCGCGAATGGTGCTCCGTTCCTGAGAGCCCCGGGCTTGCGCTGGAGAACAGCCAGGTAATGCCGCCAATCGTAGATCGTCCGTGGCGGCACCTGGTGGTTGCGCTGGAACACGCGGCCATGCTCGCACAGGAGGTTGCCCTCGGCCGCCACGACCAGTCGATCCGGGTAAATCCGTAGACTGACAGGCCGGTTCGCAAAGGACGCGGGAACGCTGTAGCGATTGCGCTCGAAGCTGATCAGGCAGGTGGGCGAGACGCGCTTGCTCAACTCGATAAAGCCGTCAAAAGCCGGCGGCAACGGCATCAGCGCGGCCCGCTCCTCAGCCCAGACATCGGCGATCGTGCCGGGCAGCGTGCCATGCGGGGTCTCATGCCACAGCTCCAGGCAACGCTGCTCCAGCCAGGCGTTCATCGTGGCAAGGTCGGGAAAGCCCGGCATCCCCTGCAGGACCTGATGGCGGGAGTCCTGAACGTTCTTCTCGACCTGACCCTTCTCCCATCCTGCCGCCGGATTGCAGAACTCCGGCTCGAAGACATAGTGGTTGGCCATCGCGAGGAAGCGGATGTTGACCTGCCGCTCCTTGCCGCGACCGACACGGTCCACCGCTGTCTTCATGTTATCGTAGATGCCCCGTTCGGGCACGCCACCAAAGACACGGAAGCCATGCCAGTGGGCATCGAAGAGCATCTCGTGGGTCTGCAGTGGGTAGGCGCGCAACAGGAAGGCCCGGCTGTGGGACAGCTTGATATGCGCCATCTGAAGCTTGGTGCGCTCGTCACCCAGAAGCCCGTAGTCTTCGCTCCAGTCGAACTGGAAGGCCTCTCCCGGTCGGAAAGACAGCGGAACGAAGGTGCCGCGTCCTGTGGTCTGCTGTTCCCGCTGGCGATCTGTCCGCCAGTCCCGCGCAAAGGCCGCAACCCGGTTGTAGGAGCCGGTGAAGCCGAGCGTGACGAGATCGGCATGCATCTGCTTCAGCGTCCGCCGCTGCTTGCGCGACTTGCCGGCTTCCGTCTTCAACCAGCCAGCCAGCTTCTCGGAAAAAGGGTCAAGCTTGCTCGGCCGATCCGGCGTGGCAAACTTCGGCTCAATCGTGCCCTCCGCCAGATGCTTGGCAATCGTGTTGCGCGACAGTCCGGTGCGCCGCGCAATCTCGCGTATCGACAGCTTCTGCCGCACATGCATCCGTCGAATGATGTTCAAAAGTCCCATGTGGATCACTCCCGTTGCCCCCGCTGCTCACCGCTCTGGGGGAAGGTTCACATGGCTCAATTCTCAGTGGAAATTACCCGCCTATCCGGCTCAGTTCTGGGTGGAAATCAACAAGAACTCATTTTTTCGACGCGAACAACAAGTGTTGGAAAAAATGCAGATGATCCAAAAATCTAATCAAACCCAAACTTCCGCTTCTGAAGAAATGGCCAATCTCCTCAAAACGATGAAACCAAGGCTCAAGGCGTCGACCGTCGCAAAGCTGAGTGGTTTGTCACACCGGACAATCACACAGCACGCTGCGAAGGACCGTATCCCAGGTGCTGCCAAACACGGCGGTCTTTGGACGTTCGATCACGACTTGGCCCTTCTATGGATAGATGGGGGCAGCAAATGTCAACCAACGCAAGAAACCTCAAGAACATCTTCAAACCGACCAACAGCAAGTTTTACTGGCTCCGTATTAAGATCAACGGCGTCTTGCACCGAGAGTCGCTTCGAACGACTTCTCAAAGCGTCGCGGCGAAAAAGGCCAAAGGCCGCATAACGGAGCTCAGGGGGCTCGCGGAGGCCGGGGAGTTGGATTGGACCTTCTCTACCGGCCTGTTAAAGTTTTACGAGGTCTTAGACCAAGAGAGTTCCGGCTGGGGCGCACAAACCCGGAAGCGCTATCGGACCAGCCTGCGTCAAATCCTCCGAGTGATTGAAGAAATCTGCGAAGATCTCGGCCATGATGTCAGAACCGTTATGGCAGCCGAAATTAAGGTCGCAACCGTCTCGGAATTTGTGTCCCGGCGTCGCTCCGACGGTGTGACGATTTCCACGATCAACCGCGACCTGACGGCATTCGGCCAGCTGATGACGGCGATGAGGAACGACGGTTGGATTGAGGAAAATCCGGTCAAGCACTTTGAGAAACAGTAACCACCCGATTTCCACCGCCTGCCTGAGCGTGGGGTGATCGGCTAAGACACGTGCATAGCGACGTCGTTAACGACGTGTCTTATGCGGGGCTTTCGATGCGTGGTGACATTCTGGGTCTGGAACGGCGGCGTCGCTGGAGCGACGAGGAGAAGCTCGGGATCGTGCTGTCAATCGGGGTGGCGGGCGCGACGGTGACGCAAGTGGCGCAGCGCCACGAGGTGACCCGACAGCAGCTTTATGCCTGGCGGCATGAGCTGAAGAAGAAGGGGCTGCTTTCCCCGCTTCCGGAGGCCCTGTTCCTGCCGGTGGAATTGAGCGCGCCGGCGGCGTTGGCGGCGCATCCATCGGCTGAAGATCAAGCGCCGCAGCGCCCCGCCCTGATTGAGCTTCAGCTGGCCAATGGCCGGTGCCTGCGCTTCGACACGATGCTGGACACGACCACGCTGACGCGGTTGATCCGGGTGCTGGAGGCGGCATGATCGGGCCCGGCACCGGTGTCCGGGTTTATCTGGCCTGCGGGGTGACCGACATGCGCAAGGGCATTGAGGGTTTGGCGGCCCTGGCGCAGGATCAGTTGCGCCAGAAGCCGGCAGGCGGGGCGGTGTTTGCGTTCCGCGGTCGGCGTGGCGACAGATTGAAGCTCTTGTATTGGGACGGCCAAGGCTTCTGCCTTTACTACAAGGTGCTGGAACGCGGGCGCTTTCCCTGGCCAAGCGGCAAGGACGGGACTGCGCGTCTGACATCGGCGCAGCTGGCCATGTTGTGGGAGGGAATTGACTGGAGGCGGCCGGATTGGGGGGCGCCACCGGCCCGGGTCGGCTGATTTATCCTTTTGTAATTGCGTCTTTTTGTAGCGTTCGACAGGAGGATATGGTATCCATCGCCATGTCCGGAACGACCACGCCACTGCCCAATGATCCTGCCGCCTTGAAGGCGATCATTGCTGCGTTGCAGGCAGAAAATCAGAAGATGTCGGCCAGCTTGCGCGCGCATGATCTGCTGGTTCAGGCGCTGCGCGTTCGGATTGCCAAATTGCAGAAGCAGAAGTTCGGAGCCAGTTCGGAAAAGATCGAACGCGAGATCGAGCAACTGGAGCTGGCGCTGGAAGACCTGCAGCTGGCCCTGGCCGAGGCGAATGACCCGTCGCCCGCTGCCGAGAAGGGGCCCGACACGGAAGCACAGGCTCCGGAGCCGGCTGAACCTCAGGAAACCAACCGCCGCCGCCCGAAAGTCTCGAAGGACACGCCGCGCGAACGTCGCGAATATGACCCTGGCAAGAATTGCCCCGATTGCGGCGGCGATCTGCGGGTGATCGGTGAGGATGTCAGCGAATTGATCGACATGATCGCCGCGCAGTTGAAGGTTATCGAGATCGCGCGCATCAAGAAGTCCTGCCGACGCTGTGAGAAGATCGTCCAGGCCCCGGCACCCAGCCGGCCGATCCCGCGGAGCATGGCGGGACCGAACCTGCTCGCCTATGTCCTGGTCTCGAAGTTCGACGATCATGTGCCGCTCTACAGGCAGAACGAGATCTTTGCCCGGATGGGCGCCGATATCTCCGATACGACGCTTGTGGACTGGTGCGGCGGGGCGATGAAAGCTCTGGCGCCGCTGATCGAAAAGATCGAGGCCGAGATCATGGCCAGCGATCTGCTCCATGCCGATGACACGCCCATCCGCGTGCTTGATCGCAGCAAGAGCGACAAAGGGCTCGGCAAGGGCGTCAGGAAGGGCCGGATCTGGGCTTATGTTCGCGATCAGCGCCCTTGGGCAGGCAAGGCCCCGCCCGGCGCGGTCTATCAGTTCGCCCCGGACTGGAAGGAAAACCATGTCCTCGGCCATCTGGGCCAGGCCGGCGGCATTCTTCAAGCCGATGGCTACAAGGGCTATGCCAAGCTTTATGCCACCGATCTGGAGGGCAAGAGCCAGTTCCGCGAGGCCGCCTGCTGGGCACATCTGCGCCGTGACTTCCATGATGTCTGGGCTGCGACAAAATCCGAAATCGCGTGTGAGGCACTCGACCGGATCGGCAAGTTCTACGACATCGAGCGCGCCACCAGCGGCAAGCCCGCCGAGTTGCGGCTGGCCCTGCGACAGAAGGATACCAGGCCGAAGGTCGACGCCTTCCGGGACTGGGCCGAAAAGCAGCTGACGCGCATCCCCGGAAAAAGCGATCTGGCCAAGGCCTTCCGCTATGGGCTGAGCCGCTGGTCTGCCCTCACGCTGTTCCTCGAGGACGGGCGCGTGGCCATCGACAACAATGCGGCCGAGCGTGCCCTGAGGCCAATTGGTGTCGGCAGACGGAACTGGCTATTCGCGGGCTCGGACGCGGGCGGCGAAACGCTTGCTCGCGCCCTGACCGTTATTGAAACGGCAAAGATGAACGGGCTCGATCCGCAGGCCTATCTTGCCGATGTCCTGGACCGCATCCACGATCACATGAACACCCGTCTCGGCGAATTGCTGCCCTGGAACTGGACGCCAATGGGCACAGTCAAGACCGAGGCCGCGTAAACAGCGCCCGGAAGAGTTCTTCGGACTGCCGCAGGCCCTCATCGGTCAGGACAACCGACTTTGCCTTGTTGACCGGATCGGCGATCAGGCCCCTGGCATGCAACCGCTCCAGGACGTCCCAGTCAAAGCCTTTCCACGCGCGCCGCTCGTCATGCAGCGTCAACCACAGCAGCGCCAGAACAGCCTCGTCGATCTTGTCCCGATCAATCTCCATGGACTGAGCCTACCACGGAGAGCCGTAGCGCGAGACACAACATCATCAACACTTGTCAATGAAAAATGGCCGCGGTGCAAACCGGGTGGTTACCGACGATCGACGGCGCCGGCTCAAGCCTCCTCGGAGGCCACCACCACGCGCGTTCCGCCCTGGTCGCAGACTCGACGCAATGGTTCCGGGATCGGGCTGTCGATGAAGATCGTGTCAAGCTCGGCCAATGACACAACCCGGATGGGGGCCTTTTGCGCCAGCTTGGCCGAATCCGTCACCAGCCAGCGTTCGCGCGCCTGGCGCAGGATGGCGCGGCTGACGCGAACCTCGGCCAGGTCAAAGTCCAGGATGTCGCCGTCCTCGTCCAGGGCGGAGCAGCCGATGATGGCATAGTCAGTCTTGAAGTTCGCCATGAACTCGCGGGTCAGATCGCCCACCAGCCCCCCGTCGGACCGGCGCAGCAATCCGCCCGCGACCAGCACCTCGCAGCTTTCGTTGGCGGCCAGGATATTGGCCACGTTCATGTTGTTGGTCACGACCGTCAGGTTGCGATGCCGCAGCAGGGCGCGTGCCACCGCCTCGGTCGTGGTGCCGATGTTGAGGATCACCGAACTGTTGTCGGGGATCTGGGCGGCGCAGGCGCGGCCGATGGCCGCCTTGGCGTCCTCATTCATTCGGCGGCGTTCTTCATAGGCGATGTTGCTGGCACCGCTGCGCAGGATCGCACCGCCATGGACACGGTCCAGGACGCCCTGGTCCGCCAGTTCCCCCAGGTCGCGGCGGATCGTCTGGGGCGTCACCTCAAGGCGCGCTGACAAGTCCTCGACGCTGGCCCGGCCCGATGCCCGCACGAGTTCCAGGATCTGCATCTGCCTGATGTTCATATGCCCGCCTCTTCTGCGCCGTGCCTCCAGAAGACCCCGCTGCGTTCGCCTGTCAAGCGAAAGAAAGTGAGCGAAATCGAACATCCGTGTTGACAGAATCCGTGCGCGGATGTTCGACTTGCCTGCGAAGAGAGGGAGCGGTCGATGTCGGCGACGGATCTGTTCGTCATAGGCGGCGGGATCAACGGCACGGGGATCGCCCGGGATGCCGCCGGACGCGGGCTTTCCGTCCGGCTGGCGGAACAGAGCGACCTTGCCGGGGCGACCAGCAGCGCATCGACCAAGCTGTTTCACGGCGGGCTGCGTTACCTGGAATTCATGGAACTGCGCCTGGTGCGGGAATCGCTGCGCGAGCGCGAGGTGCTGTTGCGCGCGATGCCCCATATCTCCTGGCCGATGCGCTTTGTCCTGCCGCTGGATCCCAGGATGCGCTTTGCGGGAAAGACGCCGGTGTCGCGCCTCCTGTCGGTGCTGATGCCTTGGGCGCGTGGTCACCGGCCTAATCTGGTGATCCGCGCGGGGCTGTTCCTTTATGACACCTTGGGCGCGCGGGAAATCCTGCCCGGCACCTCGACGCTGGATCTCCGCCAGGCGCCGGAAGGCAAACTGCTGCAGGATCGGCTGACGCGGGCCTATGAATATTCCGACGCCTGGGTGGATGACGCGCGTCTGGTCGTGCTGAACGCGCGGGATGCGGCAGCGCGCGGGGCTGACATCATCGTCGGCGCCAAGGTCACGGATGCACGGCGCGACGGCGACGGCTGGTCCGTTCGGCTGGCGGACGGTCGCGCCTTCAGGGCGCGGGTGCTGGTGAACGCGTCCGGCCCTTGGGCCGGGCAGGTCATCCGCGACGTGGCCCATCTGCCCTCGACCGAGGGGGTGCGGCTGGTGCGGGGCAGCCATATCGTCACGCGGCAGCTGTTCGATCATGGCAAGGCCTATTTCCTGCAAGGCCAGGACGGGCGGATCGTCTTTGCCATCCCTTACGAGGGCGACTTCACCCTGATCGGCACCACGGATGTGGACCATGACGGCCCGCCCGGCCAGGCCGTCTGCACACCGGACGAAGTCGATTATCTGTGCCGCTTCGTGTCCAGCTATTTCCGGCAGCCGGTGACGGCTGCGGATGTGGTCTGGACCTATTCGGGCGTCCGGCCGCTTTACGACGATGGCGCGTCATCGGCCACGGCGGCGACACGCGATTATGTGCTGTCGCTGGATGCGGGCGGCCCGCCTTGCCTGCACGTCTTTGGCGGCAAGATCACCACCTATCGCCGCCTGGCCGAGGCTGCGATGGCAAAGCTTGCCCCTCATCTGCACGGCATGGGCGCGGCCTGGACCGCCGGCGTCCCCCTGCCCGGCGGCGACTTTCCGGTGGACGGAGCGCCGGCCCTGGCCCTGGCCCTGATGCGGGATCATCCCTTTCTGACTACAGCCTGGGCCAACCGCCTGGTGCGCGCCTATGGGACCGAAGCCGCGAAGGTTCTGGACGGCGCCCGCACCGCCGCCGACCTGGGCCGCGACTTTGGCGCCACATTGACCGAATCCGAACTGCGGTGGATGATCGCCCGGGAATGGGCGCGCGACGCCGAAGGGGTGCTGTGGCGGCGGTCCAAGCTGGGGCTGCGGCTGACCCCCGAACAGGTGGCAGCCGTCGAGGATTACGTTTCCAGTGAAAGGGCAGCTGCATGACGCTGGAACTGCAAGGCGTTTCCAAGGAGGTCGCGGGCCAGCGCTGGATCCACCCCACCGATCTGGAGCTTGCGCCGGGCAGCATGAACGTCCTGCTGGGACCGACCCTGTCCGGCAAGACCACGCTGATGCGGCTGATGGCGGGACTGGACCAGCCGACCACCGGACGGATCCTGTGGCAGGGCGGGGACGTGACAGGCCAACGGGTGCAGGACCGGGGCGTGGCGATGGTGTACCAGCAGTTCATCAACTATCCCTCGATGAGCGTTTACGACAACATCGCCTCGCCCCTGCGCCTGCAGCGTGTGGCGCGGGCCGAGATCGACCGCCGCGTGCGTGAGACGGCCGAGATGATGCGCCTGACCTCCCTTCTGGGCCGCCGCCCCCTGGAACTGTCGGGCGGCCAACAGCAGCGCACGGCGCTGGCACGCGCCCTGGTCAAGGGCGCCGGGCTGGTCCTGCTGGACGAGCCTTTGGCGAACCTGGACTACAAGCTGCGAGAGGAGTTGCGCGCCGAGATCCCCCGCATCTTCGAGGCGTCGGGCGCGATTTTCGTCTATGCCACCACCGAACCCGAGGAGGCGTTGTTGCTGGGCGGCCATACCGCGACCCTGTGGGAAGGCCGGGTGACGCAATTCGGGCCGACTCCGCAGGTTTACCGCGCCCCCCAGGACGCCGTGACCGCGCGCGTCTTCAGCGACCCGCCGATGAATTTCAAGCGCATCGAAGTGACAGAGGGCAAAGCGGCGTTGGACGATGCCCGCTGGCCTGTGGATGTCCCCGACGGCACCTATACCGCAGGGTTCCGCGCGCCCCATCTGTCGCTGGACCAGTCCTTGCGCGCCATACCCCTGGCCGCGCGGCTTGACGCGACCGAGATCACCGGGGCCGAGACTTATCTGCACCTGCTGCACGGGCATGACCGCTGGGTCGGACTGGTGCCGGGCGTGCGCAGGCTGGCGCAAGGACCGCTGACCCTGTGGCTGGATCCGGCGCATATCTATCTGTTCGACCAGGGCGGCAGGCTTGCCCGCGCTGCCCCCTATGCGCGGGCGGCGTGATGGCGCAGATCACCCTGGACAATCTTTCCCACAGCTATGGCAAAGCCCCCAAGGCCGATGCCGACTGGGCATTGAAGCCCATGTCGCTGACCTGGCGCGACGGCGGGGCCTATGCGCTTCTGGGATCGTCGGGATGCGGCAAAACCACGTTGCTGAACATCATCTCGGGCCTGCTGCATCCGTCGCGGGGCCGGGTGCTGTTCGGCGACCGCGACGTGACGACCCTGCCCACGGCGGATCGCAACATCGCGCAGGTTTTCCAGTTCCCGGTCGTCTATGACACCATGACGGTCCGCCAGAACCTTGCCTTTCCCTTGAAGAACCGTGGCCTGCCCGCAGGCCAGATCGCCGCGCGGGTCGATGCGGTGGCGCGCATGATCGGGATGACCGACACGCTGGATCGTCGCGCCCGTGGCCTGACGGCGGATGCCAAGCAGAAGATCAGCCTGGGCCGCGGCATGGTCCGCCAGGACGTGAACGCCATCCTGTTCGACGAGCCGCTGACCGTGATAGACCCTCAGATGAAATGGGAATTGCGCACGCAGTTGAAGGCCTTGCACCGCGAATTCGGCCACACGATGATCTATGTCACCCATGACCAGACCGAGGCTTTGACCTTCGCCGACGAGGTGGTGGTCATGTCCGAGGGCCGCGTCGTGCAGGCGGGCACGCCGCAATCGCTGTTCGATACCCCGGCGCATACCTTCGTCGGCTATTTCATCGGCTCGCCCGGCATGAATCTGCTGGACGCGCAGGTTCAGGGCGCCGCCGCCCTTGTCGCCGGGACCACGATCCCCCTGACCGCGCCCTATGCGCCGCAAACGGGTCGGGTGCAGATCGGCATCCGCCCTGACGCCGCCCGTCCCACAACAGGCGAAGGCCTGCCTTTCCGCCTGACCCGGGTCGAGGACGTGGGCCACCACCGCATCCTGCGCGGCACCGTCGCGGGCGCCCCCTTCAACGTCGTCGTCCCCGAGGATCAGCCGATCCCCGCCGCATTCGACCGCGTCGCCCTGGACCCCGCCCGCATCGGCGTCTTTGTCGATGACTGGCGCATCGAACCCACAGAAAGGGCCGCGTGATGGACAAGCCCGTCAACAACCGTGCCTGGTTCCTGGTCCTGCCGGTGCTTGTGCTGGTCGCCTTTTCCGCCGTGATCCCGCTGATGACGGTCGTCAACTATTCCGTCCAGGACACCTTCGGCAACAACCAGTTCTTCTGGAACGGCCTGGGCTGGTTCCAGGAGGTGCTGGAGTCCGACCGCATCCACGCAGCCCTTGGCCGGCAGCTTCTGTTTTCCGCCATCATCCTGGCCATCGAGATCCCTCTGGGCATCTTCATCGCCCTCAATATGCCCAAGCGCGGCTTTTGGGCCAGCCTTGTGCTGGTGCTGATGGCCCTGCCCCTGCTGATCCCGTGGAACGTGGTCGGCACCATCTGGCAGGTTTTCGGCCGCGTGGATATCGGGTTGCTGGGGCACACGCTTGCGGCGATGGGCTTTGACTACAACTATGTGAACGATCCCATCGACGCCTGGGCCACGATCATCGTCATGGACGTATGGCACTGGACCAGCCTTGTCGCGCTGCTGTGCTATGCGGGCCTGCAATCCATTCCCGACGCCTATTACCAGGCCGCGCGGATCGACCAGGCAAGCCGCTGGGGGGTGTTCCGCTTTATCGAACTGCCGAAGATGTCGGGCGTGCTGCTGATCGCGGTGCTGCTGCGCTTCATGGACAGCTTCATGATCTATACCGAACCCTTTGTCGTCACCGGCGGCGGTCCCGGCAACGCCACCACATTCCTTTCCATCGACCTGGTGAAGATGGCGATTGGGCAGTTCGATCTTGGCCCGGCGGCGGCATTCAGTCTGATCTACTTCCTTGTGATCCTGCTGATCAGTTGGGTCTTCTATACCGTAATGACCGCGCAGCGGGAAACGGCATGAACGCCCGTCACGCATCGCTCGGGTCTGCGGTCGTGATGACCCTGTACCTGTCGTTCCTGCTGGTTCCCATCTACTGGCTGGTGAACATGAGCCTGAAGACCAATGCCGAAATCACCGGCGCCTTCAGCCTGTATCCGCTGAACCCGACGCTGGACAACTATCGCGTGATCCTGACGGATCCAAGCTGGTACATGGGCTATGTCAACAGCCTGATCTATGTCGTTCTGAACACCGCGCTGTCGCTGGCGGTGGCCCTGCCCGCCGCCTATGCCTTCAGCCGCTATCGCTTCCTGGGGGACAAGCACCTGTTCTTCTGGCTGCTGACGAACCGCATGGCCCCGCCCGCCGTCTTCGCCCTGCCCTTCTTCCAGCTTTATTCGGCCGTCGGCCTGTTCGACACGCATATCGCCGTGGCCCTGGCGCATTGCCTGTTCAACGTGCCGCTGGCCGTCTGGATCCTGGAAGGCTTCATGTCCGGCGTCCCGCGAGAGATCGACGAGACCGCCTATATCGACGGCTACAGCTTCCCGCGGTTCTTCACGCGCATCTTCATGCCCCTGATCGCCAGCGGCATCGGCGTCGCGGCCTTCTTCTGCTTCATGTTTTCCTGGGTCGAACTGCTGCTGTCGCGCACGCTGACATCCGTGAACGCCAAGCCCATCGCGGCCACGATGACGCGCACGGTCAGCGCCTCGGGCCTTGATTGGGGCGTGCTTGCGGCGGCGGGGGTGCTGACCATCGTTCCCGGCGCGCTTGTGATCTGGTTCGTGCGCAATTACATCGCCAAGGGCTTTGCATTGGGGAGGGTGTGATGCGCAGATCGTCCCTGAACACCGGCTTTGTCGCCGCCGCGTTGCTGATGCTGGCCGTGCTGGCATGGCTGGTCTTGCTGGTCCCGGCCGAGGACGGCGTCCGGGAATGGACCGGCGCCCTCAATCCCGGGGGCTGGATGGCCTGGACCTTTCCGACCGCCTTTTTCTTCTGGGTGATCGCCGCACTGCTGCTGTTCTTCACCTGGCTTGCCATCCGTTCGCCGGAAACGCCGCGCAAGGGGCTTCTGGGGATATGGACCACCCGGGGCGACCGGCTGTTCATCAGCCTGCTCGGCTCGGCCTTCATCAACCTCGCCTGGCTGGGCCTGGGAGGACAGCCCGCCTGGGGAGGATTGATCGTGTCACTGATCTACGCCGCGGCGGTGTTCCGCTGGGTGTGAAAACCGGGCCGCCAAGGCCCATCCTGGGGAGGAGAAGACATGAAGTTCTATCTGACGACGGCCATGAGCCTTGCGCTGATGGTCACCGGCGCAAATGCCGGGATCGAGGAGGCCAAGGCCTTCCTCGACGCGGAAATCGGCGATATGTCCAGCCTGGATCGCGCCGCGCAAGAGGCCGAGATGCAATGGTTCATCGACGCCGCCCAGCCCTTCGCGGGGATGGACATCAAGGTGGTATCCGAAACCATCACCACCCATGAATACGAGGCCAAGACCCTTGCCCCCGCCTTCACCGCCATCACCGGCATCAAGATCACGCATGACCTGATCGGCGAAGGCGACGTGGTGGAAAAGCTGCAAACGCAGATGCAGTCGGGCGAGAACATCTATGACGCCTATGTCAACGACAGCGACCTGATCGGCACCCACTGGCGTTACCAGCAGGCGCGCAACCTGACCGACTGGATGGCCAACGCGGGCAAGGACGCCACCAACCCGAACCTGGACATCGACGACTTTATCGGCAAGTCCTTCACCACCGCGCCCGACGGCAACCTGTATCAACTGCCCGACCAGCAGTTCGCCAACCTCTACTGGTTCCGCAAGGACTGGTTCGACGACGAAACCAACAAGGCCGAGTTCAAGGAAAAATACGGCTATGACCTGGGTGTCCCGGTCACATGGTCGGCTTACGAGGACATCGCCGAATTCTTCACCGGCCGCGAGATCGACGGCAAGACGGTCTTCGGCCACATGGACTATGGCAAGAAGGATCCCAGCCTTGGCTGGCGCTTCACCGATGCCTGGCTGTCGATGGCCGGGAACGGCGACAAGGGCATTCCGAACGGATTGCCGGTGGACGAATGGGGCATCCGCGTCGATGAAAACAGCCGCCCCGTGGGCAGTTGCGTGGCCCGCGGCGGCGATACCAACGGCCCGGCCTCGGTTTACGCGATCCAGAAATACCTGGACTGGATGACCAAGTTCGCGCCCCCTGCCGCCCAGGGCATGACCTTCAGCGAAAGCGGCCCAGTGCCCAGCCAGGGCGAGGTCGCCCAGCAGATGTTCACCTATACCGCCTTCACGGCCGATTTCGTCAAGGAAGGCCTGCCCGTCGTGAACGAGGACGGCACGCCGAAATGGCGCTTTGCCCCCTCGCCCCATGGCGCCTATTGGCAGGACGGTATGAAACTGGGCTATCAGGACGCAGGTTCCTGGACGCTGCTGAAATCGACGCCCGACGACCGCGCCAAGGCTGCCTGGCTTTATGCGCAGTTTGTGACTTCGAAGACGGTGGACGTGAAGAAAAGCCATGTCGGCCTGACCTTCATCCGCCAATCCACGCTGGACCACGAATCCTTCACCGAACGCGCGCCCAAGCTGGGCGGCCTGATCGAGTTCTATCGCTCGCCCGCCCGGCTGCAATGGTCGCCCACCGGCACCAACGTCCCTGACTATCCGAAGCTGGCGCAGCTTTGGTGGCAGGCGATCGGCGACGCGGCATCCGGTGCCAAGACCGCGCAGGAAGCCATGGACAGCCTGTGCGCGGAACAGGAAAAGGTGATGGAACGGCTGGAACGCGCGGGCGTGCAGGGCGACATCGGTCCGAAGCTGGCCGAGGAGCATGACCTGGAATGGTGGAACAACTTCGCCAAGGAAAACGGCGGCATTGCCCCCCAGCTCAAGCTGGAAAACGAAGACCCCCAGCCGGAGACCATCAGCTATGACGAACTGGTGAAAAGCTGGCAGTAACGGAATGACGCCGGGGAACCCGGACCTTCGGGTTCCCCTTTCGACAAGTGCTGCAACGTCGTGTTTTCAGGGACTTGCAGTGACCCGCCATCGGCGCGAATATCGCGTGCAAAGGCTGCTGAAGCACCTTATCGGGATGCTGATTCTGCCTGAACGCGCGCGAACGGAAAATGAATGAAGATCGAACGGCCCTCGGGTGACTGGCTGGCGGCTTTCGACAGCCGTGTGGCGCGCGAAATCGCGGCGAGGGACTGGTCGTCCACACCGATGGGTCCGCGGGCGTCATGGCCCACCGACCTGCGCGCGATCCTGACCACGATGCTGGCTTGCCCGACGCCCATGTATCTGGCTTGGGGACCGGACCTCATCTCGTTCTATAACGATGCCTATGTTCCGATCCTGGGTTATCGGGCAGGCGACGCGCTTGGCAGGCCGTTCGGCAAGGTCTGGGAAAGCATCTGGAACGACATCCTGCCCCTGGTCGAGGGATGCCTGCGCGGCGAAAGCCAGAAGGTCGTGGATATGCGGCTGGATCTGAGCCGCACCGGACTGCCCGAGGAAAGCTATTGGATCTTTACCTATTCCCCTACCTTTGATGCCGACGGGCGTATCGTCGGGCTTTTGTGCGTCACGGGCGAGACAACGGATCGGATCCTGGCCGAACGCGCAAGGGCCGAGGCGGCGAACCGCCTGGATCTTGCCATGTCGGCGGGCAACAGCGTGGGCATCTGGGACTGGGACGTGGCCGCGGATCGCGTCACCACCGATGGGCATTTCGCAAACCTCTATGGGGTTGACCCTGCCCTTGCGGCCCAAGGCGCGGGGGTCGAGCAGTTCTTTTTCGGCATCCACCCCGACGACCGCGCCCGCGTCGAAGCCGAGATTGCCGAGGCGATCCGCACCGTCGGCCCGTTCACATCGGAATACCGACTGGTGCGGGAAGACGGGTCGGTGTCCTGGGTATCCGCCCAGGGACGGTGCATTCCCGGACCTGACGGGCGCTGCGCGCGCCTGCCGGGCGTCAGCTATGACATCACCCGGTTAAAGGAAGCCGAGCTTCAACTGCGCGCCGCCAAGGAAGAGCGCGAGTTCGTCCTTGAACAGATCGCCCGTCAACGGATGCAGACCGACCCCCAGGAAATCCTGCGCGTTTCATCCGAAACCCTGGGCAAGCGGCTGGGCGTCAACCGCGTGGGCTTTTACCGGCTGACCGGACCGCAGCTTATCTGCCACGAGGCGTCCTGGTCGGACGGCACCCTGGACCCGCTGATGGGCAATCAGCCAACGGATCATTATGGCATCCATGCCGACACGGAACGCCGGGCGGGCCGCGCCCTTGTCTTCGGGGATAGCCGCCTTGATGCGGATGGCGGGCTGATGCCCTATGCACAGGAGGGCGTTCTGGCGGGGATCTGCGTGCCGCTGCTGACGGATGGCAAATGGGCGGCCGGGATCTATCTTCACCAGGCAACGGTGCGGGCCTGGACGGAACCGGAAATCATCCTGGCCAAGGAAATTGTCCAACAGACCTGGCTGGCCATCGAACGGGCCGAGGCGCTGCAAAGCCTGAACCGCCGGGTCGAGGAACAAGAGGCGGCGCTTGCCCATCGCGAAATCGTCCTGCGCGAAGAATTCGAACGCCGCGAGGCCGCCGAGCGTCAATTGCGCCAGTTGCAGAAGATGGAGGCAGTGGGCCAGTTGACCGGGGGAATCGCCCATGACTTCAACAATATGCTGGCCATTGTCATCAGCGGGCTAAACCTGACGCAGCGTCAGCTCGCGCGCGGCAACACCGATGTCGGCGCCTTTATCGAAGGCGCCCTGGATGGTGCGGGCCGCGCCGCCGCCCTGACCCAGCGGTTGCTGGCATTTTCACGCCAGCAACCGCTGGAACCCGTGGTGGTCGATGCCAACGCCTTGCTGTCGGGTTTGTCGGATATGCTGTCGCGGTCGCTGGGTGAAACCATTGTTCTGGAAACGCTGCTGCACCCCGGCCTTTGGCCGACCAAGGCCGATCCCAACCAGCTGGAAAATGCCATCATCAACCTGGCCGTGAACGCCCGCGACGCGATGCTTGATGGCGGGCGGGTCACGCTGGAAACCGAAAATGCCGGTCTGGATGCCCAGGCGGCACGCGGCCTGGGGATGGAACCGGGGGACTTCGTGCGGATCCGGGTGCTGGACACCGGCACCGGCATGACGCCCGAGGTTCTGGCCAAGGCCTTTGATCCGTTCTTTACCACCAAGCCCACGGGACGAGGCACCGGCCTGGGGCTGAGCCAGGTTTACGGCTTCATCCGACAATCGGGCGGCCATGTCGCGATCAAGTCGCAGATCGGCCAAGGCACGGTGGTCGACCTGTATCTGCCGCGCAGCCCCGGCCATGCGGAACAGACTTCGGGCGATCCGGCCGCAGAGGTGCCGGTGGGCCGATCGGACCAGGTAATCCTGGTGGTCGAGGACGAGGATCGGGTGCGCGCCTTTACCGTCGCATCGCTGCGCGATCTTGGCTATACGGTGCTGGAAGCCGCGTCAGGGTCTTTGGGCCTGAAGATCCTGGAACAGCGCCCTGACATTGCGCTGCTGTTCACGGATGTTGTCATGCCGCAGATGACCGGGCCGCAACTGGTCGAACAGGCGCGCGCGATCCGAGGCGACCTGAGGGTCGTTTACGCCAGCGGCTATACGGGCAATTCCTCTGATATCGACAAGAGCGTCAAGGCGGAGGGCAATTTCCTGGCAAAGCCCTTCAGCTTTGACCAGTTGGCGCGCAAGATCGGGGCAGCCCTGGCCTGACGCGCCTTTATCGATGGCGTTTCGACCGCTTGTTGCCGCCCCGCTGCCCTGCCTTGCCCGCCGTGGACCGGCCGGATGCCTTCATCGCTTCTTCCGCCGCTTCCTCGATCACCGACTGGCGCGCCAGGGGGTCTTCGGCAACTGCCAGTTCCACGGCCTCCAGCCGCTTGACCTCGTCTCGGACGCGGGCGGCTTCCTCGAATTCCAGGTTCTCGGCGGCCTTGCGCATCTGGGCACGCAGGGCGTCCAGATGGGCCTGCAGGTTCGCGCCAACCATTGGTCGGTCGACCCGGGCGGTGATGCGGGACTGATCGGTATCGCCCTGCCACAGGCCAGCCAGCACATCTTCGACGTTCTTGCGCACGGTGGTGGGCGTGATGCCGTGTTCGATGTTATAGGCCATCTGCTTTTGCCGACGGCGCTCGGTTTCCGCCATGGCCCGTTCCATGCTGCCGGTGATGCGGTCGCCATACAGGATCACCCGCCCATCGACGTTCCGCGCCGCGCGCCCGATGGTCTGGATCAGGGAAGTTTCCGACCTCAGGAAGCCTTCCTTGTCGGCGTCCAGGATCGCCACCAGACCGCATTCGGGAATATCCAACCCTTCCCGCAGCAGGTTGATGCCCACCAGCACGTCAAAGGCGCCCAGTCGCAGGTCGCGCAGGATCTCGATCCGCTCAATCGTGTCGATGTCGCTGTGCATATAGCGGATGCGGATGCCCTGTTCGTGAAAATACTCGGTCAGATCCTCGGCCATGCGCTTGGTGAGCGTCGTGACCAGCGTGCGCAGGCCAGCCGCCGAAACCTTGCGGATCTCGTCCAGCAGGTCATCCACCTGCATCTCGACCGGGCGGACCTCGATCTGCGGATCCAGAAGGCCGGTGGGGCGGATGATCTGTTCGGTAAAGACGCCGCCGGTCTGGTCCATCTCCCATTGCGCAGGGGTGGCGCTGACAAAGACCGACTGCGGGCGCATGGCGTCCCATTCCTCGAACTTCAGGGGGCGGTTGTCCATGCAGCTTGGCAGGCGGAAGCCGTGTTCGGCCAGCGTGAACTTGCGCCGGAAGTCGCCCCGGTACATTCCGCCGATCTGCGGCACGCTGACATGGGATTCATCGGCAAAGACGATGGCATTGTCCGGGATGAATTCGAACAGCGTGGGGGGCGGCTCGCCCGGCGCGCGGCCGGTCAGATAGCGGCTATAGTTCTCGATGCCGTTGCAGACGCCGGTGGCTTCCAGCATTTCCAGGTCGAAATTCGTGCGCTGCTCCAGCCGCTGCGCTTCCAGCAGCTTGCCTTCATCGACCAGCTGCTTCAACCGCATCTGCAATTCTGCCTTGATGCCCTTGATCGCCTGCTGCAGCGTCGGGCGCGGCGTCACATAGTGGCTGTTGGCATAGATGCGGATCTGGCGGAAGTTGTCAGTCTTTTGCCCGGTCAGAGGATCAAATTCGGTGATCGCCTCAAGCTCGTTGCCGAAGAAATCGAACCGCCAGGCGCGGTCGTCCAGGTGGGCGGGCCAGACCTCGACCACGTCGCCGCGCACGCGGAAACCACCCCGCTGGAAGGCCGCGTCCAGGCGGCGGTATTGCTGGGCGACAAGCTGGGACAGGAATTCCCGCTGGTCATAACTGTCACCCACGACCATGTCCTGGGTCATCGCCGAATAGGTCTCGACCGAGCCGATGCCATAGATGCACGACACCGAGGCCACGATGATCACGTCGTCGCGTTCCAGCAGCGCCCGCGTGGCCGAATGGCGCATCCGGTCGATGGCCTCGTTGATCTGGGATTCCTTCTCGATATAGGTATCCGACCGGGCGACATAGGCCTCGGGCTGATAGTAATCGTAGTAGCTGACAAAGTACTCGACCGCATTATCGGGGAAGAAGCCCTTGAATTCGCCATAGAGCTGGGCTGCCAGGGTCTTGTTGGGCGCAAGGATGATGGCGGGGCGCTGCGTCGCCTCGATCACCTTGGCCATGGTAAAGGTCTTGCCCGTGCCGGTCGCGCCCAACAGCACCTGGTCGTGTTCGCCCGCCTGAACGCCCTGGGTCAGCTCGACAATCGCCGATGGCTGGTCGCCTGCCGGTTCGAATTCGGTCTTCAGGACAAAACGCCGACCGCCTTCCAGCTTGGGGCGGGTGACTTCGACAGGACGCGCGACTGGTGCGTTCGTGTTGTTATGGCCCATGGGCATCCTTCATCCGGCAGAGCCTGTAAGGTGTGTCCCCGCGCGCGAAAGTCAACAGGGGCAACCCATGGAATGCGCCCGCCGGTCAGCGCTTGAACCGCCCCGGCTGCAGTTCCGCCCAACCCTGCCCGCCGTCCATTTCCTCGGCCAGGATTTCCGCCGTGACCGGGCCCAGCGTAAAGCCCTGGTGGCCGTGGCCGAAATGCGCCCACAGGTTCGGCTGGTCGGGAACGCGGCCAATGACCGGCAGCATATCGGGAATGCAGGGGCGGCGGCCGGTCCAGGGTTCGGCCTCGACCGGCTGGCCGATGTCGAACAGTTCGCGCGCAGCCTTTTCGCCATGCTTCAACTGCGGCGGAGTCAGGCGGGGGTGACTGGTCAGTTCGGCGGCGGTGGCGATCCGCAGACCCCGGCGCATGGGCGACAGCACGACGGAATTGCCGAAGTCGGCGATGGGGTGGTTCGGCGGCGTCTTCATCCGGTAGTGACGGTGATAGCCGCGCTTGAAGACCATCGGCACGGTCAGGCCGAACCGCTGCAACAGCATCGGTGTCCACGGCCCCAGGGCCACGACGGCGTGTTCGCCCTCTGCCTCGGCCACGCGCCAGCCCTTGCCCGCGCGGTGCAGGTCGCCCGCGTCGCCGTTGACGATCCGCCCGCCGTGCTTTTCGAACAGGCTGGCATAGGATGCGACCAACCCGCCCGGATCGGAACAAGTCCAGGCATCGGCCCAGTGGGTCGCGCCCTCCACCTCAATCTTGATCGCGGGCTCCAGCGTGCGCAGCGCCTTGCCGTCCATCAAGCGTGCCTCGACCCCAAACTCGTCCAGGAACCGCTTAGCGGTGATGCGGGCCTTTCCCATGCGGGCGGGGGTGCGATGCACCTCGATATAACCGTCGCGGCGGATGATGTTGTCGGCCCCGGCGGCTTCGATCAGCGGCGCATGGCGGTCAGTCGATTGGCGGATCAGCTTGCCCCAAGTCAGGGTCGCACGGCGGTGGCCTGCGGGCAGCGAATTCACCGCATAGGTCCAGACCGCGTTCAGTTGCGACAATAAGCCCCCGACGTTCCATTTCACGTCATAGCCCCGCCCAAGCGCGATCTGGATCAGCGCGCCGGGGGCCAGCGGCATGGCATAGGGTTCCACCGCCTCGGTCTGGATCAGGCCCGCGTTGCCATAGCTGGTTTCGCGCCCTGGGACGCCGCGTTCGACGATGGTGACCTGATGCCCGCGCGCCTGCAAAGCCAGTCCGGTCGTGACGCCGACCATGCCCGCACCCAGAACCAGAACCTCTGCCATGACCTTCCCCTGACCGTTGTCGGGTCAGGGATGCATAGAGTTTTGAAACCGGGCAAGAATTATCGCACGATCTTCGGTGCCTTTACAAAACTTTGCAAGATTCAGGCGAAAAGTTCGCGGCAGAAGGTCAAACCTTCGACCAGGGCATCCACTTCCTGCGTGGTGTTATACATGGCGAATGACGCCCGGGCGCTTGCGGTGACTCCGAAGAACTCCATCAGCGGCATGGCGCAGTGGCTGCCCGCGCGCACCGCAATGCCGCGCTTGTCCAGGATGGTGGACAGATCGTGGGCATGGGCGCCCTGCATGGTCATGGAAAAGATCGCGCCCTTGTCCGGTGCGTCACCCTGGATCTGCAACCAGTTGAGGCTGCGCAGGCGCTCGCGGGCGTAATCGCGCAAGGACCGTTCATGGGCGGCGATGTTGTCCATCCCCAGGTCCATCATGTATTCCAGCGCGGCGCCCAAGCCGATCTGGTTGACGATGCCGGGGGTGCCCGCCTCGAACCGCAGGGGCGGGTCGGCATAGTCGATCGCATCCCTTGTCACCGTGCGGATCATGTCGCCGCCGCCCAGAAAGGGGCGCATTTCTGCCTGCCGGTCACGGCGGATCCACATCGCGCCCGAGCCTGAGGGGCCGTAAAGCTTGTGGCCGGTGATGCAGTAGAAATCGACGCCAAGCGCGGCCAGATCGACGGGCATATGCACCGCCGCCTGGCTGCCATCGACAAGCACCGGCACGTCCGTGCCGCGCGCGATGGCGCCCACATCCACGATGGTGCCGGTCACGTTTGACATATGCGTGACCGCGATCAGCTTCGTCCTTGGCCCCACGGCAGCCAGCACCTTTTCGGGCGGCAGCGACCCGTCGGGTTCGGGTTCCACCCATTTTAGCACTACGCCCTGCCGTTCGCGCAAGAAATGCCAAGGCACGATATTGGCGTGGTGTTCCAGCACCGACAGCACGATCTCGTCCCCCGCCTGCATCCGGGGCGCGGCCCAGCCGTAGCTGACCAGGTTGATGCCTTCGGTGGACCCGCTGGTGAAGATCACCTCGTCCTCGTGCGGGGCGTTCAGGAAGCGGGCGGTGATCGCACGAACGCGTTCATAGTTGTCGGTGGCCAGGTTAGACAGAAAATGCAGGCCCCGGTGGACATTGGCATATTCGCCCTCATAGGCGCGGGTGATCGCCTCGATCACCTGCCGGGGCTTTTGCGCGCTTGCGCCGCTGTCCAGGTACACCAAGGGGCGGTTGTTCACCTGCCGCGACAGGATCGGAAAATCGGCGCGGACGGCATCGACATCAAAGCTCATTGCGGCATCTCCGGGAGGATCCCAAGGGCGGCGGCGATCAGCGACAGCACGAAGCCCGCCACAAAGGCGGTTCCGAGAAGGCCAAGCGCGACCTTCACGCTATTGCGGAACCCGTGCAGCGCCTTGGTGAACTGCACGGTCAGCCACAGGAACAGGACAACCGCGGCCAGCCCCAGCAGGCCCGCCACGCCGGGCAGGATGAGAGACAGCGCCAACTGGGCCACTTGGACCAGCAGCAGCAGAACCTCGATCCAGACGGTCAGCAGCAGCGCATCCTCGAACCGGCCTCCGCCGCCGAACATACGGCCCACGCCCGACATCAGCCCCGCGGCCAGGACGATGGCGGCCAGTTGCATGGCGGCCAGCATCATTGGCTGGCGGCTGAGCGTCACGATCTGGGTTCCGTCCGGGCCGGGGGTGCTGAACAGCACCGCCGCGAATGACGCCAGCAGCGCCGACACCGAAACCGCCGCGAACAGCGCCATCCACCGGGCCGAAACGGGCCAGTCCTGCGCCATCAGCAGATGCGCCGCCGCCTGCGGATCGCGGAACGACAGGCCGACCAGGGCCTTGAAGTCGTCGAAACTCATACTCGCCTCGCCAGCGCCGAAATCCCGGCACCCCATATCATCACAAAGCCCAGTCCACAGACCGCCCGGGCCACGGTCAGGCCCGGACCCTGCCCCACAAGGCCCGCGACCAGTCCCGCCAGCAGCATGGCCGGCGCCACCGCCAAAAGCGCCCAGAACAGCGCAAGACGCGAATCCTCGGGCGTCAGCCGCCAGGGGGTCAGCCGCGACAGGCCAGCCGCCACAGCCGCCATCGCATAGGCCAGGACCGGCATCATGAACATCACCGCCAGCATCGCCCCGCCCATGCGCGCCTGAAAGGGCACGGCCGGGTCAATCTGGGCCAGCCTGGCATTGGCGGGGGCTTGGGCGATCAGGAAAACCAGCATCGCCGCCATCAGCACGGCCAGCTTGGTGCCTTCGGGCATGGCGGAAAGACCCCGCACCACCCGGCGCGGGGCCACCCAGCTTTGCAGCACGCGGGGGACCATGCCCCCCGGCGCGGCCCTTACTGCACTGCGTTCTGGGTCAGCCACAGGTCTAGCCGTTCATAGATGCAATCGCGGATCGCCTCGTCCTCGACCTCGGCCAGGGCGTCGGCCAGGAAGGACAGGACCAGAAACACGATGGCCCGTTCACGCGGCACGCCGCGCGAGCGCAGATAGAACAGCGCCTCGTCATCAATGGCGCCCGTGGTCGATCCGTGCGAACATTTCACGTCGTCGGCATAGATTTCCAGTTCCGGCTTGGCCAGGAACTGGCTGCGTTCGTCCAGCAACAGCGCCTGGCTGATCTGATAGCCGTCGGTCTTCTGCGCGCCGGGCTTGACCAGGATCTTGCCCTGGAACACGCCCTCGGCCCCGTTCTTCAGCACCTTCTTGAAGACTTGGCGGCTTTCGCCGCGTTCCGCCCCGTGGGTGATGAAAACCGTATCATCCTGGTGGAAGGGCGCCTGCCCGCCATCACCCAGCACGGCCGCGGCGATATGGGCCACGGCATCGTCGCCCGCGATGTCGATCACGGCCTCGTTTCGCATGGTGGTGCCGTTCACCGACAAGGTGAAGGACTTGAAGTGCGCACGGGCGGCCACGCGGGCAAAGATATGGCCAATGCCGACCTTGGCATCGGCTGCGCGTTTCGATGCGACATGATGGAACCGCGCGCCGGGGGCCAGATCGACCTCGATCACGCTGTTCGACCGCGCACCGGACATTCCGGTTTCCAGCAGGGTGAACTCTGCCCCCTCCTCGACCCGGATGACATGGTGCCAGACCGAATCCGCGCTATCCCCGGCGCGGCGGTGGACCACATGGACCGGCTTGGCGGGACTTGCCGTCACGCGGATCAGCAGCCCGTCCTGCGCGGTGGCGGTGTTCAGCACGGCAAAGGGACGGCGCACCGGCACCTGGCCCGCTGCCTCCAGCTTGCCATAGATGTCGCAGGCCCAGGATGCCGCGCCCTTGTCGGCCTGGGCCAGGGTGGCGATCTCTATGCCTTCAAGCGCCAGGTCGTCCGAGGCCGCCTCGTCGAAGATACCATCGACGAAGACCAGGGTCAGCTTGTCCAAGCCATCGAACAAGGGCGTCGCATCCCCTTGGGGAACGGGCAAGGCCTGGGGGCGGGGGGCGTTGAAGGGGCGGGGATCGGTATAGCGCCAATATTCGTCGCGCGGGCCGGGCAGCCCCATCCCGCGCAGACGCGCCAGGGCATCGGCCCGCGCCGCTGCCATAAGCCCCTGCGGCGGGCTGATCGCCGCCAATCGCGTTTCAAGCGCATCCGGCGCCTTGGGGGCGCCCTGGATGGAAGGGGTCTGGTCCTTGGCCTGGACTGCGGTGTCAGCCATCAGCCAGCCTCCGCCAGAAGATCGCCATAACCTTCTTCCTCGACTTGCAGGGCCAGTTCCGGCCCGCCCGATTTCACGATCCGGCCATCCGCCATGATATGCACCACGTCCGGCTGGATATGGTTCAGCAGTCGCTGGTAATGGGTGATGACCAGGAAGCTGCGGTCAGGCGAACGCAGCGCGTTCACGCCATCCGACACCAGCCGCATCGCGTCCACATCCAGACCCGAATCCGTCTCGTCCATGATGCACATGCGCGGTTCCAGCATGGCCATCTGCAGGATCTCGTTGCGCTTCTTCTCGCCGCCCGAAAAGCCCACGTTGACCGGCCGCTTCAGCATATCGGGGCTAATCTGCAATTCGGCGGCCTTGGCGCGCACAATCTTCAGGAAATCGCCCGAGGACAGTTCTTCCTCGCCCCGCGCCTTGCGCTGCGCGTTCACGGCAGTGCGCAGGAAGGTCATGTTTCCCACGCCGGGGATTTCCACCGGATACTGGAACGCCAGGAACAGGCCGGCGCTGGCGCGCTGTTCCGGTTCCATGTCCAGAAGGCTTTGCCCGTCCAGCGTGGCGGATCCTTCGGTCACCTCATATCCGTCGCGGCCCGACAGGACATAGGACAGCGTGGACTTGCCCGACCCGTTCGGGCCCATGATCGCATGGACCTGACCGGCCGGAACCTCCAGCGACAGACCCTTCAGGATCTGCTTGTCTTCTTCCTCAAGCTTGACGTGCAAGTTATCGATTTTCAGCATCTTTTCCTCATCAGATGGTGGTGGCGGTGCCAGCGGTCCGGCACCATCATCAAATCCTGTCCCAGCCTTAGCCGACCGAGCCTTCCAGCGAAATGGCGACCAAGGACTGCGCCTCCATGGCGAATTCCATCGGCAGGGCCTGCAAGACCTCGCGGCAGAAACCGTTCACGACCAGGGCTACGGCCTCTTCCTCGTCCATGCCGCGCGACCGGCAATAGAACAACTGGTCGTCGTCCACCTTGCTGGTCGTCGCCTCGTGTTCCACGCGGCTGCTGGTATTCTTGACCTCGATGTAAGGCACCGTATGCGCCCCGCACTGATCGCCGATCAGCAAACTGTCGCACTGGGTATAGTTGCGGCTGTTGGTGGCGCGCGGATGCATCGTCACCAGACCGCGATAGGTGTTCTGCGCCTTGCCCGCCGAGATCCCCTTGGACACGATGCGCGACCGGGTGTTGCGGCCCAGATGGATCATCTTGGTGCCGGTATCGGCCTGCTGCATGTTGTTGGCGATGGCGATGGAATAGAACTCGCCTTGGGATTCGTCGCCGCGCAGGATGCAGGACGGGTATTTCCAGGTGATCGCCGAACCGGTTTCCACCTGCGTCCACATCACCTTGGCGCGGGCCTCGCGGCAGTCGGCGCGCTTGGTGACGAAGTTGTAGATGCCGCCCTTGCCTTCCTCGTCGCCCGGATACCAGTTCTGGACGGTCGAGTATTTCACCTCGGCATCTTCCAGCACGACGATTTCCACCACCGCCGCGTGAAGCTGGGCAATGTCGCGCTTGGGCGCGGTGCAGCCTTCAAGATAGCTGACGTGGCTGCCCTTGTCGGCAATGATCAGCGTGCGCTCGAACTGGCCGGTATTTTCCGCGTTGATGCGGAAATAGGTGGACAGCTCCATCGGGCAGCGAACGCCCGGCGGAATATAGACGAACGAGCCGTCCGAGAACACGGCGCTGTTCAGCGTCGCGAAATAGTTGTCGGACTGCGGCACCACGGAGCCCAGGTATTTCTTGACCAAGTCGGGATGTTCGCGGATCGCTTCGCTGATGGAACAGAAGATCACGCCGGCCTTGGCCAGCTCGTCCTTGAAGGTCGTGCCCACGGACACGCTGTCGAACACCGCATCGACCGCCACGCGGCGACCATCGGCGGGCGCATTCTCAGCGCCCTCGATCCCCGCCAGGATCATCTGTTCCTTCAGCGGGATGCCCAGCTTTTCATAGGTCGCCAGCAGCTTGGGATCGACCTCGTCCAGCGACTTGGGCTTGACCGCCATGCTTTTTGGGCGCGCATAGTAATACTGGTCCTGATAGTCGATTTCAGGATAGTTCAGCATCGCCCACTTGGGTTCCGTCATGGTGACCCAGCGGCGATACGCCTCCAGCCGCCATTCGGTCATCCATTCGGGTTCTTCGTTCTTTTCCGAGATCAGGCGGACGATATCCTCGTTCACCCCCTTGGGGGCATAGTCCATCTCGATCTCGGTATCCCAGCCGTATTTATAGCTGCCAATGCTTTGCACGGTCTCGACCGTTTCGCGGTCGACGCCCTCGCGCACATCAAGATCGGTGGTTGCAGTCATCCCTTGTCCTTCCTCGGGCCGGGCCGGTCGCCTAGCCGTTCCGTTCGCGCCAACGTCGATACGCGCTTTCCCACGCATCCGCAAATCGGTTCACCTGATCGTCGCCCAAAGCCGGGCTTATCGAGATCCGAATTGCCGATTGCGCGGCCTTGTCGTCGAAACCCATGGCCTGCAAGACCCCGCTGGCGCGGACCTTGCCCGACGAACAGGCCGACCCTGCCGATATCGCAAAGCCCGCCAAATCCATCTGCATCACCTGGGTTTCACCCTTCCAGTCCGATGTAAGAAGACAGGTGGTGTTCGGCAAGCGCTTGGTGGCTTTTCCAGCAATGATTGCGCCGGGCGCGGCTGACAGCAACCGTTCCTCCAAGGCATCCCGGCGCGCGGCGACCTGATCCCACAGCCCCGCGTCCAGTTCCTTTTGCGCGGCAGTGGCCGCAGCGGCGAATCCCAGGATGCCGATTAGGTTCTCGGTCCCGCCGCGACGGCCCCCTTCCTGCCCCCCGCCCCGGATCAGCGCCGGGACATCGGTGCCGCGCTTCACGATCAGCGCGCCGATCCCCTTTGGCCCGCCCAGCTTGTGCGCGCTGACAAAGCCCGCAGTGACGCCCAGCCAGTTGAAGGCAAAGGGCACCTTGCCAAAGGCCTGCGTCAGGTCACTGGACCCCAGCCCCTGGGGCAAGTCCTGGATCACGCCGGTCTCGTTGTTGGCGATCTGCAGGCAGGCCTGCGCGGGGTCGGGAACGGTGACGATGCCGTCCGCGTCCACCGCCAAATCTTGTTCGCACCAGACCTTGATCGCGCTGTGTTCGACCGGGGCGCAATGGACGCCCCGTCCCGCCAGCACCATGGCCGCAGCCTCGGTCGTGCCGGATGTGAAGACCACATCCGCGCCTTCCGCTCCCAAGGCTGCTGCCAGTTCCTCGCGCGCGCGTTCCATGGCCATCTTGGCCGCGCGGCCCTCGGTATGCACGGAGGAAGGGTTGCCCACGATCTCCATCCCCTCGCGCATCGCGGCCTTGGCTTCCTCGCGCAGGGGGGTGGTGGCGTTCCAGTCCAGATAGGTTCTCATCCGATCACCCCCGCGATCTTCTGGGCCAGCCTGCGGGCCACGGCGTCCTTGGCCATGCGGGGCCATTCCTCGGGGCCTTCGGCGGTGATCACGGTCACGGCGTTTTCCGTGCCGCCCATGATGCCGGTGCCTTCGCTGACATCGTTGGCTACGATCCAGTCGCAGCCCTTGCGCAACCGCTTATCGGTGGCATGGGCCACCACGTCATTGGTTTCCGCCGCAAATCCCACCACCAGGCGGGGACGCTGGGCACCGGCCTGACCCAGCCAGGCCAGGATATCGGGGTTCTCGGTCATCTCCAGCAACGGGGCCTTGCCCGATCCATCCTTCTTCATCTTCCTGGCGGACGAATTCCTGATCCGCCAGTCCGCCACCGCCGCAGCCATCACGGCGGCATCCGCAGGCAGGGCGGCCTCGACCGCGTCGCGCATCTGCTGGGCGGTCTGGACCCGGATCACCTCGACGCCATCTGGCGGGGCAATCTCGGCGGGGCCAGTGACAAAGCTGACCCTTGCGCCCATGTCGCGCAGCGCAGCGGCAATTGCCGTTCCTTGCGCGCCGGACGACCGGTTGGCGATATATCGCACCGGGTCGATGGGTTCATGCGTCGGGCCAGAGGTGACGATCACGTGCCGCCCTGCCAGCAGGCCGGACCGGACTTGCGTTTCGGGCAGCAGCTTCAGGGGCGCCGGGGCCATTTCCGCGCGGATGGCGGCCAGGATCGCTTCGGGTTCGGACATCCGGCCCGTGCCGTATTCGCCGCAGGCCATGTCGCCGTCCGCCGGGCCGACGAACAGGATGCCGTCCTCGCGCAGGGTCCGCAGGTTCCGTTGCGTGGCCGGGTGGTGCCACATCCGCACATTCATTGCCGGCGCGACCAGAACGCGCTTGTCGGTCGCCAGCAGCAAGGTGGACGCAAGGTCGTCCGCCAGCCCATGCGCCATCTTGGCCAGCAGATCCGCCGTGGCAGGCGCGACGACGACCAGATCGGCGTTGCGCGACAACTGGATATGGCCGATCTCGGCCTCGGACGCGATGTCCCACAGGCTGTCATGCGCGGCCTCGCCTGCCAGCACGGAGACTGTCATCGCGGTTGTGAACTGCTCCCCCGCGCGGGTCAGCACGGGCGTGACGGCGGCGCCTTCCGCCCGGATCAGGCGGATCAGCTGCGGCACCTTCATGGCCGCTATGCCCCCGCCCACGATCAGCAGGATACGCTTGCCCTTCATCTTGTCCCCTTGGCGATGCCCGTCGAAGACATAGCCGCCCGGTCCACCCGTCGCAAGCAATCGCAGGTCCGTTAACCTTTCCTTAAGCGCCCTGCCGTTAACCATCGCGGAACAAAATGAGGAACCCATGGTCGCAATCGCCTATTCCGTCGCCTTCGAGGGGATCGAGGCGCGGCTGGTCGAGGTTCAGTGTTCCGTGGCGGCGGGCCTGCCGGGCTTTGCCATCGTGGGCCTGCCCGACAAGGCCGTCAGCGAGGCGCGCGAACGCGTCAAGGCGGCCTTCGGGGCGCTGTCCATCGCCATGCCGAACCGGCGCCTGACCGTGAACCTGTCGCCCGCCGACCTGCCCAAGGAGGGCTCGCATTTCGACCTGCCGATTGCCCTTGCGATTTTGGCCGCGCTGGAGATCATCCCGGGCGAAGAACTGTCGCGCTGTGTGGCGCTTGGCGAACTGGCACTCGACGGACGGCTTGTCGCGGTGACAGGGGCCCTGCCCGCCGCCATGGCCGCGGCCGAGGATGACCGGGCGCTCATCTGCCCCCGCGCCTGCGGGCCCGAGGCCGCCTGGGTCGATGCCGTTCCCGTGCTGGCCCCGGCAACGCTGCGCGAGGTCATCGACCACCTAACCGACCGTGCGCCCATCGCCCGCGCGCAGCCCGGCATGATCGACGGCGCGATCACCGGCGGCTGCCTGTCCGAGGTGAAGGGCCAGGAACGCGCCAAGCGCGCCCTGGAAATCGCAGCCGCCGGACGGCATCACCTGCTGATGGTCGGCCCGCCCGGCGCGGGCAAGTCCATGCTGGCCGCCCGCCTGCCCGGCCTGATGCCGCCGCTGGGTGCGGTCGAAGCGTTGGAAACCTCGATGATCCACTCGCTTGCGGGCACCCTGGACGATGGCGGCATCTCGCGCCGCGCACCCTTTCGCGAACCCCATCACACCGCCTCCATGGCGGCCATCGTCGGGGGCGGGCGCGGCGCCAAGCCGGGAGAGATCAGCCTGGCCCATAATGGCGTGCTGTTCATGGACGAATTCCCGGAATTTCCCCGCCAAGTGCTGGAAACCCTGCGCCAACCCATCGAAACAGGCGAGGTCGTGGTGGCCCGCGCCAACGCCCATATCCGCTATCCCTGTCGCTTCCTGCTGATCGCGGCGGCCAACCCTTGCCGCTGCGGCTATCTGGCGGATGCCGCGCGGGCCTGCTCGCGGGCGCCCGTCTGCGGCGGGGACTACATGGGCAAGATTTCGGGTCCGCTGATGGACCGTTTCGACTTGCGGCTTGAGGTTCCGGCGGTCAGCTTCATGGATCTGGAACTGCCCTCGGGCGGGGATACGTCCGCACAGGTCGCAACCCGGGTGGCGGCGGCGCGCGAGGTGCAGGCGGCGCGGTTCCGCGACCATCCCCAGGCACGGGTGAATGCCGAAGCCTCGGGCGCGCTTCTGGACCAGATCGCCGCACCGGACGACGAAGGCCGGGCGCTGATCCTGAAGGCTTCCGAACGCTTGGGCCTGACCGCGCGGGGCTATCACCGCATCCTGCGCACGGCGCGCACCATTGCCGACCTTGCAGGCTCGCCATCGGTGCGCGCGCCCCATCTGGCCGAGGCGATCAGCTATCGCCTGCCCTTTGTCGCCGGGGGCTGACGAATTGCGCATCCTGCAAGGCAGGGCTATGGCGGGGCGACCCTGACCACGGATCCCGCCATGCACCCCATCAGCGCCCGGATCGGCGGCATCCTGACCGCCCTCGCCCTGTTGGCGACGGTCCCGCATGAATATGGGGGCGGCCAGGGCTTTGCGGTTGTGGCTGCCGGCTTGCTGGTCGCGGCGCTGCTGATGTTTTCGCTGACCGCGCGCCTGTCGCGGCTGACCTTTGTCGCCGTGGGCGTTGCGCTGATCGCCTGGGCCGCCGCCACACGCCAAGGCTGGGCCGAGGCCACGCTGACGGCGCTGACGCGAGGCGGCTTCATCATCGCCCTGTTCACCGCGCTTTCGGCGCTGCGCAGCGCGGCCATCGGATCGCAGGCGATCCTGGATTGCGGGCGCTTCCTGGCCCGCCAGCCGCCGGGACGACGCTATCTTGCGCTGACAGTGGGGGGGCACCTGTTCGGGCTGATCCTGCTTTACGGGTCGATCTCGCTTCTGGGTTCGCTGGCCGCCGAAAGCACCGCGCGAGAAACGGATCCGGAACTGCGCCGCCACCGGTTGCGGCGGATGCTGGTGGCGATCCAGCGGGGCTTTGCCTCGACGCTGTGCTGGTCGCCGATGGCGCTGTCTATGGCCGTCACCCTGTCGGTGGTGCCCGGCGCATCCTGGCCCGGCGCGGTGGGGCTGTGCCTGGTCAGTTCCGCGTTGATGATCAGCATAGGCTGGCTGTTGGATTCGGTCCTGAAGCCGCAACTGTCCGCCCCGCCCCCGCCCCGTGCGGTTGAGACCGACGGCTGGCTGTCCCGCCTGCGCCCGCTGCTGGTGCTGCTGGGCATCGTGGTGGCGGGCGTCATGGCGCTGCATAAGGGGACGGGTGTTGCCGTAACCGGCGCGGTCATGACGGTCGTGCCACTGGTCGCAATGGCCTGGATCCTGATCCTGCCGCCCCTGCCGGGGGGGCGAGCGGCCACCCTGGCCGCCCGGATCGGGCAGTTCGCCACGCGGGATCTGGCGGGCTATCGCGGGGAAATCATCCTGCTGTTCATGGCAGGCTTTATCGGCAGCCTGGGTTCCTGGCTGCTGGTGCCGATCATGCAGGCGCATGGCCCCGACCTGTCGGCGGCTCCGCCCCTGCTGATCCTGGCGGCCTTGGTCTGGACGATCCCGCTGACCGGCCAGATCGGCATGAACCCGATCCTGGCCGTGTCGCTGCTGGTACCCATGCTGCCCGCGCCCATGGCACTTGGCATCCATCCCACTGCCATGGTCGTGGCCATCACCGGCGGTTGGGCGATCAGCGGAAACACCTCGCCTTTCACGGCCTCGGTTCTGCTGGTCGGCAAGCTGGGCGGGGTCGAGGCGCGCCATGCCGGGACCGTCTGGAACGGGCTTTACGCAGTGACGGCGGCCGCGGCGCTGACCCTGTGGGTGCTGGTCGCCGCAACCATCCTGTAAGCGCTCATTCCACCTCGACCAGCAGATCCTTGGCGTCGATCTGTTCGCCGGGGCGGACGTGGATGGCTTTCACGGTGCCGTCGCGGTCGGCGTGCAGGCCGGTTTCCATCTTCATCGCCTCGATGGTCAGCAGCAGGTCGCCCTGGTGGACCTTGGCCCCTGCCGTGGCCGCGACCGAGGCCACGACGCCCGGCATCGGCGCGCCGACATGGCCCGCGTTCGCAGGATCGGCCTTGGGACGGGCGGCGGCGGCGTTCGTGGCCTTGCGGTTCGGCACGCGGACCTGGCGGGGCTGGCCGTTCAGTTCGAAGAAGACCTTGACCTGGCCCTTCTCGTCCGTCTCGCCCAGGGTCAGGAAGCGGATTTCCAGAGTCTTGCCGGGGTCGATCTCGACGCTGATCTCGTCACCCTGCTCCATCCCATAGAAGAAGTTGCGGGTGGGCAGCGCGCGGACCGGGCCATAGATTTCGTGCCGCGACATATAGTCGGTGAAGACCTTGGGATACATCAGGTAGCCGTTCAGATCCTCGTCGTCGATCGGGGTGCCCAGATCCTCGGACAGCTTCCGGCGGATGGCCTCGATGTCCACGGGGGGCAGATGCGCGCCGGGGCGGTCGGTGATGGGCGCCTCGCCCTTCAGGACCTTGCGCTGCAGCGCCTCGGGCCAGCCGCCGGGGGGTTGGCCGAGGTTGCCCTTCATCATGTCGATCACGCTGTCGGGGAAGCTGACCTCGACGCCTGGGTCCATCACCTGCCGGGGCGTCAGGTGCTGGGCCACCATCATCAGCGCCATGTCGCCCACGACCTTGGACGACGGCGTGACCTTGACGATGTCGCCGAACATCCGGTTCACGTCGGCATAGGCCTGGGCCACCTCGTGCCAGCGATCCTCCAGCCCCATGGAACGGGCCTGCGCCTTGAGGTTGGTGAACTGCCCGCCCGGCATCTCGTGCAGGTAAACCTCGGAGGCGGGCGATTGCAGGCCGGATTCGAAGGCGGCATAGGTCTCGCGCACGCGTTCCCAGTAGTTGCTGATCTGCCGGATCGCCGCGATGTCCAGGCCGGTGTCGCGCTCGGTCCCTTCCAGCGCCTCGACGATGGACCCCAGGCAGGGCTGAGAGGTGCCGCCCGAGAAGGCGTCCATGGCCGCGTCCACCGCATCCACCCCCGCATCCGCCGCAGCCAGGATCGTGGCGGCGGCAAGCCCCGAAGTGTCGTGCGTGTGGAAGTGTACCGGCAGGCCGACTTCTTCCTTCAGCGCCTTGATCAGGATGCGCGCTGCGGCGGGCTTCAGCAGGCCCGCCATGTCCTTCAGCCCCAGCACATGGGCGCCCGCGGCCTTCAGGTCCTGCGCGGTGCGGACATAATAGGCCAGGTCGTACTTGGACCGGTCGGGGTCCAGCATATCGCCTGTATAGCAGACGGTGCCTTCGCAGATCTTGCCGGTTTCGATCACCGCGTCCATGGCGACGCGCATGTTCTCGACCCAGTTCAGGCTGTCGAAGACGCGGAACACGTCCACGCCGCTGTCCGCCGCCTGGCGCACGAAGGACTGGACCACGTTGTCGGGATAGTTGGTATAGCCCACGCCGTTCGATGCCCGCAGCAGCATCTGCGTCATCAGGTTGGGCATCCGCTCGCGGATGTCGCGCAGCCGCTGCCAGGGGCATTCCTGCAAAAAGCGATAGGCCACGTCGAAGGTCGCGCCGCCCCAGCATTCCACGCTGAACAGTTGTGGCAGGTTTGCGGCATAGGAGGGCGCCACGCGGATCATGTCGATGGACCGCATCCGGGTCGCCAGCAGCGATTGGTGGCCGTCGCGCATGGTGGTGTCGGTCATCAGCAGGCGCGTTTGCGCAGCCATCCAGTCGGCCACGGCCTGCGCGCCCTGGCTTTCCAGCATCTGCCGCGTGCCCGGCGCGGGATCGGCCTTGGGCGCGGGCGGCACCGGGGGGCGGGCCTGCGCGGGCGGCATGGGGCGGCCTGCTGTTTCCGGATGCCCGTTCACGCTGATATCGGCCAGATAGGTCAGGATCCGCGTGGCCCGGTCCTGACGCTTGTCGAACTGGAACAGCTCGGCCGTGGTGTCGATGAACTTGGTCGTATAGGTGTCGTCCAGGAAGGTCGGGTGTTTCAGCAGGTTGATGACGAAGTCGATATTCGTCGAAACGCCGCGCACTCGGAACTCGCGCAGCGCGCGGTCCATCCGCCGGATCGCCCCATCGGGCGTCTGCGCCCAGGCCGTGACCTTGACCAGAAGCGAGTCGTAATAGCGGGTGATCACACCCCCGGAATAGGCCGTGCCGCCGTCCAGGCGGATGCCGTTGCCGGTGGCGCTGCGATAGGCGGTGATCCGGCCATAATCGGGGATGAAGTTGTTCAGCGGATCCTCGGTCGTGACCCGGCATTGCAGCGCGTGGCCCGACAGCGTGATCTGGTCCTGGCGGGGCACGCCCGTCGCCTCGGCCAGGGTCGCGCCCTCGGCGATGCGGATCTGCGACTGGACGATGTCGATGCCGGTGACCTCCTCGGTCACGGTGTGTTCGACCTGGACGCGCGGGTTCACCTCGATGAAGTAGAACTGCTGGCTGTCCATATCCATCAGGAACTCGACCGTGCCAGCGTTCTGGTATCCCACGGCGCGGCCGATCTTCAGCGCCAGTTCGCAGACCTCGGCGCGCTGTTCTTCCGTCAGATAGGGCGCGGGCGCGCGTTCCACGACCTTCTGGTTGCGGCGCTGCACGGTGCAGTCGCGCTCATACAGGTGATACAACCCGCCATGGGTGTCGCCCAGCAACTGCACCTCGACATGGCGGGCGCGCCCGATCATCTTTTCCAGATAACCCTCGCCATTGCCGAAGGCGGCCTCGGCCTCGCGCCGGCCCTCGCGGACCTTGTCCACCAGTTCGTCGGGTCCGTTGATGGGACGCATCCCGCGCCCGCCGCCGCCCCAGGACGCCTTGAGCATCAGGGGATAGCCGACCGCATTGGCCTCGGCCTTGATCGCCTCGAAATCCTCGCCCAGAACCTCGGTCGCGGGGATCACCGGGACGCCTGCCGCAATCGCCACGCGCCGCGCCGACGCCTTGTCGCCAAGCGCGCGCATCGTGTCCGCGCGCGGTCCGATGAAAGTGATGCCCGCTGCCACGCAGGCGTCCACGAAGTCGGGGTTTTCCGACAGAAGGCCATAGCCGGGATGGATCGCGTCCGCGCCGCTTTCCTTGGCGACCCGGATGATCTCGGGGATCGACAGATAGGCCGCCACCGGCCCCAGCCCCTCGCCGATCCGGTACGCCTCGTCCGCCTTGAAGCGGTGCAAGCCCAGCTTGTCCTCCTCGGCATAAACCGCGACCGTCTTCTTGCCCAACTCATTGGCCGCCCGCATCACGCGGATCGCAATCTCGCCACGGTTGGCAATCAGGATTTTCTGAAACATCGCGCGGTCCCCCTTCGCAGTTGCGCGAGAGACTAGCGACGCCGCAGCGCAGCGCAAGCGGCACCATACCACGCCTGCAACAAAAGGTTTACGCAAGGTCGTGTTCGCGGGATGTTCCCATTCTGCGGTTGCTTTTCGGCGCGTTGTCCCTATGTGATGCGCTTGGTCGGCCAGGGACACAGCATGGAACAGAAGTTCATCGAGGTGCGCGGCGCGCGCGAGCATAACCTGAAGGGCGTGGACATGGACATCCCGCGCGACCAGCTGGTGGTGATCACCGGCTTGTCGGGTTCGGGCAAATCCTCGCTGGCCTTTGACACGATCTATGCCGAAGGGCAGCGGCGTTACGTCGAAAGCCTCTCGGCCTATGCGCGCCAGTTTCTTGACATGATGGGCAAGCCCGATGTGGATCACATCACCGGCCTGTCGCCCGCCATCAGCATCGAGCAGAAGACCACCTCGAAGAACCCTCGGTCAACCGTCGGGACTGTCACGGAAATCTATGATTACCTGCGGCTGCTGTTCGCCCGCGCGGGCACACCCTACAGCCCCGCCACCGGCCTGCCGATCGAGGCGCAGCAGGTTCAGGACATGGTCGACCGGATCATGGAAATGCCCGAAGGCACGCGCGCCTATCTGCTGGCGCCCATCGTGCGCGACCGCAAGGGCGAATACCGTAAGGAATTCCTGGAGCTTCGCAAGCAGGGCTTCCAGCGGGTCAAGGTGAACGGCGAGTTCTATGAACTGGACGAGCCGCCGACCCTGGACAAGAAGTTCCGCCATGACATCGATGTGGTGGTGGACCGCATCGTCGTGCGCGAAGGGCTGGAAACGCGCCTGGCCGATTCGCTGCGAACGGCGCTTGACCTGGCCGACGGCATTGCCATCGTGGAAACGGCGGCGGACGAACCCGAACGCACCACGTTCAGCGAAAATTTCGCATGCCCCGTCAGCGGCTTTACCATCCCCGACATCGAGCCGCGGTTGTTCAGCTTCAACGCCCCTCTGGGGGCCTGTCCGGCCTGCGACGGCCTGGGGGCGGAACTGTTCTTCGACGAACGGCTGGTCGTTCCCGATGCTGCCCTGTCCGTCGAAAAGGGCGCCATTGCCCCCTGGGCCAAGTCGAAATCCGCCTATCTGACCCAGACGGTCAATGCCCTGGCCAAGCATTACGGTTTCGACAAGAAGACCCAGTGGAAGAACCTGCCGCCGGACGTGCAGCATATGTTCCTGCGCGGATCGGGCAGCGAGGAGATCGAGTTCCGTTTCGACGACGCGGGCCGCGTTTACAATGTCCGCCGGGTGTTCGAAGGCGTGATCCCCAACATGGAACGCCGCCTTCGCGAATCCGACAGCGCCTGGGTGCGAGAGGAGTTCGAGCGTTACCAGAACAACCGCCCGTGCGGCACCTGCCACGGCTATCGCCTGAAGCCCGAGGCCTTGGCCGTCAAGATCGCTGGCAACCATATCGGCGATGTCGTCAAGCTGTCGATCCGGGAAGCCCTGGCCTGGATCCAGGCCGCGCCGCAGCATCTGACCCGGCAAAAGAACGAGATCGCCCATGCGATCTTCAAGGAAATCCGCGAAAGGCTGGGGTTCCTGGTAAACGTGGGGTTGGATTATCTGACGCTCTCGCGCGCGGCGGGAACGCTGTCGGGCGGGGAAAGCCAGCGGATCCGGCTTGCCTCGCAGATCGGGTCCGGCTTGACGGGCGTGCTGTATGTGCTGGACGAGCCGTCGATCGGGCTACATCAGCGCGACAACGACAGGCTGCTGGAAACGCTCAAAGGGCTGCGCGACCAGGGCAACTCGGTCATCGTGGTCGAACATGACGAGGATGCGATCCGCCATGCCGATTACGTGTTCGACATGGGACCGGGCGCGGGCGTGCATGGCGGCATGATTGTCAGCCAGGGCACCCCTGACCAGATCGCCGCCGACCCGGCCAGCCTGACGGGGCAATACCTGTCCGGCGCCCGCGAAATTGCGGTCAGCGACGAACGCCGCAAAGGCAACGGCAAGGCGGTCAAGGTCGTCAAGGCCACCGGCAACAACCTCAAGGACGTGACGGCGGAATTTCCGCTGGGCAAGTTCGTCTGCGTCACCGGCGTGTCGGGCGGCGGAAAGTCCACGCTGACCATCGAAACCCTGTTCAAGACCGCCAGTCTGCGCCTGAACGGCGCCCGCCAGACCCCTGCCCCCTGCGAGACCATCACGGGGCTGGAGCATCTGGACAAGGTCATCGACATCGACCAGCGGCCCATCGGCCGGACGCCCCGGTCGAACCCGGCCACCTATACCGGTGCCTATACGCCTATCCGCGACTGGTATGCGGGCCTGCCCGAATCCAAGGCGCGGGGCTACAAGCCCGGGCGGTTCAGCTTCAACGTCAAGGGGGGCCGCTGCGAGGCTTGCCAGGGCGACGGCGTCATCAAGATCGAGATGCACTTCCTGCCCGACGTTTATGTCACCTGCGAAACCTGCAAGGGCAAGCGCTACAACCGCGAGACGCTGGAGGTGCTGTTCAAGGGCAAGTCCATCGCCGACGTGTTGGACATGACGGTCGAGGATGCGCAGGGCTTCTTTTCCGCCGTGCCCGCAATCCGCAACAAGATGGACGCGCTGATGGAGGTGGGCCTAGGCTACGTCAAGGTCGGCCAGCAGGCCACCACCCTGTCAGGCGGAGAGGCGCAGCGGGTCAAGCTGGCCAAGGAATTGTCGCGCCAGTCCACCGGCAAGACGCTGTACATCCTGGATGAACCCACTACCGGCCTGCATTTCGAGGATGTGCGCAAGCTGCTGGAGGTGCTGCACCGGCTGGTGGATCAGGGCAACACGGTCGTGGTGATCGAACATAACCTGGATGTCATCAAGACCGCCGACTGGATCATCGACATCGGTCCCGAAGGCGGCGACGGGGGCGGGCGCATCGTGGCCACCGGCACGCCCGAGAATGTGGCGAAGGTCCATGAAAGCCACACGGGCCGTTACCTGGCGCCGATGCTGAAACCTGCACGGGTGCGCGCGGCGGAATAGCCCCCTCAGGGCAATGTCACCTGCTGGATGATGCAGCCCGATTCATCGAATCCGCCATCGCCTCGGGGCGGGAGTTCGAAGGCGGCGCACAGGCGGATCGTGTCGGGCGCGATCAGTTCGATCCGGTATGGCGCGGCGGTAAAGGGATCGGCCAGGCGCGGAGTCATGGGACAGGCCTCGGTCGGGGTCGGATCGGTGCCCAGGCGCCGATCCTGATGGGCCTTGCAGATCAGCAGGCCCTGGATCCCGGACAAGTCCATCGAACGGGTCTGATCCCGCCGTTCCGCGCGGCCTTGGGCGGGACCGCCCGTTGCGGCCAGCCCGGCGGCCAGCACCGCCAGGGAAAGGGCCGTCAGCGCCCAGACCGGCCACCGCCTAACCATCCAGATCCTCGCGATAACAGGCCGCAACCAAAAGGCCGGTCAAGGCGACCAGGGCCAGCTTGGCCGCCAGTCGCAGCGTCAGGTCGCCCGACAGGAACGCATAAACCGCTGCCACCACATCCCCCAGCAGGACCAGAGCGGCAACCAGCACCGTGACCGAGGCAAAAATCCGCCGCGCCTGAGACCGGCGCTGCGGCTGCCCGCCGGGGCCGCGGCGGGCCATCCGTCCATCTAGCAGCACGAACAGCGGCAGAAAGGCAATAACGGCAGCGATGGAAAAGCGCATGGACCAGCTGTCAGGTGCCCCGGATTGCGCCAGATCGGGAATCGCCCCGTCGATCACCTGAAATCCCAGCCGCAGGACATGAAAGCAGACCAGCACCAGGGCGATCATCAGCAGCGCATAGAGCATCGCCTCGCGCGCGGAAACATAGGCGCGCGGGCGCGGCACCGGAGGCAGGCTGCCGCCCGGGTGCCAAGCCGTCAGGGCCTGGTCGATTTCGGACTCTGTCCAGCCTGCCTGGCCAAGCGCGGCCCGGATGCTGGCTGCGTCATGGCCGCCCGCCATCGCATGACGTACGAAATCCGAAAGCTGATCGGCTGCCGCCACCCTGCCCGCCTTTCTTTCCGGCAAGGTCACGTGCTTTGCCCGCCCTGTCAACGCCGCTGAAAATTTCGCGATGGTTGGTGATTTTTCCTCTTGCACCCCCCGCCGCAGTCCCATAAATCACCGCCTACCGAAGGCCGAGGTCGACGGTACGGATGCGGGCGTAGCTCAGGGGTAGAGCATAACCTTGCCAAGGTTAGGGTCGTGAGTTCGAATCTCATCGCCCGCTCCAAAACAAAAAAGCCGAACCTTCGGGTTCGGCTTTTTTGTTTTGGAGCGCAAAATTTCTCGCCTTATGGTTGCAGAATCTGCAGCGACGCTTATGATGGTGCAAACGGATATGCCCGACAGCCCGAAAGAGCTCTGGCCTGACCACCATTGAAACATAAGACAAAAAATTACAGACCAGAGCTTAAGCGGGCCGTCCAGAAACCCCTCATCAAAACACAACAAGACACGGCCGTCTCGCTCGCCAGCGTGCCGTTAACCAATCGGGACACGGCACCATCGGCAATTATCTTTACACTGTCAAGTTGAGTAATGGAGATAGGGATGCCTCCGCGCGGTGACCTGCCCCAATCGCTGATCGACGCCGGCCTGGCGCTTCTGGACGAGGAAGGCTCCGAAGCTTTGACCCTGCGGCGCATTGCTGCACGGGCGGGTGTGTCCCATGCGGCACCGGCCCATCATTTCAGCGGACTTCCTGGCCTGCGGATCGCCATTGCCACGAAAGGTTTCCGCAGTTTCCGGCACGAACTGACCGGCGCGCGCGACGCCATGCTTCCGCACGCCGATCCGTTCCAGCGCCTGCTGGCCGTCAACCTGGCCTATATCTGCTTTGCGCGGCGCAGGCGGGCACTGTTCCTGCTGATGTTCGACCAGTTGCCGGCACAGGATGACTGCTTGCGCCGGGTGTCGCGCGCCACCTATAGGGTAATTCAGGAAGGCTGCACGCCCTTTGCCCGCGACCGCCCTGCCGCGCCCTTTGAAACGGCGGTCTGGGCGCTGACCCATGGCTTTGCGGCGCTGAACATGGATCAGCCCTATCCGTCCGACACCCCGGTCAACCTGTCATCCTACGAGGATGCCCTGCGCCTGCTGGTCGGCTGACCGGCAGGCGCAGACTGTCGTTCAGCCGTCCAAGCGGATCCGGGCGTTCTGCGGGTCATAAGGGCTGTCCTCGGTCACCTCGGCATCCCACAATTCGCGGAACATACGGACCTTGACCTTGGTTCCGGGCGCAGCCAGGTCGGGCCGGACATAGCCCATGCCAATCTGCTTGCCGAATGCCGCCGAATATCCGCCCGAGGTCAGGCGCCCGACCTTTTGTCCGTCGAGGAAGATCCCCTCGCGGCCCCAAGGATCGGCGTCCTGCGGCCCGTCGATCAGCAGGGTGACGCAAAGGGACCGGATGCCCTTTGCCTCCATCGCGGCCTTGCCCCGGAACTCCTTGGACAGGTCCACGAAACGGTCCAGCCCGGCCTCCAGCGGGGTCGCGTCGCGGCCCAGTTCGGTGCCGAAGGCGCGATAGGATTTTTCCTGCCGCAGCCAGTTCTGCGCCCGCGCGCCGACCAGCTTCATGCCCAATGGCTCGCCCGCCTCCATCAGCCGGTCGAACAGGTGGTTCTGCATCTCGATCGGGTGGTGCAGTTCCCAGCCAAGCTCGCCGGTATAGGCCACGCGGATGGCGTTGACCGGCACCATGCCCAGTTCGATCCGCTTGGCCGACAGCCAGGGAAACCGCTTGTTCGACAGGGCGGTTTCCGGCTGCGCATCGCGGATAAGGTTCGCCATGATGTCGCGCGACGCGGGTCCGGCGATGGCAAAGACGCCCCACTGGGTCGTCACGTCCTGGATGCCGACGTATCCGCCGCCCGCCGCCATGAAATCCTCGGCAGACTTGACCAGATGATCCCCGTCATAGGCCGCCCAGGCACCGGCTGACACAAGGTAATAGCTGTCCTCGGCCAGCCGGACGATGGTGTATTCGGTCCGCGTGGTGCCCGCGTCGGTCAGCGCATAGGTCAGGTTGATGCGACCGACCTTGGGCAGCTTGTTGGTGGTCAGCCAGTCCAGGAAAGCCGTCGCGCCCGGTCCCGTGACGGTGTGCTTGGCAAAGGCGGTCGCGTCGATCAGGCCTGCCGCGTTGCGGACAGCCTCTGCCTCGGCCTTCGCATATTGCCACCAGCCGCCGCGACGGAAGCTGCGGCTGTCGTGGTCGTTGAAGCCTTCGGGCGCGTAGTAATTCGGGCGTTCCCAGCCGTTCACCTGCCCGAACTGCGCGCCCCGCGTCTTTTGCCGGTCAAAGGCGGGCGAGGTCCGCAAGGGCCGGCAGGCTTCGCGTTCCTCATCCGGGTGGTGCAGGACGAACACATTCTCATACGCCTCCTCGTTCTTGCGGGCGGCATATTCGGTCGTCATCCAGCCGCCAAAACGGCGCGGGTCCAGCGAGGCCATGTCGATCTCGGCCTCTCCTTCCACCATCATCTGCGTCAGGTAATGGCCGACGCCGCCCGCTGCGGTGATGCCAAAGCTGAAGCCCTCGGCCAGCCACATGTTGCGCAGGCCCGGGGCCGGTCCGACCAGCGGGTTGCCGTCGGGGGTATAGCAGATCGGGCCGTTATAGTCGTCCTTCAGCCCCACCGTTTCGGATGTCGGAAGCCGGTGGATCATGGACATGTATTCCTCCTCGATCCGTTCCAGATCCAGCGGGAACAGGTCGGCGCGGAAGGATTCGGGCACGTCATACAGGAACCGCGCGGGGGCGTTCCTTTCGTATGGTCCCAGGATCCAGCCGCCGCGCTCCTCGCGCACATACCACTTGGCGTCGGCATCGCGCAGGACCGGATGTTCCGGGTTGCCCTCGGCGCGCCATTTCACCAAGGCCGGGTCAGGTTCGGTGACGATATACTGGTGCTCGACCGGGATCGCGGGGATCTTGATGCCCAGCAGGCGCGCGGTGCGCTGCGCGTGGTTGCCGGTGGCGGTCACCACGTGCTCGGCCCGGATCTCGAACGCCTCGCCCGAACCGACCAGGTTGCCGCCCTTTTCCACCAGCTTCTCGCAGGTCACGATCCATTCGGACCCGGTCCAGTGATACCCGTTGACCTGGATCTTACGCTCGATGGTGGCCCCTGCCATGCGCGCGCCCTTTGCCATGGCCTGGGTCACGTCCGCGGGGTTGATATAGCCGTCTGTCGGGTGGAACAGCGCGCCCTTCAGATCCTCGGTGCGGACCAGCGGCCAGCGGTCCTTGATCTGCTGCGGGGTCAGGAACTGATGCTCAATCCCCACGGTCTCGGCGGTGGCGGAATACAGCATGTATTCGTCGATCCGCGCGTCGGTCTGCGCCATGCGCAGGTTGCCGCAACGGGTAAAGCCCGCATTCAGCCCGGTCTGCGATTCAAGGTCCGCATAAAGCTTGACCGAATAGTCGTGAATATGGGTCGTCGCGTAATTCATGTTGAACAGCGGCAGCAGGCCCGCCGCGTGCCAGGTGGACCCGGCCGTCAGTTCGTCGCGTTCGACCAGCATCGTGTCCCATCCCACACGGGCCAGATGCAGCGCGACGCCGCAGCCGACCGCGCCGCCCCCGACGACAAGAACCTTTACATGCGACTTCATCCACGCGACTCCTTGGGCCTGTTGTTGTGTCCGTTAGTGCCACGGCTTGCGCCAGGCGGTTCGATAGGCCCGACCTATAATGGCGAAAAACGACATGCTGCAGTGCAGCACTTGCGCGAATCTGTCGTGGTCCCTTAGGGTGCGCGCCACCAGGAACGGGGGCCGGAATGCAGATTTGCTGCGACAGGCGGGCGATGCGCGATTGGCGAAGAGGCGCGGGGCTTGTGGCCCTGGTGCCGACCATGGGCGCGCTGCATGAGGGGCACCTGTCGCTGCTGGCCCATGCCCGTGATTGGCTTGATGCGCAAGGCGGCGGGCAGGTGGTCGTGTCGATCTTCGTGAACCCCACGCAGTTCGGCCCGAACGAGGATCTGGCGAGTTATCCGCGCGACGAGGAAAACGACCTCGCCCTGCTGGAACAGGCCGGCTGCGACGCGGTGTTCCTTCCAAGCGTCGCCGACATCTATCGTACCGGCGCACAGACCGTGGTCGAGGTCACCGGCCTGTCGCGGATGCTGATGGGCCGCCTGCGACCCGGCCATTTCCGCGGCGTGGCGACGGTGGTGACGAAGCTCTTCAACATCGTGCAGCCCGACGCGGCGGCCTTTGGCGAAAAGGACTACCAGCAGCTCGCCGTGATCCGGCAGATGGTGGCCGACCTGGACGTGCCGGTGCAGATCCTGTCCGTGCCCACGGTGCGCGAGGCGGACGGGCTGGCCATGTCCTCGCGCAACAGGCGCCTGTCGCCTGCCGAACGCGCAGCCGCCCCGGTGCTGAACCGCGGATTGGACCAGGCCACGCAGATGGTCACGGATGGTGCGCCCCTGTCCGCCATCCGCGCCGAGATGCGCCGCATCATCGGGACCGAACCCTTGGCTCATGTCCGCTCCATCGACATCCGCGACGCGGCCGACCTGTCGCGCATCGCTTCCATCCAGGCCCCCGTGGTGATCCTGCTGGCTGTCCGCTTTGGCGACGTGCTGCTGATCGACCAACGTGTCGCCCATCCGAAAGGCTGATACCCATGTCCGCCCAAGCCCCTGTCCGGCGCATCACCGCCCCCCAGATCGCCGCCCGAAAGGGTGGGACGCCCATTGTCGCGCTGACTGCCTATAGCGCGCCGATGGCGGCACTGATCGATCCCCATGCCGAGATCATCCTGGTGGGCGACAGCCTGGGCATGGTGGTCCATGGCCTGCCCTCGACCATCGGCGTCACGACCGAGATGATGATCCTGCACGGCCAGGCGGTGATGCGGGGTAGCAGCCGCGCGATGGTGGTGATCGACATGCCCTTCGGCAGCTACGAGGAAAGCCCCGGGCAGGCCTTCCGCAACGCCGCCCGGATCATGGGCGAGACCGGCTGCGGGGCCGTCAAGCTGGAAGGGGGTAGCCGCATGGCGCCCACCATCCGGTTCCTGACCGAACGCGGCATTCCCGTGATGGGCCATGTCGGACTGACCCCGCAGGCCACCCATACCCTGGGCGGCTTCAAGACCCAGGGGCGGGACACCGACAGCTGGGCGGGCCATCTGCAGGACGCCGTGGATGTGGCCGAGGCCGGGGCCTTTTCCATCGTGGTGGAAGGCGTGGTCGAGGCCCTGGCCGACCGCATCACCGAGGCTGTCGCCCTGCCCACCATCGGCATCGGTGCCTCGGCCCGATGCGACGGCCAGATCCTGGTGCTGGACGACATGCTGGGCCTGACCGCACGGGTGCCGCGCTTCGTGTGCAGCTTCGCGGAACTGGGGGCGGCGGCCGACCGCGCCATCGCGGATTATGCCGCAGCGGTGCGGGACCGAAGCTTTCCGGGGGATGACAACGTCTATCGCTGACTGACCCAGATCAAGGCCGCACGGCAGGCAAGTCGGTATCTGCCGCATTGACCAACGCAGCGGATGATCATGACCCTTGCCGCCTTTCTTACCACCGTTCTGGGGCTGCTGCTGACGCCCGGCCCCACCAATACCCTGATGGGCCTTGCCGGGGCCTCGGCAGGTCTGCGCCGTGTGGCTCGGCTGCTTCCGGCGGAAATCCTGGGCTATCTGACCACGATCCTGCCCTTGGCGTTCCTGGGCCACAGCCTGCTGGCGGACTTTCCGGTGGTCGCGCAGGCGACCAAGCTGGCTGCGGCGGCCTGGGTGATGCTCCTGTCCGTCAAGCTGTGGGGACACGGATCGCTGGCCCAGCCGGGCGGCGACATCACGGCGCGGCGGGTTTATGCGACGACGGTCCTGAACCCCAAGGCGCTGATCATTGCCCTTGTCCTGCTGCCAAGCCCCGATGCGCCGGAATTTGCAGGCCGGTTGGCGCTGTTCTGCATGACGGCCGCCAGCGTGGCCATGATCTGGGGCGGGGCCGGATGCCTCGCCCAACGAGGACAGGGCGGCATGGGGCGGATGGGGGTGATCCAACGCGCGGCTTCGGTCTGGCTGGCGATTGTGTCGGTGATGCTGGTTGCGGGCGTGGTGCGGGCCTAACCCTCGAAATCGGCGGTCCGCGCCAGGGGCGACATCAGCAATGGCACCAGAAGCAACAGCGACAAGCCTAGGTAGATGACTGAAAAGCCTGTCCGCTCGGCCAGGAACCCGATGCTGCCAGGCGCCAGCAGGATGCCGGAATAACCCATGGTCGTGACAACCGACAGGCCCACCCCCTGTGCCAGACCCGGCACATTGCCCGACGCCGAAAAAGCGATGGGGACCATGTTCGCAATGCCGATCCCCGCCAGGCCAAAGCCCATAAGCGCCACAAGGGGCGACCCCGCCAGCCCTGCCAGGGCCAGCCCTGCCATGGCAATCCCCGCGCTGACCTGCAGCGTCCTGACCGCGCCGTGGCGCCGCCGAAGTCCGTCGCCCAGAAACCGCATCACCGCCATTGTTCCCGCGCAGGCCGCAAAGCCCCATCCCGCCAACGCCAGGGACGCGCCCATTTCCCGTTGCAGGTAAACCGCAGCCCAGTCCAGGATCGCTCCTTCGGGGATCATCGAGGCCAGCGCCATCACCCCGATCAGGTAAGGCAGGGGCGTGCGCGGCAGACGCAAGGGCTGATGTTTCTGTTCCTTCGCCGGGCTGTCGCGCAGCAGCCGGGGAAAAGCCATCGCAAGGATCCCGGCCACGATGCCGGTCACGATCAACGCATGGGTCATCTCGCCCAATGCCTGAATGGCCAGACCGCCCCCGCCCGCGCCCGCAAGGCCGCCCAACGACCAGAATCCGTGGCAGGACGACATGATCGCCCGTCGCCGCGCGCGTTCGACCGCCACGGCATTGGCGTTCATTGCCACATCCATGCCGCCGATCAGCCCGCCAAAGACCAGAACGGCGGCGGCGACCGCCCATGTCGTCGGGGCCAGCGATATCCAGATCAGGCTGGGCGTGAACAACACCGCCGCCAGCCTGACCGCATGGGCCGACCCGCGCCGCGCCACCAAGGCGCCAAAGACCGGCATCAGGCAGATCGACCCCACCCCAAGCGCCAGCACCAAAAGCCCCGCCACGGATTCGCCGATGCCCAGCCGCGCCATCATCGCGGGCAGCTTGGGCGCCCAGCTGCCGACCACCAGGCCGTTCGCGAAAAACAGCGCCGACACGGCCCAGCGTGCCCCGATCCCGACACCATTCGTCATCACGGTCTCATCTTCTTCACGGAAATATCCCGGGGGAGTCCCCGGAACGGGGACGGGGGCAGCGCCCCCTGCCTTACAACATCGACGGCACGACAAGATCCGGCGGGCGATGGCCGTCGGCAAAGGTCTTGATGTTGATGATCACCTTTTCGCCCATCTCCGCCCGGCCCTCGACCGTGGCCGAACCCATGTGGGGCAGCAGGACCACGTTCGGCAGTTCGCGCAGACGGGGGTTGATCTCGTGCCCATGCTCGAACACGTCCAGGCCAGCGCCCGCGATTTCCTTGGCCCGCAGCATCCGCGTCAGGGCATTTTCGTCGATCACCTCGCCGCGCGAGGTGTTGACCACCACCGCCGTGGGCTTCAGCAACTTCAGCCTCCGCGCGTTCAGCAGGTGAAAGGTGGACGGCGTATGCGGCGCGTTCACGCTGACGATATCCATGCGCGCCAGCATCTGGTCCAGGCTTTCCCAATAGGTTGCCTGCAGTTCTTCCTCGACCTCGGGGCGCAGGCGCTTGCGGTTGTGGTAATGGACCTGCATCCCGAACACATTGGCCCGCCGCGCCACGGCCTGCCCGATCCGGCCCATGCCCAAGATCCCCAGCCGCCGCCCGCCGACGCGCCCGCCCAGATGCGCCGTGGGCGCCCAGCCGCCCCAGCGGCCCGCCTGCATTTCCGCCATACCTTCGGGGATGCGGCGCGTGACGCCCAGGATCAGCGCCATGACCATGTCGGCCGTATCCTCGGTCACGACGCCGGGCGTGTTCGTCACCAGAATCCCGCGCTGCCGGGCGGAATGCACGTCGATGTGATCCACGCCCGCGCCGAAATTCGCGATCAGCTTCAACCGCTCACCCGCCTGGGCCAGCAGGTTGGCGTCGATATGGTCGGTCACGGTCGGCACCAGCACATCCGCCCCGCGCATCGCCGCCGCCAGATCGTCGCGCGACATCTTGGCGTCGTCGTCGCGCAGCACGACGTCGAACAGTTCCTTCATGCGCGTCTCGACTGCCTCGGGCAGGCGGCGCGTCACGACGACGCGCAGTTTCTGGCGCGAGGGCTGAGGGCTGTGCATGATGGCCTCACTTTCTCGATGTCATGTCGTGGCGGCCTTTCAAAGCGCCGCCGCTTTTGGCAAACTGCCCGCGATATGGGGCGCGCACAAGACCCCATCGGGACGCCCCGGCGTCCCGGCAAGGGGCAGACAAGGGCCGCTGGAATGGCGGTCGGCAGGAACGGGCAGGACATGAGGATAAAGACGCTTTTGGGTGGCGGGGCCGCGATCGTGGCTGCATCGGTGACGCTGGCGCTGGCTGGGGCCGACGGCGTGCCGCGATCGGCCGATGCGCAGATCGTCCGTGTTCAGGACCAGGGCGGAGGAGAGGTGCGGGGTCCGGTCACGAACCTGCCCGTCCCCCGCTATGTCAGCCTCAAGGGGTCCGAGGGCAATGCCCGGCGTGGCCCCAGCCTGTCGCACCGCATCGACTGGGTGTTCCGCCATGCCGGGATGCCGTTGCGGGTGGTCGCGGAATTCGGCCATTGGCGCCGGGTCGAGGACAAGGACGGCGCTGGCGGCTGGATCCATTACGCGCTTCTGTCTGGCGTGCGCACAGCGCTTGTGACGCAGGACATGGTGGAACTGCGCAGCCGCCCCCACCCTGATGCGAACATCGTGGCGCGGGCCGAAATGGGCGCCATCGTGCGGCTTGGCGAATGCGAACCGGACTGGTGCCGCATTTCCGGTGGCGGTCAACGCGGCTGGGTGCCGAAATCCTCGATCTGGGGCGTGGACGCGAACGAGGTGCGGGACTAGGCCAGTCCCCGCCCTCGCAGCAGCGCCTCGACACCCGGCATCCGGTCGCGAAAGGCCAGCCACAACTGGTCCGCCGGGGCCGATCCGCCGCGCGACAGGATCGTCTTCTCCAGCCGCTGCGCGGTTGCCGGGTCAAAGATGTCGCCGGTTTCGGTGAAGGCGGCAAAGACATCGGCGTCCATCACCTCGGACCACATATAGCTGTAATAGCCGCTGGCATAGCTGTCGCCGCTGAAGACGTGGCTGAAATGGGGCGTGGCGTGGCGCATCGGGATTGCCGTGGGCGCATCCAAGCCTGTCAGCACGCGCGCCTGTGCGGCCATAGGATCGGCAGGCGGATCGCCCCTGTGGAAGGCCAGATCGACAAGCGCGCTTTCCAGGTATTCGGTCGTGGAAAAGCCCGCATCGGCCTTGCCTGCCGCCAGCAGCCGGTCGCGCAGATCGGCGGGCAGCGGCTCGCCCGTCTGGTGGTGGCGCGCATGGGCGTTCAGTACGGCGGGCTGTTCCAGCCAGTGTTCGTAAAGCTGGCTGGGCAGTTCCACGAAATCCTGCGCCACCGCTGTCCCCGAGATCGACGGCCAGGTCACGTCCGACAGGATGTGATGCGTCGCATGGCCGAATTCGTGGAACAAGGTGCGGGCATCGTCCCAGGACAGGAAGGCGGGCGCGCCCGGACCTTCGGGCGGGGTGAAGTTGCAGACGTTCACCACGATGGGCCGCTGGCCTGCGCCGATCTTGTGCTGGACCTGAAGCGACGAACACCACGCCCCCGACCGCTTCGAGGGCCGTGCGAAATAATCCCCCACGAAGATCGCCATCAACTGCCCGTCCCGCGTGATCCGCCATGCGCGGGCATCGGGCGACCACAGGGGGGCGTCAAAGGGCTGGAACTCCAGCCGGAACAGGCGGTGCGCGACATCCATCATGGCGCCCAGCATCGCGTCCAGCGTCAGATAGGGTTTCACCTGATCGGCATCGAAATCATGTTCCCGCCGCCGCAGCCGTTCCGCATAAAGCCGCCAGTCCCAAGGTTCCAGCGCGCCGTTCACCCCATCCTCGTGCAGCATCGCGGTCAGTTTCGCCGCATCGCTGGCTGCGCGGGCGCGGGCCGATTCCCATACCCGGCCCAGCAGATCGGCCACGCGGTCGGCGGTTCCTGCCATTTCCGGTTCCAGCTTGAAGGCCGCAAAATCGGCATAACCCAGCAGGCGGGCGCGTTCGTTGCGCAGCGCCAGGATCTCTCTCACCAACGGCAGGTTGTCCGTCGCCGCGCCCCCGGCCCCCTGCCCCGTGCCCCGCGCGGTCCAGGCGCGAAAGGCCACTTCGCGCAGGGTTCGGTCGCTGGCAGACTCCAGGAACGGAACGATCAGCGACCGTGACAGGGTGACGACCTGACCGTCCATCCCCCGCGCCTTTGCTGCCGCACGCATGGACCGCAGCAGCCAGTCGGGCAATCCCTCCAGCCGGTCGTCCGGGATCGCCAAGACATAATCGCGTTCGTCCGCCAGCACGTTCTGGGAAAACTGCGTGGTCAGCACGGCCATGCGGGCGCGGATTTCGGCCATGCGGTCGCGCGCCGCGTCATCCAGCCCCGCCCCCGATCGGGTCAGACCGCGCAGCGCCAGATCGGTGATGCGCCGATCCTCGGGCGGCAGGCTGTCCGCCGTGGCCGCGAGTGCCTTGACGCGGGCATAAAGGCGCGGGTCCATCCCGGTCTTGCTGTTATAGGCCGCAAGACGCGGTGCAAAATCGCGTTGCAGGGCCTCTCTTGCCGGGTTCGAATCGACATTCGCCAAGGTGTAGAAGATCGACAGCATCCGGTTCAGGCCGTCCTCGGCCATTTCCAGGGCGGCAATCGTGTTGGCAAAACTGGGGGCGTCGGGATTGGCGGAAATCGCCTCCATCGCGGCTTCGGCTGCGGCGAGTTCACGGTCAAAGGCAGGGGCGAAATCGTCGTCCGCGATCTGGTCAAAGCGCGGCAGTCCCTCGGGGCCGGTCCAGCGGATCAGTTCAGGGTTCATCGTCGCCTCCTTGGTTGGCACGATCCTAGGATGCCTGCGGACCGCCTTCCAGACCGGATCCGCAGACCGGGCAATCCGGGCGCCGCGCCGTGCCGATCATCCGGCTTTCGCCGTAAAGCCCATCAAAGATCAGCATTCGCCCGCGCAGGCCCTGCCCCGCCCCGGTCAGATGCTTGATCGCCTCAAGCGCCATCAGGCTGCCGACAACGCCGGGCAAGGGACCGACCACCCCGGCCTCGGCGCAGGGGGGGGCCAGGCCCGGCGCGGGGGCGGTGGGGAACAGGCAGGCCAGGCAGGGTCCGCCGCGCGTGGGGTCATACATCGTGACCTGCCCTTCCCATTGCGCGATAGACCCGGCGATCAGCGGCACGCCCGCCTTGATGCAGGCGCGGTTGATCATGTCCCGCACGGCAAAGCTGTCGGTGCCGTCCAGGACCAGATCGTGCTGCGCGATCAGGTCGGCATCGGCCTCCGTGATGCGGCGCGGCAGGGCGGTCACATTGACGCTTGGGTTCAGCGCCTGCATGGCCCCAGCAGCCACCTGCGCCTTGCCCCGCCCCTGCTGGTCGCTGCGAAAGATCACCTGGCGTTGCAGGTTCGACAGGCTGATCGTGTCGTCATCGGCGACTGTGATCCGCCCCACGCCCGCTGCCGCCAGATACAGGCAGACCGGGGCGCCCAGCCCCCCCGCGCCCACCACCAGCACACTTGCGTCGCGCAGCCGCATCTGGCCCGGCCCGCCGATCTCTCGCAGCACCAGATGGCGGGCATAGCGGTCCAGTTCGGCATCGCTGAGCCCGGGCGGCGGGGGCGCGGGCGGATCGGCGGCCACCGCCCCCGCCCGCAGCCGTGCAAGCCCGGCGCGATAGGCCATGACCAGCCCCGCAAGCCCGCCTGCAACCAGCCAGCCGCGCGCCGATCCGCCGAACACCGCGCCCATGCCGGCCAGATGGGCCAGCTCGATCACCGCCCAGGCCAGCACAAGCGCGCCCAGCAGCCACCGGCGCGGAAGGCCAAAGACCCATCCGGCAACCGCGATCCCGACCAGCAGCCAAAATCCCAGCATCGCCTCTCAGGCTCCGGTCGAGCCAAAGCCGCCCGCCGCCCGCGCCGTTTCCCGGCTGAAACGGTCAACCACGGAAAAGGCGGGGCGCAGGACCGGAACAAAGATCATCTGCGCAATCCGTTCGCCCGGCTGGATGGCGATCGGGGGCGATCCGGGGGGATTGCGGTTCCACGTGCTGATCAGGATCTCGCCCGTATAGTCGGGGTCGATCAGCCCGGTGGAATTGCCCAGCACAAGCCCCCGCTTGTGCCCCTGCCCGGACCGGGGCAGGATCAGGGCCGCGCACGAGAAATCGTCAAAGGACAACGCGATGCCTGCGCTGATCAGCACCGCCGGGGCCTGGGGAGCGATATCCAAGGGCGCGTCCAGACAGGCGAACAGATCCACCGCCGCCGATCCCGGTGTCTGATAATCGGGGATCCCCCAGTCGCGAATGCGCGGGTCCAGTATCCTGACTTCCATGCCTGCCGCCCTTGCTGCCTTGGCTTGCAATAGCGGATGCGGATCAGACCTGCCAGCGGGGCTTGCGCTTGTCGAAGAAGGCGGCAATCCCCTCGGGCGCCTCGGCCCCTTCCCAGACGGCGACAAGGCGGTCGATGCTGTCCTCGATCACGGCCTGGTCAATGCGCGGGCCGAGGGCGCGGCATTGCGCCTTGGCGGCGGCGACGGCGCCGGGGGCCGCCAGCAGGAAGGGCACGATCTCGGCCTCGACCGCCGCATCCAGATCGTCCGGCGCGACGGCGCGGGCGGCAAGGTTCAGCGTCACCGCCTCGTCCGCGCCAAACAGCCGGGCCGAGAAGAAGACACGCCGGGCCTTGTCCTCGCCCATGCGGGCCAGGACATAGGGGCCGATGGTGGCGGGGATCAGGCCCAGCTTCACCTCGGTCAACCCGAATTTCGCGGTGCTGGCGGCGATGGCGATGTCGGCCACGGCCATCATGCCGACGCCCCCGCCGAAAGCATTGCCGTGGACGCGGGCGATCAGCGGCTTGGGCAACAGGTTCAGCGCCGACAGCATCCCAGCGAGAGTTCGCGCGCCTGCGCGGCGCGTTTCCGCGTCCGCATCCATCTGCGCCCGCATCCAGCCCAGATCGCCGCCCGCGCAGAAGCTTGCGCCCTCGCCCGCCAGCACCACCACCCGCACGGCGGGATCCGCGCCAAGCTGGACGGCGGCTTCGGTCAGTTCCTCCATCATCCGCTGGGACAGGGCGTTGTGCTTGTCAGGCCGCGCCAGCCACAGGGTCGCCACGCCACAGGCGTCGGTGTCGATGCGGATCGTCTCAGGCATGGGTCATTCCCCGCAATCCCCGCGCAAAGGCTGCGGCGTTTTCGATGATGGTCATGTCGAGGCCATGCGCATGGCCCTGCGCCGCCAGATGGGCCGCGACCTTTTCCGTCGCGACATTGCCCGCAGCGCCGGGGGCATAGGGGCAGCCGCCCAAGCCCCCCACGGCGGCGTCGAAGACCCGCAGCCCGCGCGCAAGGCTTGCGTCGATATTCTCAAGCGCGCGGCCGGCGGTGTCGTGGAAATGCCCGGCCAGTTGCCGCGCGGGCATTTCGTCCAGCACGGCGGCGAGCATGGCGTCGACGGTTTCGGGCCGTCCGTGCCCGATCGTGTCGCCCAGGCTGATCTCGTAACAACCCAGATCACGAAGCGCGGCGGTCACGCGGGCCACATTGGCGGGGGGCGTGGGGCCGTCGAAGGGGCAGTCGGTGACGACGCTGACATAGCCGCGCACGGGGATCCCGTCGGCTTGTGCTGCCTGCGCGACGGGTGCCAGCCGTTCCAGGCTTTCGGCGATGGTCGCGTTCAGGTTTGCGCGGCTGAAGCCCTCGGAGGCGCTTGCGAAGATCGCGACCTCGGTGGCCTTCGCGGCTTTTGCGCCTTCATAGCCTTTCATGTTGGGCGTCAGAACCGCATAGCTGACGCCCGGCGTGCGGGTGATACCCGCCATGACCTGCGCGGCGTCGCCCATCTGCGGCACCCATTTCGGGCTGACGAAGCTGGTCACCTCGATCCGCCGGAAACCCGCCTGCGACAGCAGGTCCACCAAGGCGATCTTGTCGGCGGCGGGGATCAGCCGCTTTTCGTTCTGCAAGCCGTCGCGCGGCCCCATCTCGAAGATCTCGACGAATTCAGGCATCGGGAAGCTCATAGAAATCGCGTTCGTAAAGCTGCGGTTCGCCTTCCTGCGGCAGGGCGCGTTGGAAAGTGGGGCGCGCGGTGCAGCGGTCGGCATAGGCTTGCAACGCGGGCGTCAGGCGCACGAAGCGGCCCGCAGTCCAGACCGACCAGCCCACCGCGCAATCAACGCCCGAAAAGCCGCTGGCCATCAGCCAGTCCTGTTTTTCGACCGTTTGCTCGACCAGCCGCAGCGCGCGGGCCAGACGTGCCGTTTCCAGCTTCATTACCGTATGCGAACGCATCGAGGGATCGCGCAGCATCAGATGGCTTTGCGTCAGGTTGGCGATGTGCTGGCCGATGGTTTCGGCAAAGTGCAACCAGTCGAGCCACCCCAGCCGTCCCTCCTCGCCCGGCGCTCGCGCCAAGTGCGGGCCGCGCGTTTCGCACAGGTATTCGACCATGGCGCCGGATTCATGGATCACGCTGCCGTCGATCTGCAGGGCGGGGGCGCGGCCGACGGGATGGATCGCCTCGTATTCCGCGCCGCGCATATCCTTGCTGCGCAGGTCCATCACCCGCAGGGCAAAGGGCAATTCCAGTTCATTGAGCAGCCACAGAATGCGCATCGACCGCGACAGCGGCACGTGCCACAGGATGATGTCGCCATTGTCATCCTTGACCGGGCCGCCCGAGGCCGGGGGCATCGCATCCGTGGGCGTGGGTTCGGGGGATGTTGGTTCGGGGGGCGTGTCAGGCATCCTCTTCCTCCAGCCGGATCAGGGGGGCGCCTGCCTCGACCTGATCGCCAGCGCTTGCCAGAACCTCGGCCACCACGCCGTCGCGGGCGGCGGTCAGGCTGTGTTCCATCTTCATCGCTTCCAGCACGCAGAGGCGGTCGCCCGCCTTCACGGCCTGCCCTGCGCTGACATCGACCGCCTTGACCAGCCCTGGCATGGGCGAGAGCGTCAGCGCCGCCCCTGCCCCGGCATCCGCCTGCCGGTCCAGCGGATCCAGCAACGCCAGATGCAGGCTGCCGGCGCCAAAGACGCTGACACCGCTGTCATGGGCGGTGATGCGGTGGCGGCACAGGCTGCCGTCCACCCACCAGCGGTCGCCCTGCCAGCGGACATCAAGCGGCTGGCCGTCCAGCGTCACACGGGCCGCGCCGGGGCCGAGGACTTCCAGCACGGCCTGTCCGCCCTGCCAGTGGATCGTGCGCCGCAGGGGCTGCCACAGGGTGATGCCGCCCTTGACCTGCGGGTCGGCCAGCCCCGCCAGCCCGATAACCGCAAGGGCGCGGGCGGCGTGTTGGGGTTCGGATGCAGCCACAAGCGCGTCCAGGTCGCGGGCGATCAGCCCGGTATCGACCTCGCCCACGCGGAAACTCTGGTGCCGCGTCAGAGCGATGAGGAAGTCGATGTTGGTGACGGTGCCCGCGACCTCGGTATCGACAAGGGCTGCTTCCAGCTTGCTCAGCGCGATGGCGCGGGTCTTGGCCCAGGTGATGACCTTGGCGATCATCGGGTCATACCAGGGGCTGATCGTGTCGCCCTGCCGCACCCCCGTTTCATTGCGGGCGTCGTCCGCAAAGCGCAGATGCGCCAGCCGCCCGGTGGCGGGCAGGAAGCCTGCGGGCACGTCCTCGGCGTAAAGGCGCGCCTCGAATGCATGGCCGTTGATGGTCAGGTCATCCTGCCGTGCGGGGAGCGGCTCGCCCGAGGCCACGCGCAATTGCCATTCGACCAGATCGATGCCGGTGATCGCCTCGGTCACCGGGTGTTCGACCTGAAGGCGGGTGTTCATCTCCATGAACCAGAAGCCGTCGGGGCGCAGGCCGTTCGAGCCGTCCACGATGAATTCGATTGTGCCCGCACCGGCATAGCCGATCGCTTCGGCGGCACGGACGGCGGCATCGCCCATGGCGGCGCGAACTTCGGCCGTCATGCCGGGGGCCGGCGCTTCCTCGATCACCTTTTGGTGGCGGCGTTGCAGGGAACAGTCGCGTTCGAACAGGTGGACGGCGTTGGTGCCGTCGCCGAAGACCTGGACCTCGATATGGCGAGGCCGCTGGATGTATTTCTCGATCAGGACGGCCGGGTTGCCAAAGGCGGTCGCGGCCTCGCCCTGCGCCGATTGCAGGGCGGGGGCGAAATCCTGCGGGCGTTCGACAAGGCGCATCCCCTTGCCGCCGCCGCCTGCCACGGCCTTGATGAGGACCGGATAGCCGATCTGTCCCGCCTGTTCTTCCAAATACGCGGGATCCTGGTTCGGGCCGTGATAGCCGGGGACGACCGGTACGCCGGCATCGGCCATCAGTGCCTTGGCGGCGTCCTTCAGGCCCATCGCGCGGATCGCGGCGGCCGAGGGGCCGATGAAGACCAGCCCTGCCGCCGCGACGGCATCGACGAAATCGGGGTTTTCCGACAGAAAGCCATAGCCCGGATGGATCGCCTGCGCCCCGGTATCAAGCGCCGCCCGGATGATCGCGTCGCCGCGCAGATAGCTGTCCTTGGGCGCGGGGCCGCCGATATGGACGGCCTCGTCAGCCATCGCGACATGGCGGGCGGCGCGGTCGGCGTCGGAAAACACGGCGACCGTGCGGACGCCCAGCTTGCGGGCAGTGTCGATGACGCGGCAGGCGATCTCGCCCCGGTTGGCGATCAGGATTTTCTGGAACATGGCGGCACCTGCGTGTGGCGGGAAAGGCCGGGGGCTTCGCGCCCCCGGACCCCCGCGGGATATTTGGACCAAGGCAAAAGGGTCATGTCCCCCCTCACATCCTGAACAGGCCAAAGCGCGTCGGCTCGATGGGCGCGTTGAGGCTTGCGCGCAGCGACAGGGCGAGCACGTCGCGGGTTTTGCGCGGGTCGATGATACCGTCGTCCCAGAGCCGGGCCGAGGCATAGAGCGGGTGGGACTGGCGGTCGAACATCTCGATGGTGGGGCGCTTGAACTCGGCCTCCTCCTCGGGGGTCCAGGTGCCGCCCTGACGCTCGATCCCCTCGCGGCGGACGGTGGCCAGCACCCCTGCCGCCTGTTCGCCGCCCATCACGCTGATGCGCGAGTTGGGCCAGGTCCAGAGGAAGCGCGGGGAATAGGCGCGTCCCGCCATGCCATAGTTGCCCGCGCCGAAGCTGCCGCCGACCAGCATGGTGATCTTGGGGACATTGGTCGTGGCGACCGCTGTCACCATCTTGGCGCCGTGGCGGGCGATGCCTTCGTTTTCGTATTTGCGGCCGACCATGAAGCCGGTGATGTTCTGCAGGAAGACCAGAGGGGTGGACCGCTGGCTGCAGAGTTCGATGAAATGCGCGCCCTTTTGCGCGGCTTCGGAAAACAGGACGCCGTTGTTGGCGACAATGCCAACCGGGCAGCCCTCGACATGGGCAAAGCCCGTGACCAGGGTTTCGCCGAAACGGGCCTTGAATTCGTCGAAGCGCGAGCCGTCCACGACCCGCGCGATCACCTCTCGAATGTCGTAGGGCGTGCGCAAGTCGGCGGGAACGACGCCCAGGATCTCCTCGGGATCGAAGGCGGGGGGTTCGGGCGATTGCCAGGCCACGCTGTCGGGCATCCGGCGGTTCAGGTTGCCGATGGCGCGGCGGGCCATGGCAAGGGCATGGGCGTCATCCTCGGCCAGGTAATCGGCAACGCCCGACAGGCGGGTGTGGACATCGCCACCGCCCAGATCCTCGGCGGTCACGACCTCTCCGGTGGCGGCGCGGACCAGGGGGGGACCTGCCAGGAAGATCGTGCCCTGGTTGCGCACGATGATCGTCACGTCCGACATGGCCGGGACATAGGCACCGCCTGCGGTGCAACTGCCCATCACCACGGCGACCTGCGGGATGCCCTTGGCGCTCATCTGGGCCTGGTTGTAGAAGATGCGCCCGAAATGATCGCGGTCGGGAAAGACCTCGTCCTGGTTGGGCAGGTTGGCGCCGCCCGAATCGACCAGATAGACGCAGGGCAGACGGCATTCCTGGGCGATTTCCTGGGCGCGCAGGTGCTTCTTGACGGACAGGGGGTAATAGGTGCCGCCCTTGACCGTCGCGTCGTTGGCCACGACCATCACGTCCTGGCCATGGACGCGCCCGATGCCCGCGATCACCCCTGCGCCGGGCGCCGCGCCGTCATACAGGCCATGCGCCGCGGTGGCGCCGATCTCCAGAAACGGGCTGCCCGGATCCAGCAGGTTCGCGACCCGTTCGCGCGGCGGCATCTTGCCCCGGCTGGTGTGGCGTTCCATCGCCTTGGCCCCGCCCCCGGCAGCAGCAGCCAAGGCGGCGGCGCGCGCGACCTCGATCAGTGCCAGATGGGCCGCACGGTTGGCACGAAAGCCGTCGGATGTCGTCAGGGCGGATGATGTCAGCTTCATGGGCAGGTATTCCCGAACGGGGCGCGGCGCAGGGTCGCGGCTGGGCTTGTCTTTGCAGACCTTTGGTCCAGATCACGTTTCCGGCCCCGTGCAGGCACCAGGTCGCCGCCTGCGGGGGCACGGTTCCGGTCAGCATCGGCGACGTCGGTGCCGACGTTATCCTGAAGGGCGCCGAGATGGGGAAAGGCGCGATCCATCCGCCTGTCACGGGCATGAGCGAGGTTATGAGGTTCCGATCCCCGGACGGGGCATCCCCCTACCATCCCCCCAAAGCCTTCAATTCAAGCGTGCGCATGGCCGTCATGCTCATCTGGCAATTGGCGGATGCAATGGTGCGCATCGAGCCGCCGCCGTAGCTGTTGTATTGAAACGCACATTCCGCATCGCGCCAGGCAAGCCAGGCCCGTTGTGCGTCGCGCAGGCTGTCGGCAGCGGTTTTATCGTCCTTGTAGATCGCCCGCGCGGCCTTGTATTCGCGGTTCAGGGCGGCGTCCCAAGCGTCATGCTCACCCATCACGCATTGCGCGATGCCAAGGGTGGTGTCACCTCCAGGCGCCTGCTGGCACTGCTTTGCGGCGGCCCCGATGCAGGCGGGCGTCAGGTCGCCCCGTGGCGTATCGGCCACGCAGGCCTCGACCAGCGACGGATCAACCCTGAACGATGCGGGATCCTGCGCCACGGCCGGGGCCGCAAGCAGCGCCCAGGCCAGAAGGACGCGCATCACGCCAGGCCCATCAGTTCCCGCCCGATCAGCATCCGGCGGATTTCGCTGGTGCCTGCGCCGATCTCCATCAGCTTGGCATCGCGGAACAGGCGGCTGACCGTGCTGTCATTCAGGAAGCCCGCGCCGCCAAGCGCCTGCACGGCCTGATGGGCCTGAACCATCGCCTGTTCGCTGGCATAAAGCACCGCGCCGGCCGCGTCCTGACGGGTCACCTTGCCCGCGTCACAGGCCTTGGCAACCTCATAGACATAAGCGCGGGCGGTATTCAGCGCGACATACATATCGGCGATCTTGGCCTGCATCAGCTGGAACGAACCGATGGGCTGGCCGAACTGCTTGCGGTCGCGGACATAGGGCATCACCTCGTCCAGGCAGGCGGCCATGATGCCGGTGCCGATGCCCGACAACACCAGCCGTTCGTAATCAAGGCCCGACATCAGCACGCGCACGCCCCGGCCTTCCTCGCCCAGGACGTTTTCAAACGGGATTTCGCAATTCTCGAAGATCAACTCGCCGGTGTTCGACCCGCGCATCCCCAGCTTGTCGAAATGGGGGCTTGTCGAAAATCCGGCCATGCCGCGTTCGACGATAAAGGCGGTGATGCCCTTGGATCCCGCATCCGGGTCGGTCTTGGCATAGACCACAAGCGTATGGGCATCCGGCGCGTTGGTGATCCAGTACTTGCTGCCGTTCAGGACATAGCGGTCGTTCTTCTTTTCCGCCCGCAGCTTCATGCCGACCACATCGCTGCCCGCGCCTTCCTCGGACATGGCAAGCGCGCCCACGGCCTTGCCCGAACACAGGTCGGGCAAATACCTGCGGCGTTGTTCGTCCGTGCCGTTCAGCTTGATCTGGTTCACGCAGAGGTTCGAATGCGCGCCATAGGACAGGCTGACGGATGCGCTGGCCCGCGCGATTTCCTCGACCGCGATGACATGGGCCAGATAGCCCATGCCCGCGCCGCCAAATTCCTCGGGGACGGTGATGCCCAGCAGCCCCAGGTCACCCATCTCGGTCCAAAGGTCGTTCGGAAAGGCGTTGGTCTGGTCGACTTGGGCCGCGATGGGCTTGATGCGGTCCTGCGACCAGCGATGCACCATGTCGCGCAGGGCGTTCACATCCTCGCCCAGATCGAATTCCATCCCTCGCGTGAACATCCCCGAAGCCCCCATCCCAGATTTATTGAACGGCCGTTCATTTCTGGCATAACGCGGCCGGCCCCTTTTCGTCAAGGCAAAGCCTGCGCTGGAACGCATGATCGGTCAACACCGGCCCTTATCCGGTTTCAGTCACCCTGACGGTCTGCGTCAGCAGTTCTGCCCCGGTGAAAGTCGTGAGGAATGCCACATCTACCGCGTCACGACCGACCGCGATCAAGGCCATCTCATCGGCACCGGCCATGCCGGTCGGGTCGATCAGGTGCCATGTGCCGTCCAGGTAAACCTCGGCCACGGCATGGAAATCGGGGGGATCGACACGGGGGGCAAAGACACTGGCGATGCGGGCGGGGATCTGGGCGGCCCGGCACAGTGCGATCATCAGATGGGCATAGTCGCGGCAAACCCCGCGCCGTTCCAGAAAGGTGTCGGCCGCCGTCGTGTTCGGGTCGCTGACGCCCGAGACATAATCCAGCCGTTGTTCGATCCATTCCCGGATTGCCAGAACCTTGGCCCCGCCCGTCTTGTCGCCGAACCGCTGCTGGGCGAAGGAAACAAAGCGTTCCGCCTGGCAATACCGCGACGGCAGCAGATAACGCAGCGCGTCGCCCGACATCGCGTCGACTTCCGCGGCATTCATCCGTTCGAAGACCGGGCGAGGACGCGTCACGACCACATCGGCGCAATAGGTGCAGCGCAGGTCGTCGACCGCGCGGATGATGATCTTTTCGCCGATCCCCTCCTCGCCCGGGACGCGGGCCAGATGTTCGACCGGGCCAAAATCGACGGTTGCCTTGCTGATTTCCTGGCCAAAGGCCCCGGCGGCCTCGATCGCCAGGATCGCCGGTCCCGGCGCCCTGAACTTGTAGTGAAGCTCGACCTCGACCTTGATCCGCATCTTCTCTGCCCCGTTTGCCATCTCACCAAACGGCGTCCGTATCAGTTCTGATCCATTGCGGCCAGAAGTTCCCTATTTGCGCCGCATCGCCTCGGCCAGGGCTGCTCCGAAACCGCCCTGTCCGCCCGATTTCGGGGCAGTGCTTGCAGATCGCGGCCCGGCCTTGTGCTGCGGTTTCGCCACTGGCCTTGCAGCTTCGGCATCGGACCGCATGGTCAAGCCGATGCGCTTGCGGGGCACGTCCACCTCGGTCACGCGGACGCGCACCACGTCGCCCACCTTGACCACCTCGGTCGGATCCTTGACGAAGCGGTCGGCAGGCTGGCTGACATGGACCAACCCGTCCTGATGCACGCCGATATCGACGAATGCGCCAAAGGCCGCGACGTTGGTCACCGTTCCTTCCAGGGTCATGCCCGGCTTCAGGTCGGTGATATCCTCGACCCCTTCGGCAAAGCTGGCGGTGACGAAACCGGGGCGCGGGTCGCGGCCGGGCTTTTCCAGTTCGGCCAGGATGTCGCGGACCGTGGGCAGGCCGAAATGGTCATCCACGAACTGTTCGGCCCGCAGGCTCTTCAACGCCGCCCCGTCGCCCATGATCGCGCGGATGTCCCGCCCGCAGGCGGCGACGATCTTGCGCGCGACGCCGTAAGCCTCGGGGTGGACGGCGGATGCGTCCAGGGGTTCCTTGCCGCCGGGGATGCGCAGGAATCCCGCGCATTGTTCGAAGGCGCGCGGACCAAGGCCCGCGACTTTCTTCAGCGCCGCACGCGAGGGAAAGGGGCCGTTTTCATCACGCCAGGCCACGATGTTCTGCGCCAGCGACGGTCCCAGCCCCGCGACATGGGCCAGCAGCGGCGCGGATGCCATGTTCAGGTCCACGCCCACGGCGTTCACCGCATCCTCGACTACGGCTTCCAGTGTTTTCGCAAGCTGCCGCTGGTCCACGTCGTGCTGGTATTGCCCCACGCCGATGGATTCGGGCGGCACCTTGACCAGTTCGGCCAGCGGATCCTGCAAACGCCGGGCGATGGACACCGCACCGCGCAGGGACACGTCAAGGCCCGGAAACTCCCTCGCAGCCAATTCGGAGGCCGAATAGACGGATGCGCCGGCCTCGCTGACCACGACCTTGGTCGGCACCTTGGCGCCCTTGGGCAGGCGCTTCAGCACCTCTGCCACCAGCCGTTCGGTTTCCCGGCTGGCGGTGCCGTTGCCGATGGCGATCAGGTCGGCACCATGTTTCGCGATCAATGCCAGCAACGCGGCCTCGGACCCGCGCAGGTCGTTCTTGGGCTGAAAGGGATAGATCGTCGCCGTGTCCAGCAGCTTGCCGGTGGCGTCCACCACGGCGATCTTGCAGCCGGTGCGGATGCCGGGGTCGATGCCCAGCGTCACGCGCGCGCCTGCGGGGGCGGCCAGCAGCAGGTCTTTCAGGTTGCGGCCGAAGACGCGGATCGCCTCGTCATGGGCGCGTTTGCGCAGATCGGACATCAGGTCGATATACATCGTGTTCGACAACCGCACCCGCCAGGTCCAGCCTGCCACCTGCCGCAGCCACAGATCGCCGGGGCCGCCGCCCAAGGGGCCAAGCGCCTGCGCCACGATCCCCTCGGCCCGCGCGGCGCCGGTATCGGGATCGGGCGAGATGTCGATGGTCACGATTTCCTCTTTCGCGGCGCGCAGGATCGCAAGCGCGCGATGCGACGGGATGGCCGACCATTTTTCCCGATGGTCGAAATAGTCGCTGAACTTGGCACCCGCCTGTTCCTTGCCTGCAATCACCTTGGCGGCCATGAAAGCCTCGGCCCGCATGAAGTCGCGCAAGCGGCCCAGCAACGTGGCGTTTTCCGACAGTTCCTCGACCAGGATGTCGCGCGCGCCGTCCAAAGCGGCCTTTGCATCGGCGACGGCATCGGTGACATAGCCCGTGGCCAATGTCGCGGGATCGGCGGCCCGGTTGTCCTGGATCGCGCGCAGCAGCGGCTCCAGCCCGTTTTCCCGCGCGATCATGGCCTTGGTGCGCCGCTTGGGCTTGAAGGGCAGATAGATATCCTCCAGGGCGGATTTCGTTTCCGCCCCCGCGACGGCACGGGCCAGGTCGTCGGTCAGCTTGCCCTGATCCTTGATGGACTTGAGGATCGCCGCCCGCCGCGCCTCCATGTCCCGCAGATAGGCCAGGCGGTCCGACAACGTGCGAAGCTGCGTGTCGTCTAGGCCCCCTGTCGCTTCTTTCCGGTATCGCGCGACAAAGGGCACCGTCGCCCCGCCGTCCAGCAGGTCGGCGGCGGCCGTGACCTGGGCGGGGGTGGCATTGATCTCGGTCGCGATAAGGCGGGCGATGCGGGCGGCTGTGTCCATGGGATCCTCCGGAAACGGAAGGTGGTTCTAACCGTCCAGAGCGCGCAGGCCAAGGCTGTCATGCGCCGGCGGCAGGTTGACACCAATCCGGCCGATACACAGTTGCACAGAACGCAAGAATTGAAAGGACGTTTTCATGCCCACCCTTTTCGACCCCCTTTCCATTGGATCCCTGACCCTTGGAAACCGCATCGTCATGGCGCCGCTGACCCGTGCCCGCGCCGGTGCCGACCGAATTCCGAACGCCATGATGGCGGAATATTACGCGCAGCGTGCCAGTGCCGGGCTGATCTTGTCCGAAGCCACCAGCGTGACCCCGATGGGCGTGGGCTATGCCGACACGCCGGGCATCTGGAACGACGCGCAGGTCGAAGGCTGGAAACTGGTCACCAAGGCCGTCCACGACGCAGGCGGGCTGATCTTTCTGCAACTGTGGCACGTCGGGCGCATTTCCGACCCGCTGTTCCTGGATGGAGAACTGCCGGTCGCCCCAAGCGCCATCAAGCCTGCGGGCACTGTCAGCCTTGTCCGGCCGAAAAAGGAATACGAAACGCCCCGCGCCCTTGAAACCGACGAGATCGCGGGCATTGTCGAAGCCTATCGACAAGGGGCCGAAAACGCCAAGCGCGCGGGTTTTAACGGGGTCGAAATCCACGGCGCCAACGGTTATCTGATCGACCAGTTCCTGCAAGACCGCAGCAACCGACGCACCGACCGGTATGGCGGACCGATCGAGAACCGCGTGCGTTTCCTGGAGGAGATCACCGATGCCGTGACCGGCGTCTGGGGCGCGGATCGCGTGGGCCTGCACCTGGCGCCGCGCGGCGATGGTCACGACATGGGCGACAGCGATGCCCGCGCGCTGTTCACCCATGTGGCGCGCCGGATGCGCGACCGCGGCCTGGCCTTCCTGTGCCTGCGCGAATACCTCGGCCCCGACAGCCTGCTGGACGACATCAAGGCGGCTTTCGGCGGCGTGGTCATTGCCAATGAAAACCTGACCCGCGACAGCGCAGCCGACCTGATCGCCACGGGACGCGCCGACGCGGTGGCCTTTGGCAAGGATTTCATCGCCACCCCGGACCTGCCCCGCCGCTTCCGCAAGGATCTGGGCCTGAACCAGCAGGATCCCGCCACCTTCTATGGCAGCGGACCCAAAGGCTATGTCGACTATCCGGTGGCGGAAGAAGTCTGATCAACCGGCGGCGGGCCAGAACGGCCCGCCCCGTCACTTGGCCTTTGCGGCCGCACTTTCCGGCAATTCCTCGTCAAACAGGCGCTGATAGAATTCGGCCACCGTCTGGCGTTCCAGCTCGTCGCACTTGTTCAGGAAGGTCAGCCGGAAGGCATAGCCCACGTTGTTGCCGAAGATGCGCGCGTTCTGCGCCCAAGTGATGACCGTGCGCGGCGACATGACGGTGGACAGGTCGCCCTGCATGAAGGCCGTGCGCGTCAGGTCCGCCAGCGTCACCATCTGGCCGATGCACTTGCGGCCCTTTTCGGTGTTGTAGGTTGGGTTCTTGGCCAGCACGATCGCGGCCTCGGCGTCATGGGACAGATAGTTCAGGGTGGAGACCAGCGACCAGCGGTCCATCTGGCCCTGGTTGATCTGCTGCGTGCCGTGATAAAGGCCCGTCGTGTCGCCCAGGCCCACCGTGTTGGCGGTGGCGAACAGCCGGAAATAAGGGTTGGGCGTGATCACCTCGTTCTGGTCCAGAAGGGTCAGCTTGCCGTCCGTTTCCAGAACCCGCTGGATCACGAACATCACATCCGCCCGGCCCGCGTCATATTCGTCGAAGACGATGGCGGTCGGGTTGCGCAGCGCCCAGGGCAGGATGCCTTCGTGGAACACCGTGACCTGCTTGCCCTCGACCAGCTTGATCGCGTCCTTGCCGATCAGGTCGATGCGGCTGACATGGCTGTCCAGGTTGACCCGCACGCAGGGCCAGTTCAGCCGGGCCGCCACCTGTTCGATATGCGTCGATTTCCCGGTGCCGTGATAACCCTGGATCATCACCCGGCGGTTATAAGCGAATCCCGCCAGAATCGCCATCGTGGTGTCGGGGTCGAACTTGTAGGTGCTGTCGATTTCCGGCACGCGGTCCGACCGTTCGGCAAAGCCCTTGACCTTCATGTCGCTGTCCAGACCGAACACCTCGCGCAGGTCGATTTCCTCAGTCGGTTTGGCATTCATGTCCAGCATCGCATGGCCCTTTCCTCGTATCGCAGGCCTTGATCGCGCATAAGTCCGCCGCGTGCAAGACGGGGTTGCGTTGACGGGGCGCCCCGGCCTGCTAAGTTGGCCCGCAACCACAAGAGGATCGCCGCCCCTTGCAGAATACTAATCAAACGATGCTGGAGGATCTGGTCACCCGTGTCGCCAAGGGCGACCGCCGCGCCTTTGATATGCTTTACGAAATCACATCGGCAGGCTTGAACGCATTGTGCCTATCGATCCTCAAGGACAGGCGCGAGGCCGAGGAGGCACTGGAACAGGTCTATGTCCGCATCTGGCATGACGCAAAGCAGTTCGGCGACAGCGGCTTGTCGCCGAAGGCATGGCTTTCGACGCAGGCGCGCGACCGGGCCATGGACCACCGGCGCGAACGCCCCCTGCCCTCCTCGGTCGCTGCGGGGAACCGTGGGGACGGCACGGCCCAGGGGCTGGTGCGCATCGCTTACCTGGAAGGGCTGGATTATCCCCGGCTTGCGGCCCGCCAGGGCATTCCCGTCGACGAAGCCCGCCATGCTCTGCACGAAGGGTTGGAACGGCTGGCCGGCCATGCCGCGGATGACGGGGACAGCCTTGCCGCCGCCGAACGGGCGCTTGGGATCCAGGTCACCCAGCCTGCATCTCCGGACCGGGCGCAGGTCGCGGAATGGCAGGAACGGCTGGCGCGCTTTGCCGACGACCTGACGCCGGTGATGGCCCCGGCCCGCGCGCGGCAGCGGATCCGCGAAAACCTGGGCCATGGGGCGGCACCGCTGTCGGTCGATCCGCTGGAGCGCAGGCCGTGGTGGCGCGGCCCCTTGGGGATCGTCGTGGTTCTGCTGGCGGCAGCGGCGGCGTGGTATTTCTGGGCGCGCTGAAAGGCGTCAGGCGTTGAACAAGAAATGCAGCACGTCGCCGTCCTTGACGGGATAGGTCTTGCCTTCCACCCGGAACTTGCCCGCCTCTCGCGCGCCAGCCTCGCCCTTGTAGGCGACGTAATCGTCATAGGCGATGGTTTCGGCGCGGATGAAGCCGCGTTCGAAATCGCCGTGGATCACGCCCGCGGCCTGCGGGGCCAGCGTTCCCTTGTGGATGGTCCAGGCGCGGGCTTCCTTGGGACCGACAGTGAAATAGGTGTCCAGGCCCAGCAGCTTGTAGCCTTCGCGGATCAGGCGGTCCAAGCCCGCCTCGTGCAGGCCCATTTCTTCAAGGAACATCGTCGCCTCCTCGGCAGGAAGCTGGCTGATCTCCTCCTCGATCCGGGCGGAAATCACGACATGGCCCGCGCCCTGTTCGGCGGCCATCTTGGCGACGCGGTCGGACTGGGCGTTGCCAGTGGCGGCCTTGTCCTCCTCGACATTGCAGACGAACAAGACGGGCTTGGCGGTCAGCAGTTGCAGCATATCCCAGGCCTTCCGCTCATCCTCGGCCACTTGGACGGTGCGGGCGGGCTTGCCGGATCCAAGCGCGGCCTGCGCAGCCTTCAGCAGCTTTTCCTGGGCCACGGCGTCCTTGTCGCCGCCTTTCAGCTTGCGGGCGATGTTGGCCAGCCGGCGTTCAACCGATTCCAGATCGGCGATCATCAGCTCGGTCTCGATGGTTTCCGCATCGGCGATCGGATCGACGCGGCCTTCGACATGGGTGACATCCCCATCCTCGAAGCAGCGCAGGACATGGGCGATGGCATCGACCTCGCGGATATTGGCAAGGAACTGGTTGCCCAACCCCTCGCCCTTGCTGGCGCCCTTTACCAGACCCGCGATGTCCACAAAGGTGATGCGGGTCGGGATGATCTGCTTGCTGCCCGCGATCCCGGCCAGCGTGTCAAGCCGGGGATCGGGAACGGCCACATCGCCGACGTTCGGTTCGATGGTGCAAAAGGGAAAGTTTGCGGCCTGCGCGGCAGCAGTTTTCGTCAGCGCGTTGAACAAGGTCGATTTGCCCACGTTCGGCAAGCCGACAATACCCATGCGAAAACCCATGACGCGCCCCTTTCAGCCAAGTCAGGGCGCGTTCTAGGCAAGCGGCCGCACTTCTGCAAGCATCAGCGGAACAGGACCAGGGATCCCGGCGACCAAGCCAGGCGCGTCCGTGTCCCGACCTCCTGCACGTCGCGGCCAAAGACGTTGCGCATGGAGATCCGCACGGGCCGCGCCTTTCCGTCCATCCCTGCCGCGCCGTCCAGCCGCAGGTCGTAATAGGTCATGTCGCCGTAATAGACGACCTCGTCGATGGAGGCGCTCGTTTCGCGCGGCTGCGTATGGGTTTGGGTCGGGCCGACAAGCGTCATGGTTTCCGGCCGGAAACCGATGGTCGGGCCATCGTCGTCGGGATTGGCGCGGCTGATCTGGCGTTCGGGCAGGTCCACGGTGCCAAGGCCCGGAACCTCGACCGTGGCGACGCCCGCCTGTTCGCCCAGGATCCGCGCGGGCAGAAAGTTCATCACGCCGATGAAATCGGCGACCCGGCGGGTGGCGGGGCGGGCATACAGCGCCTCGGGGCCGTCAAGCTGGGCAATCTCGCCCTCGAACATGACGGCGATGCGGTCGGACATGACCAAGGCTTCCTCCTGGTCATGCGTCACCAGCACGAAGGTAATGCCCACCTGGCGCTGCAGCTTGATCAGTTCCACCTGCATCTGTTCGCGCATCTTGCGATCCAGCGCGGACAGCGGTTCATCCAGCAGCAGCACCTTGGGCTTGAGGATCAGCGCGCGGGCAAGGGCCACCCGCTGGCGCTGACCGCCCGACAGCGCGTGCGCTGCGCGGTTGCCAAAGCCGCGCAGGCCGACCATCGCCAAGGCTTCCTCGACCAGGGCCGCCTTTTCCGCCTTGCCGCGCGGATCGCGGCGCAGGCCAAAGGCCACGTTCTGCGCCACTGTCAGATGCGGGAAAATCGCATAGGACTGGAAGACCATGTTGGTGGGCCGCTTGTTCGCGGGCACCTCCTCCATATGCTTTTCGTCGATCAGGATGGCGCCTTCCGAGATGTCCTCGAACCCCGCGATGGTGCGCAGCAGCGTGGTCTTGCCACAGCCGGACGGTCCCAGTAGCGAAAAGAACTCTCCGGCACGGATGGTCAGGTCGATGCCCCGCAGCGCGTGGTAATCGCCGTAATGCTTGTGGACGCCGCGACATTCGATCATCGGCTTGCGGTCGTCGGTCACAGGAACCCTCCGGTCGGATTGCCGCCCATGCGGGCATTGCCGCGGCGGCGGAAGTATTCGCCAAGCGCCAGCAGCACGATGGACAGCGCCACCAGCACCGTTCCAAGCGCCATGATCATCGGGATCTGCTTGGGAAAGCGAAGCTGGCTGAAGATATAGGTGGGCAGCGTCGGCTGGTTGCCCGCCAGGAAGAAGGCGATGATGAATTCGTCCAGGCTGATGGTAAAGGAAATCAGCAGAGAACTGATGATCCCCGGCATGACCAGCGGCAAGGTGACCAGGCGGAACGCGCTCCACCGCGTCTCGCCCAGGTCATAGGCCGCTTCCTCCAGCGATTTGTCGAGGCTGGAGAATGCCGTGGACAGGATGGCAATGGCATAGGGCATGCAGATCAGGACGTGGCCGACGATCACCGTCAGGATCGACAGCTGCACCCCTGCGCCCAGCAGCACGACCAGCAGCGACATGGCCACGATGATTTCCGGCAGAACCATCGGCAGCAGGATGAAGCCCATCATCCCGCCCTTGCCCGGAAACTCGAACAGGGTGGAGGCGCGGGCGGCAAAGATGCCAAGGCAGGTCGCCAGGATCGCCGCGCTGACCGCGATGATCAGCGAATTGGTCAGCGCGGTGCGCAGCGTGGCGTTGGCCCACATCTGCGAAAACCAGTCGGTCGTGAAGCCTTGCAGGGGAAAGGCGATGATCGTGCCGGAGTTGAAGGCGAACAACGGCAGCAGGATGATCGGCGCATAAAGGAACAGCAGATAGAACACCGCATAGACCTGCAAGCCGCGCCCCTGCCCCTTCACGAGCGCACCTTGAGGAAGCGGCGGTTGATCAGCAGAAAGACGATGCTGACAAGCGCAACAATGGCCATGGCGGTCACCGCCAGAGCAGATCCCAGCGGGCGGTTGTCCAGCGCCAGCATCTGCACCTGGATCAGGTTGGCGATCATCGGGATCTTGCCGCCGCCGATCAGTTCGGGCGTGACGTAGTCGCCGATGGTCGGGATGAAGACGATCAGCACCGCCGCCAGCACCCCCGGCATCGCCAGCGGCAATGTGACACGCCAGAAGGTCATCGCCCGGCTTTCGCCCAGGTCGCGCCCGGATTCCAGCAAGGACCGGTCGATCTTTTCCAGGGCCACGAAGATCGGCAGGATGGCAAAGGGCGCATAGGCATGGGCCAGCGTGATGACGATGGAATTCACGTTGTACAGGATGAAGGTTAGCGGCTCGTCGATGATGCCAAGCCCCGTCAGGCTGGAGTTTATGACGCCGTTATATCCCAGGATCACCTTCCACAGGAACACCCGGATCAGATAGCTGGTCCAGAACGGGATGGTGATCAGGAACAGCCACAGGGATTTCTTTTCCGGACGCACCATGAAGCTGACGTAATAGGCCACCGGAAAGGCCAGCAGAACCGTGACCAGCGTCACCAAGGCCGACACCATCAGCGACCGCATCATGATCGTGCGCACGATGGGATCGGTCCAGACCTGGACATAGTTGGCCATCGTGAAGTCGCGCACGACCTCCAGATATCCGTCGGTCAGGAAGCTGTAGGTCAGGATGGTCAGCAAGGGCGCGGCCAACACCAGCAAGGCATACAGGAATGGCGGCGCGATCAGGGCATAGCCCTGCCTTGCCTGTGCATCCAGTCCGCCCTTGGCCATCCGTTTTTCGCCCCGCCTGTTCGCCCAATTCCTTTCATATCAGCCAAAGCATGAAAAGAGGGTTTATGGACGCGACAAGGTCACCGCCTTACCGCCACCACCGTCCCGTCAACGCCAGATGCGCCAAGGATGCCCTGCGCTGAAAAGGCGTTACTTCAACAGCTTGCTCGACAACGTTGACACGTCCTGCACGGATATCCTTCAACAGACCGCGCACGCCCGGCCCGGGGTAAAGCGCCGCTGCCGCTTGTTTCGGCAGCAGCCTGCGAGACCGTGCCGCGCGGTCCAGGGCATCGCCGGCAAGTTTTGCCAGATGAACGGTGTCGCCTAGGTCGCCGCGTGCCAGGCCAAGGCCCATCGGCTGAAGATGCGGCAAGGCCCGCAGCCATGCCGCCAGCCCCGCTCCCAGGCCCTGATCGGCTGCGACCGCCTGGCCTTGGTCATCCGCGCCCAACCGCGCCGCAGCCTGAACCATCAGCCGCCCGCTGGTTTCCGCGACATATTCCACCACGTCGTCGGGTCCACCGAACGGTTCGCGAAAACAGTCCCGGCGGCGGGCTTCCCCCAAAGGGGCCAGCAGACCGGCCCTATCCCCCCAAGCGTCCCATAGCGGCGTCAGGATGTCATGCAGAGGCGCCGTCTTTCCGGTCCCCATCTCGGCCAGACGGTCGATCCACCATTGCAGCCGCATCTCGGCCAGCAGGGGTTCAGCGGACTGAAAGGGCGCGCGGGCTATTTCGAGGTTCAGGGCGTAGAGCGTTATCAGTGCAGGACGATCTTCCGGCCAGGCGACCAAGGTTGCACCGAAGCGGTCGGGATCCTGGGTCCGGACCAGTTCGGTGCAGGCTTCAAGGGTCATGCGAGTTGGCCTAGCCTCTGCGGGTCAAAGTCACGACCAGGAACAAGATCGACCTTGGTCTTCGACATACGCACCTCGACTCCCGCGGCAGCCAACGCATTCTTGAGACGATCTACTTCAGAATAGTCTTTTGAGATCGCGGCTTTTTCTCTGGCAGTCTGTAGGTTCCAAGCCAGTCGCTTAAGATCAAAAAGAGGGTAGACCTCCTCCGCAAAGTGCTTTTGCTTGTCGACCTCGGCAGCAGCCCACCTCGAGAGGCCTCCGTCGGGGCGCAAGTAACCCATTAACATCAAGCCTGCACGAAGTTCAGCGGCACGCCCCGATTTGGCAGCATCTTTGAGGACTGTATGGGCAGCACTGGTATTCAGATCATTCGCCAAGGCATCCACCAACCCGTCTGGCAACGCACCTGCTTTGATGCCATCAATTTGATAGTACCAGGTCGATAGAACTTGGCGCGCATTGCGCTCTTTCGCCTCGGTCCAATCCATCGGCTTGCGATAATGGGTGGACAGCATCACGAAGCGGATCACCTCGCCGGGCACGCCCTTTTCCAGCAAGTCCCGCACAGTGAAGAAGTTGCCCAGGGACTTGGACATCTTCTTGCCCTCGACCTGCAGCATCTCGTTATGCAGCCAGACATTGGCGAAACCCGTGCCTGGATGGGCGCAGCAGCTTTGGGCGACCTCGTTTTCGTGATGCGGGAACTGCAGGTCTATGCCTCCCCCGTGGATGTCGAAGGATGGTCCCAGCAATGCCGCCGACATGGCTGAACATTCGATGTGCCAGCCGGGGCGGCCACGGCCCCAGGGGCTGTCCCAGCCGGGCTGGTCGGCCCCGGAGGGCTTCCACAGCACGAAATCCATGGGATCGCGCTTGAAGGGCGCGACCTCGACCCGGGCACCGGCGATCATATCATCGACCGACCGGCCCGACAGGCGGCCGTAATCGGGGAAGGATCGCACGTCGAACAGGACATGGCCCTCGGCCTCGTAGGCGTTGCCGCGCGCGATCAGCGTTTCGATCATCGCGATCATCTGCACGATGTATTCGGTCGCGCGCGGTTCGTGGTCAGGACGGGCGGTGCCCAGGGCATCCATGTCGTCGTGATACCAGCCTACCGTTTCCTCGGTGATCTCGCGGATGTCGCGGCCGGTGGCTGCGGCGCGGGCGTTGATCTTGTCGTCAACATCCGTGAAGTTCCGCACATAAGTCACGCTGTCTGCACCATAAACATGACGCAGCAGACGCACCAGGACGTCGAAGACCAGCACGGGACGGGCATTGCCCAGATGCGCCCGGTCATAGACGGTCGGCCCGCACAGATACAGGCGCACGTTCTGCGGATCGATCGGCGTGAACGCCTCTTTCCTGCGGGTGCGGGTGTTCGTCAGCCGGATGTCGACCATGATGCGCCTCGTGTTGATGGGCGAGGCTTAGACCATCGGGGCAAAGCTTTCCACCCATTCGATCTGGCGCGGCAGGCTGTGACGGTGCAGGTCATAGCCTTCGGTGATGGTCTGCCGCGCCGCTTGGCGCAGCCGGTCCGCGTCAGGATCGCCAGCAAGCCCCGCGATCAGCGCGGCGGACAGGGCGGGCACATCGAAGAAGGGCACCAACCGCCCGTTTTCACCGTCACGGATCAATTCGCGGACGGGTTCGGTATCGGACGCGACGACATAGCCGCCTGCAGCCATTGCCTCGGTCAAGGACCAGGACAGGACGAAGGGATAGGTCAGATAGCAATGCACACGCGCCACCTGGATCAGCGACAGATAGTCGTCATAGGCCACGCGCCCCAGGAAATGGATGCGCGACAAATCCAGCCGGTCGCCCAGTTCCGCCAGCATCCGCGCCTTCCAGGTGCCGCCGTCCTTGGGGGCGTTGCCATAGCTGACCCCCTCGGCCCCGACGATCACGACCTGCGCCTGCGGTCGGGCGGCCAGGACATCGGGCAGCGCGCGCAGGAAGATGTGGAACCCGCGATAAGGCTCCAGCGACCGGCTGACATAGGACAGAACCTCGTCCCCTGCGTGCAGCGCCTGGCCGCCCGGCAGGGCCAGGCTGGCCTGCGGATCCGGGCAGACGCGGACCGTGTCGATGCCGTCATGGATCACGGTGATCTTGGCGCGCAATTCCGGGGGAAAGCTGTCGGCCTGATACCGGGTGGGCGCGATGGCCGCGTCGGCTTGCACGATCCCCTGGATCAGATGGGCAGAGCGGGCAATGGCCAGGATCCGCGCCTCGTCGCTGTCTTGTTGCAGTTCGGGATCGAAGCCCACGTCGTGGCCGCGCGTGCGATACAGAAGCTCGGCATAGGCCAGCAGCTTTGCGTCGGGCCAGATTTCGCGCAGGAACAGCGTCTCGCCCCAGCCGGAGTGGCCGATAATCACGTCTGGGGTAAAGCCGTGCCGGTCGCGCAGCGCCCGCGCGCCCCGTGCGGCCAGATAGCCGCGTTCGGCGTGACCGGCATAGCTGCGTCCCAGCCCATTCACCGCCACCGGGTCGGGCGTCTTGTAACGTAGGGTCGTGACCGGACTGGGCCGCTGGTTCTTCTCATCCGTCAGGGCCAGCACCTGATGGCCGCGCCCTGCCAGGGCCAGGGCCAGATGCGGGAACTGGCCGGGGAAATTCTGGTGGATGAACAGGATCTTCATCGGTGATGGTCGCGGAACGCCGCAGCCAGCAAGGCGCGGGTGTAATCGTGCTGCGGAGCGTCGAAGATGTCGGCAGAGGCCCCCTGTTCCACCACCTCGCCCGCGCGCATGACCATGATCTTGTGCGACATGGCGCGGACGACGCGCAGATCGTGGCTGATGAACAGGAAGGCCAGCCCGTATTTCTGCTGCAAGCCGCGCAAAAGCCCGACGATCTGCACCTGCACCGTCATGTCCAGGGCCGATGTCGGTTCGTCCAGCACCACCACCTTGGGGCGCAGGATCATCGCGCGGGCGATGGCGATGCGCTGGCGCTGCCCGCCTGAAAATTCGTGGGGATAGCGGTGCATGGTGTCGGGGTTCAGCCCGACCTCGGCCATGATCTCGGCAACCATCTGGCGGCGGTCGCGGCCCTTTTCGACGCCGTGGACGCTCAGGCCCTCGGCAATGATCTGTTCGACGGTCATGCGGGGGGACAGGCTGCCAAAGGGATCCTGGAACACGATCTGCATATCCCGGCGCAAGCGGCGCAACTGGCGCGACTGCCAGCGGGCGATATCCTGGCCTATGAACAGGATCGGCCCGTTGCTGGCGATCAGCCGCATGATCGCCAGGGCCAGCGTGGTCTTGCCGGACCCGGATTCGCCGACGATGCCCAGCGTCTCGCCCGCGCGCACGGTCAGGGTGGCGCCGTTCACGGCCTTCACATGGCCGACCGTCTTGCGCAGCAGCCCCCGCTGGATCGGAAACCAGACCTTGAGATCGCGCGTCTCGACCATCGTTTCCGCGCTGTCGGGAACCGGGTCGGCGGTGCCGGTGGGTTCTGCGGCCAGCAGCTTGCGGGTATAGTCGTGCTGTGGGTTGGCAAAGATCGCCTCGACCGGGCCTTGCTCGACGATCTCTCCGTCCTTCATCACGTAGACGCGGTCGGCGATGCGGCGCACGATGCCAAGGTCATGGCTGATGAACAGCATCGACAGCCCCTCGTCCGCCTTCAGTTCCGCCAGCAGATCCAGGATCTGGGCCTGGATCGTCACGTCAAGCGCGGTCGTCGGTTCGTCCGCGATCAGCAGTTCGGGGCCGTTGGCCAGCGCCATGGCGATCATCACCCGCTGCCGCTGCCCGCCGGAAAGCTGGTGGGGATAGTCCGCCAAGCGGCTTTCGGGATCTCGGATGCCCACGCGGGTCAGCAGTTCCACGATGCGCGCCCGCGCCCGCGCGCCGGTCAGCCCCTGGTGCAGCGCAAGGCTTTCGCCAAGCTGCTTTTCAAGCGTATGCAGCGGGTTCAGCGAGGTCATCGGTTCTTGAAAGATGAAGCTGATGTCGTCGCCGCGAATGTCGCGCAGCACCTTTTCCGGGGCATCGACCATTTCGCGGCCCGCGTATTTCACCGATCCCTCGACCACGGAAGAGTCGCCCAGCAGGCGCACCGTGGACAGCGCAGTCACCGATTTCCCCGACCCGGATTCGCCCACCAGGGCCACCGTCTCGCCCTTGCCGATGTGAAAGCTGACACCCTTGACGGCGGGCACGATGCGGCCTTCCTGGCGAAAGCTGATGCGCAGGTCTTGGACCGACAGGACGGCTTCGGTCATTTGAAGGTCTTTCGGGGATCAAAGGCATCGCGCACGCCTTCGAAGATGAAGACCAGAAGCGACAGCATGATGGCAAAGGTGAAGAAGGCCGTGAAGGCCAGCCAAGGCGCCTGCAGATTCTGCTTGGCCTGCAAGGCAAGTTCACCCAGCGACGGCGCGGATGCAGGCAGGCCGTAGCCCAGGTAATCCAGGGCCGCCAGACCGCTGATCGTGCCGGTCACGACGAAAGGCAGCATGGTCAGCGTGGCGACCATGGCATTGGGCAGGATGTGGCGGAACATGATGGTGCGGTCGGACACACCCAATGCGCGGGCGGCGCGGACATATTCGAAGTTCCGCGCCCGCAGGAATTCCGCCCGGACAACGCCCACAAGCGCCGGCCAGCCGAACAGGATGGTGACGAAGACCAAAAGCCAGAAGCTGCGTCCCAGGATCGCGAAGAGGATGATGATGACGTAAAGCGACGGGGTCGATGCCCAGATCTCTAGCACGCGCTGGAACACCAGGTCCGTGCGTCCGCCGAAATAGCCCTGGATGGCGCCTGCCGCGATGCCCACAACGGATGCAACCACCGTCACGATCAGCGTGAACAGGATCGAAATGCGAAATCCATAGATCACGCGGGCCAGCACGTCGCGCGCCGTGTCGTCTGTGCCCAGCCAATGCGTGCCGTCCGGGGCGCTTGGGGCGCTGCCCACGTTGTTGATGGTGGAGAAATGGAACGGGATCGGCGGCCAGATCATCCAGCCCTGCTCGTCCTTTGGGATGTCGCTGGTGCCTGCATCGACGGCGGCGATCAGGTCCTCCGGCGTGTCCCAGCATTCCTGCCGCCCGCCGGTGACGATCAGGCATTTGACGGCGGGATCGTTATAGATCGCCTCGGTCCCGAAATCGCCGCCAAAGGCCGTTTCGGGATAAAAGTTGTAGGCCGGGAAATACAGATCGCCCCGGTAGCTGGCGACGATGGGTTTGTCATTGGCCACGATTTCCGCGCACATGGCCAGAACGAATAACACGCTGAAGATCACCAGCGACCAGAAGGCCCTGCCGTTGCGCCGAAAACTGCGCCAGCGGCGGCGGTTGAGTTCCGACAAGGCCATCAGCCGGCCCTCGATTCAAAGTCGATGCGTGGATCCACAAAGACATACATCATGTCCGACAGGATCCCCACCACCAGGCTCATCAGGCCAAAGACATAGAGCGTGCCGAAGATCACCGGATAGTCGCGCTGCACCGCCGCCTCGAACCCCAGGCGGCCCAGGCCGTCCAGCGAAAAGATCGTCTCGATCAGGATGCTTGCCCCAAAGAACACACCCAGGAACATCGCCGGAAAACCCGCGATCACGATCAGCATCGCGTTGCGGAAGACATGGCCATAAAGCACCCGGCCCTCGGTCAGGCCCTTGGCGCGGGCGGTCATCACATATTGCTTGTTGATCTCGTCCAGAAAACTGTTCTTTGTCAGAAGGGTTAGCGTGGCAAAGCTTGAAATGGTCGAGGCCACGACCGGCAGCGTGGCGTGCCAGGCATAGTCCTTGATCTTGCCCCACAGCGTCAGATCCGCGAAATTGTCGCTGGTCAAGCCCCGCAGCGGAAAGATCTGCCAATAGCTTCCGCCCGCGAACAGCACCATCAGCAGCACCGCGAACAGAAAGGCCGGGATCGCATAGGCCATGATGATCACGGCGGATGTCCAGGTATCGAACCGCGTCCCGTCCCGCGTGGCCTTGCGGATCCCCAGCGGGATCGAGATCAGATAGGCCAGCAGCGTCGACCACAGGCCCAGCGTGATGGACACGGGCATCTTTTCGACCACCAGGTCGATCACGCTGATCGACCGGAACCAGCTGGTCCCGAAATCAAAGGTCAGGTAGTTTCCCATCATCGACAGGAACCGCTGCAACGGCGGCTTGTCGAAGCCGAATTCCTTTTCAAGCTGGGCGATGAACTCGGGCGGCAGGCCCCGCGCGCCCTCGTATCCCTCGACCGCGCCGGTATCGGCCCCCGCCCCCGCGCCCGAGATGTTGCTGAACGCGTCGCCCGACCCCTGCACCTGCGCGGCGATCTGTTCGATGGGACCACCCGGGACGAACTGCGTCAGGGTAAAGTTTACCACCATGATCCCGATCAGCGTCGGGATGATCAGCAGCAACCGCCGCAAGATATAGGCGCCCATCGGAAAGACCCCGTCCCTTTCGGGCCTTGGCGGCCCCGTTTCCTTTATCCCGCTCTTGTCAGACGGGACCGCCGGGAAATCAACCCTGCCATCAGCGGATCGCGCCGCTGGCCTTCAATTCCGCCTCGCGCGCGGTATCGGCCCACCAGAAATCCAGCGTGCCCAGCGCATAGGGCGGCATGGTTTCGGGGTGGCGATAGATGTCGTAATAGGCCAGCGTATATTCGGCCTTGAACCATTTCGGCACCCAGAACCGCAGGCTGCGCAGCGCGCGGTCCAGGGCGCTGATCGCCACGATGTTGTCGCCCTCGGTTTCGGCCTGCTGGCCCAGTTCCAGCAGCTTATCGATGGCAGGGTTTGCCAAGCCCATCGGGTTGAACACGTCGTCCGCGTCCTCGGATCCGAAGACCTGGCCCGCATAGCCGCCGACCGCATAGGACTGGCCAAGAGAATCCTCGACCATGTCGAAATCCTTGGACCGGGTGCGCAACTGCATTTCCGCGTTGTCCACGCGGCGATTGGTGGCGTCGATGCCGATGGCGCGCAGGTTCTGGATGAAGGGGTTGATGATCCGGTCGTTGCCCACGTCGTCGTTCAGGATCTCGATCATCAGGGGCTGGCCTGCGGCATTGCGGCGCATTCCGTCGTCGCCCACCGTCCAGCCCGCCTGATCCAGCAGGGCCACCGCGCGTCGCATGTTCTGGCGGTCAAGCTGGCGTTCACCCGATACCGGCTGGACCACGGCGGGATCGGTCAGGATGCCTTCGGGCAGATCACCGGCGACGGGTTCCAGCAGTTCCCTTTCCGCATCGGCGGGGGGACCGTCGGCGCGGAACTGGCTGTTGTCCCAGAAGGAATTGACACGCGTTTCCAAGCCGTACAGCAGCGTCTGGTTCGTCCATTCGAAATTGAACATCAGCCCGACCGCCTCGCGCACGCGGATGTCCTTGAACTTGTCGCGGCGCAGGTTGAAGACCCAGCCATCGCCGCTGGCGATCTGCCCGTCGGGCAGCGTTTCACGCACCACCGCGCCCGAGGCCAGCGCCGGAAAGTCATAGCGCGTGGCCCAGTGCATCGACGAGGTTTCATTGCGATAGGTATATTCCCCCGCCTTGAAGGATTCGAACGCGCTGTCGAAATCTCCAAACATTTCATAGCGGATGCGGTCGAAGTTGAAGCGGCCCCGATTGATGGGAAGATCCTTGCCCCAGTAATCGGGATTGCGCTTGACGACCAGTGTACGGCCGATGTCCGCGCGGTCGAACATATAGGGTCCGGAGCCGATAAAGGGTGTGTCGCTGCTCTGCTCCAGATCCCGGGCGTTATCCTCGAAGTCCTTTTTCGAGAACACGATCTGGTTGCCCATTTGGGAAATCACGTCGCGGCGGGGATAGCCTTCGGCAAAGGTGAACTTGATGCGGTGATCGTCCAGAACCTCGGCCTTGGCGATCATCTGCTGCATCGCCATGCGGAACGACGACAAGCCCTTGTCGCGCAGGGTTTCAAAGCTGAACAGCACGTCATGGGCGGTCAGGGGGGTGCCGTCGCTGAAGGTCGCCTCGGGGCGGAGATTGAAGATCACCCAGTCCTTGCTTTCGGGATATTCCAGCGTTTCGCACAGCAGGCAGTAATCCACGCCCAATTCGTCCGCCGGGCTGTCCATCAACCGTTCCAACTGGATCACGGCCAGGGCAATGGCGCGGCCCCGGTGGGTAAACGGGTTGTAGCTGTCGAAGCCACCGACCGCGCCGAAGGAAATCTCGCCCCCTTTAGGCGCATCGGGGTTCACATAAGGGTAATGGGGGAAATCGGCAGGCAGCGCGGGTTCGCCGAACAGCGCGATGGCATGGGTCTTGATGACCTTCTCGCCGTCTGCGGTCGCCGCAGCTTCTTGCGACAGGGCGGCGGATGCCGGGGCAAGAACCAGCGTGGCGATCAGGGCAAGGCGGCGCATCGGCAAACTCCGGGTCGGGGATCTGTGACGCACGCTAGGCCAGTGCCGGGGACGGGATCAAGCCGCGATTTCGTGAGAACGGCGCGAGGACAGGCAACGAAAAAAGGCGCATCCGAAGATGCGCCCCCGGTTCCGCAGCAGGTCCGGTGCCTATTGCTGGCCTTGCAGATAAGCGATGATGTCGGCGCGGTCCTGCGGATCCTTCAGGCCGGCAAAGGACATCTTGGTGCCCGGCACGACGCCCTTGGGATTGGCCAGAAATTCCTGCAACGCCTCGGGCGTCCACTGGGGCGCCTCGGCCTTGTGTTCGACCATGGCGGGCGAATAGCTGAACCCCGCGACGGACGCGACCTCGCGGCCCACGACGCCGTTCAGGTGGGGACCGACGCCGTCGGTTCCATCCAGCTTGTGGCAGGCCTTGCACTTGCCGAAATCCTTTTCGCCCGCGGCGGCATCGGCGGATGCCAGAAGGGCTGCAAAGTCGATTTCCTCCTCGACCGCTTCCTCGCCGCCGGCGGCTTCCTCGACCGGGATGGTATAGGCCTGCGCGACTTTCTCACCCTCGCCATGATGGGCGGCGCCGACATGATACAGGGATCCCGCCGCCCAGTTGGCCAGCATCAGAAACAGCAGCGCGCCGATCAGCGCGCCTGCGGCCTTGGTCAGGGTCATGGTGTTGAACATCGCGTGCGATCCCCGCATTGGTAAGCTCGTCAATTCGACGGGTATCTATCCGCTTTCGCTTTGAAGGATCAAGGTATAGTTACCCCACGATCCTTCAAAATTCGGACAGCGGCCCATGACCACCTTCACGAACCGCATCGCCTTTCAGGGCGAACCCGGCGCCTACAGCCACGAAGCCTGCCGCAAGGCACGGCCCGCCATGGAAGCCCTGCCCTGCCGCACCTTCGAGGACGTGATCGAGGCCGTGCGAAGCGACCAGGCCGACCTTGCGATGCTGCCGGTGGAAAACTCGACCTATGGCCGGGTGGCCGACATCCACCATCTGCTGCCCGAATCCGGCCTGCACATCATCGAGGAAGCCTTTGTCCGGGTCCATATCAGCCTGCTGGCGATCCCTGGCACGCCCTTGTCCGAGGTCCGAGAGGCGATGAGCCATACCGTGCTGCTGGGCCAGTGCCGGGGCTTCATGCGCCGCCACGGTATCCTGGCGCTGACGGGCGCCGACACCGCCGGTTCCGCGAAAGAGGTCGCGACCCGCGGCAATCCGTCGCTAGCGGCCCTTGCCGCACCCTTGGCAGGCGAGATTTATGGCCTGGAACGCCTGGCCGACGGAATCGAGGATCGGCAGAACAACACCACGCGATTCCTGATCATGTCGCGCCAGCCAGATTACAGCCGACGCTCTGACCGGATGCTGACCAGTTTCGTGTTCCGGGTCCGCAACATCCCCGCCGCGCTGTACAAGGCCATGGGCGGGTTCGCCACGAACGGCGTCAACATGACCAAGCTGGAAAGCTATATGGTGGACGGCGTCTTCACTGCGACGCAGTTCTATGCCGATGTCGAAGGCCACCCCGAGGATCCGGCGTTGCAGCGTGCGCTGGACGAATTGCGCTACTTCACCTCGTCACTGGATGTGCTGGGCGTTTATCCCGCCGATCCGCTGCGGGAAGCGCAGCGGCAGGCAGCCTAGGCCGCGCGCAGGTGGGCCACGAAATCGGCGATCCGCTGGTCGTATTTCCGGTCCAGCTGCGTCTTGCCCAGCTTGGCGGTTTGCAGCAGCAGGCGGGCGCGCATATTGCGGGCGCGTACCTCGGTTTCGAACAGCAGGCGCGATTTCATCCGGCTCAGGGCAACAACGGTCATGCTGATCGACAGGTCGAACTGGTCAGAATGGCCGTCCAGCGTAATATGGGATGGGCGGTCAAAGCGCGTGACATCCAGCCGCACGGTGCGCCGCTGCCCCCGCCAGTTGAAGTCGATGGTCCACCCAAGGCCGGTGCCGGGATCCTGGGACGGGTCAATCCGGCGGATCTGGGCGCCCCGGGCAACGAGGGCGCGTTCGCTGCGGGAAAAGTCGCTGATGAGATCGAAAAGTTCGGTCGCCGATTTGTCCGTATCGATGCGGGTCGAGAATTTCATGCGTGTCTGACCATTCCAGGCGCGGCCCCGGCCCGTCTGCCGCGACCTTTCGGCTTCATAAGGCACGGCAGGCAATGTGTTCAACCAAGTGGAAAGCATTCGTCCTTGCCCCGCCGATCTGTCGTCCCGGTCCGACACGTCCGTGCCGCCCGGCCCCATTGTGATCAATATGCCCGCATAAGGCAATTAATCTTCTAGGCTTGACAATCTTTGGTTGAGTCGCTGCGATCCCGTTAGATAGGGTAAGACGGCCTGGCTCAGACATCGCGCCGGCCTGTGGTCGGGGTTATTCAATGCGGGACGCAACGGACCAGATCTGCGAACGCGATTGCCCAGCCGACATGGCCGAAACCGTGGCCCTCAGAATCTTGGCCACGACCGACATGCACATGAAGCTGGTGCCCCATGACTATCTGGCCGACAGGCCGTGCGCCCGGGGAAGCCTGGCCCAGATTGCGTCGCTGGTGGACAGCCACCGGGCGGCGGCGCGGAACACCTTGCTTCTGGACAACGGCGATTTTCTGCAGGGAACGCCTCTGGGCGACCTGGCGGCGCGGCGTGGCGCCAGGGGCCATCCTGCCATCGCGGCGATGAACCTGATGGGCTATGACGCCGCCGCCATCGGCAATCACGATTTTGCCTTTGGGCTGGAGGTGCTGCAATCGGCGGCCCGGCAGGCGCGGTTTCCCCTGCTGGCCGCCAATCTGCGGCTGCGGGGCCGGGCGGATTTTCCGGGCTTTGTGGTCTTGGACAAGCCCGTCCTGACCTCAACAGGGCGCCGGGTCGTGCTTCGCATCGGCGTGGTGGGCTTTCTGCCGCCCCAGACCACCGCCTGGGACCGCGACCTGTCGCGGCAGATGGCCTGCGACGACATCCTGGACACCGCACGGCGCATCCTGCCCCGGATCCGTGCGGCGGGCGCCGACCTGGTCGTGGCCCTGGCCCACAGCGGCATCTCGGACCGCCCTGCTCGCCCCGGGGCAGAGAACGTCGCAACGGAACTGGCCGCCATGGACGGGATCGACGTGGTCGTGGCGGGCCATACGCACGAGGTCTTTCCGCTCGCAGGCATTGGCGCGGCGGGCGGCACGCTGTCGGGCAAGCCTGCCGTCATGCCGGGCTTTGGGGGTTCGCATCTTGGGGTGATCGACCTTTCGCTGGCGCATGACCCAGGGGCGGGATGGCATCTGTCGGATGCCGCCGCGCGATGCGAAGGGGTCGCACCCGACCAGCCTGCCGCACCCGCCGTCCTGCACGCGGTGGCCGCCACGCATCGGCTGACCCTGTCCCACCTGCGCCGCCGCATCGGCCATAGCGACCGGCGCATCAGCAGCTATTTCGCCCTTGTGGGCGTCGATCCGGCGCTAAGCTTGGTCAACATGGCCCAACGCTGGTTCGTGCGCAAAAGCCTGGACGGCACAAGGTTGGACGGCATTCCGGTCCTGTCCGCCGCCGCCCCCTTTCGCGCGGGCGGGCGGGGGGGGCCGGGCCATTACACCGATGTCGCGTCCGGCCGGCTGCGGTTGGGCAACCTGACGGATATCTATTCCTTTCCGAATCGCATCTGCGCCCTGCTGATCACCGGGGCCGACCTGCGCGGCTGGCTGGAGCGGTCGGCCAGCCTGTTCCGGCAGATCCAGCCCGGACGCCTCGACCAGCCGCTGACCGATCCGGGCTTTCCGGCCTATCAGTTCGATGTCGTCCAGGATGTCCGCTGGCAGATAGACCTGTCGCGTCCCGCAGGCTTTCTGCCCGACGGACGCCCGACCGGCGGGGGACGGGTTCGCGACCTGACCTGGCGGGGCCGCCCGGTGGAGGACAACGATCGCTTCGTGCTGGCCACGAATTCCTATCGCCTGGCCGCCTGCGGGCTGTTCGCGCCGCTGACGGCGGGCACGCCGGTGATCCTGCGGCCCGGGCCCCAGACCCGCGACGTGATCCGCGATTACCTGCGCCAACGCCGCCGGCTGTCCATAGACGCAGCCCCGGCCTGGCAGTTCCTGCCGATGCCCGGAACCTCGGCCCTGTTCGAGACCGGGCCCCAGGGCCTTCCCCTGCTGGCCGAGATCGCCCGGACCTGCGGCAGGCCCATGGACTATCTGGGCCAGACCGAAGGGGATTTCGCCCTGGTGCGCCTGCATCTTTGACGGTTGCATCGCGCGCGCCGCCGCATTATCTATCCTCTCGAGAGGTTGGCGCGGGCAGGCACCTCGCCAACCCGGTCAGGACCGGAAGGTAGCAGCCGTAACGAGCCCCGCTTGGGTCGTTGTCCAGCCTCTCACCCTTTTATCCGCTAAGCTGTTGATGTGGAAAAAGGCCATTGCGACGCAGGGGCTTTGGTTTGGCGTTGCAGCCGGAACCCCGGCATGGCTGGCGCAATCCGATACCTACTGAACCGCAACGGCAGATTCTTTGCGCGTCTGGTAGTACCGAAGGATCTGCGCCAGATCGTCGGCAAGAGCGGATTGCGCACTGCCCTTGCCCCGAGTTTCGCACGGCTATGAAGCGTCTGCCCGGCGCAGTCGCAGCCCTCCGGCACGGACTTGCCCAAGCCGAGCAGCGGGACCGCGCGATGCCGACGGGCCTTCGTACCCCTTCCATGAGGCAGCAGGACGGGCACCGGCTAGCCACCCACCACAATGATCAGCACCCCGCCAAAAGGCTGTTCCGGATCGAGGTTCTGGTCGGTGGCGGTGAGTTCCAGCCCAATCGCCTCGCCTTCGCGCAACCCTATGTCCGGGACCGTCATCTCGAAGCGGCTGCGCCGGGCTTGTGCCGTCATCTCGCGGTGCTTGGCCAACAGGTCGCGATGCTGCGACATCTTTGTCTTGCCTGCATCCACCTCGGCAAGCACGTTGCGAACCGCAAGCCCAAGCTCTCGCTGGGTGCCGAGGTCGAAGCCCGTGGGATCTTCAGCGGCGAGGTTCAGGCCCTCGGGATCGTCCTCGATGCGGATGGCCTCGACGCCCGGCTCAGTCAGCTTCATCGCCGTCAGCCGCCCCCAGCCGCGTCGCGGAAACTCGGCTGCGGGACGCACGTCGGCCATGACCGGATGGCGAATGGCCGACAGTTCTTCCGGCAGCAGCGGGCGGATGCCAATGCGGATTAGGGCGTTCGGTTGGTGAATCAGGTTGAACCCAAAAGCCTGCGCCTGGCCGACAATGTTGAGGTTCTGCTGCGCCACGTGCCTGTCGATTGGTGGCGACAGCGCGAAGTCGTCCACCGGCATCTCCAGCGGCGAGAAGGAGAAGGTCCGGGCAAACAGGCACTTGTGCCCGGATTCGGTCGGCGGAACGGTATAGATGAAATCGGCGGCGGCACTGCCTCCGGCGGGCACCCAGTCGGAAGGGACATGACCCAGCGTGGTCAGGCGCGTGGAAAAGCGGGTGTCGAAGCCAAGCGTCGGATCGGTCAGATAGAGTTCGACCTTGGCACTCGGCACCGCAAGATCGCCCCGGTTCCGCAGCACGGTCCGGATCACGTAACTCTCGCCCGCTTGCAGAGTCGTGGTATAGGCGCCGACGCTGCTGACGGGGCTGAGCAGCAGGTCGGGCGAATGCCAGAACACGACATTCGAGAAGGGCCGGTTGCCGATGTCTCCGTCAAAGGAACGGATATACAGGAACGAACTGTCATGGAACACATCAGGCGGCTTGCGTTCCTTGCGGCGAAACGCTTCTGCCAGTTGCCCCAACGCATCCTGATTGTAGGCCTCGCGACGCTTGCGCAGATCGGCAATGAATTCGGCTGAGATGTCGCTTGGCATCGCGTCTCTCCTCAGGGCAGGAACTCGACTTTCACCTCGGTCGGGTCGGCCGCCGAGGTATTGGTTTGCAGCGGCTTTGGACTGTTCGGGGCTTCGCCGGGCTGGGACCAGCACAGGAAGCCATAGCCGCGATCGGAGTCGAGGTTGAAATCGGGCAAGGTGCCGCCGCGGAACCAGCGTTCATAAAGCACCCCGCTAAGCTCCAGGGCATTGCCCAAGGTGCGCTCGCCCAGGATCGATACCAACTGGGCTTCTTCTCGGTTCGGGCTTTGGGCCAGGGAAACTAGTTCGTCGATCAGCTCGCGGTCCAGCGGGATTTGCCCAAAGGCCGGATGGGTGAAGGGCTGGTTGAAATAGCTGCCGGGCGCCGGAACGACGTTCCGCTTCTCGCCATCGGTCAGCGGATAGATCAGGTGCCGCTCCTGATTGAAGATGGTGGACGCCGGATCGCTGAGGAAGTCAGGCGTGAAGCGCAACAGCGGCTCGAACGGGGCAACGGCGGCGGCGTTTACACCGGTGGAGTCGGGGAATGCCGGCGTCATGAACTGGCGAAAGCGCGGATCTGCCAGATGTTCGCGCATCGGGAAAGCCAGGCCGTTCAGGGCGATGGCCAGCCGGAACATCTGGAACGCGTTGTAAAGCTGTTCATAGATCAGGCAGGCGGCATAGCGAATCGTGGCCGTGCCCAGCGTGGCAATCGCCCCCGCTATCCCGTCCGCGATTGCCGCTGCCGCCATCACTGCCGCTGCAATAAGGGCGGCCAGAATGATGAAGATCGACAGGATCCCGAAATCGCCCGCCTCATCGACGGCATCCTCAAGAAAGTCGCCGACGTCACCCAGATTATCGACGGTCTTTTCCCAAACCTCGCGCAGTTCCGCAGTCAGAGAATAGGCAACTGGCGGCGGCAGCGTGCCGGACTCGGTGAAGCCCTTCATGAAGCGATACCACAGCCGATAGGTGTCATCGACATCGCTGGCGGAAATGGTCTTTGCATAATCCGGATCGGCGTCGGGATCCTCCTGGTAGATCTTGTTCAGCGTGTCGGCAAGGAAGGTCGCGAATGCAGATGGTGCCGTAGGATCCTCTGCCGGCTCGGGACCGCCGTCAAAGTTGAAGTTGTAGAGGTGATGCAGCTTCGAGAAGTTGAAGTCGGCTCCGGTGACATTCAGGAGGTTGAACACATCCTGGAAGTTCTCGCCCGTCTTGTGGCGTTGCGCCTGGCTGCGATAGGGGCCACCGCAATAAAGATTGACATAAGCGTGCCCGACCGTGTCCGCAGCCACATGCGTCAGATAGCCGAGCGCATAAAGATGATGGGGTGAGGACATGTCGCGCGTGGCCTCCAGCATGGCCTCGGCGAACTTGCCGGTCTTGCGATAGTGCATGGCATCGAACCACCACCACTCTCCTTCGGCCGCCCCATCGCGGTAAGGATGCGAGATGATGTCGAACAAGTTGAAGTCGGACACGTATTTCTTGAGCGCCTCGGTCAGCAAGGCGCCAAAGCCGGTCAGCAGCTGGTTCAGGTCATCGAAGGTCTGCTTGATCTCGCTGAGCAGCGCGGAATCCTCGATCACCTCGTTGGCCAGTTCCTCAAAGCCCTCAAGCGCGTCAAGAACCGGCTGCGGCACCGCCGAGAGCAGCGTTTTCTCGAAATCGCGCAAGAAGTCGGCCAGGTCGTTGTGGATCTCCACGAATTTTCCCAGCGTCGGGTTCAGATCCTTGGTGTTGAAGAAGAATGGATCGGGTCCGTGGCAACCGATGAACAGATAAGGCAGGTTCCTGGGATCGGCGAGCAGCGCCTGAATGCCCGCATAATCAGCGGGATCGAGATCGCCGAGGCCCTTGTTGGCCTGGATGTTCGCCTTCAGCCGATCGACAATCATGTGATGCAGGGCCGGGCCGGGCATGGCAATGCCTCTCGAACTGATCCGTGGAAAAGTCGCAAGGAAGGCTATTCTGGTGTAGAGACAAAGCCTGCGCCCGACTCACGAAAAAGTCAATTCAGCGGGTAGGAGTGACACGTTTCGTGAAGAAGCTTGGTTGGCGGTTAGGCGCTGCCGCACGGCCCCGCAGATTTGCCCGTATAGCGTCCGGTTGGAACACATCTTGGGTATAGGTATTTTTTGGTGTGAGTGCATTACCAATGCGCTGTGCGATCCCATGGGCGGACTAATGGTTTGTTCGGCAATGGCTGCAGAACCGATAATAAAAGACAGCGTCTTTCGCATTCGCACGCAGGAAACGACGTGCCGAAAGACGGCTTCGCGCGCTGGCTTGTGCTTGTTAACTCGCGGCCACTTTGGTGATCCTGGTCTGGCGCGGCGTTCCTTTGCTGGAGGAGGCGATGCCAAGTCCCGAAGGGAGCCAGAGTCGTCCTTCGCTGCGGCGATCTGGCCGCGAACGAGCAGACGACCATTTCTCTCTTCGAAAAGCCAAGGACAGCGTGGTCTTTCTGGCCCCGGAACGTTGCCAACGGCGGTGCAATATCCGGCCACGCGGCGGCGGAAAGCCCGGCTAGGTGGCGGTGACCGGCGCCATGGTGCGCTTAACATATAGCTGGCGCGTGTTATGGCGCTTTGGCCCTTGGGGCCAAAACGATGCAATGTCCTTTCAGGACTTCGGTTTCCGCTTTCGGGCAGTGCTGTTGGCGAGCCGATAGCTCTCGCCGTTCATTTCGAGGATGCTGACATGATGGACCTGTCGCGGCTTGGTGGCGCTCCTTTGATAGCACAATGTGCGGCAAAGGAGATGAACCCTGGGCACAGGCAGGACGGATGAGTTTCGCAAGGATGCGGTGCGCATTGCACGGACGAGCGGGCTTTCGCGACGTCAGATTGCGGATGATCTGGGGGTCGGCGTGTCGACCTTGAACCCATGGGGGAACGCCCATCGCGACACGGATGTGGTCTCAGCAGAGGACCGCGAGCTTGCCCGGAGAATAACGGCTTGGGCGCGAGATCCGCATCCTCAAGGATTTGAGCCGGATCCGCGAAACAGTCTGGGGGATTGTTTCCCCGGCGAAAGGGGGAGATCCTGGAAAAAAGCCACCCAGTTCTTCGCGAGCCAAAAGCCGTGCGGTTCAGGTTCGTCGAAGAGCAGCGTGGGGCCTTCCCGATCGACCGGCTGTGCCAGGTGAGGAATGTCAGCCCCCGCGGGCTGCGGGCCTTTTGCAGCCGCCCGGCCAGTCGCTGGCAGCGCATGGACAGGGTTGTTCTTGGCCCCTGTCAAGGAACAGTCGCGTCTGAGCCTGGGCAGCCATGGCCGTCCCCGGATGACTGAGGAACTGAAGGAAGTTGGCATCGATGTAGGCCATCGCCGGGGCGGGCGACTGATGCGGGAGAACGGGATCGTCGTTGAAAGAACGCGCAAATTCAAGGCGACCACGGACAGCAATCACGCCTTCAACAGCGCGCCGAACCCGGCTTGGATCGTGACTTCATGGCAGATCGGCCCGACCAGAACCGAAAGACCGCGCAGCGACATGGGCGGGCGACATCAGCTACATCTGGACCCGCGAGGGTTGGCTGCATCTGGCGCTCGACCATGGTCCTCGGACCGGTGGCGGACATGGCCTCGCTCCTGGACCTGCACTGCCGGCGCGTGATCGGCTGGGCCGCGAGCCAACCGCAGGAAACGCGATCTGGCGATCCGGGCATTGAGAATGGCCATCGCCCTGCGATCACCGCCGCGGGGCCGCGTCTTCCACGAGCTGACGCGGCTCGCAACACTGTTCGCATGACTACCGGAAGGTCCCGCGCGAACATGGCCTGCAAGCGTCGCTGAGCGGCAAAGGCAACTGTTACGACAATGCCGCCGTCGAACCTTTCTTCAAAACCATCAAGGCCGAACTGATCGGGCGCAGGTCGTGGGAAACGCGTCGCCAGGCTGAGACAGCCATCTTCCAATACATCAACGGCTTTTATAACTCGCGCCGTCGGCATTCAGCATCGGGAGGAAAAACCCCCTTGGCCCTTGAGCGCCAAGCAGCCTGAACGAGCACCAGAGCAGCACAAATACGGGACAGGGCCAATGCGCGCTAAGCGACACCATGGCAAGGGAACCACAAACCTACATGAAATGCAACTGTAGTACTAGATCCCGTTGCATTCAATCGACCTCATGCCCTGCGGCTTTGAAGTAGTTGTAGCATTCCTCGTCGGAGAAGAGGTCGCAGACCTTGCCAACCGCCGCCCAAAGCTGATCGTAGGTTCGGGCGGCGGCTTTTCTGATCAGCGCCTTGAGTTTGGAGAAGGCCATTTCGATCGGGTTGAGGTCAGGACTGTATGGCGTCCGGCGCAGGAACCACGCGCCGACATCGCGCAGCGCTGCCGCTGCGGCAGGACTTTTATGGCTGGAAAGGTTGTCCAGAATGACAACGTCGCCGGGATGGAGTGTCGGGACCAACTGGGTTTTGGGATAAAGGTTGAACATCTCGGCGTTCATTGCCCCATCGATCACCCAAGGCGCGTCCAACCGGTCATGGCGCAGAGCTGCAATGAAGGTCTGGCTCCGCCAATGTCCGAACGGCGCATGATCGACGAGGCGCTGCCCACAAGGCGCCCAGCCGGTGGTCTTGGTCATGTTCGTCTTGATTCCGTTCGGCGTGGCCCTCGGACCGGTGGCGGGCTCACGCCTCACCATCAAGGAAAGCCAGCCGCTCTAGGTGATTGGCCATGAAAGGCTGGCGCCTCGCGATCCAGACATGACGCAGGCCAGCGACGCCCTGGCGCTTCTGTTCAAGCGCCTGCAGGGCTTTTTTGTGTGTCAGTCCGAGCCCGCGCAACACCCGCCAGACGGTGGCACGGTGGACGGCGATGCCGTGGGTTTTTGCCAGTTCGACCACCAACTCATCAAGCGTTATCTCACCTTTGGCCGTAACACGCGCCTTGAGCCAACTGGTCACGCCGGCGAGCTTGCCATGTCCCCCACCATTGCCTTGCCGCCTCGGCCTCAGCAACCCGGTCTCGCGCCGCAGCTTCACCAGATCGTTGACGAATTTGGGCGACACTCGAAAGTGCCGCGCCACCTCGCGATGCCTGTGGCCTTCATCCACATACGCGACACCCCGCGTCCGAAGCTCCATTGGATGTGGCTTGCCCATCAACTAACCCATACCTGCCTCAGCAAAAGGGAAGCACATCCCAAGAAACGGGGAATCCTGAATCTAATGCCCGCGATACGCTGTGGAAAGAACAGTTGCACCTTTCTTCGTAGGTGTGCCTGGCTTGCTGCGGCTTGATGGGCCCTTCGCCACATCGACCATGCGATGATATGAGCCGGTTCGATCTGACGTTGGGCCAAGCGATTGGCGATGCGTCGGATCTCCTGGATTGACCAGCGGATCAGCTTGGGTGTCCTGGCATCCTGCGCATGGTTTTTTTGGGCGGTTCGACATTGGCGTGATGGCGAATGGTCGCCATCATGGCAAAGGCCAGCATGACCAACGACACATGGCGGTGCCACCCGTGCCAGGAGCGGGTCTCGTTGTGATCAAGGCCGAGTTCGTTCTTTGCGGTCTCGAAGCTGTCCTCGATTGCCCATCGATGTCCTTCGACGCGCACCAGTGTATCCATGCCCGTGCCCTCCGGGCACCAGGTGGTGAAGAACGCCAACTCGCTGTCAGAGATATTGCGGCGGATCAGCAGGCCTCGGGTCCAGACCCCATGCAAATCGGCATTGAAGTCGCCTGCGTCGAGATCAGCCAGATCAAGGTAAGCCCAGTCGTGGAGGCGCTCGCCCTTTGTGCCCGAACCTGCCGAAAGGCGCTGCCAAGCCTTTGGCGGCAAGGCTCCCGCGATGCCCCTTGCCGTTCCGCTGAAGGCATGGGGTTTGCCCCAGGACGTGAAGGAATGACTGGCGCTGACGCCCAGCACATAGCCCTTGCCGGCACGGCGCAACGCCATTTCGATGGCACCGACGCCATAAACGCTGTCGGCAGCCACCCAGGAGAAGGGGACATCAGCCAACAGCGCACGCTCGATCATGGCGCGGGCAAGAGCAGGTTTTGTGGCGAATTGCACAGCCTCGAGGACATGGGTCCTGGTTCGCCGCTCCAGATCATCAGTCCAGGCTTTTGGCAGATAAAGCGCCCGATCGATAAAGGTATGTCCATGGCGCGAAACATAACTGGCGAAAACACCGATCTGGCAATTGGTGATCTTGCCTGCGGATCCGGTGAATTGGCGCGCTACTCCACAGGATGCGTGGCCCTGCTTCAGAAAGCCGGTTTCATCGATCACCAGCACCGCCTCGGGATCAGCAAGAGTGTCCAGGGCGTAGTCCCGAACAATATCGCGCAGGGCATCGGCATCCCAAGGGGCGCGTCCCAGAATGGCCTGCTGCCGCCAAGGACCCGGATCTCTAGCCGCCTCCTCTCGCATCCAGCCCGTCTTGCGCCGTTCCTCGCCCAATAAACTGTCGAGAAACCGTTCGGCCGATACCGCAACCCGTGCTGCGTGAACAGCTGGCGCATGCGAGCCTTCGCAGCACGAAGCGACGAGGCCCAAAGCTACAGCGTCTCCTCGACCGACAAGCCCGCCATCCACGAGCCTCCATCAATCATGAAAGCGCATGGACTCAGGCAGAAGAGGAGAATGCAACTGTAATGCTAGATCGCGGAGTTGTCGTTGTCCATGATGGTGTGCCGATGGCGCGCCTATCTGCAAGATTCTGGTATTTACCGGAATCTAGAAAACGACGCGAAAACCCTTCTCGTGATGCCTTCACTGCGGACATCGGCCCGTTGATTGGCTTGGCCGGCGAACCACGCTCAGCCTCACGCCCGACCGCATCAGACCCTGATCCTCAAACGCTGAAGAAACCCCGGCCGATCCCTGGCAGATGCCCTCTGCGTGATAGCCGAAACCTTTTCTTTGCCAACCTCTCCCTTGAAAAGGCGCAAACGCTGGAACCTTCCCAGCGGCATAAAGGCTGATTGCACCGGACTTCCTCAATCCGTCCAGCGGTCGGTCAGGCAAAGGCTTCCTCAAAGGCGCGTTCCAGGATCTCGACCCGGCCCTGACTGTCCACCAGCGCGGCGTCGAAGCGTATGTCCGGCAGGGCCGCCAGTCCCTCAGCGTCGCAATACTCCAGGGCCGCGCGCATGATGCGGCCCTGCTGCGCGGCGACCAGCCTATGGGCAGCATCCTCATGGGTAGCGGATTGCTTGACCTCGACAAAGATCAGGCAGGGGCCGTCGCGGGCGATCAGGTCGATTTCCCCCGCCTTGCCGCGCCAGCGCCGGGCCAGGATCGTCATGCCCTTTCGTTCCAGCAGGCGAGCCACGCTGTCTTCGGCCAGGGCGCCCGAAAGATGCGCCATGCGGCCCCGTGTTCGCCGGGCCGACGAGACCTGCGTGGGCTGTGCCGTTATCGTCCATGGCAAGTCCGGCGATCTGACGGCATGACCCATGTTCAGTCCTTTTCTTCACCCAGCCCAAGCGCGATCTGGTAAACATCGCGCCGCGCCATTCCCAATTCAGTTGCCACGTCCCTCGCGGCATCCTTCACCGTCATCGAACCCAGACGCGTTCGCAGCGCCTGACGAATGGTCTGGTCGTCGGCCACGACCGAGCCGGGTCGATCGACCAGCATCACGACCTCTCCCTTCAGCGAAGCCATGCGCGGATCCTGGGCCAAGTCTGCGGCGGTTCCCCGGATCACCTCCTCGAACTTCTTGGTCAGTTCCCGTGCCACCACTGTAAGTCGATTCGGATCAACCTCGCACATCTCTTTCAATGTTTGATTAACGCGCCGGGGGCTTTCGAACAGGATCAGCGTCGCATCGACCGCCATCCAGTCACGCAGCCATGTCATCCGTGCGCCCTTGGTGGAGGGCGGAAAGCCCAGGAACAGGAAACGGTCGGTTGGCAGCCCCGACAGGCTGAGCGCGACCAGGGGGGCCGAGGGGCCGGGGATCGCGTGGACCCGGTGGCCCGCCTCAGCCACTTCGCGCGCAAGACGGTATCCAGGGTCGGCCACCAGCGGCGTTCCCGCATCCGAGGCATAGGCGATGTTGGCGCCATTGGCCAAGGCCGCCATCAGCCCGGGCCGGGCGCGTTCCCCGTTATGGTCGTGATAGGGAACGATCCGCCTGCCCCGCAGCGGAATGCCGTGAATGTCCAGCAGGTGACGCAGGACGCGCGTATCTTCGGCTGCCAACACATCGGCGGCGTTCAGCACATCAAGCGCGTGCAGCGTGATGTCGCGCGCAGTGCCGATGGGGGTCGCAACCAGATAAAGGCCAGTGTCCAGCCGGGGCGCCTCGACATGGGCAGTCAGGCGATGGGCAGGCTGGGGGTCTTCGTGTTTGCCGGTCATTGCCTTTTCCTCCGACTGATTGCCAAGGCGGGCCGTTGGTCCTAGGCTGCCCGCACCTCGCCGATATCCTACAGCAGGGAAGTTTCATATGGTCGTTTCCGCTACAGCCCGGCCCGCCACCGGATTGCGCCGCGTCGTCACCAAGGCCGCCGCCATTGTGTCAGCCTTTGTTCTTGCGGCTTGTGACCCCGTCGGGGGATCGCAACAGGCCAGCGGTCCCGCCATCGGTCCCCTGATCAACCCGGGAGAACCGGTTCGGGTTGCCCTTCTGGCGCCGGGCGGCAGCGGATCGGCCGATCTGGAATGGCTGTCGCGCAGCCTGAAGAACGCGGCGCGCATGGCCGCGGCCGATGCACAGGGCGCCAATATCGACCTTCGTGTCTATGACACCGGGACCAGCACGGGACAGGCCGTGGCCCAGGCCAATGCGGCCGTGGACGCAGGCGCGCAGATCATCGTCGGTCCCCTGTTCGCCGAAGGCGCGAATGCCGTGGGCAACGCCATGCGCCCGCGCAACGTGAACGTCCTGTCTTTTTCCAACAATGCCGAGGTCGCAGGCGGCAACGTCTTCATCCTGGGCAACAGCTTTGCCAATATCGCCGACCGGCTGGTCGGCTATGGCGTCCGGCAGGGCAAGCGCAACATCTATGTCGTGGCCGAGGATGACATCGCGGGCCAGCTGGGCGGGCGGGCCATCGAGACAGCCATCGCGCGCAACGGCGCGCGGTTGGCAGGACGCATCAACCACCCGGTATCCGTGACCGGCATCGATGCCGTCGCCCCCCAGATCGCGGCGGCCGCCCAGTCGGGCCAGGTCGATGCGGTGTTCATGACCGCCAACAACCAAGCCGTCCTTCCCTATCTGACCGAGAAGCTGGCCGCCGCCGGGGTGCGTTCGCCGGTTACGCAGATGATGGGCCTGACCCGCTGGGACCAGCCGCCCGCGCGCATAAGGATGGCGCAGTTGCAGGAAGGATGGTTTGCCATTCCCGATCAAGGCCTGCGGGCACAGTTCGATGCGCGGTATCGCAGCGCCTATGGCGAACAGCCCCATGAACTGGCAAGCCTGGCCTATGACGGCGTGGCGGCCATCGCGTCGCTGGTGCGGGGCGGACAGCGCAATGCCCTGACCACCACCGGGCTGACACAGCGAGCAGGCTTTGCGGGCGTGGGCGGAGTATTTCGCTTGCGGCCGGACGGAACCTCGGAACGAGCCCTGGCAGTCGCTACCCTGCGCGGCAACCGGGTGGTGATCCTTGATCCGGCACAAAGCGAATTTGGTCGCGCCGGGTTCTGATCTTGGCCGACCTGTCCGACAAGACGATCCTGCAAAGCGCCCCGGCCCTGTCCGGGGCGCATCCGATCTTTGAGCCCACCAGTTTCCTGCCGATCCTGGAACATGCGCTTTCCGGCCTGACCGAGGGGCGAGAGATCCGGGCGCGCACTGTGGCGATCCTGTCCGAGGCCCGCACCAAGGCCATGCAGGCGATCGAGGCCAGCCTGTCCGGCCACCCTCGCGCCGCCCGCGAAACCGTGCGTGCCATCGCCGGTCTGACCGACGGCATCGTCATCGCCACCCATCACGTCGCAACGGCCTGGCTGCATCCCCAGCGATCCCGGTCCGAGGCCGAAAGGCTGGCCGTGCTGGCCGTGGGGGGCTATGGCCGGGCCGAGATGGCGCCTGCATCCGATGTCGATCTGCTGTTCCTGACACCGTGGAAAATCACAGCCTGGGCGGAAAGTGTGGTCGAATCCATGCTGTACATGCTGTGGGATCTGAAGCTGAAGATCGGCCATTCGATCCGCAGCGTTGACGACTGCATCCGTCTTGGCACTTCAGACATGACTATCCGCACATCGCTGGTGGAACACCGCCTGGTGACGGGCCACGCCCCCCTGGCCGAGGACTTGCGCGAGCGCCTGTGGGTTGACCTGTTTTCCCGGACCGTCCCGGAATTCATCGAGGCCAAGCTGGAAGAACGCGCTGCCCGCCACCAGCGGCAGGGCGGTCAGCGATACGTCCTTGAGCCCAATGTCAAGGAGGGCAAGGGCGGCCTGCGCGATCTGCAGACGCTTTACTGGATCGCAAAGTATATCCACCGCGTGGACCGCGCCGTCGAACTGGTCGATCTGGGCGTCTTCACGCGCGAGGAACATCTGGCCTTCTGGCAGGCCGAGGATTTCCTGTGGGCCGTGCGCTGCCACCTGCACCTGATCGCGGGCCGTCCGGTCGATGTCCTGTCCTTCGATATGCAGGTCGAGGTGGCACGCCGCATGGGTTATCGCGATACCTCGGCACGGCGTGGCGTTGAATACTTCATGCAGGACTATTTCCGCCACGCTACCCATGTGGGCGAACTGACCCGCGTGTTCCTGACCGAACTCGAGGCCCGCCATGTCCGCAGCGCCCCTTTCCTGGGCCGCCTGTTCCGCCGCCGCCGCAAGATGCGGGACGGGTTTACCGACAATCATGGCCGCCTGAGTATTACCAGCGACACCGAATTCCTCAAGGATCCCCTGAATATCCTGCGCCTGTTCGAGGAAGCGCTGCGCACGGGCATCCTGATCCATCCCGACGCGATGCGCCTTGTCGCGGCCAACCTGGACCTGATCGACGACAAGATGCGTGCCGATCCCGAAGGCACGCGGATCTTCATGGATATGCTGCTGAAGCACGGAAACCCGGAACGGGGCCTGCGGCGGATGAACGAGTTGGGCGTGCTGGCGGCCTTTATCCCGGAATTCGAACCCGTCGTGGCAATGATGCAGTTCAATATGTATCATCACTACACGGTGGACGAACATTCCATCCAATGCGTCGCCGCCCTGGCCGAGATCGAGCGGGGCGAGCATCCCGACGACCTGCCCCTGTCCAGCGAGATCATGGAAACCGGCATCAACCGCCGCGTTTTGTATCTGGCGACCCTGTTGCACGACATCGGCAAGGGGCGGCGCGAGGACCACTCGATCCTGGGGGCAAGGCTGGCGCGGCGGATCGCGGCGCGCTTCGGCTTTCCGCAGGATGATGTCGACACGGTGGAATGGCTGGTCCGCAATCACCTGCTGATGTCGGATGTGGCGCAGAAACGCGACATCGCCGACCCCCGCACCCTGCGCGATTTCGCCAAGGCGGTGAAGACCCGGCGTCGGCTGGACATGCTGCTGGTGCTGACCGTTTGCGACATCCGCGGCGTCGGGCCGGGAACGTGGAACAACTGGAAGGCGGCGCTGTTGCGCAAGCTGCACGAGGAAACCGCCGCCGTCCTGGAAAACGGGCTGGAGGAGTTGAACCGCGACCGCCGCCAGAACGAGGCCAAGCGCAGCCTGCGCCACCTGCTGACCGCCAAGGGCTGGGATCCCCGGGCCTTGCGCGCGGAACTGGGGCGTCATTACGACAGCTATTGGTCGGGTCTTCCGACCGAAACGCAGGCCAGCTTTGCCGAATTGCTGCGCGACATCGGCGTGGACGAGATTCGCATCGACCTGCGCGCCGATCCTCATCGCGACGCGACGCGCGCGGCCTTTGTGCTGGCCGATCATCCGGGCATCTTTTCGCGCCTGTGCGGGGCGCTGACGCTGATGGGCGCGAATGTGGTGGACGCGCGCACCTATACGACCCGCGACGGCTTTGCCACCGCCGTCTTCTGGGTCCAGGATCCCGATGGCAGCCCCTTTGCCGAGGACCGGATGCCTAGGCTGCGCCAGAAAATCCTGAGCATCCTGATGGGGGAAATCGTCGCCCGGGAAGCCTTTGCCAGCCGCGACAAGCCCAAGAAACGCACGCGGGAATTCAGGTTTCCGACCCATGTCACCTTCGACAACGAAGGCAGCGACATCTATACCATCATCGAAGTGGACACCCGCGACCGCCCCGGCCTGCTGTACGACCTGACGCGCACCATGGCCGCGAACCATATCCAGATCGTCAGCGCGGTGATTGCCACTTTCGGCGCGCAGGTGGTGGACAGTTTCTACGTCAAGGATATGTTCGGCCTCAAATTGCACAGCGAAGCAAAACGCGACGCGTTGGAAAAGAAATTGCGTGCGGCGATCGCCGACGGGGCAAAACGGGCAGAGGCTTGAATACATGAAATCGGGATTGGTGCGCGGGTTCCTTTCCGTAGGGATCTGGACCTTCGTGTCGCGTGTGTCGGGCTTTGTCCGCGACATCCTGATGGCCGCCTGGCTGGGCAGCGGCGCGGTGGCGGATGCATTCTTCGTGGGCCTGTCCCTGCCCAATATGTTCCGCCGCTTTTTCGCGGAAGGGGCGTTCAACACGGCTTTCGTGCCGATGTTTTCCAAGAAGCTGGACGACCGCGCGGATGCGCAACGCTTTGCCTCCGAGGCTTTTTCGGGCCTGCTGATGGCCGTCCTGATCCTGTCCGCCATGGCCATGGTCTTCATGCCGGGGTTGGTCTGGCTAATGGCCTCGGGATTTTCGGGCGACGAACGCTTTCCGCTGGCCGTGCAGTATGGCCGGATCATGTTTCCCTATATCCTGCTGATCTCGCTGGCCTCGATGATCTCGGGCGTGCTGAACGCGAATGGCCGCTTTACCGCCGCGGCCGCCGCGCCGGTGTTGCTGAACCTTTTGTTCATCGCGGCCATGGCGGTGGCCTGGTGGCAGGGATGGGACGTGGGCCTGACGCTGGCATGGGCCACGCCGCTGACGGGGGTCGCCCAGCTTGCGCTTGTCTGGTGGGATGCCCGTCGCACCGGCTGGTCCTTCCGCCCGCAGCGTCCGCGCCTGACGCCGGATATGCGCCGCCTGCTGGCCGTGGCCCTGCCTGCCGCCTTCGCGGGCGGCGTGGTGCAGATCAACCTGCTGGTGGGCCGCCAGGTCGCCAGCCATTTCGAGGGTGCGATTTCCTGGCTGTCCTATTCCGACCGCCTGTATCAGTTGCCTTTAGGCGTGGTGGGTGCAGCGGTGGCCGTGGTCCTGCTGCCCGAACTGGCCCGCCGGTTGCGGGCGGGCGATCACGCGGGCGGCCAGTCCGCCTATTCCCGCGCGACCGAATTCGGCCTGTTCCTGACCCTGCCCGCCGCCTTCGCCATCGCCGTCATCGCCGAGCCGATGGTGCGTACCTTGTTCGAACGCGGACAGTTCACTGCCTATGACACCACCCAGACCGCCCGCGCACTGATCGTCTATGCCTTCGGCTTGCCCGCCTTCGTGCTGCAAAAAATCCTGCAACCGCTGTATTTCGCGCGCGAGGATACAAGGACTCCGTTCCGCTATGCCTTGTGGTCGATGGTCGTGAATGCGCTGGTGGCGTTCGGATTAATGCCCTGGCTGGGCTTTCTGGCCGCCGCCCTTGGCACCACCATCGCCGCGTGGATCATGGTCGTGCAGTTGTGGTGGGGCACCCGGGCCATGGGCGATGCCGCGCGCGCCGACGACCGCCTGCGCCGCAAGACGCCGCTGATCGTGCTGTCATCGGCCCTGATGGCGGGGGCCCTTTGGGCAATGATGGGTTGGCTTGACGATGCTGGAATCGGCCGCGTCCCGGGCCTGGTGATCCTGGTCTTCGGGGGCGCGGCGGTCTATTTCACGCTCAGCTTCCTGACCCGCGCTTATCGGCTGTCGGAACTAAAGGCAGCCGTCAGGCGCCGTTAACGCGCTCGGATCTGGCGCAAGACCCGCTGCACGCCGCCATCGACCAGCACAAAGCTGAGCAGGAAGCCTGCCCCGAACCCCGCAAGCTCGGCAATCCAGCCATAGCCGGCGCCGCCGAAGACGATGCCGAAGACCAGTTGGAACGCCAGCAGCATTCCGATCAGCGTGAAGGCCCGCATCCGGTTGGCATGGACCGCCCCCAGCCGCGACCACAGCAGAAAGGTGAAGGCACCGACCAGCCCATAGACCGCCGGATAGCCGCCGATCAGCGGGCCGGGCCGTCCCGGCAGGACCGAGATCGCTGCGGTGTAAACCAACGCCCCGCCGATGGCCGACCCCAAAAACAGCGCGACAACCGCCCAGGGACGGAATTCCCGCGCGATCATGTTGCCAAGCGCCAGCGTGAAGACCACCACGAACAGCGCATGGGTAAAGGACGAATTGACGAAGCTGTATGACAGGATGCGATAGGCCTGGTCCCAATCTAGGGTGCCGACCTGCCACATCCGTTGCACCATCTCGGGCGCGAAGGCAGTCATCTGCAGCGCGCTCAGCCGCAGGCCGATACCTTGCGCGCCGCCGATCAGCCCCGTCTGGCCCAGCAGGAACACGACCTCTCCTGCGATGGCCGGCAGAGCCAAGGCCCAAAGAACCGCCGGCAGCGGGTTGAGGGGCGAGACGGGCATGGCCTGACGCATCGGATTTCCTTCGCGGTTGCGGTCGTTGCGGCCAAGGGCTAAGCCAAGCGCAGGCAAATTCCAAGCAGGCCCGCATATGACCGAGACGACGAAAACCCGTTTCACGCCGCGTATCTTTTCGGGGATCCAACCCTCTGGCGGGCTGACCCTGGGCAATTACCTTGGGGCGTTGAAGCGTTTCGCGGCCCTGCAGGGGGGCGAGGCCGAGACGATCTATTGCCTGGTGGACCTGCACGCGATCACCGTCTGGCAGGAACCCGAGAAGCTGCGCCGCAATATCCGAGAGGCTGCGGCGGCCTTCATGGCATCTGGAGTGGACCCGCAGCAATCCATCCTGTTCAACCAAAGCCAGGTTTCTGCCCATGCCGAAATGGCTTGGCTTTTCAATACCGTGGCGCGCGTCGGCTGGATGTACCGGATGACCCAGTTCAAGGACAAGGCGGGCAAGAACACCGAAAACGTCAGCCTGGGTCTGCTGGCCTATCCGGCGCTGATGGCGGCCGACATCCTGACCTATCAGGCGACCGCCGTTCCCGTGGGCGAGGATCAGAAGCAGCATCTGGAACTGACCCGCGACATCGCGGCCAAGTTCAACCACGACTACGGGGTCGAGCAGTTCCCGATCACCGAACCGCTGATCGAGGGCGTAGCAACCCGCGTGATGTCGCTGCGCGATGGCAGCAAGAAGATGTCGAAATCCGATCCCTCGGACGCCAGCCGCATCAACCTGACCGACGATGCCGATGCCATCGCCCAGAAAATCCGCAAGGCCCGTACCGATGCCGACCCCCTGCCCGGCAGCATGGACGGCCTGAAAGACCGGCCCGAGGCGAAGAATCTGATCAACATCTATGCCGCCCTGGCGGACCAGACGCCCGACCAGGTTCTGTCGCAGTTCGAAGGCCAGGGATTCGGCGCCTTCAAGCCCGCGCTTGCGGAACTGGCCGTGGCCTCGCTGGAACCGATCACGCAACGGATGAACGATTACCTGGCCGACCCTGCCGAAATCGACCGCATCCTGGGAAAGGGCGCGATCCGGGCGGACGAGATCGCAACCCCGATTTTGGAACGCACCAAAGAGATCATGGGCCTGCTGCGCACCCGTTCCTGATTTCCGGGTCATTGATAAGCCGCCGATGTGGATGCATCGGCAGCGTTTTCATGGCTGGTGCGAATATCGTACTGCTTCAACAGCTCGGGCTTCCAGCACGCATCCTGCCGACCCGTGTTCCGAAGCCCCTCGGCAGGACAGCGCGTGCCATCCTGTCAGCCCTGTCCTTACATGGACGCCATCACGTCAGCCGCGATCTGGAAGCTGCGCAGGCGTGCCTGATGATCGTGGATCTGCCCGGTCAGGATCACTTCGTCCGGGCGATAGGCTGCGATCAAAGCGCGCATCTGCTCCCCTATGGCCGCCGCATCCCCTACCGCGCTGATCTTCAACGCCTCATCGACCATGCGCCGCATCTGCGGGCCGATGGCGGCATCTAGGTCATGCACCGGCCGGGGCAGCTTGCCCGGCACCCCGGTGCGCAACTGGGCAAAGGCCAGTTGCATCGAAGTCCGCAGATAGCGCGCCTGATCCGCATCATCGGCAGCAAAGACGTTGATGGCGATCACTACCTGCGGCCGGTCGTTCCACGGCCCAGGCCGGAACCGTTCGCGATAGATGGCGATGGCCCGTTCCATGTCGGACGGCGCGAAGTGGCTGGCAAAGGCATAAGGCAGGCCCAGATGCGCGGCCAACTGCGCCCCGAACAGGCTGCTGCCCAGGATCCAGACGGGCACGTTCGTCCCTTCGCCCGGCAAGGCGCGGACCGCAGCACCCGGACGTTCCGGCCCAAGATAGTCCAGCAGTTCGACCACATCCTGCGGAAAGCTGTCCGCCATCGGATCGCGTCGCAGCGCCCGGATCACCGCGCCGTCGCCGCCCGGCGCACGGCCCAGCCCCAGGTCGATGCGGCCCGGAAAGGCGGTGGCCAGCGTGCCGAACGCCTCGGCCACGGTCAGCGGCGCGTGATTGGGCAGCATGATCCCGCCCGCGCCAACCCGCATCCGGGTTGTCACCTGGGCCACCAGCCCGATCAGCACCGCCGTGGCGGCACTGGCAATGCCGGGCATATTGTGATGTTCGGCCAGCCAGAACCGGTGATAGCCCCAGTTTTCGGCATGGCGCGCCAGATCAAGGGTATTGCGGATCGCGTCGGCGGCCTCGAAGCCCTCGGGCACCGGCGATAGATCGAGAAGGGAAAACGGAATGCTCATGCCACCCGAGGTATGGCGCTTGGCACGGATTGCAATCCCGCGAGGGACAGAAACGCCAACCCGCTTTCTTCTTCACAAAAATATCCTCGGGGGGTGAATGGCGCGCCCGCGCGCCAGAGGGGGCGCAAGCGCCCCCTGCCTTACATCTTGCGCAGATAGGTCCAGGTCGGCACCCGCGCATTGCGTGCCACTGACCAGCTTTCGGCATCGCCCAGGTAAACGAAGCCGCAGTTCGTCAGAACCCGGGCCGATCCGGCATTGTCCTGGAACACCTCGGCGAACAGGGTCCGCGCCTTGTGGGGGTTGGCCTTGACCAGGGCATCGACCGCCTCGGTCGCGAAGCCGGTGTTCCAGAAACCCGCGCCGATCCAGAAGCCTAGTTCGGACTGATCCCCCTCCATCCGGGTCAGGGACACGACGCCCAGCAGTTCGGCCAGCTTGTTGGCGGACCCGTCGATGGCCCACACGTCCTCGGTCCGATCAGCGGACAAGGCGCGCGCGACAAAGGCTTCCGATGCGCCGGGCGGCAAGGGATGTGGAATGGCGCGCGTCCCTTCGGCTACGCGCTTGTCGCCGGTATAATGCGCGATCATCCCCGCATCCGACGGACGCAGCGGGCGAAGGACAAACCGTTCGGTGGCGATGACGGGCTGGTTCAGCGTGGCGTCCGAAATATTCAGGTCGTCCAAACGCGTCCCCTCCCTCATCGGTGCTGACATGACCATTTTCCCTCCCGGAAAACAGGCGAGGGACCGGCTTTCGCCGATCCCCCTGTAACACTGAAATGTTAAGCTCGGGTTACTCGGCTGCTTCGAGGGTCGCGGGAACCACCGAAATGAAGGTGCGGCCCTTCAGACCTTTCTTGAAGGTCACCTGTCCATCGGTCAGGGCGAACAGGGTGTGATCCTTGCCCATGCCGACATTGACGCCGGCCCACCATTTGGTGCCGCGCTGACGTACGATGATGTTGCCGGCAATGGCTTCCTGCCCGCCGAACAGCTTGACGCCCAGACGGCGGCCAGCCGAGTCGCGACCGTTGCGGGACGAACCGCCTGCTTTCTTATGTGCCATGGCTCAGTCTCCTTACGCGTTTTCTTTGGTGCGCGCGCCGACGGCGATCTTCACGCCCGTCGAGGCAGCGCCTTCGGCCAAAACATCCGTCACGCGCAGCAGGGTCAGCTGCTGGCGATGCCCGCGCGTGCGCTGAGAGCTGTGCTTGCGGCGGCGCTTGACAAAGGTGATGACCTTGTCGGCCTTGATCTGGTCGATCACCTCGGCCTGGACACAGGCGCCCTCGACCATGGGCGCACCCAGGGTCGATCCGACCATCAGGATTTCGTTGAACTGGACCTTGTCGCCAGCCGCGGCATTCAGCTTTTCAACGCGCAGAACGTCGCCCGCCTGCACCTTGTATTGCTTGCCGCCTGTCTTCAGAACCGCGAACATCGCTTCGTTTCCTTCGTTTCCGCGTCCTTTGGCCCCGGATCGCTCCGGCGTCAGGGGTTTTCCCGCCTTCGGACAGCGCATCCCGCGCATGGGGATGTCATTGAAAATAACACACCGGCCCAAGGCGTTCGCCCGGCCGGTCCGCCTGCATATGGCGGATTCCCCGGCCCAAGTCAAGCAGCCTTGCCCATGCGAAATTTCGTTGCGCCATGGAACCTTGGCACCGGACGCGGCTTGGTCAGCAGCCTCCAAGGACATCCATCATGCAAAGCTTCACCTGCCCCGCTTGCAATGCTCGTGTTTACTTCGACAATATGTTTTGCGCCTGCGGAGAACCGCTATTCTATGAGCCCGAAGCCCGTGCGATGTGGAACGAGGCAGAGCCTTGCGCCAACCGCGAGGCCATCCAGTGCAACTGGGTCGCGGTCCCCGGCGAGACGCTGTGCCGGTCCTGCGCCATGTCCGATGTCGTGCCCGCCCTGAATGTCGGCGATAACCGGCAGCTCCTGGAACGGGCCGAGCGGGCGAAACGCTGGGTGCTGGCCAACCTGTCGAACTGGAACTGGTTCACCGACGCCGATGGCGGGATGCGGCCCCGTTTCCAGATGCTGTCGGAAAATACCGGCGGCGGACGCGCAGTGCAGATCATGATGGGCCATGACAACGGAGAGATCGTCATCAACGTGACCGAGGCGGACGAGCTGATCCGTGTCCAACGCCAGCGGGAAATGGGCGAGCAATACCGGTCGATGGTCGGCCATTTCCGCCACGAACTGGCGCATTTCCTGTTCGACCGGCTGACCATCGCGCCTGGCTTCCTTGACGAATTCCGCGCGCTGTTCGGGGACGAGACCGCCGATTACAACGCCGCCCTGCAAGATCACTACGCCAATCCCAAGGCCCCGGGAGAGGATTTCATCACCGCCTATGCCACCTCCCATCCGCACGAGGACTGGGCCGAAACCGTGGCCCATCTGCTGCACATGGTGGATTTCACCGACAGCTTCGTCAGCGCGGGCCTGTCGATGAAGGGGGTGCCGGACGGGTATCAGCCCTATGCCGACGAGAACGGAGACAACCTGCTGAACATCGCGGCCTCGGTCGCCATCGCCATCAACGACATCAACCGCGCCTTGGACAATTCCGACCTGTATCCCTTTATCCTCACGCCGAGGATCCGCGAAAAGATCAAGTTCGCCCATGGCTGGATCAGCGATCACGCCGCGCGCGGGGCCTAGGGGTCGGCCTTTTCCTCAAGCAGCAGCCATTCTTCCTCGGCGGCAGCCAGGGCTTCCTGACGTTCGGTCAGGGCTTCGGTCGCCTTCTTGAACTTGGCGGGGGCGGTCTGGAACAGGCCGGGCTGGGCCAGAAAATCGGTCAGCTTGGCGATTTCGGCTTCCAGACGCTCGATCACGGCGGGCAGCGCGTCCAGGCGGTGGCGTTCGGTAAAGGACAGGCCGGACTTGGCGACTTTCTGTCGTTCAGTCGGCGCGTCAGCCTTTTTCGGAACCTCGACCGCGACCGGTCCATCCTCGCCCCGCTGGGCGCGGTAATCGGACCACCCGCCGGCATAAACGGTCGCCTGTCCATCGCCTTCCATCGCGATGGTGGTATCGGCCACGCGGTCAATGAAGTCACGGTCGTGGCTGACCAGCAGAACGGTGCCGTCGTAATCGCCCAGCAGATCCTGCAACAGATCCAGCGTTTCCACGTCCAGGTCGTTGGTGGGTTCGTCCAGCACCAGCAGGTTGGACGGGCGCGCCATCAGCCGCGCCAGCAACAGGCGGGCCTTTTCGCCGCCCGACAGGCTGCGCACCGGCGCACGGGCCTGGGCGTCGTCGAACAGGAAATCCTTGAGATAGGCCACTACGTGACGCGGCTGGCCGCGCACCATGACCTGGTCGGCCCGGCCCGACACGCGCATATCGGGATCGCCCGTCAGCGATTCCCAAAGGGTCTGGTCAGGGTTCAGCGCCGAGCGGGTCTGGTCAAAGACGGCCAGTTCCAGATTGGTGCCAAGGCTGACCGTCCCCTCGTCGGGGGCGATTTCGCCGGTCAGCATCTTGATCAAAGTGGTCTTGCCCGCGCCGTTCGGGCCGACGAATGCCACCCGATCGCCCCGGTTCACCCGCAGGTCGAAAGGCCGCAGAATGGTGCGATCGCCAAAGGCCTTGGCGATGCCCTTGGCCTCGATCACCTTCTTTCCCGACTGCGGACCCGAATCAAACGCCATTGCCGCCGTGCCCTGGCGCCTGATCTGGCCACTGCGTTCGGCGCGCAACGCGGCCAAGGCACGGACCCGGCCCTGGTTGCGCTTGCGACGTGCGCTGATGCCCTCGACGGCCCAGCGGGCCTCGGCCTTGATCTTGCGGTCCAGCTTGTGGCGGGCGTCATCCTCGGCAGACCAGACGGCTTCGCGCCAGTCCTCGAATCCCTCGAAGCCGCGTTCCTGGCGGCGGACCTCGCCCCGGTCGATCCACAAGGTCGCGCGGGTCAGGCGGCGCAGAAAGGCGCGGTCGTGGCTGATCAGGACATAGGCGGCGCGGGTCTGGGACAGGTGATCCTCCAGCCAGCCGATTGCCTGGATGTCCAGATGGTTGGTGGGTTCGTCCAGCAGCATCAGTTCGGGCGCCTGCGCCAGAAGCCGGGCAAGGGCCGCCCGGCGGCGTTCCCCACCGGATGCGGTATCGACAGGGCGCATGGGATCGAACTTCAGACCCTCGGCCGCCATCTCGACGCGGTAGGATTCGGATTCAGGCAGGCCAGCAGCGGCAAAATCGCCCAGGGTCGCAAATCCCGACAGGTCGGGATCCTGTTCCATATATCCGGTCGATACGCCCGCGCTGACAACGATCTCGCCCCGGTCGACCTCGACCAGGCCCGCCATGACCTTCATCAGCGTCGATTTGCCCGATCCGTTGCGCCCCACAAGGGCCACCCGGTCGCCCGGCTGGATGTTCAGGGACAGCCCCTCGAATACGGGATCCCCGCCAAAGGTCAGCGAAATGTCGGTCAGTTGTAAAAGGGGTGCGCGTGCCATGCTGCGCCCCTAGCGCGGGCAGCGCGGGGGGTCAATGGATCCCCGAACCAAGGGGGCTTGCGCCGCCGGAACTTCCCTTTCACAACAACGCGACAGTTCAAGAGGTTCGCATGACGCGCAAGATCATCATCGACACGGATCCCGGCCAGGACGATGCCGTGGCGATCCTGCTGGCGCTTGCCAGTCCCGAGCTTGAGATCCTGGGCCTGACCGCCGTTGCGGGCAATGTGCCGCTGGCGCTGACCGAACTGAACGCGCGCAAGATCGTCGAACTGGCGGGTCGGCCCGACATTCCGGTCTTCGCGGGTTGCGATCGCCCCCTGGTGCGTCCGCTGATCACGGCGGAACACGTCCATGGAAAATCCGGTCTGGACGGGATCGAACTGCCCACGCCCTCGGTTGCCCTGCAATCGCAGCACGGCGTCGATTTCATCATCGAAACACTGCGACGCGAAGCGGCAGGCACGGTAACGCTGGTGCCCATCGGGCCGCTGACCAATATCGCCCAGGCATTCCGCCGCGCGCCCGACATCATTGGCCGGGTCCAGGAAATCGTGCTGATGGGTGGCGCCTATTTCGAGGTGGGCAACATCACCCCGGCCGCCGAATTCAACATCTTCGTGGATCCAGAAGCCGCGGCCGAGGTGTTTGCCGCGGGTGCGCCCCTGGTGGTGATGCCCCTGGATGCCACGCACGAGGCGGTGACATCGCGCGACTGGATCGAACGGATGCGCGCCCTGCCCGGCCGCTGCGGTCCCGCCATTGCCAGCTGGACCGATTTCTTCGAACGCTTCGACAAGGAAAAATACGGCAGCGAAGGTGCGCCGCTGCACGATCCCTGCACCATCGCCTGGCTGCTGCGCCCGGATCTGTTCACCGGACGCCATATCAATGTGGAAATCGAGACGGCGGGCCAGTTCACCACCGGCATGACGGTTGCCGACTGGTGGCGCGTGAGCGACCGCCCGGCAAATGCGAACTTCATCCGCCACGTGGACCGGGACGCCCTGTTCACGATGCTGGCCGACCGCCTGGCCCGCCTGCCCTGACCTATTTCCCGTCCAGCTCCGGCATCGGGACGGTCCCCGACCCGTCGCCCGGATTTTCGTTCAGGCGCATCACCAGGGCCTGCGTCATGTCGATGGCGTCCATGGACACAAAGACCGTGCGCCGGTCCAGAACCGCCACGGCGCCACGTTCCTGCATCATTTCGCCCATTTGGGGCAGCGCGGCGCGATAAAAGGCGGCACGATCAGCCTCGGCCCAGGCGTTCAGATCCTGGACAACCTGCGCACGCTGGCGGCGGACCTCGGTCGCACGGGTATCGAAAGCTTCGGCCAGCCTGCGGAACTCGGCCGGATCCAGGGTGCCGCGCTGTTCGGTCAAGGTCGCTTCCTCGGCGGAAAGCTGGGCTGCCAGACGCTCGTTTTCGGCCTCGATCTTGCCCCCTTCCTCGTCCAGAACACGCTGCGTGCGCTTGCCCCACTCGGACAAGGTAAACAGCAGATCCTGATCCACCGTCAGGATCGGCGAGCCTGCCACGGGTGCGGCGTCGTCGGGCGTCTGGATCGTGCGAGATGGCAGTTCCGGCGGAACCGGAACAACATCGCCCGGGGCCTGCTGCGCTTGGACCTGCCCCGGCAGGACCAGCGCGCAGACCGCAAGCCGCCGCAACAGCACCATCAGAACCGCGTCGAGATGGTCAGGTCGAAGTTCTGCTCCTCGTCATAGTCTTCCTGCTTGATCGCTTTCGAGAAGTTGAACCGCAACGGGCCGATGGGCGTGGTCCAGAACAGCGACGCGCCGATTGATGCGCGGATGTTCATCGAATCGTCGATTGTGACAGGCGGCTTTCCGTCAATTTCATAGCTGGTGTTATCCAGCCCCCAGATCGAGCCTACATCGGCAAACAGGCCGCCGGAAATGCCGTATTCTTCCGGAAGTCCCACAGGGAATTGTGCTTCGGTGCGGACCGCCCAGAAATAGTTGCCGCCCAGGCCGTCCTCGTTCTCGGCTGCAAGATCGCGGGGGCCAAGGCCGTTGGGTTCAAAGCCTCGGATTCGGGTGCCGTTGCGATAACGGTCCAGAATCCAGGTGGAATAGTCGCTATAGGAATAGATCGCGCCAACCTCGAACTCGGCGCGCAGGGTCACTTCTTCGCGCCAGGCGTTGCTTTCCACCCCGGCAAGCGCCGAGGTCGTCACGCTTTTCGTGTCCCCGCCAAGACCCGCAAAATCCTGCGAAAAACGCAGCTTGTAGCTGGTCAGCGGATCCAGCCCGGTGATGCGCGTGTCCCACAGATAGCTGTAGCCAAGCGCCGAGGTGACGCGCTGCCCTTCCTCGGCCTGGAGCAGTTCGGAACTGTCTTCCTCGACCCCGCCCAAGGTTTCCTTGGACAGGCGATAGCGCAGTTCCAGACGCCCATTCTCCGAGACCGGAAACTCGATGGACGGGCGAACCCCTACCGACCGGGTATTATAGTCCGAATTCAGGCTTTCGGTGACATTGTAATAGGTGTTGAAGCCAAACCGCAGGTCACGGCCCAGAAAATACGGCTCGATAAAGGTCAGGGACGAAGATTGGTCGCCATCGGCGGTCGAGATCGACAGGCCGACCGTCTGGCCCCGTCCCAGGAAATTGTTTTCCTGCAAGGACGCGTTCAGGCCTACGCCCGAGGCCACGCCATAGGACGCGCCAAAGGACAGCGACCCGGTCGGTTGTTCCTCGACGTTCACATCGACGATCACCTGTTCATCACTGCTGCCGGGGCGGCTTTCGACCTGCGCGTCGCTGAAATAGCCAAGCGCGCGAATGCGTTCGGCGGCATTGCGGATTTCGCGCGGGCTGAAGGGGTCGCCCTCGACCGTGTTGAACTGGCGGCGGATCACTTGGTCCAGCGTGGTCGTGTTGCCCTCGATGTCGATGCGTTCGACGAAGACGCGCGGGCCACGGGTGATGGCGAATGTCAGATCCAGCGTCTGGTTCTGCGGATTGCGCGTTACCCTGGGTTCGATGTTGACGAAGTTCAGACCTTGCTGGATCGCGATGGTCTCCATCCGCCGGATGGTGTTGTCGATGGCGGCGGGGTTGTACACATCGCCCCGACCCACCCGATTCTGCGCGGCAAAGGCCCCTGCATCGACGCCCGGTATCTCGGACACGGTGTTGACCTGGGCAAAGCGGTAACGCGGGCCTTCCTGAATGTTGAAGGTGATGTAGAAGGCGTCGCGTTCGCGCGCCAGTTCAGGCGCAACCGCCTGAACCCGGAAGTCGGCATAACCGCGCGAACGATAGAAATCGGTCAGCAGTTGTTCATCCAGCTGCAGCCGTTCCGGCGCGAACGTGTCGCGGCGGATAAAGGTGCGCAGGATGCCCGCCTGCTTGGTGTCCAGCACGTTGCGCAGACGGCGGTCGCTGAAGGCGCGGTTGCCGGTAAAGCCGATGCGCTCGATTTCAGTGACGTTGCCTTCGCGGACCTCGAAGACCAGATCGACACGGTTGTCGCTGCGGCGGATGATGCGCGGATCGACGCGGGCGGCCAGACGGCCCTGCGCGGCATAGGCCTGGGCGATGTTGTTGGCGTCCTGGATGGCCTGGCTGGGCTGATAAACCCGGCGGGACGCGCTTTGCACGATCTCGGCCAGTTGCTCGTCCTTGATGCGGCGGTTGCCCTCGAAGCTGATCTGGTTGATCGTCGGGTATTCGCTGACCCGGATCACCAGGACATTGCCCTGCGGCACGATCTCGACCGTTTCGAACAGGCCGGAATTTTGCAATCGCTGCAGGGCGTCGTTCAACTCCCCTGCCGAAACGTCCTGGCCGCGCGCAATATTGGCATAGGACAGCACGGTGGCCGGTTCGACCCGCGACGACCCTTCGATCCGCACGTCGTTGAAGACATAGGCCGCCGCTGCGCCGGGGATCAGCGCCGCCGGGGTCGCAATCGTCAAGGCCGTCACCAGGGCGACCGCGCCCCTGCCCAGTTTCCGTGTCATTGCTGCCCCTCTTGTCGTCAGCCTGCATTGGCGCTGCTTGCGGCGCCTTCTTTTGCGTCAAGCTTGTGCATCAAACCACCTGCCCTGTCAAAAGCGCATCGCGCCCTAGGGACAGAAAAGATCGTTGCTGAGGCCGAAAATCATCAGCGACAGCACCGCCGCCATGCCGATGGCGGTCAGCAGATTCAGCGCCTTGTCCGAGGGCGGGCGGCCTGTGACGGCTTCCCAGGCATAAAACATCAGATGCCCGCCATCCAGGACGGGGATCGGCAGCAGGTTCAGGAAACCGATGGCCGCCGACAGCACCGCGATCCACCACAGGAAATTGCCGCCCCCGGCGCTTGCCGCCTGCCCGGTGCTTTCCGCAATGCTGATCGCGCCGCCGAGGTTGCAACTGTCGATCTGCCCCGAGATCATCGCCCACATCCCCGACAAGGATGATGTGATGATCCCCCAGGTCTGAAGCGTGCCCAGCCACAGCGATTCCAGCGGCCCGGCGCTGCGGGTCGCAGGGGAAAAGAAGCTTTCGCCCCCCGTCACGCCGATCAGCCAGCGACGTTCATAGCCGCCCGCCTCGGCGGGCAGATCCTGCATCTTCGGGACCAGGGTATAGTCGGCGATGCCCGTGCCCGGACGCCAGACTTGCAGGACCAGGGGCTGCCCCTCGGCCGCCTCGACTGCCTGGCGCATCTGGGTAAATCGGCTGACGGGCTGGCTGTCTATGGCCAGGACCACGTCCCCCGCTTGCAATCCGGCATCAGCCGCCGCGCTGCGGGGGGCGACCCCGCTGATCCGGGCCGGCATCGGGTCGGGGCCGCGTACCGTGACCTCGGCTCCGTCGCGCAGGACGTGCCAATCCTGATGGCTGGCGACGGGCAGCGTTTCCGCGACGCGGCCGATGTCGCGCCACGTCTCGACGGGCTGGCCGCCCAGGGCAAGGATCCGGTCGCCCGGCTGCAGGTCGTTGACGGTGCCGGGCGGTGCCTCGGCAATCGTGCCGACCTGCGGCTCCTCGGTCGGCAGACCCTGGAACATGGCAAAGCCGCCAAAGATCAGGATCGACAGGACAAAGTTGAACACCGGCCCGGCCAGCAGGGTGGCAAACCGCGCCCACAGCGGCGCGCCGGTCAGCGTCTGCCGGCGCAGCGCCGGATCGACGGGCCGGCCCGTCCCCGCGCTAGCCGCATTGGCATCGCCCAGAAAACGGACATAGCCCCCCAGCGGGATCGCGGCCAACTGCCACAGCGTTCCCCGCCGGTCGCGGCGCGAAAGAAGCCGCGGGCCGAACCCGACCGAGAAGACCTCGGCCCGGATGCCGGACAGCCTGCCGATATAGTAATGGCCGAATTCATGCACGGTGACGATCACCGCAAGGGCCACGAAGAACGCCGCCAGCGTCCACAGCGTGCCGCCGAATTGCGGAATCAGGTCACTCATGCGGCGGCTTCCTTGCGTGCTTCGCAGTCCCAATGAAGGACGGTTTCCAAATCGCCGGGATCATCGCCGAAGCCATCCCGGCCGGACAGCCCCTGCAAGGTCATTTCCACGCGAGGTGCCATGGCCGTGAACCCGATCCGCCCGGCGATGAAATCGTCAAGCGCCTGTTCCTTGGCCGCGTTGAAGACCGCGCCCGCCATGCCGCCTGCCGCCATCACCTCGCGCGCGAGGCGAAGGGCGGGCCAGCGGGCCTCATCGGGGGGGCGGAAGGTCAGGCTTCCAAGTGCCGCCAGATCCAAGGCGGCAACCGGCAAGGGCGCGCGATGGGGCCAGTGCAGCGCATAGCCGATGGCGTGGCGCATATCGGGGGCGCCTAGATGCGCGATCGTGCCCCCGTCCACGTGGCTGACCATGGCATGGATGATGGATTCAGGGTGGACCAGAACGGTGATCTGGTCGGGTCGCAGGCCGAAGAATTCCTTTGCCTCGATGACTTCCATCGCCTTGTTGAACATGGATGCGCTGTCGATGGTGATCCGCTGTCCCATGGCCCAGTTGGGGTGGGTCGACGCCTCGGCCACGGTGGCCGCCGCCAGCCGTTCCAGCGGCCAGTCGCGAAAGGCACCGCCCGATGCGGTAATGGTCACATCCTTGACGGATTCCAGGTTATCTGCCCCAAGCGCCTGAAAAATGGCGGAATGTTCCGAATCGACCGGCAGGATGCGGGCGCCGCTGACCTTGGCAGCACCACGCAGCAACGGCCCGGCACAGACCAAGGATTCCTTGTTGGCAAGCGCCAGAATGCGCCCTTGCGCAAGTGCGGTCAGCCCCGGCGCCAGCCCCGCCGCGCCAACGATTGCCGACAGCACCCAATCAGCCGGGCGCGCTGCTGCCTCGACCATGGCCTGCGGCCCGGCTGCTGCCTGGACCGCGCTGCCCGCCAGGGCATCGCGCAGGTCGTCCAGCAGTTCCGGATGTGCGGTCACGGCTACCTCGGCCCGCAAATCCCGCGCCATCTGCGCCAGGCAGGGGATGTTGCGCCCGCCGGTCAGCGCGACCGTGTGATAGGCCTCTGGACCGCCCGCGCGACGGATCAGGTCCACGCCGTTCGCGCCCACGGACCCGGTGGCCCCGAAGATCGAAATCCGCCGCATCCGTCAGTTCACCGCCGGCAGCGCCGTCAACAACCCGATCAGCATCGTGGCCAGCACCGCCCCCGTCACCGCATCGAAGCGGTCCATGAAGCCACCATGGCCGGGGATCAGGTTGGAACTGTCCTTGACCCCGGCCCGCCGCTTGAGCCAGCTTTCGGCGATGTCGCCCATTTGCCCCGCAAGGCAGACGATGGGCGAACACCAGATCAATGAGACATCGCCGCGCCCCAGCCGCCACAGCAGCACGCCCAGCAAAAGTGCGCCGATCCACCCCGCTATGGTGCCCGACCATGTCTTCTTGGGGCTGAGCGACGGCCAGAACTTCGGCCCGCCGATCATCCGGCCAAAGAAATACCCCGCCGTGTCCGAGATGATCACGATCCCCATCAGCCACAGCACGAAGTTCAGCCCATAGGTTTCGCGGAACCCCACCAGCCCGTATGCCACCAGCATGATCGCCAGTCCGAAGATCGCATAGGTCCAGCGGTCCCGCGTCGCGGCACCTGGCAGGCCCGCGACCAACGGAAACAGCAGCGCCAGGATGGCGGCGGGATGGTCGAACATCTGCGCCACGAACTGCGACATGAAGGCAATGACGGCCAGGGCGAAAGGCCGCCAGGCGCCGAAGATACCGGGGTGCAGGCGCGGATGCCGCCATCCCGTCATGGCCGCCAGTTCCCAAAAGGTCACCGCGGAAATCAACGCCATCGCCAACCGCAGCCAGATCCCCGTTGCCACCGCCAGCATGATGCCGATGCCCAGCAGCACCAGCGTCGAGGCGACGCGGCGCGACAGGTCTGCCCATTTGCCCGGCGGGGGCTTCAGCGCGCTGATGCGCCGCGCCTTCATACGCCGCCAAAACGCCGGTCGCGCATCCCGAAGCGGTCCAGGATCTGCGCAAGGTGGTCGGGCGTGAAATCGGGCCACAGCGTGGGGGTGAACTCATATTCGGCATAAGCCGCCTGCCAGGGCAGGAAGTTCGAGGTCCGCGTCTCGCCCGAGGTACGGATCACAAGGTCGGGATCGGGATGGCCCGCCGTATCCAGGCAGGCGGCCAGGTCGGCCTCGACCGGATCGGCGATCTCGCCCCGGGCGATCTTCTGCGCCAGCCGGGCCGTGGCGCGGGTCAATTCGTCCCGCCCGCCGTAATTGATCGCCACCGTCAGGTTCAGGCGGCTGTTGCCTGCCGTCCGCGCCTCGATCGACGACATCAGGGCCTGCAACTTGTCGTCCAGCAGGTCCCGCCCGCCGATGAAACGCAGCCGAACGCCTTCAGCGGCCATGCCCTCGGCCTCATACTGGATATACCGGCGGAAGATCTTCATCAGGCCGAGGACTTCCTCGGTCGTCCGCTTCCAGTTTTCGGTCGAGAAGGCATAGATCGTCAACCAGTTCACCCCCAGGTCGGGACAGGCGCGGACGATCTGCTTGACGCGCTCGGCCCCCCGCCTGTGGCCGACAAGGCGGGGCCAGCCCCGGTCGGTGGCCCAACGGCCATTGCCGTCCATGATGATGGCGACGTGCCGGGGCCGCTGATCGACCCCGCCCGATATCAGCAGCGGTGCGGTTTCAGCGGCCATGGTCGTTCCTCAGACCTGCATGATTTCGGCTTGCTTGCCTTCAAGCGCCTGATCGACATTCGCGATCATCTTGTCGGTCAGCTCTTGCACGGCGGTTTCCCAGAACTTCTGGTCGTCCTCGGGCATACCGTTGGCCTTGCCCTTCTTGATCTGGTCCATGCCGTCGCGCCGCACGTTGCGGATCGCGACGCGGGCGCTTTCGGCATATTGGGCGGCGACCTTGGTCAGTTCGCGGCGGCGTTCCTCGTTCAGTTCGGGGATCGGCAGCATGATGATGGTGCCATTCAACTGTGGGTTGATCCCCAGGCCGGATTCACGGATGGCCTTTTCGACCTTGCCGACCATGCCCTTGTCCCAGACGTTGATTGTGACCATGCGCGGTTCGGGGACGTTGACGGTGCCCAGCTGGTTGATCGGCGTCATCTGGCCATAGGCGTCAACCTGCACGGGTTCCACCATGGATGCAGAGGCCCGGCCCGTGCGCAGGCTGGAAAATTCCTGGCGCAGGCTTTCCATCGCGCCTTTCATCCGCCGTTCCAGATCGTCGATGTCGATTTCGATATCCTCTGCCATGGGAACCGCCTTTGTATTGAATTTCGATTGCTTGTAACCACAGATGCAAACCTTGGCAAAGACTTTGCCCCGTGTTCGGGCAAGCCCTTGCCGGTCGGCATCGACCTGGAACGGTTCTAGTTGTGCACCCGCGTATAGGTGCCCCGCCCTTCCAGAATACCGCGGAAGCCGCCCGGTTCGTCCAGCGAAAAGACGATGATGGGCAAACGGTTGTCCCGGGCAAGCGCGATGGCGGATGCGTCCATCACGCCCAAATGCTTTTGCAGCACCTCGTCATAGCTGACATGGTCGTAACGCTTTGCGTCGCCGTGCTTTGCCGGATCCTTGTCGTAAACGCCATCGACCTTCGTGCCCTTGAAGATCGCCTCGCAGTTCATCTCGTTCGCGCGCAGGGTGGCGGCCGTATCGGTGGTGAAATACGGGTTTCCGGTTCCTGCCGCAAAGATCACGATGCGCTTTTTCTCCAGGTGCCTGATGGCGCGGCGGCGGATGTAGGGCTCGCACACCTCGTCCATTCGGATGGCGCTGATCACGCGGCAGTGCAGGCCCTTGGCTTCCAGCGCGGATTGCATCGCAAGCGCGTTCATCACAGTTGCCAGCATTCCCATATAGTCGGCGGTCGTGCGTTCCATCCCCTGGGCGCTGCCTTGCAACCCGCGGAAGATATTGCCGCCGCCGATCACCATGCAGACCTCGACCCCCATCGCCTGGACCGATTCGACCTCGTTGGCGATGCGCGCGACGGTCGGGGGGTGCAGGCCATAGCCCTGATCGCCCATCAGCGCCTCGCCCGAGATTTTCAGCATTACCCTGCCGTATTGCGCGGGCGCGCCGCCCCCATGATCGTTCATGTCGATTCCTTCGTGTCAGCGCCGGTAGCTTTCATCGCGGCGCAAAATGTCGCAAAAGGCGGGCTTGTTCAACCGCCCGAAAGCCGAACAGCCGTGATCCGCCCGGACCAGATCGACCCCATGCGCCATCTGCTGATCGCAGGCCCGACGGCCAGCGGCAAGTCCGCATTGGCCTTGGCGGTCGCGCAAGCGCAGGGCGGGCTGATCGTGAATGCCGACGCATTGCAGGTCTGGTCCTGCTGGAGGGTGCTGACCGCACGCCCCTCGGCCGATGAGGAGGCGGCTGCCCCCCATGCGCTGTATGGCCATGTCGAACCGGGCACACCCTATTCCGTGGGCGACTGGCTGCGCGACATCGCGGACCTGCTGGACCGCCGGCTGATCGTCGTGGGCGGCACGGGGCTGTATCTGACGGCACTGACGCAGGGTCTTGCCCCTGTCCCGCCAACTCCCGCCGCGATCCGGGCCGAGGGCGACGCGCGGTTGGCGGCGGAAGGCGGACTTGACCGGATGGTGGCCGACCTTGACCCGGCGACCCGCGCACGCATTGACACGCTGAACCCCGCCCGCGTCCAGCGTGCGTGGGAGGTTCTGACCGCGACCGGGCGGGGCCTTGCCGACTGGCAGGCCGACACTCCGCCGCCCCTCATCGCGCCTGCTGCTGCGCAACGCGTCCTGGTTACGGCGGACCGGGACTGGCTGGCCGACAGGATCGCACATCGCTTTCACCTGATGATGCAGCAGGGCGCGATGGATGAGGTTCGGGCCATGCTGCCCCGTTGGGATCCGGCACAACAATGGGCGCGGGCCATCGGGGCGCCGGATCTGGTCGCGTATCTGAGAGGAGAGATCGACCTGCCGTCTGCGGCGGAACGCGCCATCATCGCCACCCGGCAATATGCCAAAGCGCAGCGCATCTGGTTTCGGGGGCGGATGAAGGACTGGCAGGCATTTGCAGCAGGTCCAGACACACGCGCATAGAGTGATTTCACATCTTATGGTTGAGTGCCGCTTAGTTTTCGGCAATAATCCGCTTATCTGTTATTGTGTCAGGCGGGTTTCATGTCGGCGTTCGAACATTCCCGGTGGGATGGCTTTCCCTTTTCTCCCAGCCAGATTCGTGCTGGACAGAAGGGGCCGGACCGCGGCGCAAACGCCCCCTTCATCCCTGAGGCCCTGGTTCCTGTTGCCAATGATCCTGGGTCAGAGCCTGTCTTGCCCGCCCAGACCCCGGCTTCCATGCACCCCGCCCTGTGCCAAGACCGTCCCGTCAGGGGCCACCAGGCGCTGCGCCTTTTGCCCCTGCACGACTTCACCTGGGACCACGATGCCATGCCGCCCCAGCCGCGTACCTGTCTCGATCCCACGCTGATCGACCAGTTCCTGGCGCTTGCGGGGCAGCGGCTTGGATCGGACCGGACGGTGGCCGAACTGGCTGCCGAACTGCACAGCACCACAGGCGCGCTAGAGCGCGTTGCGTCTAATCGGTTTCATATCCGGCGGCTTTGAAGAAATTGTAGCATTCCTCATCGGTGAAAAGATCGCAGACCTGCCCAACGGCGTGCCAGAGAGCCTCGTAGGTTCGCGCGGCGGCTCTCCGGATCAGGGCCTTGAGCTTTGCGAAGGCCATCTCGATCGGGTTCAGATCCGGACTGTAGGGAGGCAAGAACAAGAACCACGCGCCAACGGCGCTCATAGTCGCCGCTGCCTTGGGACTCTTGTGCGATGACAGGTTATCCAGAATGATCACATCGCCGGGTCGCAGTGTCGGGGCCAGTTGGGTTTCGACATAGAGCTCGAACAGTTCGCGGTTCATGGCACCGTCGATCACCCAGGGCGCATCCAGCCGGTCATGGCGCAGGGCGGCGATGAAGGTCTGGGTGTTCCAGTGGCCGAAGGGCGCATGGTCGACAAGGCGCGCGCCTTTTGGAGACCATCCGGTGGTCTTGGCCATGTTCGTCTTCAGCGACGTCTCGTCGATGAAACCAAGGCGCGTCAACGCGCTGCGCATGAACGGTTGGCGTCGTGTGATCCAGATATGGCGTGCCTGCCGGATCTCAGGCCGCTTCTGCTCGAGGGCTTGCAGGTCTTTTTTTGTGTGTCAGCCCGAGACCGCGCAAAAACCGCCAAACCGAGACACGGTGAATGGCGATGCCGTGATGATCCGCAAGTTCGCCGACCAGGTCGTTCAGCGTCAGATCGGGCTTCGCCTTCATGCGCGCGGTGATCCAGTCCCCCACACCAACCAATTTGCCATGACCACCACCATGGCCTTGGGCACGCGGAGCTAACCCGCCCGTCTCGCGCTTCAGGATCACCATGTCGTTGACGAACTTCACCGAAACCCGGAACCGCGCAGCGGCTGAACGGTGCGAGTTCCCTTCCTCCACAAACGCCACAACGCGCTCTCGGAGCGCCATAGGATGCGGTCTGCCCATATCATCCCTCCACCTGTCATGCAGGCAGGGAATCACAGATCAAGCCACAGGGGTATCCTGAATCGGGAAAGCCGCAATACGCTCTAGACCAGGCTTGCATGGTGGCACGGGGCAAGCGGGCGGTGGAGGTGATCCACGATCTGAAACTGGAACGCGCGGCGGCTTTGCTGCGGGGCACCAACCGGCCCACGCTGCACATTGCCGCCGATCTGGGCTATTCCAGCCACGGACATTTCATCCGCGCCTTTGTCGCGGCGACGGGACGAACGCCGGACAGGTTCCGCGCTCAGTCCTGCTGAACGTCCTGCCCGTCGTCCTGTTGCCCCCTGCCGCGAAAGCCGGTGGCGATCACGAACTTCTCTGATGAATCGCTGCGGCTGGCGGGCGGTTTGACGTTCGCGACCTTGTCGAAGTTGCGCTTGAGCAAGGCCTGCATTTCGGTTTCCGCCCCGCCTGCCAAGACCTTGGCCACGAAAGTTCCACCAGGTTCAAGGATGTCGAATGCCAGGGCCGCCGCCGCCTCGACCAAGGCCACGATGCGCAGGTGGTCGGTGCCCTTGTGCCCCGATGACGATGCCGCCATGTCCGACATCACCACATCCGCGGGACCGCCCAGCCAGTCCTTGACCTTTGCATCCGCGCCATCTTCCAGGAAATCCAACTGGTAAATTTCGGCCCCGGCGATCGGATCGACCTCTTGCAGATCGACGCCCAGAACCTTTCCGACCGCCTTGCCGGATTTTTCGCCAAGCGCATTGACGCGGCTGACCGCCACCTGGCACCAGCCGCCGGGCGCGCAGCCCAGATCGACGACCCGTGCGCCCGGGACCAGGAAACGATACTTGTCGTCCAATTCGAGGATCTTGTAGGCCGCACGGCCCCGATATCCTTCGCGCTTGGCCCGGACCACATAGGGGTCGTTCAACTGCCGTTCCAGCCACAGCTTGCTGGACAGCTTGCGCCCCTTGGCGGTCTTGACCCGCACCCGCAAATCACGCGCGCCGCGACCGCTGGATTTCCCCTCGCGGCTGCCTGGTGCCTTTGTCATCATGCCACTCCGTTCAATCCATCGGCTGCCAGCACCCCATCGCGCACCATCTGGGCGTAAAGCAACCCCTCGCGCAGTCCACGGTCCGCCACCGACAGCTTGCTGGTGGGCCAGATCCGCATCAGGGTTTGCAGGATTGCCGCCCCTGACATGATCAGCGCATGGCGTTCGCGCCCGATGCGGGGATCGGCGCGGCGCCCGTCGGGACCAAGCTGAAGATAGGAATGGATCACCCGGTCGATCTGGCCGCTGGTCATTTCCAGCCCATCCACCTTGGTCCGGTCGTAGCGGCGCAACCCCAGGAAACTGGCCGCAACGGTCGTGACCGTGCCGGACGTGCCGATGATCTGAAAGCCTTCGTCCGGGGATCCGTCGGCATAGGGGGTGAAACCGGACAGCATCTCCTCGAAATACCAGCTCATCAGGGCGAACCGGCCCTGGTCGTCCTCGACATCGGCAAACTGGTCGCGCAGGGTCGCCACGCCCAAAGGCACGCTGATCCAGTCCACCACGCGCGCACCGCCGGGCTGCGGATTGCCGAAGCCGTCCGACAGCCGCATGATCGCGCGGGGGCGTTCCTTGGGTTCCACGTCCTCCAAGTCGATCCAGACCAGTTCCGTCGATCCGCCGCCGATATCGACGACCATCAGCGTCTCGGTCTTGTGGCTGACCAGCGGCGCGCAGGAAATCACCGCCAGCCGCGCTTCTTCCTCGGCCCCGATGGTTTCGATCTGCAGCCCGGTTTCGCGCCGGATCGTGCGCAAAAGATCGCGGCTGTTTCGCGCACGCCGGCAAGCCTCGGTCGCGACCAGGCGCATATTGCGCACGCGATGCTGTTCCAGCTTTCGCCGGCACACCTGCAATGCGTGAACCGTGCGCGCCATCGAGCTGCGGGACAGGCGTCCCGAAGCTTCCAGCCCCTGCCCAAGCTGCACCGGCTTGGAGAAGCTGTCGATGACCTGAAACTGACTGCCCTTCGGTCGGGCAATCAGCATCCGGCACGAGTTTGTACCGAGGTCGAGGGCAGCATAAAGCGCCCCCTCCTCGGGGTGTCGGGTGCCAGACGGCTCTACCGCAGTTTTCGGGAACGCGTCCGCACCCGCAGGACGCTTGGGCGTCATGACAACACGCCCTCCGATATCAAGTTGGATAAAACGTAACGCGCGCCCCCCGCACGATCAAGGGGCGGCGAAAGGACGATTGCTCCGGCTGGGTCAATCGGTTGATAAAGGCCGCAAGTTTGCACGCGGAATGCCATGACCCCCACCCTGCTGACCGGACCCATAGCCCCCCTGGCGGGGACATCCGCGACAAGCGCCATCGCCAAGGTTCCGGTGGCGGGTCGTCTGTGGCTGGGGGCCGGAGGGTTTGAGGGCGACGCGCAGGCCGACCGGCGCGTCCATGGCGGGCGGGAAAAAGCCGTGCATCACTATCCTTTCGACCATTACGCGGCGTGGCGTGCCGATCTGGGGGCGCTGCCCTTGCTGGACGCGCCGGGGGCGTTCGGCGAGAATATCTCGATCACCGGCATGACCGAGGACATGGTGGCCGTGGGCGATGTCTTTCGGCTGGGCGGCACCTTGATGCAGGTGTCCCAGGGACGCCAGCCCTGCTGGAAGCTGAACCACCGTTTCGGCGTCCCGGACATGGCGCGCCGGGTTCAGGATACGGGGCGGACGGGCTGGTATTATCGCGTGCTGGATCCCGGCATGGTCGCGCCGGGCGATGATCTGGTGCTGATCGACCGCCTTGCCCCGGAATGGACCCTGCACAGGCTGTGGCGGGCCATGTATGTGGACCGTCTGAACCGCACGGAACTGGAAACCATTGCTGCCCTGGATGTCTTGGCCGAGGGGTGGCGGCGCTATGCCCAGCGTCGCCTGGACAGCGGCCGGGTCGAGGACTGGCGTCCCCGGCTGGAGGGCAAGGCATGATGCCGCCATTGGTCATTTCCATCCAAAGCCAGGTGGTCTTCGGCCATGTTGGAAATTCCGCCGCCGTGTTCCCCATGCAGGCCGCGGGGCTGGAGGTCGCGGCGATCCCGACCGTGCTGTTTTCCAACCAACCGGCCTATCCCACCCTGCGCGGCGCGCCCCTGCCGCCCGACCTGTTCGCCGACCTGCTGCGGGGGGCATGGGAACGCGGGTTGCCGCAGCGCGCGGCATGGCTGATGACGGGCTATATCGGCTCGGTCGAGGTCGGGCATCTGGTCGCGGATTTCGTGGCGCGCGCCAAGGCGGCCAATCCCGATCTGCGCTACCTGTGCGACCCGGTGATGGGCGATCACGGGCCAGGGCTGTATGTGCCTGCCGAACTGGCACAGGTCATCCGCGACGGCTTGCTGCCGCTGGCCGATCTGACGACGCCCAATTCCTTTGAACTGGGCCACTTGGCCGGGCGCGCGATCAGCGGAATGGCGGATCTGCAAGCCGCTGCCGCCGGTCTGCACTTGGCGCCGGGGGCCACGCTGATCGCCACCGGCTGCATGCTGGACGACAGTCCCGCCGATCATCTGGAAAGCGTGATCCTTGGATCCGGCGGCATGACGCGCCATCCGACCCGCCGGCTGGCCGTGGCCCTTCCCGGCACCGGCGACCTGTTTGCGGGGCTGATCGTTGCGGGCCTGGGCAAGGGCCGCAGCCTGTCCCAGGCCGTCGATGTGGCGCAAGACCTGACCTCGGTTGCGCTTGCCCGTGCAGGCCTCATCGGCGCAAGCGAGGTGGTCTTGTCCGATCCCGATTTTCGTGCCGCCCTGCTGACCCTGTGACCCGGAGAAGATGATGGAGATTGGCAGCGACCTGCCCGACGCAACCGTGGACCGCATCCGCGACAGCTTTGCCCGGCAAGGACTGATGTCCCTGCTGGGCGCGAAATTGGAGGAGGTGAAGGCGGGCGTGGTGACGATCCGCCTGCCCTTCCGCCCTGAGTTGACCCAGCAGCACGGCTATTTCCACGCGGGCGGCACGGCGTCCATCGCGGATTCGGCGGGTGGATATGCGGGTTTCACGCTGTTTCCCGACGACAGTTCCGTCCTGACGGTGGAGTTCAAGCTGAACCTGATCAACCCCGCGCGGGGCGAATACCTTGAAGCGGTAGGCCGCGTCGTCAAGCCGGGCCGGACGCTGACGATCTGCCAGCTTGATGTCTGGGGAATCACCCCGGAACGGAAAATCCATGTCGCGACCGGACTTCAGACACTGATCTGCGTGCAGGGCAGGCCCGCCTGACCCTGCCGTGACAATCGCGGCCTGTTTGCGTAAACACCTGCGATATGCGGATTTGCGAAAGGATGCGGCATGGCGCAGGCTCGGATCGGACTGATCGGCTTGGGGACGATGGGCGCGGCATTGGCGCTCAACATCGCCGAGAAGGGGTTCCCCATCGCCGTCTGGAACCGCACGGCCGGTGTGGCGCGCAGCTTTGCCGCCGATGCCGGCGATCTGATCAGCCGGATCCTGCCCGCCGAATCGCTGGCCGATCTGGTGGCGGCAATCACCCCGCCCCGCGCCATCATCCTGATGGTGCCCGCCGGTCAGCCCGTGGACGAGCAGCTTGGGGCGCTTGCGCCCCTGCTGGATGTGGATGATCTGGTCATCGACGCGGGCAATGCCGATTTCCACGACACCAACCGCCGCAATGCCGCCGGCCTGCCCTTCCGCTTCCTTGGCATGGGCGTCTCGGGCGGAGAGGACGGCGCGCGCCATGGTCCCGCCATCATGGGCGGGGGCGATGCCGCCGACTGGGCGCGCGTGGCCGATGTGATGACCGCCATCGCCGCACGGGCCGAGGACGGCACCCCCTGCGCCGCGCGCATGGGCGATGCAGGCGCGGGGCATTTCGTGAAGATGGTCCATAACGGCATCGAATATGCCGATATGCAGATGATCGCCGAGGTTTACGGCCTGATGCGCGATGGCATGAACATGGACGCCGCCGCGATCAGCGGGGCCTTTGCCAATTGGAACAATGGGCTGCTTAAATCCTATCTGATCGAAATCTCGGCCAAGGTCACGGCTGCCGCCGATCCCCATACCGGTCGCCCGATGGTGGACATGATCCTGGACCGCGCAGGTCAAAAGGGCACCGGCCGGTGGACCGCGATCGAGGCGCAGCACCTTTCTGCCCCCATTCCCGTGATCGAGGCTGCCGTGATGGCGCGCAACCTGTCCGCTCGGCTTGAGGAACGGCTGGCGGGTCAGGCGCTGTTCGGACCTGCGCCCCAGCACTGCGACCTGCCGCCCGATGGCCTGGAACAGGCGCTGATTGCGGGCAAGATCCTGTGCTATGCCCAAGGCTTCGCAATGATCTCGGCCGCCTCCGGCCGATTTGGCTGGATGCTCGATCTGCCCGAACTCGCACGGGTCTGGCGGGCGGGCTGCATCATCAGGTCGGCCATGCTGAACGACATGGCCGCCGCCTTGGCCCAGGATCCCGCACGCAACCTGATCATGGCGCCCTTCTTTGCGGGGTTGATCGACACCGCCATGCCCGCCCTGCGCCAGGTCGTGTCCCAAGCCGCCGCATCGGGCCATGCCCTGCCCGCGCTGGCGTCCGGCTTGATGTGGTTCGACCTGATGCGCACGGGGCGCGGCACCGCCAACCTGATCCAGGCGCAACGCGATTTCTTTGGCGCGCACGGGTTTCAGCGGATCGACGGGCTGGACGACCCACATGGCCCTTGGAACCGTCAGTCATAAGAGAAAAAGGGTGGGGAGGACCGGATGCCCTCCCCCTTTCTGGCAATTAGCGTTCGCGAGTTTCGCCCGTCGCGGGATCCACGCGGATATCGACCTCGCGATTGTCGGTGGTTTGATATTCCACCTCCCAATAGCCATCGTCTTCCCAGGAAATTTCGGAAATATGGCCCAGATCGCTCAGGTCTGTTTCCAGCTTGGCTACGACCTGCGACAAGGGCATCGACCCTGCAGGAGGGGTTTGCTGCGCCATCAGAGCCGAAGGGGCCGCGATCAGTCCCGCCAGGGCAATCATGCGAATCGTCATGGGTCATCTCCTTGGTTTGGACCGGACGAACGGCCCGCGACGCGGGAGGTTCCAAGGGCTTGCGGGCGGGATGGCGCGCCCCTATATTGTCCTTGTCCGGTGCAAGCCGGGCTATGGACATAAACGCGCATGTAATAAGCGGATCGGACCCGGGGGCGGTACCCGGCGACTCCACCAGATCACCCTCGTTGGGGGACAAGGGGGTCGAAACAGGATCGACGAACGTCTAAAGATGTTTGCTTTGTCTCGGTGAGCTACCACCGTTATCGGTGCGAAATGTACAGTTGCCAACGACAACCGTGCTCCGGTTGCTCTGGCTGCGTAAGCAGTTCGAGTGATCGAAACCTAAGCCCTTGCGCCTAGCAGCGTAAGGCGGGGCCCGCAGGAGCCTGGCAACAGAATCCTGCACTTTCATCCCCTTATGCTTTCGGCTTTCCGGCGCGTTGTATGCCCCGGATCGGGCTGGGCCGGTTTCTTGCCCAAGCGTCCGCCGCCCCCCTTTTCATCGTCGGTCATATGCCTATGCTGGCCGAAATTCGAAGGGGACGGGCATGGCGCGATCGGGAATCGACTATGGCGGGATGATGCATCGCGCGATGCAGGGGCTGATCGCGGATGTGCTGGAACGCGTGGCGGAACACGGTCTGCCCGGCGAGCATCATTTTTTCATCACCTTCGACACGCGCGACGAGGGGGTCGAAATGGCCGACTGGCTGCGAGAGCGTTACCCCGAGGAAATGACCATCGTCATCCAGCACTGGTTCGACAACCTGACCGTCGATGACGAAGGCTTTACCGTCACCCTGAACTTCGGCAATTCGCCCGAACCGATGCGCATCCCCTTTGACGCATTGCGCACCTTCGTGGACCCTTCCGTGGAATTCGGCCTGCGTTTCGAGACGCAGGAGTCCGAAGACGAGGATGAAGACGAAGACAGCAATGAGGACGGCGACGACAACCCTGACGGTGCGCCCAATGGCGGTGGCGAGGTCGTGCAGCTGGACCGGTGGCGGAAGTAGGGGCCGCCGCTTCCCGGCTGGAATGATCCAGCGCGTTGTCATTGTCAGGAACCAAGGCGTTTCGAACTGGAAGTTAACGGAATATTTCTACCGTTCGAAAATCCACCGCGTGCGAACTCTGAATAGAGAGCTACACCCTCAATGTCTTCTATGCGCTTAAGGGTGTAAGTGCGGCACTTTCGCGCCGCATCCGTCAAATCGGATGCAGCAATACAAGCGTTGAAAGCGCCGCTCCTGCCTTACACCATCATCTCCTTCGTTGCCGTCAACCGCAGTTCCGGGTGATCGCGCGCCACGCGGTCGATGTCCCATTGCAGCCGGGTCAGATAAACCATGTCGCCGTCGTGGTCCTGGGCGATATGGCCCTTGTTGTTGTTCACGAAAGCCTCGACCTTGTCGCGCGGGCCTGCGACCCACCGGGCGGATGTGAACTGCGACCCTTCGAAGCGGACCGGGATGCCGTATTCGATCTCGATCCGGCTGGCCAGAACCTCGAACTGCAGGGCGCCCACGACGCCGACGATAAAGCCCGAGCCGATCATCGGCTTGAAGACCTTGGCCGCGCCTTCCTCGGCGAATTGCATCAGCGCCTTTTCCAGGTGCTTGGCCTTCATCGGATCGGTGGCGCGCACCGATTGCAGCAGTTCGGGCGCGAAGGACGGGATGCCGGTAAAGCGCAGCCCCTCGCCTTCCGTCAGCGCGTCGCCGATACGAAGCTGGCCGTGGTTCGGGATGCCGATGATGTCGCCCGCCCAGGCTTCCTCGGCCAGTTCGCGGTCGGCGGCCAGGAACAGCACCGGGTTGGTCACCGCCATCGGTTTTTTCGACCGCACATGGGTCAGCTTCATGCCGCGTTCGAAATGACCCGATGCCAGGCGCACGAAGGCCACCCGGTCCCGGTGCTTGGGATCCATGTTGGCCTGCACCTTGAAGACAAAGCCGGTGACCGACTTTTCCTCGGGCGAGATCTTGCGGTCGGCGCTGTTCTGGGGCTGCGGCTGAGGGCCGAATTCCCCGATGCCGACCATCAACTCCTTCACGCCGAAGCTGTTGATCGCGCTGCCGAACCAGATCGGCGTCATGTGCCCTTCCAGGAAGGACTTGCGGTCGAAGGCGGGCAGCAGCTCGCGCGCCATCTCGACTTCCTCGCGAAGCTTCGCAAGCTGATCCGCAGGGATATGCTCGGCCAGCTTTGGATCGTCCAACCCGCTGATCTTGATCGAGTCGGCGACGCGGTTGCGGTCGGCGCGATCCATCAGCTCCAGCCGGTCATGCAGCAGGTCATAGCAACCCAGGAAATCGCGGCCCGACCCGATGGGCCAGCTTGCAGGCGCCACGTCGATGGCCAGGTTTTCCTGGATCTCGTCGATGATCTCGAAGGTGTCGCGGCTTTCGCGGTCCATCTTGTTGCAGAAGGTCAGGATCGGCAGGTCGCGCATTCGGCAGACCTCGAACAGCTTGCGGGTCTGCGATTCGACGCCCTTGGCCCCGTCGATGACCATGATCGCCGCGTCCACGGCGGTCAGGGTGCGATAGGTATCCTCGGAAAAGTCGCTGTGGCCCGGCGTGTCGACCAGGTTGAAGCGATAGCGGTCGAAATCGAAGGACATCGCGGACGCGCTGACCGAGATGCCCCGGTCCTGCTCCATCTTCATGAAGTCCGACCGCGTGCGCCGCGCCTCGCCCTTGGCGCGCACCTGCCCGGCCATCTGGATCGCCCCGCCGAACAGCAGAAACTTTTCGGTCAGCGTGGTCTTGCCGGCATCCGGGTGCGCGATGATCGCAAAGGTGCGGCGGCGGGCGATTTCGGGGGGAAGATCGGGGCGGTTTGTCATGGGCGGCCTGTAGCCTGCGAAACCGAAATGCGCAATCGCCAAGGGCTTTGCGACATGGTTGCGGGCATTCTGGAAAATGGTGCTGTGAGAGAGGATTGAACTCTCGACCTCACCCTTACCAAGGGTGTGCTCTACCACTGAGCTACCACAGCATCGTGGAGGGGCGTTTAGACAATGCCGCCGCCCCGCGCAAGGGGGATCGACGAAAAATCCGCGCCCGCCTGCGTTGTCGCCCGCATGGGCTTTGCTGGACTGTTGCTGCTTCCGGCGATAACAGGTTTCGGATGAGCGACCGCCCGGACGACAAAAAGAAGCAAGACAACCGCGAGGAAAGGCTGCGCGCCGCCTTGCGGGCCAACCTGCAACGGCGCAAGGCGCAAGCGCGCGCCCGTGCCACGCAGGACGGCGACGGGCAACAGGACAGTGACACAGGCAAGGACGACGAATAAATGGACCAGATCATTGTTCGCGGGAACGGCCCGCTTCAGGGGGAAATTCCCATTGCCGGGGCCAAGAACGCTTGCCTGACCCTGATGCCCGCGACGCTGCTGACCGATCAGCCTTTGACGCTGACCAATGCGCCGCGCCTTTCCGACATCCGCACCATGACCGCGCTGCTGCAATCCCTGGGGGCCGAAGTTGCCAGCCTGCAGGATGGTCAGGTTCTGGCGCTGTCCAGCCATGCCCTGACCAGCCATCGGGCGGATTACGACATCGTGCGCAAGATGCGCGCCTCCATCCTGGTGCTGGGACCGATGCTGGCCCGCGACGGCCGGGCCGAGGTGTCGTTGCCGGGCGGCTGCGCCATTGGCGCGCGACCGGTGGATCTGCATCTGAAGGCGTTCGAGGTTATGGGCGCGGAACTGGACCTGCGCGACGGTTATGTCCATGCCAAGGCGCCTGCGGGCGGGTTGCGGGGGGCCGTGGTGGATTTCCCCATCGTTTCGGTCGGGGCCACGGAAAATGCCCTGATGGCGGCGACACTGGCACGCGGCACCACGGTCCTGAAGAACGCCGCCCGCGAACCCGAGATTGTCGATCTGGCCCGCTGCCTGCGCGCCATGGGCGCCCAGATCGAGGGCGAGGGCACCAGCACCATCACCATCCAGGGCGTCGATGCCCTGCACGGCGCGACCCATCCCGTCGTCACCGACCGGATCGAGCTTGGGACCTATATGCTGGCGCCAGCCATCTGCGGGGGCGAGGTCGAATGCCTGGGTGGCCGGATCGAACTGCTTTCTGCCTTTTGCGAAAAGCTGGACGAGGCGGGGATCAGCGTCACGGAGACCGCCCGCGGACTCAAAGTCAGCCGCAGGAACGGCATCCGCGCTGTCAACGTCACGACCGAACCCTTTCCCGGCTTCCCCACCGATCTACAAGCCCAGTTCATGGCCCTGATGTGCGTGGCCGAGGGCACCAGCGTGCTGGAGGAGACGATCTTCGAGAACCGTTTCATGCACGCCCCCGAATTGACCCGCATGGGTGCGCGGATCGAGGTTCATGGCGGGCACGCCACCGTGAGCGGCGTAGACAGCCTGCGCGGCGCGCCCGTGATGGCAACCGACCTGCGTGCATCCGTCAGCCTGATCCTTGCGGGGCTTGCCGCCGAAGGCCAGACCACCGTCAGCCGGGTTTATCATCTGGATCGGGGCTATGAACACGTCGTGCGCAAGTTGCGCGGCGTTGGCGCCCAGATCGAACGCGTGAAAGAGGAGTAAGCCATGGCCCCCGAAACCCGGACCGCCGACGCCCGTTTCGCCGATGCCGATCCAGCCCCCTTGGCCCTGATGGCCGAGGATGAACAGGATCTGCGCATCCTGTCCGCGCTGTTGCAGGACGCCATCCTGCCCGCCTCGGAAATGTCCTATGACCACCGGGGGCGTTCGCTTGCCTTGCTGCTGAACCGTTTCCGCTGGGAAGATGCGGAACAGGCCGCAGCCGAGGGGCGCGATTACGAACGCGTCCGGTCGGTCCTGCTGATCCGCGACGTGCAGCGCGTGCTGTCCGACGGGATCAGCCGGGATGCCGATACGGTTCTGGAACTGCTGACGATGGCCTGGCAACCCGGAACGGACGGGACCGGACGGCTGCTGCTGGAGTTCGCGGGCGACGGCACCCTGGCGACCGAGGTTGAATGCATCAATGTCGAACTGCGCGACGTGACGCGGCCTTATCGCGCAGTCTCGGGCAAGGCGCCGGTTCATCCTGACTGAACGGGCAACCGTCGCCCGCTTGAGCCGGGCTGGTCTTGCCGCTAACAAGACGTGATTGCAGGGGATAGATCATGCCGGTCACGTTGAACACATCGAATGCCGACTTCGAAGCGCGCTTTGGCGACCTGCTGTCCGCCAAGCGCGAGGATTCGACCGATGTGAACGATGTCGTCGCCGCAATCATCAAGGATGTGCGGCAGCGCGGCGATACGGCGCTGTGCGAACTGACAAGCCGCTTTGACCGGCTGGACCTGACGCCCGACCGCCTGCGCTTTTCGGCGTCCGAGATTGAAGCCCAGGTGGCTCATGTCACGCCCCAGGATCGCGCCGCTCTGACGCTGGCCGCCGAACGCATCCGCGCCTATCACGCCCGCCAGATGCCCGAGGATGCAAGCTGGACCGACCCCGAGGGGGCAACCCTGGGTTGGCGGTGGACGCCCGTGTCGGCGGCGGGACTGTATGTGCCGGGGGGTCAGGCGGCCTATCCGTCGTCGGTCCTGATGAACGCGGTCCCCGCGCGGGTGGCGGGGGTCGAACGGCTGGTGATCTGCGTGCCGACGCCGGGGGGGCACATCAATCCGCTGGTGCTGCTGGCCGCGCAACTGTCGGGCGTCACCGAAATCTATCGCATCGGGGGGGCGCAGGCGATTGCCGCCATGGCCTATGGGACCGATACCATTGCGCCCGTGGACAAGATCACCGGGCCAGGCAATGCCTATGTCGCCGCCGCCAAGCGCCAGGTCTTTGGCCGCGTCGGCATCGACATGATCGCCGGGCCGTCCGAAGTGCTGGTGATTGCCCAAGGCGACCAGCATCCCGATTGGCTGGCGCTGGACCTGCTTGCGCAGGCCGAACACGACGCGGATGCGCAGTCGATCCTGATCACCACCGATCCGGCCCTGGGTCATGCGGTCGCAGGCGCGGTGGACCGCATCCTGCCCACCCTGCCCCGCGCAGCCATTGCAGGGGCAAGCTGGCGCGACTATGGCACCATCATCGTTGTCCGCGACCTGGACGAGGCCGCCGCCCTGTCGAACCGCATCGCCCCCGAGCATCTGGAACTGTGCGTGGATGACCCCGAAGCCCTGGCTGCGAAATGCATCCATGCCGGCGCCATCTTCCTGGGCGCCCACACGCCCGAGGCGGTGGGCGATTACGTCAGCGGCCCGAACCATGTCCTGCCCACGGCGCGTTCGGCGCGGTTTTCCTCGGGCTTGTCGGTGATGGATTTCCTCAAGCGCACGACGATGGCACGGCTGACGCCCGGCGCCCTGAACGCCGTGGGCCATGCGGCAATGCGGCTGGCGGCCTCGGAAGGGTTGCAGGCCCATGGCGAATCCATCCGCGCGCGGCTGGACCTTTTGAACGAAAGGGCGCCGGAATGAGCCGGATCATCCATATCCAGATCAACGACTCCGAGGCCCCGCCCGCCACGCCTGAAATGGAACAGGAACGCCGCGTCGCGATCTTCGACCTGATCGAGGATAACAGCTTCGCCGTTCCAGGCCGTGACGGCCTGGCGGCGCCGCAAGGTCCGTTCCGTCTGGAACTGTGCATCCGCGAACGCCGCCTGGTGTTCGACGTGGCCGCCGAAGGGGGCGACAAGGTGGCCGAGTTCCACCTGTCGCTTGGCCCTTTCCGGCAGGTCACAAAGGATTACTTCCAGATCTGCCAAAGCTATTTCGATGCGGTCAAGCGCCTGCCGCCTGCCCAGATCGAGGCGATCGACATGGCGCGGCGCGGCATCCATAACGAAGGGGCGCGGACCTTGCAGGAACGGCTGGAAGGCAAGGCTGAACTGGACATCGACACCGCCCGGCGCCTGTTCACCTTGATCTGCGCCCTGGTACCCCAGGGCTGACGATGACGCAGAACAGGATTCCCGCCTCGGTTTTGTTCTGCTGCGACCATAATTCCATTCGCTCGCCTATTGCCGAAGGCATGATGAAGAAATTCTATGGCCGCGCCGCCTATGTTCAGTCGGCGGGGGTCAAGAACGACATGGAGGTGGACGGGTTTGCCATCGCCGTATGCGACGAGATCGGCGTAAAGATCGAAAACCACCGCAGCCGCAGCTTTGACGAGATGAAGGACTGGGGCGATGACCTGGGCGGGTTCGACCTGATCGTGGCCCTGTCCCCTGCCAGCCAGCGGCAGGCCTTGGAACTGACGCGTGTGTTTCACCTGGACGTGGAATACTGGCCGATCATGGATCCCACCGGCCTGGCTGAAGGGCGCGAGGCCAAGCTCGCCGCCTATCGCCAGACCCGCGACCAGATCCAGGCACGCATGACCGACCGGTTCGGTCCGCCCACCCTGCCCGATGATGGGGACGCGGCGTCCTGACCCATGAAAAAGCCGCGCCGATCCCGCAAGCGGGCGGCGCGGCAGTGTGGCAATCCTGACGGGGTAATATCAGCGACGCCAGTTGGCAGGCACGTCCCAGATGGGGCGCGCGATCTCTTCCGCGACTTGGTCGCGGGTCAGGCCGATGTCGCGCAGTTGATCATCGCTCAGATGCGCAAGATCGGTGCGCGAACGGCGCAGGCTCAGCAGGGTCAGGATACGCTTGCCCAATGACGGGCGCGCAGAAAGGCCGAGCCCGGCAACTATGGGAAGCGAAGCGGCTGTCTTGAAGGACATCGTTCGTCTCCGGTGATGAAATGCATCAATCTGTGTGATGCTCGGTTGCTTTCGAATTTCCGTGATTGATAAATAGCGCGCCTTGTCGTATCTTTGAAACGAATGTTTTTGATCACTTTCATCAGGAAAATCGAACGATGCGCAATCTTGATATCGCCACCCTGCGGTCGCTTCAGGCAGTGGCTGAATACGGCGCCGTCACCCGCGCGGCCGAGGCGCTGAACATGACGCAAAGCGCCCTGTCCATGCAGATCAAGCGTCTGGACGACCTGTTCGGGGAATCGATGCTGCAAAAGCAGGGCCGCGGCGTGGTGCTGACCGATTTCGCGACCGAACTGCTGATAGAGGCGCGCAAGCTGGTGGCCCTGAACGACGCCATCCTGTCCCGCTTCACCGGTCAACGCCCCGAGGCACGGCTGCGCGTAGGCCTGACCAGCGACTGGCTGTTCACCAAGGTCGCCCAGGCCGTGCGGGCCTTTCGCCAGGCCAATCCGCGTGTCGAGCTTGTCATCAACGACGGTCGCAGCAAGGATCTGCGCCATCAGATGAAGCGCGGCGAACATGACGTGATCCTGACCACGGAATTCGAAACGCCGCCCGGCGCGATCCATCTGTCCAAGGTGGACCTTGCCTGGTTCGGGGCCGTCGGCGGCACTGCCTGGGAACAGCGTCCCTTGCCATTGGCCAATTCGCCGCATTGCGCATATTATCCCGTCGGGCTGTCATCCCTGGACCGGGCGGGCATCGAATGGGTGCAGGCGGTGGCCGATGGAGGCAGCGATACTTGGCGGGTCAGCGCCGCAGCCGACCTGGGCATCACAATCTTGCCGCGCGGCATCGCCCAGGCAGGGCTGGAGCCTGTGGAGCACGGCGGCGCCCTGCCTCCCTTGCCGCCGACCTGGCTGAACGTCTATGTTGCCGACGGCCCGGCACGGCGCGAGGCGACCGAGTTCGCGGGCTATCTTCGACGGGCTGTCTGCGAAGTGGCCGCCATGGCAGCATGAACATGGCTGACCCGCATGGCGCGGATCAGCCGGCTTTGCTTAGGCCTTGGCCTTCTGGCGGCGGCGCAGGACACCCAGGCCCCCGACCCCCGCGCCCAGCAGCAGCGCACTGGCAGGCAGCGGAACAGCGGCGGGATCGACCGGCGGGGTGATGATCACGTCGCCGATCTTGGCGCCGGCAAAAGCCATGCCGCTGTCAAAAAGGGTATCACTCCAGTTGGTGACACCGAACTGAAGTTTATAGTTGCCGGCAGCGGCGATATCGAAAGTCGACTGGATCCAGCCGGTATAGCCGCAGCCGCCAGCATAGCAGGTGCCGCTGTCACTGCCCAGGACGTTCCATATCGGGGCGCCAGGGACAATCGGCGTATCAGCGGGAACAAGAGTCGCATTCAACGGCGGCATCCCAAACCCTGGAACGGTGTTGCCGCCCTGCGTTGTGCGGGCGGTGAACAATAGCGCGACTTCGTTGCTGGTCACAGCGTCGATCAGCCGTGCCCAACCGTAATCGGCAAAGCCTGCGCCATCGCTGGTCACATAATTAAATAGAAATTCAAGCGTCTCGCCAGCGGCGGCAGTAAAGACCCCTGTTGTCACCGTGCTGCCGTTGGTACCGCCAATACCTGCAAGCGATCCGCCGCCCGAAGTTCCACCATTGGTGCTGACATAATAATAACCGGATTCGGTGGCTGAAGGCGCGGTTACAACGCCGTTCGGGTCGCCGGTGCCTGCGTTGCCCACGGCCGTCCAGCCGGACGGAAGCGTGGCAGCCTGCGCCCCGAAGGCCAGCATGGCGGTCATGGCCGCCGATGCAAGAAGGGTTCTGCTGATCATCAAAAAACTCCACTATACTCGGAGTCCTGCGGCAGCCGAATTTGGTGACTTGACGGCTGGGTTTGGAACGATTCAGCTACGCCTATGATCCGCCCCGGCTTTCTTTCCTCAGCAGACCGCCTCGAGCTTGAGGCGTGCGTGCGTCGTCAGCGCGAGGACCACGGCATTGCCCGCCGGGCAAATGCGATCCTGCTGCTCGACGACGGGGAAAGCTGTGCCCGGATCGCAAAATTTCTCTATCTGGACGACGATACCATTCGGGGCTGGCATAAAACCTACCTGCAAGATGGTTGGGATGCGCTTGCCTACGACGGCTGGAAAGGCGGCCAGTCCCGTATGACGCAGGCACAGGAGACTGCGCTGTGCGCATGGCTGCAAGTGCGCTTCTGTCGCTCGACGGTCGAGATCAGGGCTCACCTCGCGGCTGAGTGCGGTCTGAACTACTCCCATTCTGGCTGCATCAAACTTCTCGCCCGACTGGGCTTTGAATACCGCAAGCCCAAGCCTCTGCCGCGCGTGGCATCTGCGGAAAAGCAGACAGCTTTCATCGCATTCTACGAACGCCTGATGCGTGAGTTACCAGCAGATGAAGCCGTCTACTTCGCCGATGCGGTGCATCCGGAATACCAGACCAAGCCTGCATTCGGCTGGGTGAAGGTGGGATCAAATCCAGCGGTTCTCAGCACAGCAGGGCGCGGTCGTGTGAACATTCATGGGGCTGTAAACCTCGAAACTTTCGATGCACCCTTTGTCGAGCCCACAACCGTCGACGGGGTCAGTGCCGTGCAGCTTCTCACCAAGATCGAGGAGCGCAACCCTGACAAGCGCATCATTCATGTCATCTGGGACAACGCTGCCTACCACAAAGGACCCGATGTCAGAGCCTTCCTCGCCAAGACAGCTTGCCGTATCCATCTGATCCAGCTGCCACCCTATTGCCCTCATCTCAATCCGATTGAGCGGCTTTGGGCTGTCTTGCATCAATACGTTACCCACAACCGCTACTACCCAAGTCAGAAGCAGTTCGCCGACGCCATCCTTGCATTCATGCGTGAAACCATCCCGCAGGAATGGACAAAATTCCGCGACAAGGTCTCCGACAACTTCCGCGTCATAACCCACGAGAACTTTCGGGTTTTGCAGTAGAAGCGGTATATTGAAAGGATCATCGCAACATCCGTTGCCTATGAACAAATAGCAGCTTTTTCGATAACGGAAAATTTATTCTTTTGTCTAAAGCGACTATCAATTTCTAGGTGCCGGATCAGGCTGTCGCTCTACCCGGAATTGAGGCTTCAAACGCCTTGGCAGGCCACTTGATCCCGCTGCCGAACTGGGACACACAGATCGCGTTCGCAAGAGGATGACCATGACCCGGATCGACGATACCTTTCAGCGCCTTCAGGCGCAGGGGCGCAAGGCCTTCGTGACCTATATCATGGCGTCCGATCCCGACGACGCCACCATGCTGGACATCATGCGCGGCCTGCCCGACGCGGGCGTGGACATCATCGAACTGGGGATGCCCTTCACCGATCCGATGGCGGATGGACCGACCATCCAGGCGGCGGGGCAGCGGGCGCTTGCCGCAGGGGGCAGCGTGACGCGCACGCTCGAAATCCTGCGCGAGTTCCGCAAAACCGACAACAGCACGCCGGTGGTGCTGATGGGATACTACAATCCGATCTATGCCCGCCCCGGCGGCGTCGAAACCTTTTTGTCCGAGGCGAAGGCCGCGGGCGTGGACGGCTTGATCGTCGTCGACCTGCCGCCCGAGGAAGATGCCGAACTGTGCATCCCCGCCACCCGCGCCGGCCTGAACTTCATCCGCCTGGCTACCCCCACCACCGACGACCGGCGCCTGCCTGCGGTGGTGAAGAACACCTCGGGCTTTGTGTACTATGTCAGCGTCACCGGCATCACCGGCGGCCCCGCCGCCAACGCCGCCGAGGTCGCCCCCGAGGTCGCACGCATCCGGGCCGCCGCAAACCTGCCCGTTGTGGTGGGCTTTGGGATCTCGACCCCCGATGCGGCGGAACAGATTGCAAGCGTCGCGGATGGCTGCGTGGTGGGCAGCGCCATTGTCAAGAAGATCGGCGAAGGCCGCCCGGTGCCAGAAATCCTGGATTTCGTGCGCGACCTTGCCGCAGGGGCGCATCGAGGCTGATGATCCGTCTTCGCGATGCCATGCCCGACGACGTGCCAGCCATCGCGCGGATCTGGAACCCGATCATCCGCGATACGGTCATCACCTTCTGGCCGACCGAACGCACGGATGCGGAAATCGCCGCGCTGATCCGCGACCGGCAGGCCTTGGGCCACCCCTTCACGGTGGCCGAGGATGCGGGCCAAGTCCTGGGCTTTGCGACCTATGTGTTCCATCCCGGATGATCACATAGACCCTCGCCGGTCTTCCTTTTTCATGGCAAGGTGGATCCTGCGCGAGGTTCGGGAGGGGGTGGGAGGATGCTGATTTCTCTGCACAAGCAGGCGACCACGACGCCAAAGATCCGGGCCGCGATCCAGGCGAGCAGCGAACCGGCATGGCTGGTGGCAGAGCGCTACGGGATCTCCGAGCAGACGGTGTGGAAGTGGCGCAGCCGCGATGACGTCCACGACCGCAGCCACACGCCGCACCGGCTTCAGACGACATTGACGCCTGCCCAGGAGGCCGTCGCGGTGGCGCTGCGAAGGGCGCTTCTCTTACCGCTCGACGACCTGCTCGCGGTCGTGCGCGAGTTCCTCAATCCGCACGTCTCGCGTTCGGGCCTCGACCGCTGCCTGCGTCGCCATGGGGTGGGAAACCTGCAGGCGTTGAAGCCCCGGGAGCCGAAGCCCGCGCACGGCAGCTTCAAGGCCTATGAGCCCGGTTACCTGCACATCGACATCAAGTATCTGCCGCAGATGGCCGACGAGGATCGCCGCCGCTATCTCTTCGTGGCCATCGACCGGGCGACCCGATGGGTCTTTGTGCGCATCTACCCGGCGCAGACCGCGGCCAACGCGCGTCGTTTCCTGCGCGACCTTGAGCGTGCCGCACCGATGAAGATCACCCGCGTGCTGACGGACAACGGCAAGGCTTTCACCGACCGCCTGTTCGGCCTGCGCAAGCGCGCTGCCACCGGCCAGCACGAGTTCGACCTGCTCTGCGCCGAACTTGGCATCGAGCACCGCCTCGCGCCCCCGATGCACCCGCAGACCAACGGAATGGTCGAGCGCTTCAACGGCCGGATAGAGGATGTCCTGCAGAGCCATCGCTTCCACAGCGGCGAGGACCTGGAGCAGACCATCCTGCGATATGTCCACCTCTACAACACGCAGCTCCCGCAATCAGCCCTGAACGCCCGAACACCCATCGGCGCTCTCAAGGACTGGCAACGTCACAGACCCGAGCTGTTCAGGAAACGCGTCTACAATCTCGCGGGATGTGACACCTATGGCCAGTTCCGCACTGGCGGCGGCTATGCGCGCAGCATGGAACATACGATCCATCTGGCGCCTGACGCGCGGGGCCGCGGCACCGGGCATCTGCTGCTGAAAGCCCTGGAAGACGATGCCCGCGCCGCTGGACACCGCCTTTTGATCGGCGGCATTACGGCATCCAACGCAGGATCGCTGCGCTTCCACCTCCGCGCGGGCTATGCCGAATGGGGTCGCATCCCTTGTGCCGGCTGGAAATTCGGCGCCTTCCACGACCTTGTGCTGATGGGCAAGGATCTGGCGGGCTGATAAGCGGGCGCGACACCCTGCCTCTACCCTTGCCGCCCGTTAGCGGATAGCCTGCCACCATGGACACGCGCACGACCAACACTCCCTGCCCCTGCTTGCCAAAGCCTCGCAGCTTCTGGCAGCGCATCGGCGACCGGCTGGCAGCCATGCGGGGCAGCCGAAGGGCCGCGATCCCGCCCGAGCGGTCCGTGGCCTTTACCATCGCCGTGATCGCGCTTGGCGCCAAGCTGGCGAAATCCGACGGCACCGTGGGCCGGGCCGAGGTCGCGGCCTTTCGCCGCGTCTTCATCATCCCCCGGTCCGAGGAAAAGAACGCCGCCCGCGTCTTTGATCTGGCACGGCAGGACGTGGCGGGCTTTGACGCCTGGGCGCGGCGCATTGCCGCCATGTTCCCGCCGGGCGATCCAGTCCTGGCCGACGTGATCGAAGGGCTGTGCATCATCGCGGTCGCCGATGGCGGGATGCATGAAAACGAGATCCTGTTCATAGACGAGGTCGGCCGGATCTTCGGCCTGCCTGCCGAACGCGTGGCCGCCATTCGCCTGCGCCATGACCGCCAGTCGGATTGCCCGCCCTGCGACGTGCTGGGCATCCCCCTGGACACCCCTCTGCCCGAGGCGCGCAAGCGATTCCGGTCGCTGATCCTGGAAGCCCATCCCGACCGGGCCATCGCGCGCGGCTTGCCGCCCGAGGCCGTGCGCCTGGCCGAAGCCCGCACCCGCCGCCTTAACGAGGCCTGGGAAAAGTTCCGCCAGATGCGCCGCGGCTCGGTTCCCCATCCCGCCGAGTGACCCGTAGCCCTTGCCGCGCAAGGAGCCAGCGACTAGGTTCGCCCTGACCCTCTGACGGACCCCAAGATGCCCCAAGACGCAGCGCCTGCCTATCAGGTTCTGGCCCGCAAGTACCGGCCCGAAACCTTTGCCGACCTGGTCGGCCAGGATGCGATGGTGCGCACGCTGAAGAACGCCTTTGCCGCCGACCGGATCGCGCAGGCCTTTGTGATGACGGGCATCCGGGGCACCGGCAAGACCACCACGGCGCGAATCATCGCCAAGGGTATGAACTGCGTCGGTCCCGACGGCCAAGGTGGTCCCACGACCGAACCCTGCGGGGTTTGCGAACATTGCGTGGCGATCAGCGAAGGCCGCCATGTCGACGTGCTGGAAATGGACGCGGCATCGCGCACCGGTGTTGGCGATATCCGCGAGATCATCGAAAGCGTGCATTACCGCGCGGCTTCTGCACGGTACAAAATCTATATCATCGACGAAGTTCACATGCTGTCCACCAATGCCTTCAACGCGCTGTTGAAGACGCTGGAAGAACCGCCACCCCATGTGAAATTCATCTTTGCGACAACGGAAATACGCAAGGTTCCGGTCACCGTCCTGTCGCGCTGCCAGCGTTTCGACCTGCGCCGGATCGAGCCCGAGGTGATGATCGCCCTTCTGCGCCGCATCGCCGGTGCCGAGGGCGCGCAGATCACCGACGATGCCCTTGCGCTGATTACCCGTGCCGCCGAAGGCAGCGCCCGCGACGCGACCAGCCTGCTGGACCAGGCGATCAGCCACGGCGCGGGCGAAACCACCGCCGAACAGGTCCGCGCGATGCTGGGCCTTGCCGACCGGGGCCGCGTCATCGACCTGTTCGAGATGATCCTGCGCGGCGACGCGGCATCCGCCCTGACGGAACTGCAGTCGCAATATTCCGATGGTGCCGACCCCATGGCCGTGCTGCGTGACCTGGCGGAAATCACCCACTGGATTTCGGTGGTAAAGATCACGCCGGACGCAGGCGAGGATCCGACCATCGCCCCCGACGAACGGGTACGCGGCAAGGAACTGGCCGACAAGCTGGCGATGCGGGTGCTGACACGGCTGTGGCAGATGTTGCTGAAAGCGCTGGAGGAGGTGTCCGCCGCCCCGAATGCGATGATGGCAGCTGAAATGGCGATCATCCGCCTGACCCATGTGGCCGACCTGCCCGACCCCGAGGCGCTGATCCGGCGCGTCCAGCAGGCGCAGGCTGCGGGCGATTTCACGCGGTCTGCCGCCCCTGCGGCACCATCGCAGGCGCCTCGGGCCGCGCGTCCCGCGCCGGTCATCGCGCAGCGGTCGGGCGCGGCAACGGCGCTTGCGATCAGCCCCGATGCCTTCGCGGCCTGGCCCGACTTTGCGTCCGTGATGGAGTTGATCCGCCGGATGGGCGATATGCTGCTGCTGGTTCAGGTGGAACGTCATGTGGGCCTGGTCCGCTACAGCCCCGGACGGATCGAATTCGAGCCGCGCGGCGATGCCCCGCGCGATCTGGCGCAGAAACTGGCCGAACGCCTGCGCGGCTGGACGGGCGGGCAACGCTGGGCCGTCACCGTCACGAACGAAGGCGGCGCGCCGACGATTGCCGAACAACAAGCGGCAGAGCAGCGGGAGCGCGAGGTCCGCGCTCTGCAACTGCCCATCGTGCAGCAGGTGCTTGCCGCCTTTCCGGGCGCGACGCTGAAGCAGGTGCGCCATGCGCCCGTCGCGGTCGAATCTGCCGATCTTGCCGAGGATGCGGTGAACCCGCACGAACTGACCCAAGGCCCGGTGGCCGAGGTCGAGGAATGGGATCCCTTCGAGGATGAGGAATAAGCGATGATCAAGGGCTTGGGCGGCTTTGGCGACATGGCCAAGATGATGAAGGCCGCAAAGGATATGCAGGACCGGATGCAGCAGATGCAGGCCAGCCTGGACACCATCACCGTGACGGGCGAATCCGGCGCGGGCCTGGTCCGCGCGACGGCCACTGCCAAAGGCGATCTGACGGCGTTGGAGATCGACCCGTCGATCTTCGTCCCATCCGAGAAAGAGGTGGTCGAGGATTTGATCCTGGCCGCCATCAAGGACGCGCAGCGCAAGGCGCAGGACAGGATGCAGGCGGAAATGGCCCGCATCACCCAGGATATGGGCCTGCCCGCCGACATGAAGCTGCCGTTCTGAATCATGGCTGAAGGCAGCGACGACATTCAGGCGCTTGTCGGGTTGATGGCGCGGCTGCCGGGGCTTGGCCCCCGGTCCGCCCGCCGCATCGTTCTGCACCTGATCCGCAAGCGCAGCGGGCAGATGTCGCAACTGGCGGGGCTTCTGGACCGGGTGGCGATCAATTCCCGCGAATGCGTCACCTGCGGCAACATCACCGACCGCGACGAATGCGCGATCTGCGCCGACCCTGCCCGCGCGACCGGAGAGATTTGCGTGGTGCAGGATGTCGCAGACCTGTGGGCGATGGAACGCGGCCGGGCCTTTGGCGGACGCTATCACGTCCTGGGCGGCACCTTGTCGGCCCTTGATGAAGTCGGCCCCGACGACCTGGGCATCCCCGCCCTGATCGACCGCGTGGATCGCGAGAAGATCCGCGAGGTGATCCTGGCTCTGAACGCCACCGTGGATGGCCAGACGACCGCGCATTACATCGCCGATGCCTTGGGCGATTCCGGCGCAGCCGTCACCGTTCTGGCGCAAGGCGTGCCCATCGGCGGGGAACTGGACTATCTCGACGACGGGACGATCAGCGCGGCGCTGCGCGCCCGGCGGCGGCTTTAAGCCGCCACCAGTTCCCCCGCCAGGGCCTTTTCGATCAGCGCACGTGTCTCGTCGATGCCATAGAGCGCGATGAACCCGCCGAAACGCGGTCCCTGGTCGGCCCCCAGGAGCACCTGGTACAACGCACTGAACCAATCCTTCAGCGGCTCGAATCCGTGGTCCTTGCCGATGGCGAAGACCATGGATTGCAAGGCCTCGGCATCCGCCGGCTGGTTCCAGGCGGCCAGACGACCGGCCAGATCCTCCATGGCGCGGCGTTCGATGTCGCTGGGCGCGCGGAACTGACGGGTCGGCGCCACGAAATCCGTGAAATAGCGCACCGCAAAACCTGCCGCCTGGTCCAGCCCCGGATGCGTTTCGGGCGAAGCGTCAGGCGCATAGCGGCGGATGAAGCCCCACAAGCCGTCCTTGTCCTTGGCCCCCGCGACCGAGGCAAGGTTCAACAGCATCTGAAACGGAACAACCATGTCGGATGCAGGCACCTCGCCGCCATGGATGTGCCAGACCGGGTTCGCAAGCTGCTGGTCCGGGTTCTGGTCAGGATAGGCGCGCAGCTGCTGGTGGTATTCGTCCACAGCCTTGGGGATGACGTCGAAATACATCCGCTTGGCCGTCTTCGGCTTCTGATACATGAAATAGGACAGGCTTTCGGTTGCCGCATAGGTCAGCCATTCGTCGATGGACAGCCCGTTGCCCTTGGACTTGCTGATCTTCTGGCCGTCCTGGTCCAGGAACAGTTCATAGGTGAAGTGTTCCGGCTTGCGGCCGCCCAGGATCTCGCAGATGCCGTCATAGATCGGCGTGTTGGTCGAATGGTCCTTGCCATACATCTCGAAATCGACATCCAGCGCGGCCCAACGGGCGCCGAAATCGGGCTTCCATTGCAGCTTCACCTGCCCGCCCGTGACCGGCAGGGTCAGTTCATGCCCGTCCTCGTCGTCAAAGGTGATGGTGCCGTTTTTGGCGTCCACGTGCTTGATCGGCACGTACAGCACCTTGCCGGTCTTCGGGCTGATCGGCAGGAAGCAGCTATAGGTCTGCTGGCGTTCCTCGCGCAGGCTGGCCAGCATCACCCCCATGATCGCGTCATAGCGTTCGGCCGCCAGCAGCAGCGTGTCGTCGAACTGGCCGGATTTATAGAATTCGGTCGCGCTGATGAATTCGTATTCGAAGCCAAAGGTGTCCAGGAAGCGGCGCAGCATGGCGTTGTTGTGGGCGCCGAAGCTGTCGTATTCGCCGAAGGGATCGGGCACGGTGGTCAGCGGTTCCTGCAAATGCTGGCGCAGCATATCCTGGTTCGGGACATTTTCGGGCACCTTGCGCATCCCGTCCATGTCGTCGGAAAAGCAGAACAGACGCGTGGGGATGTCGCTGATCATCTGGAACGCGCGGCGGATCATCGTCGTGCGCGCGACTTCGCCAAAGGTGCCGATATGCGGCAGGCCGGACGGTCCATAGCCCGTCTCGAACAGGACATAGCCCTTGGCGGGATCCTTCTTTTCATAACGTTTCAGCACCCGGCGCGCCTCCTCGAACGGCCAGGCCTTCGATTGCATTGCGGCGTCGCGCAGGGTGGTCATCGCGTCTTCTCCTTTGGCAAGATATGACGCCTTATTGAAAGCAGGTTGAATCGTCAATAATTTGCGCCAAACCCCGACCCCAAAGGATGCGCCATGATTACCGAACTGCCCTCGTTCTCGCCCTGCGATGCCTTGGTGGCGGTGATGGTGGCCATGCTGGCATCTGACCAGACCTATCGCACCTCGGAACTGGTGGCCATCCAGCGCAGTGTCGATCACGCGCCTGTCTTTGCAGAATACGACGCCGACCGCATCCGGGCAATCAGCCAGACGGTCATGACCCTGTTCGAGGACGAGGAAGGCATCGACGCCCTTTTCGGTCTTGTCCGGGCCGCGTTGCCGGAAAAGCTGTATGAAACCGCCTATGCCCTGGCGTGCGACGTGGGCGCGGCGGATGGGCAGCTGTATGAAGGCGAGGTCGCCATGCTGGCCGAGATCCGCCACCAACTGAACATCCCCCGCCTGCACGCCGCCGCCATCGAGCTGTCGGCGCAGGTGCGCCACCGGGTGCTATAGTCAGGTCCAGCCGTTCAGGATGTCGCCTTGCAGCCGTTTCGCATCGCGGGTCCAGGTCAGCACGCCGGGCGGCAATTCCTGCCCCGCCGTCGCGGTTTGCCGGGGCGCATCGGCGCACAGGATCGAAAAGGCGCGGGGCACGCCGTCCGCCCCCCGGACATATCCCGCCAGGTTCGACACAAAGTTCAGCGTTCCGGTCTTGGCCCGGACAGCCCCCGGTTCGGTCGCGCCCTTGCCCAGATCATCGTCCAGCGGATCGGGTTTCAGCAGATCCGGCAGGCCCGCCGCAAGGCCCGGTCCGGCCAGCAGCCGCGCCATGCCCTGCGCCGTGACCCGGCTGTCGGACGACAGGCCGGAATGATCGGCCAGGATGAAGTCCGTCCCCTGCCCTTGCGTGCCCAGCCAGGCCCGCATTGCCTGGGCCGAGCCTGCGGGATCACGCGCCCCACTGGCGTGCAGGCCCACCACCTCGGCCGTCAGGTTGGTCGAGAAACGCAGCATCCCGCGCAGGATGTCGTCCAGCGGCGGGCTGGAATGGCTGGCCACCACCTGTCCCTGGGGCAGGTCTGCAATGACCTCGGGCGTGGGCAGGACCAGGCCCTTGGCGCGGCACAGCGTCTGGAACACGTCGCCCGCATACAGTTCCGGCTTGCGCACCGGCAGCCAGCGGCTGCCTGGTCGGGCAAGGGCCGAACGGGCGATGGTCCAGCTTTCGCGGTCCATGTCCGAGCGATAGGAAAACAGATCGTCCTGATTTCCGGGGGCCGCCGTGATGGTATAGGCGCGGGGGGAATGCGCCGCCCCCCGCGCTTCCAGCGACATCTGCACCGCGCCGCCCGCCTGCCGCCACCCCAGATGCACGCGGTTGAAATTCAGGATCATTCCCGACAGTGCCGGGTTATAGGCCAGGTGGTCGGCCTGATCCGGTGCGATTTCGGCCACCTGCGGCAATGCCCCGCCCCAGACGGCGAAACGCGCGGGCGCGGGTTGTCCGGTGGCGGAAAGATCGCCTGCAAGGCGCGCCAGATCGTCGGTGCTCAGCACCGGATCCCCGCCCCCGGCCAAGACAAGGGTATCGCCCGACCTGATGATCCGTGTGCGGAACCGGTGCCCCGCGCCCAACCGGGACAGGGCATAAAGCGCAGTCACCGCCTTCAGCGTGCTGGCGGGCATCATCGGCGCGCCTGCCAGGGCGGCATCGGCCAACGTGCCATTCGGATCCAGCAGGGCAAAGGCAACGGTTCCCGGCAACCCGGCGGCGCCAAGAACGCGGCGGGCCGGGACGGCGGGCTTGGCGGGGGGACGCCCCTGCGCCAGGGCCAAGGCGGGCGGCATGGCCGCGAGGCCCGCAAGAAGGCTGCGCCGCGACAACATCATGCACGCTTTCCTTCCGCCAACCGCAATGCGGTCGAGGACTGGTCCGACATCGGCAGGTTCACCTGCACCCAGGCCGGCGGCCTGCGCGCAGCCAAGGATCCCGCCTGCGCCAGCGGCAGCCGCCAAGGGCGCATCACCTGGGCTGCGATGGAATGGCGCGCGGACAGCCGCGTCCCTGGCCTGGCAAGGACGCCGATGGGCACGGCCTTTGCAATCACTTGCCAACGATCCCAGCGATGGAACTGTTCCAGATTGTCGGACCCCATCAACCAGACGAAGCGCACGCCTGGATAGATCCGCTTCAGCGCCGCGATGGTATCGGCCGTCTTTCGCGTGCCAAGGTGCCGTTCGATACCGGTCACGATCACACGCGGATCGGTCAGCATCCCCCTGGCCCGCGCAATGCGTTGGGTCATGTCGGCAGGCCCGCGCGCCTTCAAGGGATTGCCGGGCGACACCAGCCACCAGACCCGGTCCAGCCGAAAAGCCCGCATTGCGGCATGGGTGATGGCGACATGGCCTTGATGCGCGGGATCGAACGACCCCCCCAGCAGGCCGACCCGCATCCCCCGCAGGGCCAGGGGAAGCCCCGCCCGGATCAAAGCGTGATGGCCGAGATCAGCCGTCCGTAATCGACCTGCCCTTCATGCGTGGCGCGACGATAGCTGAAGAACCGGTCCGGGTTGGAATAGGTGCAGTGGCCGGACCATTCCGCATCGACCCCAGCATCCCGCAAACGCATCAGGCCAAAGGACGGCAGGTCGAACATCGGCCGCCCATTGGGGCCACCGCTGAAAAACCGCGCGTGTTCCGGGCCTTCGGCCAAAAAACTGTCCATGAAGTCGGGACCGACCTCATAGGCGCGCTGGCTGATCGTCGGACCGATAACGGCACGGATCCGGGTGGCCCCCAGGGCGCGCATCGCATCAACCGTCGCCTCGATGATGCCGTCCAATGAACCGCGCCAGCCTGCGTGGCAGGCACCGATCACGCCCGCCTGCGCATCGGCCAGCAGGATCGGCTGGCAATCGGCGGTCAGGACGGCAAGCGCGACGCCACGCCGGGTGGTGACAATCCCATCGGCCTCGGTATTGGCCACCGTGGGGATGTCGTGCCCTTCGGCCAGCGTGATCACGTCTGCCGAATGGACCTGTTTCACGGTCGCCAACGCGTCCGCAGGAACGCCCATCGCGGTGGCGACGCGGGCGCGGTTCAGGGTCACCATCTCGGTCTGGTCGGTGGACCGGCGGCCGCAGTTCAGCCCCGAGAACAGGCCCGAGGATGCCCCGCCCTTGCGGGTGAAGAACCCATGCTTCACGCCGCGCAGCAGGGGATGTGTCAGGATCTCAAGCATTGTCTGCATGAAGCCTCAGCGCGTCAAATCCGGGCACCGGGGGCGCCCCTTTCGGCCAGATGGCCATCGCCTTGAACAAGTGGCCCATTTCATCCGGGTGGGTCAAGCGCCGAAGCGCAGTCATCGCGCCGGCGTCCCCCGCCGCCGCCAGCCGTTCCGCCCGTTGCGCCGCGCCCAGCGACAACAGCCAGTCGCCTTGTCGAACCGGACGGGACGCCACGGCCCCCGCCCGGATCGCCGCCGCCGCCAAGGGGGCGAAATCGACATGGGCTGTCAGATCGGCCTTGCCCGGACACTCCATCGGATCCACGGGCGCGTGGTTGCGCAAGGCCTGGAAGGTGTCGCCGTATCCGTTACAGCCGCCATAATCGACCAGGATCGCCGCCCCGCCATGGGCGGCGATGCGGCGGGCGATAGCCTCGACCATGGCGGGGGCGGCAGGGCATTCCTCGACCACGTCGCCAAGCTTGCCCTCGCGCGGCAGGTCCACCACGGGGCCCAGGCCCAGGCGCAGGCCATCGTCCGACAGGCCGACCATGCGTTCAGCCCAGCCGCCGGATACGCGCTGATACTGCCGGATCGGCAGGGCATCGAAGAACTCGTTCGCCATCAGGAACAGCGGCTTATCGGGAAGCTCCTCGACGCTGTCGAGATGCGTTACTGTTCCCAGCCTGTCCCGCTGGATCTGCCGCAGATGCGGCGATGCCTCTATCAGCATGACTTCGGCGGCCTCGGTCATGCCGAGGGCCTTGCGGATCGCGCGCAGCATATCGGCCATGAGGGTTCCTCGCCCCGGTCCCGGTTCGGCAAGGGCAATGGGCGCCGGACAGCCCTGATCCATCCAGGCTTGCGCCAGCGCAAGGCCGCACAGTTCCCCGAACATCTGGTGGATTTCCGGCGCTGTGGTGAAATCGCCCTGGACGCCAAAGGGATCGCGGGTGGCATAGTAACCGTATCGCGGGTGCAGCAGGCAGATTTCCATGTAATCGGCCAGAGTGATCGGCCCCGTCGCCCGGATGCGTCCCGCTATAATTTCAGCCAGCGGCGTCATCCTGGGACGGCCACCCTCGGACGGCGCACGGCGCGCAGGATCAGGACCAGTCCGATCAGCACCATCGGCAGCGACAGAACCTGGCCCATGGTCAGGCCGACCACCGGCCCGCCGATCACATGGCCCAGCGGATTGTCCGGCGTGATGAATTGCGGGTCGGCCAGGCGGAACAGTTCAACGAACATCCGCGCCAGCCCGTATCCGGCCAGAAAGACCCCGAAGGCCAGGCCCGGACGGCGCAAGCCCCCTGTCCGGACCAGGGCGAACAGGATCAGGCCCAGAAGCAACCCTTCAAGCCCCGCCTCGTAAAGCTGGCTGGGGTGGCGGGCGCAGGGACCGGCCACGCCGGCGCAAGCCTGCGCCGCCTCGCCCGGGAAGATCACGCCCCAGGGCAGGCCGGTGGGACGGCCCCACAATTCGGCATTGATGAAATTGGCGATGCGGCCGAAAAAGATGCCGATGGGGGCGACGACTGCCATCGCATCCGCCAGCCGCAAAGGCGGGATGCCGTTCGCGCGGCAGAACGCCCAGGTTGCCAGGATTACCCCCGCGAAACCGCCATGGAAGCTCATCCCGCCTTGCCAGACCTTCAGGATCTCGGTGGGGTTGGACAGGTAGTATCCGGGTTCATAGAACAGCACGAAGCCCAGCCGCCCGCCCAGAACAACCCCCAAAATCACCCAGGTCAGCAGATCGTCCACCCGGTCGGCCCGCATCGGCGCGCGGTCGCCCCACAGCCCATCGCGGCGCATCATGGCGATGATGATCCGCCAGCCGATCAGAAGCCCTGCCAGATAGGCCAGGGCATACCACCGCAGCGACAATGTCAGCCCGCCCAGGTGGATGGTGAAAATCTCGGGCGAGATGTCGGGGAAAGGGATCATGGGGCCTCGGCGCGTTGACGGGCGCACGCTAGTCCGCGGGGGCCCGGTGTCAACCTGCGCCCCGTCGCACGACATTTCCCGATTGCCACGGCCACCGCATTGAACCCCGACGCCACCCGGCCCATATAGGACGCCAAGCACGCATCAGGGGCCAAGGCCAAATGACCACGCAAAACAAGTTCTTTGACGACATCTCGAAGCTGATGACCAACGCCATGGGCGTGGCCCACGGCGCCAAGTCCGAGGCGGAGACAGCCATGAAAGGCTGGATTGACCGTTGGCTGGCAGATCGCGACTTCGTGACCCGAGAGGAGTTCGAGGCCGTGCGCGAAATGGCCATCAAGGCGCGGACCGAGAATGCCGAACTCAAGGCACGGTTGGACGCAATGCAGGCAGGCCGTCAGGGCTGAACGCGGTCGCGCAGCGCGCCGCTGCGGTCATACAGCAAGACCTCGCCCGCGTCGGTCACGACCACGATCCAGTCGCGGGCAAAGGTTACGGCCTGGGCCTGCGCGCCGTCGGGCAGCACCATGCCTTCGGGCAGGTCAGGCAGCGTCGGCTGCCCCAGGCGCAGCCACAACAGCGCAACGATTGCGATCATGCCCAGGCCCATCACCAGGGCCAGCCCCGTCACCAACCCCCGAAGCAGCCGCAGTTCCGGCACCGCTTTCACCGCCCGTTTCCAGTCGCTATCATCGTGATCCATGTCGAACCTTGTGGTAACCATTCCGGCCAATCCGCCCGACCGGCTTGATAAGGCGCTTGCACTGGCGGTGCCAGAGGCAGCGGCCCTGTCGCGGTCCCGCCTGTCCCGCCTGATCGCCGAGGGCGCGGTCAGCGGCCCGGGCGGCATCGTGCGCGACGGCAAGGCCCGCGTGGCCGAGGGGCAGGATTACCTGATCACCGTTCCCGATCCCGAACCTGTCGAGACACGTCCCGAGGCGATTCTCCTTGTTATCGCCTATGAGGACGAAGACCTGATCGTCATCGACAAGCCTGCGGGCATGGTTGTCCATCCCGCGCCCGGATCGCCCAATGGCACATTGGTCAACGCCCTGCTGGCCCATTGCGGCGACACGCTGTCGGGTATCGGAGGAGAGAAGCGCCCCGGAATCGTCCACCGGATAGACAAGGACACGTCGGGCCTGCTGGTCGTTGCGAAATCGGATCGTGCCCATCACGGCCTTGCCGCCCAGTTCGAGGCGCATACCGCCCAGCGCCGATACCTGGCGCTTGCCCATGGCGTCATCGACGGTGCCGATGCCCGTCTGCGCGGCACGCCGGGCGTAAGCTTCGAAGACGGCGCGGTGTTGAAGATCACCTCGCGACTGACCCGCCATGCGACGGACCGTCAGCGGCAGGCGGTCTATTTCGACAAGGGGCGCCATGCGGTGACGCGGGCGCGGATGATCGAGGCCTTTGGCACCCCCCCATCCGCGATGCTGGTGGAATGCCGGTTGGAAACGGGGCGGACCCATCAAATCCGCGTCCACATGGCCCATGCAGGCCTGGGGCTGATCGGCGATCCGGTCTATGGCGGCGCGCGGCGCGCCTCGGTCAAGTCGCTGGGGGCTGCTGCCCAGGCAATATCGGATTTCCGGCGGCAGGCGCTGCACGCGGCGCATCTGGGCTTTGATCATCCGGTCACGGGCGATCCCCTGGCGTTCGACAGTCCCCTGCCGCCCGATATCCAGGCGTTGCTGGACCGCTTGCGCGCCATACCCTGACAGAAACGTGAAAGCGCTGTTGCTGTCCCGTTCAGGATTTTGAATCAGAATGATACCGAAAGCGCCTTCCGGGGTTGATCCCACCACCCGGAACCCTGCACTTGCAGGCGGCGTTCCCCGAATAGTTGCGAAAGGCTAGAACCATGGCGAATTACGGAAACCTTCCCGCCCCTAGCCCTGAACAAGGGCTGAACCGATATTTGCAGGAAATCCGCAAATTTCCGCTGTTGCAGCCGGAAGAAGAATACATGCTTGCCAAGGCTTGGGCCGACCATCAGGACAGCGAGGCCGCGCACCGGATGGTCACGTCTCACCTGCGGCTGGCCGCCAAGATCGCCATGGGCTATCGCGGCTATGGCCTGCCGCAGGCCGAAGTCATATCCGAGGCGAATGTCGGCCTGATGCAGGCAGTCAAGCGATTCGATCCCGAACGGGGCTTCCGGCTGGCGACCTATGCCATGTGGTGGATCCGGGCCTCGATTCAGGAGTATATCCTGCGGTCCTGGTCACTGGTAAAGATGGGCACGACAAGCGCGCAGAAAAAGCTGTTCTTCAACCTGCGCAAGGCCAAGTCCAAGATCGGCGCGCTTGAGGAAGGCGATTTGCGGCCTGAAAACGTGGCCCAGATCGCCAGCGACCTGAACGTGACGGAAAAGGAAGTCATCGACATGAACCGCCGCCTGTCTGGCGGGGACGCGTCGCTGAACGCCACGGTAGGCAGCGGAGAGGGGGATTCCGCATCCCAATGGCAGGACTGGCTGGAAGACGAGGACGCCAACCAGGCCGAGGCCTTCGCGGAGTCCGAGGAACTGGACACCCGCCGCCAGATGCTGGTGCAGGCCATGGATGTGCTGAACGACCGGGAAAAGGACATCCTGATGGAACGCCGGTTGCGCGACGATCCCCTGACGCTGGAGGATCTGTCGGCGCGATACGAGGTGTCGCGCGAACGCATCCGGCAGATCGAGGTTCGCGCCTTTGAAAAGCTGCAGGACCGGATGCGCGTTCTGGCCCGCGACAAGGGCATGAAGGTGCCCGACACGGCGATGTGATCCTGGCCGCGCCTTGACCGGCGGGCACGATTGAACCCGCCGGGCGCGCCCGCTATGGTTCGGGGGCAGGCTGGCAGATCAGACAACATGACCGCGCTTACGGATTTTCAACGGCTCGAAGCCCAAGGCTCGTGGCGCTCAGCGCCCGATGCGCCATTGCGCGAAGTGATCGTATCCCTGGGCGATGCAACGCTGATCCTGTCCGATCCCAGCACCGACCGGCCCTTGTCGCATTGGTCCCTGCCCGCCGTGTTCCAGTTGAACCCCGGCGCTCTGCCTGCGGTCTATGCGCCCGGTGCGGCCGGGACCGATGAAACGGTCGCCATCGACGATCCCCTGATGATCGCGGCGATTGCCCGCGTCCAAGGCGCCGTCGCCAGCCACCGCGCCCATACCGGGCGGCTGCGCAGCGGATTGCTGGTGCTGGCGATTCTGGCCGTGCTGGGCTGGCTGGTCTTCTGGCTGCCGGGCGCACTGGTCGTCCATGCCGCCCGCATCGCACCCCCTGCCCAGGCCCGGGACATGGGATGGGCGATCCTGGCCGATCTGGAACAAGGCTCGGGCGCGGTGTGCCAGCGGGAATCGGGCCAGGCCGTGCTGAACTGGCTTGCCCCGCAGCTGCTTGGTCCGGACGCGGCCATTCGGGTCGTTCCCGGCCCCCTGGGTGGCGCGCGCCGTCTTCCGGGGGACATATATGTGATCGGCAGCGACCTGCTGCGCACCGCCCCCGGGCCAGAGGCTGCGGCTGCCCATCTGATTGCCGCACGTCTTGCCACGGCGGACGAAGGCCTGCGCGACGCCGCTGCCCGTCATGCGGGGTTTCTGGCCTCCTTGCGGCTGATGACGCTTGGCCACCTTCCGCAAGACGCGATGCGCGGTTTCGGTGCGGCGCTGCTGCTGAACCCCGTGCCGCGCCCCGATGACGCCGACTTGCTGGCAGCCTTGGCCGACCACGGCATTCCGGCCGAACCCTATGCCCGCACCATTGACCCGACGGGGCAATCGGTCCTGCCCCTGGTCGAGGGCGATCCGTTTCGCACCGCAGCCCCTGCCCGCCCCTTGCTGACCGACGAACAATGGCTGGCGCTGCAACAGATCTGCGCAGGCTGACGCCCGACGCATCGTTTTCGCCGTTGCGCCCCGCCCCTGCTGCGGTTATTCACACCCCAAGGCACCCGTAGCTCAGCTGGATAGAGCGCTGCCCTCCGAAGGCAGAGGCCAGGGGTTCGAATCCCTTCGGGTGCACCATTTTACCTTCGCCTCTGGACGTTGCTTGTTCCGTCAGGTCTTTTGGCCCGAACGAACGGAGGCATCATGGACGATCTGGAACGGCGCATTGCGCAGGCGCGTGGCGATGAACCCGCCGATCTGGTGCTGCGGGGCGGACAGGTCTTCGATCTGATCACCGGCACGATGATATCGGGCGATGTGGCAATCTGCGGCGACCGGATCGCGGGGATCGGCGGCTATGACGGCCGCCGGGTGATCGACGTGGCGGGGCTGACCCTGGTGCCAGGGTTCATCGATACGCATCTTCACGTCGAAAGCAGTCTGGTCACGCCCCATGAATTCGACCGCTGCGTGACCCCGCGCGGGATCACCACCGCCATTTGCGACCCGCACGAGATCGCCAATGTCATCGGCCTGGACGGCATCCGCTGGTTTCAGCAGGCGAGCGAATGCCTGTTGATGGACCTGCGCGTGCAGTTGTCGTCCTGCGTGCCCTCGACCGACATGGAAACATCGGGGGCCCGGATCGAGGCCGCCGATCTGCGTACCGTCATGGGCCATACGTCGGCCATCGGGCTGGCGGAATTCATGAACTATCCCGGCGTGATCCATCGCGACCCCGCCGCCCTGGCCAAGCTGCGGCTGTTCGCGGGCGGCCATATCGACGGTCATTGCCCGCAACTGACGGGCCACGACCTGTCGGCTTATGTCGCGGCAGGCATCCGCACGGAACACGAGGCAACGACGGCCGAGGAGGCGCTGGAAAAGCTGCGCAAGGGAATGCGCGTCCTGATCCGCGAAGGATCCGTCAGCAAGGATCTGGTGGCACTCCAGCCAGTCCTGGCGGACGTGACGGCGCCCTATATGTGCCTTTGCACGGATGACCGGAACCCGCTGGACATCGCCGAACAGGGCCATCTGGACCACATGATCCGCGAATTGATCCGGCTTGGCAGCCCGGTGCTGGCGGTCTATCGCGCGGCCTCCCTGTCGGCGGCCGAGGCCTTTGGGCTGAAGGATCGCGGACTGATCGCCCCCGGACTGCGCGCCGATATCGTGGCTGTGGACAATCTGGAAAGCTGCCGGGCGCGGATGGTGCTGTGCGGCGGGCGGGTCGTGGATGATGCGGCCTTTGCCGGGCGAAGGCCGCTGGCTCCGGTAGGCCGCGCCTTGGTCAAGGCGCCGCCGGTCCGGGCGCAGGATTTCCGCTGCGCCGGAACCCGCAGCGAGACCCCGGTGATCGGCATCATCGAAGGCAAGATCATCACCGCCCACCTGACCCATGACATCACGCCCCAGGATGGCGACAAGCGCCCCGACCTTGCCCGCGACCTGGCCCGCATCGCCGTGATCGAACGGCATGGCAGGAACGGAAACATCGCCACGGGCTTTGTCCAGGGCTTTGGCATCCGGCGCGGTGCCATCGCATCGACCGTGTGCCACGACCATCACAACATCGCCGCCGTCGGCGCCGATTACGATGACATGGCCTTGGCCGTGAACCGCCTGTCGCAGATCGAAGGCGGCTTTGTCGTGGCGGAGGCGGGCCGTATCCTGGCCGAACTGCCCTTGCCTGTCGCAGGGTTGATGAGCCTTGAACCATTCGAGTCCGTGCGCGACCGGCTGATGGTGCTGCGCGACGCGGCCAAGATCCTGGGCGTCGTGCTGGAAGAACCCTTCCTGCAACTGGCCTTCCTGGCCCTGCCCGTCATTCCCGCGCTAAAGATCACCGACCGGGGAATGATCGACGTGACCCGGTTCGAGATTATCGCAGGGTAACAATACCTTGGATGATGTTGGCTGGGGCGGTAGGATTCGAACCTACGGTACACGGTACCAAAAACCGATGCCTTACCACTTGGCCACGCCCCAACTGTGAGCGGGTGAATAGCCAAGCCCGCGCGGGGGTGCAAGTCGAAAATTCGCGAAACTTGCCTGTCCGGTAAACGCGCTTTATGCCGCCCGGAATGGAACAGGTGGATCTTCTGATATTAGGCGCGGGGGCGGCAGGGTTGTTCTGCGCGGGGTCCGCCCTGCGGCCGGGACGGCGCGTGATGGTACTGGATCATGCCCCCGATCCTGGAGAGAAGATTCGCATTTCGGGCGGCGGTCGCTGCAATTTCACCAACATGGCGACTGCGCCGGACCGGTTCCTGTCGCAGAACCCGCGATTCGCGGCCAGTGCCTTGGCGCGCTTTACTGCCCCCGACTTCGTCCGGCTGGTGGATCGGGCGGGGATCGCCTGGCATGAAAAGACCCAAGGGCAATTGTTCTGCGACGGCAAGGCCACGCAGATCACCCGGATGCTGCTGGACCGGATGGCGGGCGCCGATCTGCGGATGCGGTGCGCCCCGCTGTCGGTTCGCCATGACGGCACCGGGTTTGTCGTGGATACGGCGGGCGGGGCGATCCATACAGCAAGGCTGGTGGTGGCGACGGGGGGCAAGTCGATCCCCAAGATGGGCGCGACGGGCATCGCCTATGACATCGCGGCGCAGTTTGGGTTGCGCTTGGTGGAGAGCAGGGCGGGGCTGGTGCCGCTGACGTTCGCCGAACAGGAACTGGCCCTGTGCCGTCCGCTTGCCGGTGTCTCGGTCGAGGCCGAGATCCGCCATAACGGCGGCCGGTTCCGCGACGCGCTGCTGTTCACGCATCGCGGCCTCAGCGGGCCGGTGATCCTGCAAATCTCCAGCTTCTGGCGGGCGGGGGAAAGTTTGCAGATCGACCTGTCCCCCGGGCAAGACATTGCGTCGGCTTTGAGGGCCGCGCGGTCCGAAGGGGGCCGGGTTTCCGTGGCCTCGGTCCTGGGGCGTATGCTGCCTGCCCGGCTTGCGGCTGCGATCTGCGACGAGATGGGGGTGGCGCAGGCGCGGTTGGCCGATCAGCCGAACACCCGGCTGGATGCGATCGGCGCGCGGGTGAACCGCTGGCAGGTCCGCCCCGTCGGAACCGAGGGCTATCGCACGGCCGAGGTGACGCTGGGCGGCGTCGATACGCGCGATCTGGACGCCCGCACGATGCAGGCCCGCAAGGTGCCGGGGCTGTTCTTCATCGGGGAATGCGTCGATGTGACGGGCTGGCTGGGGGGATACAACTTTCAATGGGCCTGGGCATCGGCGGATGCCGCAGGCCGCACGGATTAGCCCGTCACCGGATCGGCCTTTGCCAGCCGGTCGAAGGACATCAGCGATCCGATCAGCGCAGGCATCCGGTCCAGCGGGATCATGTTCGGCCCGTCGGATGGCGCGCAATCGGGATCCTCGTGCGTTTCGATGAACACGCCCGCCACGCCCAATGCCACCGCTGCCCGCGCCATGACCGGGGCAAATTCCCGTTGACCGCCCGACGATCCACCCTGCCCGCCCGGCTGCTGCACGGAATGGGTCGCATCCATGATCACCGGATAGCCGGTCCGGGCCATGATCGGCAGCGACCGCATATCCGCGACCAGGGTGTTATAGCCGAAGCTGACCCCGCGCTCGGTCAGCAGGATGTTGTCGTTCCCGGTCGAGGCGACCTTGTCGGCGACGTTCGCCATGTCCCAAGGGGCCAGGAACTGCCCTTTCTTGATGTTGACGACCGCGCCGGTCTTGCCGGCCGTCAGCAGCAGGTCGGTCTGGCGCGACAGAAAGGCCGGAATCTGGATCACGTCCACGACTTGCGCCGCCCGGATCGCCTGTTCGGCATCATGCACATCGGTCAGCACCGGGCAGCCCAGCCGGTCGCGCAAGGTGGCCAGAATCTCCAGCCCTTCGTCTATCCCGACGCCGCGCCGTCCCGACAGCGAAGTGCGGTTGGCCTTGTCATAGCTGGCCTTGAAGACAAAGCCCGCCCCGGCACGCCTGCAGGCCTCTGCCATCCGTTCCCCGATCATCAAGGCATGATCCAGCGTTTCCAGCTGGCAAGGCCCGGCGATCACCACCAGCGGCAGATCGTTGCCGCAGGACAGGTCGCGGATGCGGATATGCTTGGGCAAGGTCATGTGGATACCTGTTCGCGAAGGATGGATGCCGTCAGCGACAGCATCAGATAGATACCCGAAAAGATCAGAAAGGCCACCAGCGTATTCTGAAAGGCCTTGGGATAGGTCGCTTCGTCCGGGGCGACGGGGGCCACGGACAGCGACAGGTAACGAACCTGCTTGTTGGCCTCGATGCGGGCAGCCTCCATCTGCGCGGCCGCAGTTGCCAGCAGTTCCTGCCGGGTCAGCAGATCGCTTTCGGCGATGCGCAACTCGCCCGAGATCAGCGCCAGGGAATTGCGATCCTCGCCCCCTTGGGTCAGTTGCTGCCGGGTCTGGGCGATCATTTCCTGCAAGCGGGCGATGTCGCCGCGGACCGCGCCGACGCGGCTTTGCAGGGGCTGGGGGTTCGACAGAAGCTGTCCCAGTTCCAGCCGCTTGGTCGCCAGTTGCGTTTCCAGGGCGGAAACCTGGTTCATCACAACCGTGCCTTCCGCCACCGGATCCAGCACGCCCAAGGTTTGCTGCAATTCCTGGACGCGACGCTGGGCGGCCAACACCTTGGCCTCGGCATCCTGATAGATGGCAATGGCGCCTTCCATCTGGTCGTCGCGCAGCCGCGAGGTCATCTGGTCCACCTGTTCCTCGGCATAGGCGATCAGCGCCAGGGAAAATTCCTGGCTTTGTTGCGGATCGGGGGCGATCACCTCCATGTCGATCATGCCTTCGGTGGGATCATAGCCGATCTTCACGGATTTCTGATACAGATCGAAGGCCGCCTCGTTCGTGGCATCGGGGGCAAGGCGCTTGATGGGGTCGATGGCGGGATCCTGGAAAGCAGCCTTGAAGCCCTTGTCCCCGTCCAGCCGCAGCATCGCATCACGCGAGGTCAGATAGCTTTGAACGGCGACGGAATCGGTGTTCGTGGCCAGTTGCGATCCGCCCAGCAGCCCCCCAGACCCCCCGCCGCCGATCCGCCCTGACCTTCCGCGGACTGGATGCGGAACTGGGAATCAGTGGCATAAAGCGGTGTCGCGACCCCGAAATAATACCATCCCGCCAAGGCGGTCGGAAGAATGACAAAGGCCAGCAGGCGCAGGGCCAGCATGACCATCCGCCGACGTCTGCGACGGGCGATGTCCTGCTGGATGCGGAAAATCTCGACCGCGCGCTTTTCCTCGGTCAGAACCTCTCGGGCGGGAAGATCGGGACGCGGCGCGGCGACCTGGGTGCCGGGCGGGGAAACCGGGGCGGTCTGGTTGCGCGGCATGATCGCGGGTATGTTCGCCGCGGGTCTTGCCTGCGCGCGACTTCCCTCGCTGGACAGGATCTGGCCCAGGGCCGCGCGATGCGACGGGTCGATGCCGCGCTGGCGCAGGCGCAGGACAGCTTCCTCGTCGGATGCGACGGTGATCTGATGCAGGGTGGCGATGCGGCGGGCAATGCGCAACTGGCGTTCGGACAGGTTTTCCTTGCGGATCAGGTCAAGCTGCGCGTCCAGTTCGCCCGATGCAGGCGCCTTCGCTTGGCCCGGTCCAATATGGGACAGCCCGTCATCCACCGGATCGGTCCGCATGAAGCGCTCGCGTTCGCTGTCCGGCGGCAAGGGATTAGGCTCTGCTGCCCGCTTGCGGACGGTGATGCGGATGTCGGCAGCTGACGGCTGCCCCTCGCCTTCGGCGGGGCGCACCGATTCCGAAACCGAGGCGTGATAGCGGCGGACCTTAGGCGGTGTAGTCATAATACTGTTTAGCCTCAGCAAGGGATTCGAAATGATACAGCCGCCCGTCCCGAAGGATGGCGGCGGATCGACAGAATTTCTCGATCGTGGCGGGCTGGTGCGACACGATCACCACGGTCGCGGTTTTCAGGCGGTCATACAGCACCGCGCCCGCCTTGCGATTGAACTCCACATCGGTGGTCTGCGGCATCCCCTCGTCGATCAGATAGATGTCGAACTCCAGGGCCAGCAACAGGGAAAAGGTGAACCGTTGACGCATCCCGGCGGAGTAGGTGCCGACCGGCATATCGAAATATTCGTCGATATCCGTCAGCCACCGCGTGAAGGCGGACACATAATCGGGATCCAGGCCATAGATGCGGGCGATATAGCGGGCGTTTTCGTTGGCCGAATGCTTTGTGACCACGCCCCCCATGAAGCCCAAGGGGAACGAGATGCGGCAGCCGCGCCGGATCGTTCCTTCATCGGGTTTTTCCAGCCCGCACATCATGTTGATCAGCGTCGTCTTGCCGGTGCCGTTCGGGGCCAGGATGCCCAGCGAATTGCCAAGCTCGACCCGGAACGAGGCGCGGTCGAGGATCACCTTGCGCCGCGTTCCCGTCCAATAGGACTTCGAGACATTGTCGAATTCCAGCATCTGCCATTCCCGCCGCCGCACGGCCCCATCCCCGGATCACCCGGCGCCGCGACCCTAGGGCCAGGCGAGTGCGCTGTCCAGTTTTCGCCTTTTTGATGCATGGTCCATATTTGTTTGTCACCCTTCATTCGCGCGGCATTTTCACTATCTGTTCGATATGTCGCCCTTGGAACAATCCATTTCGAACTGCCGCCTTTGTGCCGGGCGTTTTGCCGCAACTGCCACGGCCCATGAACCGCGGCCCGTGACCTGGTTCCGGTCTGACGCGCGCCTTCTGGTGGTTGGACAAGCACCCGGAATGCGGGTTCATCTCAGCGGGCGTCCCTTTACCGACCGGTCGGGCGACCGTCTGCGCGACTGGATGGGGGTCGGGGAATCCGTCTTTTATGACCGCGACCGGGTCGCCATCGTGCCGATGGCTTTCTGCTTTCCCGGCTATGATGCGCGCGGATCGGACCTGCCGCCGCCGCCGGTTTGTGCGCGGACCTGGCGCGCAAGTGTCCTGGCGGAATTGCGGCCCCGGCTGACGCTGCTGGTGGGCGGCCATGCAATCCGCTGGCATCTGGGATTGCGCGATGTGACGGGGGCCGTGGCGTCCTGGCGGGATCATGCGCCCGGCGTCTTTCCCCTGCCCCATCCGTCCTGGCGCAACACCGGCTGGCTGCGCCGCAACCCTTGGTTTGAAACCGATCTGCTGCCTGACCTGCGCGCCGCCGTCTGGGCGGAACTGACGCGCAACGATTGACCTCGGCCTTTGGTCGGGGAACGTGGCGCGCCTGTTGACAGATCAGGCAAGCCCCTTCATCCCTGTCCGATGCCGACCGACATTGAGATTGCCCGCGCCGCGCGCAAGCGGCCCATTGCCGACATTGCCGCCCGGCTGGGCCTGGGCGATGACGCCATCCTGCGATACGGCCCCGACAAGGCCAAGATATCCCACCAGACGCTGGACGGTCTGACATCCAACCCGCGCGGCCATCTGGTGCTGGTCACCGCGATCAACCCCACCCCCGCGGGCGAGGGCAAGACCACCACCACCGTGGGCCTGGGGGACGCGCTGAACCGCATCGGCAAGCGCACCACGGTCTGCATCCGCGAGGCCAGCCTGGGCCCGAACTTCGGCATGAAGGGCGGCGCGGCAGGCGGCGGTCATGCCCAGATCGTGCCCATGGAGGAGATGAACCTCCATTTCACCGGCGACTTCCACGCGATCACGGCCGCCCACAACCTGCTGGCCGCGATGATCGACAACCACATCTACTGGGGCAACGCCCTCGACATCGACACCCGCCGCATCACCTGGCGGCGCGTGATGGACATGAACGACCGCGCGCTACGCGACATCGTGGTGGGCCTGGGGGGCGTGTCGAACGGGTTCTCGCGCCAGACCGGCTTTGACATCACCGTCGCCTCCGAGGTGATGGCGATCCTGTGCCTGGCCCGCGACCTGGACGACCTGCACGCCCGCCTGGGCCGGATCGTCGTGGCCTATGCCCGCGACCGGCGCCCCGTGACCGCCCGCGACCTGAAGGCTGACGGCGCCATGACCGTGCTCTTGCGCGACGCCTTGCAGCCGAACCTGGTGCAGACGCTGGAAAACAACCCGGCCCTGGTCCATGGCGGACCCTTCGCCAACATCGCCCATGGCTGCAACAGCGTGATCGCCACCGACACCGCCCTGCGCCTGTCCGACTATGTCGTGACCGAGGCGGGCTTCGGCGCCGATCTGGGGGCCGAGAAGTTCCTGGACATCAAGTGCCGCCTGGCGGGCCTGTCCCCGGCCGCCGTGGTGCTGGTGGCCACGATCCGCGCGCTGAAGATGAACGGCGGCGTGGCCAAGGACCGTCTGGGGACCGAGGACGTGGGCGCCGTGGTGCGGGGCTGCGCCAACCTGGGCCGCCATATCGAGAACCTGCGCGGCTTCGGACTGCCGCTGGTGGTCGCCGTCAACCACTTCGCGGGCGACACCCCGGCCGAGATCGCCGCCCTGCAGGACTATTGCAGCCGCCACGGCACAAGGGCGATCCTGTGCCGGCATTGGGCCCAGGGCGGGGCCGGGGCCGAGGAACTGGCCCGCCAGGTCGTCGATCTGGTGGAGGGCGGCGAGGCCGACTTCCACACGCTTTATCCCGACTCGATGCCCTTGTGGCAGAAGATCGAGACGATCTGCACCCGCATCCACCGCGCCGCCCATGTCGAGGCCCTGCCCGGCATCCGCGCCCAGCTGGAGACATGGGAGGCCGAGGGACACGGCCACCTACCCGTCTGCATCGCCAAGACCCAGTATTCCTTCTCGACCGATCCCGACCTGCGCGGCGCCCCCGAAGGCCACGTCATCCCGGTCCGGGAAGTGCGGCTGAACGCCGGCGCAGGCTTCGTGGTGGCCATCTGCGGCCAGATCATGACCATGCCCGGCCTGCCACGCCATCCCGCAGCCGAAACCATCGGCCTCAACGACATGGGACAAATCGAAGGACTGTTCTAGGCCGCCATGGGCACGCTGGGCTGCGGTGTGCGCCAGCGCCGATGGATCACCATGTGCAACGCGACAACAGTGGCCAGCGTCGATCGCAGTGCCGTGCCGTCCTGGTCGGCGGTCCCGAAACCGATGCGGGCCGGGAACGAGCCGTCCGGCCTCTGGCTTGCGATCACATCGGCCAACAGGGGCATCACATCGTGATCCGGGTCGATTAGGCACAGGCAGAAGATCGTCTGTACCAGAGGAACCAGCCTGCCGTTGCGCTCTGCCCAGTCGGCGAACCGCAGGCAGTTGGCAAAGGCGTCGCCATAGGCGCGCGGGTCAGAGAAACGAGGCCGCTCGGCCCCAAAGCGATAACACAGGGCAAGAAGGCTGGCATAGGATTCGACAGTTTGGTCATCCAGCCGTTCCTCGGGGATCGGACGGCGCAAGACCGCCTCGGCCGCAGCAAGCAGGGCCGCGTCCGGCATATCCGTTAGCGCCAGCCGATCGGCAACGTCAAGCGCGTCGGATGCCTCGACCCAATCCAGGCGGTCAGGCGAAAGACATCGTAACACAGCCGTGCCCAAATAGGCGCGGATTGCCTTACCGGATTGAAACCTCGCCATAAACAGATCAGTAAATTCCGGTGTGGATCGGCTTCGGATAAAAGCCTGTAATGGCGCCTCGGTCCCCCGCAGGCCGGTGCAGATATGTGCGGCAACCGCAATCTCGGCCACATCGTCGATCTGCGCATCGGAGATCGCGTCCTGGGGCATCAGGTCAATCTGATTGCGCAGCCATTGCTGGCTGCGCGCGGCGATCAGCGTCAATAACTGGCTATAGGCAAAATCGTAGGGCATGAGCGCACTCCTCCCGGAACTGGTTCACAGATTAGAAACCCCGATTAAGAGTTTGGCAATAATTCTGAGTATGAGCAGGCGAGGTTGTTGCCTAAAATGTGTTGAAAAGGTCGTGTATGTTTTTTCCGGCAAATGACGCAAGCCACGCGGCAGGGCATAACCATTCACCAAAAGAAGGGTTCCCGCCGGTGTTGCATTTTAACAAGATTTAAACAAATTTTGGCGCAGCCCCGGAAACCGCAGGTCGCGCTCATGTCTGACAGGATGGCGGAGTGGAAGGGATTCGAACCCTCGAGACGTTGCCGTCTGCACCCTTAGCAGGGGTGTGCCTTCGACCACTCGGCCACCACTCCGCCGGTCGGTATAGGGGCGGGCAGGAGGCGTGACAAGGGGCTTTTTCGCGTCCATTCAGCCCTTGCGGCGGAAGGTGGCATAGTGGGGCGCACGCCCCTCACGCAGCGCCTTTTGTTCATAGCGCGTACTAAGCCAGTCGTCCCAGGCCACAGGTGTATCGGCCACAAGATCAAAGCCAGCCTGCGGCGCCTCCTCCAGCGTTTGGCGCATATAGTCGGGGATGTCGGTCGCCACCCGGAACTCGGCGCCGGGTTTCATCACGCGGGCCAAGGGGATCAGGTGTTCCGGCGTGACGAAGCGACGGCGGTGATGGCGGGCCTTGGGCCAAGGATCGGGATAGTTCAGGAAAGCCCGGCTGATCGAGGCGTCGGGCAGCACGTCCATGAGGTCGCGCGCATCGCCCGGATGGACACTGACATTCGTCACCCCGGCGGCGCGGATCTTGCCCAGCAGCATGGCGACGCCGTTGATGAACGGCTCGCACCCGATGATGCCGATACCGGGATGGCGGGCGGCCATGTGGACCATGTGTTCGCCACCTCCGAAACCCACTTCGAGCCACAGGGGGCGGCCGTCGCCAAAGATCGCCGTCGGATCGATCTGTCGTCGTTCGGGATTGTCCTGCACCGTGATGTTGCGCGGACGCAGATCGCCCAGATCCTCGGACAGATAGCCCTTCTGGCTTTGCCGCAGGGTCTTGCCGTGCCGCCTGCCATAAAAATTGCGGCGCGGCGGGTTTGGATCGAAGGCGGGTTTGGGCGTTTCTGACATGGCCGGGGGATTGCACCGACCGGCTGGCCGGGTCAAGGCCCCGGCCTTGCCTTATTCCCCCATCAGGCGACTGATGATGACCGTCACCTCGGGCTTCTTGCCGATTTCCTCCATGGCGACCTGGCGGGTGATCTTGCGGATCGCCTCGTCCATCTTGGCATCGTCGCGGACCACGCGGGCATCTGCGCCCTCCAGAAACTCGGACAACTCTCCCTCGATATGGCTGCTCAGGTCGTTGCCGCCCCGGGTGCGGCCAGGCAGGCCCATTAGTTCAACCCAGGCGTCGGGCAGGACGTTGTCATCCTCGTCCACGATCACGCTGACAAGGGCATGGCCGTTCAACGCCATGCGGATGCGGTCGCGCACGACGCCGTCCATGGCGCCGATCAGCACGGTGCCGTCCAGATACAGCCGCCCGGTTTCAACCTGGTCCACGATGCGCGGGGCGTCGCCCGTCAGGTCCATCATCGTGCCATTTGTGCAGATTTCGGCGGCAATGCCCCGGCTTCGCGCCAGCAAGACGTGTTCGCGCAAATGGATATGTTCGCCATGCATGGGAATCACGATCTCGGGCTTCAGCAACTCGTGCAGTGCCTCGATATCCGGGCGGTTGGCATGGCCCGACACATGATAAAGCCCGTCATCGGCGTCGAAGACGTTGACGCCCAGTTCGCTCAGCGCGTTCATGATGCGCCCGACGGATTTTTCGTTGCCCGGGATGGTCTTGGAACTGAACAGGAAGCTGTCGCCGTCCTTCAGCATCAGGCCCAGATAGCGTCCCCGCGACAGTTGCGCGCTGGCGGCGCGGCGTTCGCCCTGCGACCCGGTTGCCAGCAGCATGACCTGGTTGCGCGGCAGGCTGGCCGCTTCCTCGGGGCCGATCGTGTCGGGGAAATCGGTCAGGATGCCGGTTTCCAGGCCCACTGCGACCATCTTGCGCATGGCGCGGCCCAGCAGGCAGACCTTGCGCCCCCCGGCGATGGCGGCATCCGACAGGGTTTTCAGGCGGGCAATGTTGCTGGCAAAGGTCGTGGCCACCACCATGTTCTTTTGCGCCATCACCCATTCAAGGATGGGATTGGCCAGCACTGCCTCGGACCGGCCGGGATGGGTCGAAAAGATGTTGGTGCTGTCGCAGGCCAGAACCTTGATGCCCCGCCCTTCGGCTGCGATGTCGTGCCACAGGATCGGGTCGAAGGCATCGCCCACGACCGGGGTGCCGTCCAGCTTGAAGTCGCCCGTATGCACGATCCGGCCCGCAGGCGTGTCGATGATCAGCGCCGCGCTTTCGGGGATCGAGTGGCTGACCGGCACGAACTGCACGGTGAACGGGCCGACTTGCGTGACCTCGGGGCGGGCGCCGGTGATGTTGACGACCGAGGGCGAATGGCCCTGTTCCTCCAGCTTCATGCGGATCAGGGTGCCGGTGAACTGGCGGGCATAGATCGGCACGTTCAGGCGGCCATAGAGATGCCCCAGGGCGCCAAGGTGATCCTCGTGCCCATGAGTGACAAAGATCGCTTCAAGCCGGTCGCGGTTCTTTTCCAGCCAGGTCAGGTCCGGCATGATCAGGTCGATGCCGGGGCTGCTGTCCATGTCGCCGAAGCTGACGCCAAGGTCGACCAGGATCAACCTTTCGCGGCCCGGATGCCCATAGCCATAGACATAGGCATTCATGCCGATTTCGCCCGCGCCGCCCAGCGGCAGATAGATCAAGCGGTCAGCCATTGCCCATCTCCTTGTTGTAATCGTGAATGAGCCGCAGCCCGTGCATCGTCAGATCGTCTTCGATAGCGTCGAACAGGTCAAATCCCTGATCGAACAGCGGCGCAAGGCCCCCGGTGGCAATGACCTTCATCGGGCGATCGCGTTCCGCCCGGATCTGGCGCACGACCCCGTCAACCAACCCGATATAGCCCCAGAAGATCCCCGACTGGATGCAGGCGACCGTATTGGTGCCGATCACGCGGGCGGGCATGGTCACATCGACATGAGGCAGGCTGGCCGCGCCCATGTGCAGGGCTTCCAGCGACAGGTTCACCCCCGGCGCGATCACCCCGCCGATATAGGCGCCGTCCACATCCACCACGTCGAAGGTCGTGGCCGTGCCGAAATCCACCACGATCAGATCGGGTCCGTGCTGGTCAAAGGCGGCAACCGTGTTGACCAGCCGGTCCGGGCCGACCACGGTGCCGCTGTCCACGCGCGGGACCATGGGCAGCAGGCAATCGGGCTTGCCCACCACCAGCGGACGCGTATCGAAATACCGGTTGCACAGCACACGCAGGTTGAACACCACGCGCGGCGCGGTCGAGCTGATGATGCAGGCGTCGATGTCCAGGACGAACTTCTGCCCCGCGATCAAGGTGGACAGCCACACGAAATATTCGTCAGCCGTGCGCCGATGGTCGGTGGCGATGCGCCAATGGGCCAGAAATCTCGTGCCATCCCAGATCGAAAAGACCGTGTTCGTGTTTCCGGTATCAATGCACAGAAGCACGTCAGGCCCCTGTGAAATAGATGTCGGCGGCAGGGATTGCCTGCCGCCCGTGCGATCCGGTCAGGATCAAGGCGCCGGTCTCGTCGATGCCGTCAAAGCGGCCGATGGCCTCGGTCGTGCCGGTGCGGGCGGTGATCGTCTCGCCCATCTTCGCGGCACGGGCCATCCAGGCGCTGCGGATGGGGGCAAAGCCGTAATCGCGCATCTGCCGGTGCCAGTCCTCAAAGGCCAATGCAAGGGCGGTCAGGAAATCGTCGGGCAGGACAGTCAGTCCAGTTTCGCCTTGCACACTGACAGGACGAGTGGCACCGGGTTCCACCTGGTCCATGTCGGGCGCCGCCGCCAGGTTCACGCCAATGCCGATCACAAGGGCGTGGATAGCTCCGCCCGATCCGACGCTTTCCAGCAGGATGCCCGACAGCTTGCCGCCGTTCAGCAGCACGTCGTTGGGCCATTTCAGCGACAGGTTCAGGTGCGGGCCGCAAAGCTGGCGCAGGGCGTCATGGACGGCCAATGCCGCGACAAAGGACAGGCGCGCCGCATCTGCCGGACCGCCCTGGGGCCGCATAACCAGCGACGCCGCGAAGTTGCCCGGAGGATCCGTCCAGGCCCTGCCCCGGCGTCCGCGTCCCGCCGTTTGCTGGCGCGCCATGACCCAGGTTGGGCCGGTCAGGCCGGGGGCCATGCGCATGGCCTCGGCATTGGTGCTGTCCACGCGGTCCAGGACATGGCGCGCCACGCCAGGGGGCCAGCGGACTGCGGCCATGTTACTCAACGGCCGGGGCCACGGCACTGGTATCGGAAAGAAGGCCCGCATCGATCAGCGGCGTGCCGACCAGCGATTCCGCCGCGCGCGCGGCGGCAGTGTCCACGCCCCACATCGACACCGCCCCGATCAGCAGCATTGCCGCCGGAACCACCAAGGCCAGATACTGCACCCCGCCCATGCGGCTTTCCACGCCCTCGGTTTCGGCGCCGAAGAACATATAGTAAACGATGCGCAGGTAATAGAAGGCGCCGATGACGGATGCGATAACCCCCAAGATCGCCAGCCAGGCCATGTCCGCCTGCACCGCCGCGCCCAGCACGCCGTATTTGGCAAAGAACCCCAGGAAGGGCGGCACGCCGGCCAGGCTGAACATCAGAAACAGGACGGCAAAGGCCTTTACCGGCTCGGCCTGGGCAAAGCGGTTCAGGCTTTGCAGGTCGGTGATCGGGCGGCCGTCGCGTTCCATCGACAGGATAAAGGCAAAGCTACCCACGTTCATCACGACATAGATCGCCATGTAAATCAGCATCGTCTGAACGCCATAGGCGGTCCCGGCGGCCAAGCCCACAAGGGCAAAGCCCATATGCGCGATGGAGGAATAGGCCATCAGCCGCTTGATGTTGCGCTGACCGATCCCGGCGATGGATCCCAGAAACATCGACATGACCGCAAGCGCCGCAATGATCTGGCCCCAGTCGCCCGGCACGTTGCCGAAGGCATCGAACATCAGCCGCGCGATCATCGCCATGGCGGCCACCTTGGGCGCGGTGGCGAAAAAGGCCGTCACAGGCGTGGGCGCGCCTTCGTAAACGTCCGGCGTCCACATATGGAAGGGCACGGCCGAGACCTTGAAGGCCAACCCGACCAGCAGGAACACAAGACCGAACAGCAGGCCGATGGACAATTGCCCGCCCACCACCGTCTGCACGATCCCCGCAAAGCTGGTCGTACCGGAAAAACCATAAACCAGCGATGCGCCGTAAAGCAGCATCCCCGAGGACAGCGAGCCGAGGACGAAATACTTCAACCCGGCCTCGGACGATTTCACGCTGTCGCGGCGCATGGCGGCGGCGACGTAAAGGGCAAGGGACTGCAATTCCAGGCCCATGTACAGCATCAGAAGGTCGCTGGCCGAAACCATCAACATCATCCCGATGGAGGCCAGGGCGATCAGGATCGGGAATTCGAACCGCATCAGCTGGTTGCGGACCATGTATTCCGCGCTCATCGCCAGGACGGCGGCCGCGGAAATCAGGATCGTGACCTTGGCAAATCGGGCAAAGGCATCGTCGGCGAACATCCCGAAGAATGCCAGTTGGGATGGCCGGTCGGCAAAGCCGACATACAGCCCGACCAGCAGCAGGGCGGCGACCGTGGCCCACAGGATCGGACGGGCAAGGGCATCCTTGCCAAAATACGCCCCCGCCATCAGCGCGCCCAGGGCAAAGATCGCCAGCACAAGCTCCGGCAGGATGGTCGAGAAATCGAGCGCGGTCATCGTGCTTACCTCAATGGCTGGCGTCAGCCGTGTCCGCCTGGGCGGTCACGGCCAGCCCGTCGCGCGCCTCGTGCGGCAGGGCCTCGTGATAGTTGACCAGCAGCGCCTGAACGGCAGGGCCGGTGATGTCGGTGACAAGGCGCGGGTAAACGCCCAGCAGCAGGGTCATGGCGACCAAGGGCGCGAAGATCCATTTCTCGCGCGGGGTCATGTCGGTGATGGTGCGCAGGCTTTCCTTGATCAGCGAACCCAGCGTTACCCGGCGATACAGCCACAGCGCATAGCCTGCCGACAGGATCACCCCTGTCGCGGCCACGAAGGCCACCCAGGTATTTGCCTTGAAGGTGCCTATCAGGGTCAGGAATTCCCCCACAAAGCCCGAGGTTCCCGGCAAGCCGACATTCGCCATCGTGAAGAACAGGAACACCAGGGCATAGACCGGCATCCGGTTGACCAGCCCGCCATAGGCGTCGATGTCGCGCGTGTGCATACGGTCATAGATGACGCCGACGCACAGGAACAGCGCGCCCGAGATGAAGCCGTGCGACAGCATCTGGAAGATCGCCCCGTCCAAGCCCTGCTGGTTCGCCGCAAAGACCCCCATCGTGACATAGCCCATATGCGCCACCGACGAATAGGCGATCAGCTTCTTCATGTCTGTCTGCGCCAAGGCCACAAGCGAGGTATAGACGATGGCGATCGCCGACATCCAGAAAACCAACGGCTGCAACAGGTCGCTGGCGACCGGGAACATCGGCAGGCTGAAGCGCAGGAAGCCGTATCCGCCCATCTTCAGCAGCACGGCGGCCAGCACCACCGACCCGGCGGTCGGCGCCTGGACGTGCGCATCTGGCAGCCAGGTATGGACCGGCCACATCGGCATTTTCACCGCGAAGCTGGCAAAGAATGCCAGAAACAACAGCGTCTGCACCCCGCCCACCACGGTGATGCCCAGCACCTGCATGGTTTCCGACGAGAAGTCGAAGGCCAGCAGTTCCGCAATGTCCGTGGTGCCCGCCATGCGCGCCATCGCGATCATCGCGACCAGCATCAGCACGGATCCCAGGAACGTATAAAGGAAGAACTTGAACGTCGCATAGATGCGGTTCGCGCCGCCCCAGATGCCGATGATCAGGAACATCGGGATCAGGCCGGCCTCGAAGAACAGATAGAACAGGATCAGGTCAAGCGCGGTAAACACGCCGATCATCAGCCCTTCCAGCACCAAGAAGGCGATCATGTATTCCTTGACCCGGATCTTAACATCCCAGGTGGACAGGATCGTCAGCGGCATCAGGAAGGTCGTCAGCATCACGAACAGGACCGAGATGCCGTCCACGCCCATCCGGTAGCGCAGGCCCATGATCCAGGGGTGATCCTCGACGAACTGGAAGCCGGTGTCCGACGGATCAAACCCCGACAGCACGAACAACGAAATCAGGAAGGTCGCCGAGGTGGCGATCAGCGCCAGCCACTTGGCGTTGCGCTGCGCGGCTTCGTCGTCGCCGCGCAGGAACAGGGCCAGGATCCCTGCCGCCACGATGGGCAGGAAGGTGATGATCGAAAGAAGGTTCGTCATGTCAGTAGGCGCCCCGCATCATCACCCAGATCAGCAAGCCCACGATGCCCAGGACCATCGCAAAGGCATAATGGAACAGATAGCCGGACTGCACCCGCCCGGCAAAACGGGTCAGGCGCGGGATGATTCCCATGGCCATCCCGTTGATGGCGCCGTCGATAACGGCTGTATCGCCGCGCGTCCACAAGGTGCGGCCGATCCACAGCGCCGGGCGGACGAACACAAAGTGATAAATCTCGTCGAAATACCACTTGTTCAGCAGGAACCGATACAGCGCCGGTTGCTGCGCCGCCAGTTTCGCAGGCGCGGCGGGATAGCGGATATACATCAGCCAGGCCAGGGCCAGCCCGATCAGCATCGCCACGAAGGGCGACAGCTTGACCCAGGTCGGGACCGAATGCGCGTCGTGCATGACGTGGTTGTCCGACCGCATGAAGATCGCACCCTGTTCGTAGCCGGCAAGGGCGGCGTGACCGTCGGCGGCCGTTTCCTCGGACGGATCGCTGGCAGCACCGGCGGCGGCATGCGTCGCGGCACCCTCGGGTTCTCCGTGCGGCGCTTCAGCCACGGCGCCGACAAGCGCCTCGCCATGGCCGCCCTCGGCCTGCTCATGGACCGCTTCGGGCAGGCCGAAGAACCGCTGCACGTTGTCGCCGAAGAACGCGCCATACCAGATCATGCCCGCGAAGATCGCGCCCAGGGCCAGCACGCCCAGCGGCACGGTCATGACCGGCGGGCTTTCATGGGCGTGGTGATGGGCGTGCAGGGGGTCGTGGTCGTCATGCCCGTGGCCATGGCCCGGAATGGGCTGCACTTCTTCCTCGGTCTTGATTTCGGCGTCCCAAACCTTTTGCGGACGCGGCGCGCCCCAGAAGGTCAGGAACATCAGCCGCCAGGAATAGAAGCTGGTCATCAGCGCGGCAATCACCAGCAGCCAGAAGGCATAACCCACGCCGGACGCATAGGCGCTTTCGATCACGGCGTCCTTGGACAGGAAGCCCGCGAAGCCGATATGGGTCAGCGGAATGCCGACGCCGGTAATGGCCAGCGTGCCGATCAGCATCGCGGCAAAGGTCAGGGGGACCTTTTTCCTCAGCCCGCCATAGTTCCGCATATCCTGCTCGTGGTGCATCGCGTGGATCACCGACCCCGCGCCCAGGAACAGCATGGCCTTGAAGAAAGCGTGCGTGAACAGGTGGAACATCGCCACCGAATAAACGCCGACGCCCGCTGCCACGAACATATAGCCAAGCTGCGAACAGGTCGAATAGGCGATCACGCGCTTGATGTCGTTCTGGACCAGGCCCACCGTCGCCGCAAAGAAGGCGGTCGAGGCGCCGATGATGACCACGAACATCTTGGTTTCGGGCGCGAATTCGAACAGTGGCGACATCCGGCAGACCAGGAACACGCCCGCCGTCACCATGGTTGCGGCATGGATCAGCGCGGACACAGGGGTCGGGCCTTCCATCGCGTCAGGCAGCCAGGTGTGGAGGAACAGTTGCGCCGACTTGCCCATGGCGCCGACGAACAACAGGAAGGCCAGCAGGTTCGCCGCGTTCCAGTCGGTCCACAGGAATCGGATCTGGGCCTGGGACAGGTCGGCCACCTGGGCAAAGATCGCGTCGAACTGGATCGACCCCGTCATCCACCACAGCCCGAAGATGCCCATCAGGAAGCCGAAGTCACCGACCCGGTTGACGACGAATGCCTTGATCGCGGCGGCATTGGCCGACGGCTTGCGGTAATAGAAGCCGATCAGCAGATACGAGGCGACGCCGACCCCCTCCCAGCCGAAGAACATCTGCAACAGGTTGTCCGCCGTCACCAGCATCAGCATGGCAAAGGTGAAGAAGGACAGATAGGCGAAGAACCGCGCCTTGTAGTGTTCGTCATGGGTCCAGTTGTCGTCATGGGCCATGTAGCCCATCGAATACAAATGGACGAGCGCCGAGACGGTGGTCACCACGATCAGCATGATCGCGGTCAGCCGGTCCAGGCGGATCGCCCATTCGGCGCTAAAATCGCCGGACACGATCCAGTCCATGACGGGGATATGCTGCGTCTGGCCGTCGAAGCCCAGGAACACGATCCATGAAAACAGCGCGGCGACGAACAGCACGCCCGTGGTCAGCAGCTGCGCGGCCTTTTCGCCGATGATGCGCCAGCCAAAGCCTGCGATCAGGGCGGCGACCAGGGGCGCGAACAGGATGAATTGCACCATGATCGCTTACCCCTTCATCACGTTGACATCTTCAACCGCGATCGAGCCGCGGTTGCGGAAGAACACCACCAGGATCGCCAGGCCAATCGCGGCCTCGGCCGCGGCGACGGTCAGGATGAACATGGTGAAGACCTGCCCTGCCAGATCGCCCAGATGGGCCGAAAAGGCCACGAAGTTGATGTTGACCGACAGCAGGATCAGTTCGATCGACATCAGGATGACGATGACGTTCTTGCGGTTCACAAAGATGCCGAAGATCCCGGCGACGAACAATATCGCCCCCACGACAAGGTAATGTGTCAATCCGATCATCGTCTTTCGTCCCTCCGGGCCGTTTACCCGTTGATATCTTCGTTCGCAGTCCGGGCGGACCTTTACAGCCCCTGCCCCGGCTTCACGTCGCGCAGTTCCATGGCCGTGGCGGGATCGCGATACATCTGTTCCAGCACGTTCTGGCGCTTCACGTCGCGGCGGTGGCGCATGGTCAGGGTGATCGCGCCGATCATGGCGACCAGCAGGATCAGCCCCGCAACCTGGAACGGCAGCAGATAGCGGTCATACAGGATCGAGCCCAGGGCGTTGGTGTTCTGCGCCTCGTTGAGGATGGGCGCGGCCCGCAGCGTCGTGGCCTGATCCGAAATCTGCCAGCCGCCAAAGGCAATGGTCAGCAGGGCCAGCAGCACAAGCGCGATCAGTCCGGCAAGCGGCAGGTATCGGGCGAACTCGCCCTTCAACTGCGCAAAATCCACGTCCAGCATCATCACGACGAACAGGAACAGCACCGCCACCGCGCCGACATAGACGATGACCAGCAGCATGGCCACGAATTCCGCGCCTTGCAGCACGAACAGACCGGCGGCCGAGATGAACGCCAGGATCAGCCACAGGACCGAGTGAACGGGGTTGCGGGACAGAACCACCATGAAGCCCGCCGTGCAGACCGAGATGGCAAACAGATAAAAGGCGAAGGTGATCATTCCGTCTGTTTCCCTTCATGTTCGGTGAAGACGCCCTGGGCGATCTCCAAGGCCTTCTGCATCGCCGGGATGCCGCCGAACATACCCATCTGATAGATCACCTCGGCCACTTCGCGCACGGTCGCCCCTGCCTCGATGGCGTGGCGGATGGTCAGACGCAGCTGCGGCTCGGCGTGCGCGCCCTGAACGGTCAGCGCGGCGATCGTCACCAGCAAGCGCGTCTTGGCATCCAGCCCGTCGCGGTTGAAGGTGCGGCCAAACCACATCTCTAGCATATCTGCCGGCATGGTCGGGATCATCTTCTCGAAGGTGCGAGGATCGAAATTCTCGATGCCAGGATTGAACGCACGGGCCATTTCCTGGCCCGACTGCATCATCTGCTGAAACAGCTTGGTGAAGGCGTCGCTCATCTGTAGGGCGCGTCGATGGACAGGTTGCGGGCGATCTCGGCTTCCCAGCGGGCGCCGTTGTCCAGCAATTTCTGCTTGTCGTAGAACAGTTCCTCGCGCGTTTCGGTCGCGAATTCGAAGTTCGGTCCTTCGACAATGGCATCGACTGGACAGGCTTCCTGGCAGAAGCCGCAGTAGATGCACTTGGTCATGTCGATGTCGTATCGCGTCGTGCGGCGGCTGCCGTCCTCGCGCGGTTCGGCGTCGATGGTGATGGCCTGGGCCGGGCAGATCGCCTCGCACAGCTTGCAGGCGATGCAGCGTTCCTCGCCATTGGGATAACGGCGCAAGGCGTGTTCACCACGGAAGCGTGGCGACAGCGGGCCTTTTTCGTGCGGATAGTTGATGGTCGGCTTGGGCGCGAAGAAATACTTCACCCCAAGGCCGAAGCCTTTCAGGAAATCCACCATCAGAAAATACTTGGTGGCGCGGGCGATGTCGAATGCCATCAGAATTCTTCCCCTTGCTTGGGCGCGGCGAAGCGGTTGAAAGCCGCCACGTATTCGCGGACCCTGGCGCCGTCACGGGACTGTTCGGCACTATCCAGATTGTTGGCCAGGAAATGCGCAAACTCGACCTTGTCGGTTTCCGACGCATTTGCCAGCATTTCGGCGATCCTGTTCGAATAAGCCATGCCTTATGCCCCCGCCCAGCGTGCCCAGAACGAACCGAACACTTCATAGCGCGCCAGGAAGGCGATCAGCACGACCCAACCCAGCGACAGCGGCAGGAACACCTTCCAGCCGATGCGCATCAACTGGTCATAGCGATACCGCGGGACAATGGCCTTCACCATGGCGAACATCCAGAACCAGAAGACCATCTTCAGGAACATCCAGATCGCGCCGTCGGGAATGCCAGGGATGGGCGACAGCCAGCCGCCGAAGAACAGCAGGCTGATCAGCGCGCACATCAGCCAGATGGCGATGTATTCGCCCGCCATGAACAGCAGATAGGGCGTGGAGGAATATTCGACCATGAAACCCGCGACCAGTTCGGATTCAGCCTCGGCCAGGTCGAAGGGCGGACGGTTCGTTTCGGCCAGGGCGCTGATGAAGAACAGCACCAGCATCGGGAAATGCGGCAGCCAGTACCAGGACAGCAGGCCCGCGCCCGATTGCGCCTCGACAATGGCGCTGATGTTCATCGACCCCGTCGAGATGATGACGCCGATGATGATCAGGCCCAGGCTGACTTCATAGCTGATCATCTGCGCGGCCGCGCGCAGGGACGACAGGAACGGGTATTTCGAGTTCGAGGCCCAGCCGCCCATGATCACGCCATACACCTCGAGCGAGGAGACGGCGAAGATGAACAGGATGCCCACGTTGATGTCGGCCATCACCCAGCCAGGCGCGAAGGGGATCGCCACGAAGGCCAGCAGGGCCAGGGTCATGGACAGGAACGGCGCCAGGAAGAAGACGAACTTGTCCGCCCCGGCAGGAATGACGATTTCCTTCAGGACGTATTTCAGCGCGTCGGCAAAGGTCTGCAGCAGGCCCCAGGGACCGACCACGTTCGGCCCGCGCCGCATCTGCACGGCTGCCCAGATCTTGCGGTCGCCATAGACCAGAAAGATCAGCGACAGCATGACAAAGGCAATGACCGCCAGACCCTGCGCCAGCAGGATAACGGTTATGCCCAGAGAGGAAGCCCAGAATTCGGCCATGCGCCCGTCCCTATCCTTTTCACGCTGCGGGAATGCCGCGTGCCTTGCATTCGCGCAAGGTGTCTTCCGTTTCCATCACCCGCAGGCCCATCGGCTTTTGATCCGACAGCGTGAACGCGGCCCCGATCGTCAGCTTGCCGTCGCGTGTGTCTTGCAGCGTGCGCACATGGCGGCCATATGCCTCGCCATTCTGCATGGCCCAGCCGGCCAATGCGCAGGTGGCATACGAGAAGGCGATATCGGCGTCTACCCCTTCGCGCAACTTCGCCGTGACTTCCACCAGATCGGACGATCCCTTGGGATCCAGCGACGCCACCCTGGTGCCTAGAAAATCCTCCGGGACGATCTCGGTTCCCTCGGCCCAGGCAGGCAGCGCGGGCTGGGTGCGGGCGGCAAATTCCTCGAGCGCCTTGTCCTGCGCGGTCTGGCGAGGCGGCAGATCGGCCGCGACCATCCCGCCCAGGTTCAGATCCAGGTTGGCGTTCAGCGCCATCAGATCGGCCTCGGACACGGCGAATGCGTCCTGCCCTTCGGGACTGTCAAGCGCCATGGTCGTGACGCTGCCATCGGGTTCCAGGATCAGGATCTCGCCCGATTTGGTCGAAATCCGGGCCAGCGTCAGGGGGGCCTTGCCGTCGGCGGCGCCGGGCGTGGCGACCCTGGCGGTCATCGTCTCGGGCTTGGGCTTGGGCCGGGCCTCGTCTGCATCCCCCGCGCAGCCCGACAGGATCGCAGCACCGGCAAGGGCTGCGATCATGAACCGGGGCTGGCAGGTGGCTTGCCGCATGGCTGTCACTCGGCCGCCAGGGCCGGGGCGGCGCCGCGCGCTGCTGCCATGCGCGACAATTCCCCCATCAGGGGCGAACAGCGCGCAATCGGATTCGTCAGATAGAAATCCTTGATCCCGTTGCGGAAGCTTGCGGTGCCCATGTCCAGCCGCTGCAAGGCTTGCCATTCGTTCTCGGGCACCTGGTCGATCTGCGCCAGATGCGGCACGGCACCGACCAGGGCACGGCGCAGTTGCGCCAGGCTGTCCCAAGGCAGCGTCGCACCCAGTTCGGCGGACAGCGCCCGCAGGATCGCCCAGTTCTCCTTGGCCTCGCCCGGCGCGAAGTTCGCGCGCAGGGCCAGTTGCGGACGCCCTTCGGTATTCACGAACAGGGCCGTTTCCTCGGTATAGCAGGCGGCGGGCAGGATGATGTCGGCCCGGTGCGCACCACGGTCGCCGTGGCTGCCCTGATAGATCACCGTGGCGCCCGGGGCGATGTCCACCTCGTCCGCGCCAAGGTTGAAGATCACCTCGGCCCCCTCGATGGCAGCGTTCATGCCGCCTTCGGTTACCGCGCCCACATCCATCGCACCAACGCGGGACGCCGCGCTGTGCAGGACCAGCAGCTTGCAGTCGTCCAGTTCGCAGATGCGCATGGCATTGGCCAGAACCGCCTCGCCATCCGCCTCGCGAAGCGCGCCCTGGCCCACGATCACGATGCCGGGCGTGCCTTGGCTCGACTGGAAATCGCCTTTGACCAGTTCGGACAGCGCCGCGCGGTCGGCGCCATGGTGGTGATAATCATAGGTCAGATCCGCCGCCTCGCCCACCACGGCCACCTGTGCGCCATGTATCCAGGCCTTGCGGATGCGCGCGTTCAACACCGGAGCCTCGTCGCGCGGGTTGGTGCCGATCAGAAGAATCCGCTTGGCCGAGTCGATATCGGCAATCGTCGCATTGCCCACATAGGCCGAGCGGTTACCCGCCGGCAGGCGTGCGCCATCGGTGCGGCATTCCACGTTGCCGCCCAGTCCCTCGATCAGGTGCTTGAGGCTGAATGCAGCTTCGACCGGGGCCAGATCGCCCACCAGACCGGCGACCTTACGGCCCTTCATGGCTGCGGCGGTTGCGGCCAGTGCCTCGGCCCATGTCGCCACGCGCAGCTTGCCGTGTTCGCGGATATAGGGCTTGTCCAGCCGCTGGCGGCGCAGCCCGTCCCATACGAAGCGGGTCTTGTCGCTGATCCATTCCTCGTTCACGCCGTCATGGTTGCGCGGCAGGATGCGCATGACTTCGCGCCCCTTCACGTCCACGCGGATGTTGCTGCCAAGCGCGTCCATCACGTCGATGGTCTCGGTCTTGCGCAGTTCCCAGGGGCGCGCCTTGAAGGCATAGGGCCGGCTGACCAGCGCGCCCACCGGGCACAGATCGATGATGTTGCCCTGCAGGTTCGAGGCCAGCGTCTCGTTCAGATAGCTGGTGATCTCGCTGTCCTCGCCGCGGCCGGTCTGGCCCATCTGGCTGATGCCCGCGACCTCGCTCGTGAAGCGCACGCAGCGGGTGCAACTGATGCAGCGCGTCATGTGGGTTTCGACCAGCGGCCCCAGGTTCAGTTCCTCGGCGGCGCGCTTCGGCTCTCGATAGCGGCTGAAGTCCACGCCGTAAGCCATTGCCTGGTCTTGCAAATCGCATTCGCCGCCCTGGTCGCAGATGGGGCAGTCCAGCGGGTGGTTGATCAGCAGGAATTCCATGACGCCCTCGCGGGCCTTCTTGACCATCGGGCTGTTGGTTCGGATTTCCGAAGGCGCGCCATCGGGGCCGGGCCGCAGATCCTTGACCTGCATGGCGCAGGATGCGGCGGGCTTGGGCGGCCCGCCCACGACCTCGACCAGACACATCCGGCAGTTTCCTGCGATGGACAGCCGTTCGTGGTAACAGAAACGCGGGATCTCGATCCCGGCCAGTTCGCAGGCCTGGATCAGGGTCAGGTTGGGATCGACCGCGATCTCGGTCCCGTCGATCTTGATCGTGCGCAAGTCGGCCATCGGCTTTTTTCCTTACCTGGCAACCAGAAGCGATCCGGCGATCGTCTTTTGGGCTATCTCTTGCTGCCCCAGACGGCAGAATGTCTCGGGTTGGCCATTCACCACCCCATTGGCGACCATGTAACGGTCAGCCTGTGCGTAGATGCGGCGGCGTTCGTCGCGGCTGTCAAGAAAGGCGTCGATCTGGGCGTCGCTATAGCCCTGGTCCTTCGCATAGCGTTTCAGCTTGCGCGCCTCGCCAAAGGCCTTGATGATTCGCGCATCCAGATCGGGGCAACCCCGGCGCAGCAGGTCAGCCACGCGCGCTTGCACGAGGCTGTTGTTGATATGGGTGTTCTGCGACAGCGGCGGCAAGGCAGAGGCAGGCGCAGCCAGCATCGCGGCGCCCAAAAGCACCGCAAACGCCCTGCCCAGAACAGCCCTATGTGCCGTCAGACGCATCATTCCGCAGCCATTGCCCCCATGCGGCCGGTGCGCTTGGCCTTGATCCGGTCCTCGATCTCCTCGCGGAAATTGCGGATCAGGCCCTGGATCGGCCAGGCGGCGGCATCGCCAAGCGCGCAGATGGTGTGGCCCTCGACCTGCTTGGTCACGTCCAGCAGCATATCGATTTCCTCGACCTCGGCATCGCCGCGCACAAGGCGTTCCATGACCCGCATCATCCAGCCGGTGCCTTCGCGGCAGGGCGTGCATTGCCCGCAGCTTTCATGCTTGAAGAACTTGGACAGCCGCCAGATCGCCTTGATGATGTCGGTCTGCTGGTCCATCACGATCATGCAGGCGGTGCCGAAGGACGACCGCAACTCGCGCATCCCGTCATAGTCCATAATGGCATTTTCGCACTGTTCCGCCGTCAACACCGGACAGGAGGCGCCGCCCGGGATCACCGCCTTGAGGTTCTTCCAGCCGCCGCGCACGCCGCCGCCATGCTTTTCGATCAGTTCCTTCATGGGGATCGACATCGCTTCCTCGACCACGCAGGGCGTGTTGAGGTGGCCGGTCAGTCCGAACAGCTTGACGCCCGCGTTGTTCGGGCGACCAAAGCCCGCGAACCATTCCGGCCCCCGCCGCAGCACCGTCGGGACCACCGCGATGGATTCGACGTTGTTCACCGTGGTCGGGCAGCCATACAGTCCCGCGCCCGCCGGGAAGGGCGGCTTCATCCGGGGCATCCCCTTCTTGCCTTCCAGGCTTTCCAGCAGCGCTGTTTCCTCGCCGCAGATATAGGCGCCGGCGCCGTGATGCAGATACAGGTCGAAATCCCAGCCGGACCCGGCGGCATTGGCGCCCAGCAAGCCTGCGTCATAGCATTCGTCGATGGCCGCCTGCAGCGACTCTTTCTCGCGGATGAACTCGCCCCGGATATAGATGTATGCCGAATGCGCGCCCATGGCGAAGCTGGCGATCAGCGCCCCTTCGATCAGCGTGTGCGGATCGTGGCGCATGATCTCGCGGTCCTTGCAGGTCGCGGGTTCGGATTCGTCGGCGTTGATCACCAGATAGGACGGGCGCCCGTCGGATTCCTTGGGCATGAAGGACCATTTCAGGCCCGTCGGAAAGCCCGCGCCGCCGCGCCCGCGCAGCCCGGATGCCTTGACCTGCTCCACGATCTTGTCGCGGCCGCGTCCGAGGATCTCGGCCGTGCCGTCCCAATGGCCGCGCTTTTTCGCGCCCGCAAGGCTGCGGTCACCCATCCCATAGATGTTGGTGAAAATGCGATCCTGATCTTTCAGCATCCTGCTCTCAATCCTCTCATCCGGGCGTCAGGCATTCCTGCGCCGCCAGATACGCCAGGTCACGATCAGCGACCAGACAAAAGCACCAATGGCGGCCAGATCCGCCAGAAACGCCCATTCCCCGGCCCAGCCATAATAACTGCCAAGCGCCTGAACCAGCAGCCACAGGCACATGGCCCCTGCGATCACCAGGGCCGCCAGACGCATCTGGCGCGCATCGCGATCCTGTCCGGCGCCGCGCATCTGCCTGGCCCTTTGCCTATCGGTTCGTCGTCTCGTCCTTTTGCTCCGCTTGCTCGATGGTGCGGATGCCGGCGGGGTTGCGATCCGAAACGGGGCGCGCGGCCGATGCCGCCTGCGCTTCCTGCTCGGTCACCCCGGTTGCATCTGCGGGCACCCCTTCCGAAGGTCGCGGTTCGTTTTCGGGCGCTGTATCGACGCCGGTCCGGTCGTCCGATGCAGCTGGCGGATTGCGCAACCACTTGGCCAGGATCGGCACCTCGGTCCCGTCGATGCGCTTGACCGTTTCTCCGATATCGCGCGCAAGCGCCGCGCTTGCGTTGAGATCGTCGCCCTGCCCCATCAGATTAGCCAGGGCGACCGGCCCGCTCAGAGGCTCGGAGGAGAACCGGCCATTCTGCGGACCCGGCAGCGGCACCTCGCCTGCGGAAAAGGCGTCGATCAGGGCCTCCAGCCGCTCAGGGGTCAGATCCTCGTAATAATCCTTGCCGATCTGGGCCATGGGAGCGTTGGAGCAAGCCCCCAGGCATTCAACTTCTTCCCAGCTGAACTTGCCATCGGCAGACAAGGTGTGCGGGGTGGGCGCGATCTTGCGCTTGCAGACCGCAATCAGATCCTCGGCCCCGCAGATCATGCAGGTGGTGGTGCCGCAAATCTGGATGTTCGCAACAGAACCAACAGGTTGCAGCTGGAACATAAAGTAGAATGTCGCGACTTCGAGCGCACGGATATAGGCCATGTCCAGAAGCTTGGCGCAATATTCGATAGCCGGGCGCGACAGCCAGCCTTCCTGTTCCTGGGCACGCCACAGCAGCGGAATGATCGCGGATTGCTGGCGGCCTTCGGGGTATTTGGTGATTTGGGCATAGGCCCATTCCAGGTTGCCGGGCGTGAATGCGAAGCTGTCCGGCTGGACGGGCGAAAGACGGCGAAGCATCAGCGGTCAACCTCTCCGAAGACGACGTCAATGGTAGCGATCAGGGCAGGCACGTCGGCCAGCAAATGTCCCCTGGCCAGATAGTCGATGGCCTGCAGATGCTGAAAGCCGGGGGCCTTCAGCTTGGCGCGATAGGGTTTGTTGGTCCCGTCACTGACCAGATAGACGCCGAATTCGCCCTTGGGCGCCTCGACCGCGGCATAAACCTCGCCCGCCGGGACGCGGAAGCCTTCGGTATACAGCTTGAAGTGGTGGATCAGGCTTTCCATGTCGCGCTTCATCTCGCCCCGCCGCGGCGGGGTCAGCTTGCCGCGTGCCAGCACGTCGCCCGCAGGTTCGGCCCGCAGCTTCTGGACGGCCTGTTTCATGATATGGGTCGATTCGCGCATTTCCTGCATTCTTAGCAGGAAGCGGTCATAGCTGTCGCCGTTGCGTCCGATCGGAATCTTGAAGTCGAATTCGTCATAGCATTCATAGGGCTGCGAGCGCCGCAAATCCCAGGCCAGGCCCGAGCCGCGCGCCATCACCCCGGTAAAGCCCCAGTCCAGCGCATCCTGTTCAGTGGCGATGCCGATGCCCACCAGACGCTGCTTGAAGATGCGGTTTTCGGTCAGCAGCGTGTCCAGATCGTCCACGACCTTGGGGAAGGTCTCGCACCAGGCCTCGATATCGTCTAGCAGGCTGGGCGGCAGATCCTGATGCACCCCGCCGGGGCGGAAATAGTTGGCGTGCAGCCGCGATCCGCTCGCGCGCTCATAGAAGATCATCAACTGCTCGCGCGCCTCGAAGCCCCACAAGGGCGGAGTGAGCGCGCCCACGTCCATGGCCCCGGTGGTCAGGCCCAGCAGGTGGTTGAGGATGCGGCCGATCTCGCAATACAGCACCCGGATCAGGCTGGCGCGACGCGGCACGACGGTGCCCGTCAGCCGTTCGATCGCCAGGCACCAGGCGTGTTCCTGGTTCATGGGGGACACATAGTCCAGCCGGTCGAAATACGGCAGGTTTTGCAGGTAAGTCCTGCTTTCCATCAGCTTTTCGGTGCCGCGATGCAGCAGGCCGATATGGGGGTCGGCGCGCTCGACAACCTCGCCATCCAGTTCCAGCACCATCCGCAGCACGCCATGCGCCGCCGGGTGCTGGGGACCGAAGTTGATGTTGAAGTTGCGGATCTTCTGTTCGCCGACCAGCATGTCGGACGAGCCGTCGTCATAGCTGTTGGTGCGGATATCGCCGTCCATTAGCTTTGCCCCTTGGTCTTTTCGTCGCCCGGCAGCACATACTGCGTGCCCTCCCAGGGCGAGAGGAAGTCGAACTGCCGATATTCCTGCGTCAGCCGCACGGGTTCATAGATCACCCGCTTTTCGGATTCGTCATAGCGAAGCTCGACATAGCCGGTGGTCGGGAAATCCTTGCGCAGGGGAAAGCCGCTGAAGCCGTAATCGGTCAGGATGCGGCGCAGGTCCGGGTGCCCCGAGAACAGGATCCCGAACATATCGAAGACCTCGCGCTCGAACCAGTTGGCGCAAGGGTAGATCCGCACCAGGGACGGCACGATCTCGTCTTCCCGGATCGCCACCTTCACCCGGATGCGGTGGTTCTGGTACATCGACAGCAGATGCCAGACCACGTCGAACCGCTGCGCGCGTTCGGGGTAATCAACAGCGGTCATGTCCACCAGGGTGGAAAAGCGGCAGCTGTTGTCGCTGCGCAGAAACTCGATCAGATCCACAAGGCCGGACAGGCTTGCAGTGACCGTCAGTTCACCAAAGGCAACGTGGGTTTCAAGGATCTCGTCCCCGCGCCGCAGCTTGATGTGTTCCGCAAGCTGGTCCAACGCATCGATATCAGGGTAAACGGGCATCGTATCACCTCACCAGCGTGCCGGTGCGCCGGATGCGGCGCTGAAGTTGCAGGATGCCGTACAGCAGCGCCTCGGCAGTGGGGGGGCAGCCGGGGACATAGATGTCCACAGGCAGGATCCGGTCCACGCCCCGAAGCACCGAATAGCTGTAATGGTAATATCCGCCGCCGTTGGCGCAGCTTCCCATGCTGATGACATAGCGCGGCTCGGGCATCTGGTCATAAACCTTGCGCACCGCCGGGGCCATCTTGTTCGTCACGGTGCCCGCGACGATCATCAGGTCGGACTGGCGAGGCGATGCCCGGGGCGCCGTGCCAAAGCGTTCGATGTCGTAACGCGGCATGGACGCCTGCATCATTTCCACCGCACAACAGGCCAGGCCGAATGTCATCCAGTGCAGCGAGCCGTTGCGCGCCCAGTTGATGATGTCCTCGGTCGTGGTCAGCAGGAAGCCCTTGTCCTGCAATTCGCGATTAAGGGTAGCGGTCGCAACCTCCCGGTCGGGACCAGCCGTATTCGCTCCGGTCATCACGCCCATTCAAGCGCACCTTTCTTCCATTCATAGGCAAAGCCCACGGTCAGAACGCCCAGGAACACCATCATCGACCAGAAGGCCACCTCTGACAGGCCCGCAAAGCTGACCGCCCAGGGAAACAGAAAGGCCACTTCGAGGTCGAAGATGATGAACAGGATCGACACAAGATAGAATCGCACGTCGAATTTCATCCGCGCGTCGTCAAAGGCGTTGAAGCCGCATTCATAGGCGCTGACCTTTTCGGGATCGGGATTGCGCACGGCGACGACCACCGCGGCCAGGATCAGGATCAGGGCCAAGGCCGAGGCCATTGCGGCGAAGACGAGGATCGGCAGGTAATCCTGAAGCAGGGTTTCCACGGGCAAGTTCCCTTGTCGGCCGCGGAAAGGCGTTGGCTGCCCGCGACGGGTTAGCTGTGCGCCCGTTTAGACCCGCGGGCCAGCGGGGTCAACGGGCGCGCGGTTCCCGCCGTGTCGGATTAGGCGGATCCAGAACCGTTGTTGCAAGTGCAACGGCCAAAGAAAATGACGCATCCCCTTGCAAGGGCCACGAGCCTTGGCTGTCACAGGCATCATATGCCAACCCGCCTTGCGCAATTCAAGGCATTCCATCCCTGCGACAGGCTGACGCAGACACCGATCACGGCAAAGAAAAAGGCAGCCCCCAAAGGCTGCCTTTCACCGTCAGATGCAGGTCTGCTTCACATCCCGGCAGCCTGGCAGTCGGCCAGGGTGATGACCTCCATGTTGATGGTACCAGAGAACTGGTCCGCATCCTGATTGCCTTCCACGCCAGTCGTGCCGCTGGCGGGACCGGCGGTGGATGCAATGGCGTTCGGGTTGGGCGCGTCGTCGTCCTGGTTGCCTTCGTTGCCGGTGGTCGGCTGCGCGCCATCCATGGTTCCAGCGTCCGCGTCAGGCCCCCCCGTGCCCGACACCGAGTCGTTGTCGGCATTGCCCGAGTTGCCCGCATCGCCGCCGGCGACGGTCGCGCCTGCAGCCTGGTCATCCGACCCCATCGCCAGGGTCCGGCAGTGTTCGGCCACGGCAGCCATGTCCGCCTCGGTCACCTGTTGCGTGCCGACCATGTTCTGGGCAAAGGCGGCAGGGCCAAAGCCAAGAACGGCAGCCAGGGCGATCGGGGCAGTAAGGGTCTTGATCTTCATCGCAATCCTCCATCTGATGTGTTTAGGCATTGAATTCCCGAACCAACACGCGGATCGCCCGCTTGTTCCATGACGCGCGAACACAAGAATGTCGGTCATGGAACGGGCTGCCCTTGCGGGTCTGAAGGTTCATGGCCTCTATGCGTTGCGCTTGCCACGCGAAGCCGCTATTTCTTGGGGAACCGCGACCGGAAAGGACATGGCCTTGCGCGATCTTCGGATTCCCGACCAGCGACACCCGGAAAAGGCCCACCGGCCCGATCAGGCGCAGCCCAAGAAACCCGCCTGGATCCGCGTCAAGGCTCCGACCTCGGACGGCTACAAGCGCACCCGCGACATCATGAAGGACAACCGCCTGTCCACCGTCTGCGAGGAAGCGGGTTGCCCCAACGTGGGGGAATGCTGGTCCCAGGGTCACGCCACCATGATGATCATGGGGGAAATCTGCACCCGCGGCTGCACCTTTTGCAACGTCGCCACCGGCAAGCCCAACGCGCTTGACGTGTTCGAACCCGGCCGCGTGGCCCATGCTGTTCACAAGCTGGGGCTGAAGCACGTCGTGATCACCAGCGTGGACCGCGACGATCTGGACGACGGCGGGGCGGATCATTTCGCCCAGACGATCCGTGCCATCCGCCACCGCAGCCCTGATTCCACCATCGAGGTTCTGGTCCCCGATTTCCTGAAATCCAGGCCCGGATCGGTGGAAACCATGGTCGAGGCGCGGCCCGATGTCTTCAACCACAACCTTGAAACGGTCCCCGCCCTGTATCCGACCGTCCGACCCGGCGCGCGTTATTTCCATTCGCTGAGGCTGCTGCAGAAGGTCAAGGAACTGGATCCGGCGATGTTCACCAAATCGGGAATCATGGTCGGCCTGGGCGAGGATCGGGGCAGCGTCCTGCAAGTCATGGACGATATGCGCGCCGCCGATATCGACTTCATGACCATCGGCCAATACCTGCAACCGACGCCCAAGCATCACCGCGTCGATCGCTTCGTCACGCCCGAAGAATTCGCGGGCTATGAAAAGGCCGCCTTCGGCAAGGGGTTCCTGATGGTGTCGGCGACACCCTTGACCCGGTCGTCCTATCACGCGGGCGACGATTTCGCCCGGCTGCGGCAGGCGCGTCTGCAAAAGCTGGGCCGCGCCTGACCCCTCTTGCAAAAGCGCGCATCCCGATTTACTCGGAACGCGGAAGGCCCGAGTGACGGAATGGTAGACGTAGCGGATTCAAAATCCGCCGCCGCAAGGCATGTCGGTTCGAGTCCGACCTCGGGTACCAGCCTTTCCCTATTGCCTGACATGAAAAGGGCCGCTTGACGCGGCCCGCTGTTCAGTCAGCGCGTTGCGCCTTTGTTGCGCAGTCGGGCGTTCCTGGCCCACATGTTCAGGCCCTCGACTGTCGCGGAAAAGGCCATGGCGGCGTAGACATAGCCCTTCGGAACATGGACCCCAAACCCTTCTGCGATCAGCGTGGTGCCGATCAGCAGAAGGAAGGACAGGGCCAGCATCACGATGGTCGGGTTCTTGCCGATGAAGTTCGCCAGCGGATTGGCCGCCAGCAGCATCACGGTCACAGCGGTGACAACGGCGACGACCATGATTTCCACATGGGGCGTCATGCCCACGGCGGTGATGATGCTGTCGATGGAAAACACCAGGTCCAGAATCAGGATCTGCACGATGGCGCTGCCGAAGCCGATGGCTGCCGTTCCGATCATCGTATCCTCGTGATCGACAGGATCCACGTGGTGATGGATTTCCTTTGTGGCCTTCCAGACCAGGAACAACCCGCCCACGACGAGGATGATGTCCTTCCAGGAAAACTCGTTCCCCAGGATCGTGACCACCGGCTGCGTCAGCTGCACGATCCATGCGATCGTCGCAAGCAGGCCAAGGCGCATGATCAGTGCTAGGCCGATGCCGATCTTGCGGGCGCGTTCGCGCTGACCTTCGGGCAGCTTGTTCGACAGGATCGAGATGAACAGCAGGTTGTCGATGCCCAGCACGATTTCCATCACCATAAGGGTGGCAAGCGCAATCCAAGCCTCGGGCTGCTGCATAAGGGCGATGATGTCCTGCATGGGAAATTCCTGATGTGAGGGAGATGGTTAGCAAAGTCGCAAAAGCTGTTCTAGTTCCACGATTGCTGCCTTGCAGCGTTGCCTTTGCCGCGTTGCAGCGATAGCTGTCAAGGCATGGGGGGACAACAAAAGGGCACGGGATCGATCCTTGTGCCTAGATCACAGGAATCAAGATGAAAGCCGGAGACAAGCTGCCCTTCGTGACCTTCCGAACCCGTGTGCGTGACGAATCCCTGGGCGGGCCCAACCCCTTTCGCTGGCAGGACGTGACCACGGCGGATTACTTTGCCGGCAAGCGCGTCGTGCTGTTTTCGCTGCCGGGGGCGTTTACGCCGACCTGTTCGACCTATCAGTTGCCGGGCTTCGAAAAGGCCTTCGGGCGGATGCGCGACCTAGGGATCGACGCGATCTATTGCCTGTCGGTCAATGACAGCTTTGTCATGAACCAGTGGGCCAAGGCGCAAGACCTTCGGAACGTGACGGAGATCCCCGACGGGTCAGGCGAATTTACCGAAAAGGTCGGGATGCTGGTGCGCAAGGACAACCTGGGCTTTGGCGCGCGGAGCTGGCGTTACGCCGCCGTCGTCACCGACGGCGTGGTCGAGGCCTGGTTCGAGGAACCGGGCCGCTGCGACAACTGCGCCGAGGATCCCTATGGCGCCACCGCGCCCGAATCGGTTCTGGGCTGGCTGCAAACTGCACGCTTGGCCGAGGCGGTCTGATCCCCCCGCATTGACGCATTGGCCGTTCCCTTGGGGCGGCCATTTTCGTTCAGGCCTTCATGACGGACTGGCCCGCGGTTCTCAGAAGGTCGCCCAGGTCGTCGAACCATCCCCCTGCCGAGGTCGTGGCGCGACGCAACAGCAGCACGTCGCGGGCCGGTTGCGGATCGGGAAAGGATACGACGGCCAAGCCCGGGGCTGCAGCGCATTCCTGGCGGGCGGCAAGCTGGGGCAGGAATGTCAGTCCCATCCCCTGCGCCGCCAACCGGCACAGGGTTGCCAAGGAAGCCGCGCCCAGATCCAGCCGGGCGCTGCGGCGGTTCAGGCCGCACACCTCCAAGGCCTGATCGCCCAGGCAATGGCCTTCGTCCAGCAGCAGCAACTGGCCCGGGTCCAGGTCACGGGGTTCCGGGCGCAGCGCACCTATGCGGGCGATGCGGTCCTGGCTTCCCGCCAGCAGGAACGGATCGGTGAACAGCGGCAGGGCAACCAGATCAGGCGTGTCGGGCGGGGTCGCCACGACTGCCACGTCCAGCCGCCCCCGGCACAGCTCATCGACAAGCCGGTCGGTCGGCGCCTCGCGCAGATGCAGGTCGCGGCCAATGTCGCGGGCCCGCAAAAGCGGCAAGGCCTCGGGCAGAAGATAGGGGGCGATGGTGGGAATCATTCCCAGCATCAGCCGCCCGCCCTGCCCCGGCTGGCGCATCGCCTGTTCCAGCCCCGCCATTGCCCCCATGACCTGCCGCGCATGGCTTTCCAGCGCACGCCCTTGCGGGGTCAGCACCACGCCTGACGGCGTGCGTTCGACCAACAGGCTGCCGACCTGCTCCTCCAGCGTGCGGATCTGCATCGAGAGGGCTGGCTGGGTCACGTGCATTGCATCGGCCGCACGGGTGAAATGCCCCTGCTGCGCAAGCGACAGGAAATATCGCAGTTGCCGCAAGGTGATGTTCATCAGGAAACCTTATTCATAGGATCGGATCATCCAATTTCTCATTATTCCGACCGTGTGCAAGGAACAAGCAAGCCAAGCAAGGAGCCGGACCATGAGCCAGGATACCACCCGCAACCCTCGGATGACGACAACGGCAGGCGCACCGATCGCGTCGAACCAGAACACCGAGACCGCAGGCGACCGCGGCCCGGTGCTGATGCAGGATTACCAGCTGCTGGAAAAACTAGCGCATCAGAACCGCGAACGGATCCCGGAACGCGTGGTCCATGCCAAGGGCTGGGGCGCCTTTGGCACCTTCACCGTCACGCAGGACATCAGCCGATACAGCTGTGCCTCGATCTTTGGCGCGGTTGGCAAGGCGACCCCGATGCTGGCACGCTTTTCGACCGTCGCAGGGGAAATGGGCGCGGCCGACCATGAACGCGACGTGCGCGGCTTTGCGCTGAAATTCTATACCGACGAGGGCAACTGGGATTTGGTGGGCAACAACACGCCCGTCTTCTTCGTACGCGATCCGCTGAAATTCCCCGACTTCATCCATACGCAAAAGCGTCATCCCCGCACCAACCTGCGCAGCGCCACGGCCATGTGGGATTTCTGGGGCCAGGTGCCCGAATCACTGCATCAGGTGACGATCCTGATGTCCGACCGCGGCCTGCCGCAGGATCCGACCTTCATGGACGGCTTCGGCAGCCACACCTATTCCTTCTGGAACAAGGACGGGGAACGCTTCTGGATCAAGTTCCACTTCAAGACCCAGCAGGGCCACCGCCATTACACCAATGGCGAGGCCGCCGAGATCATCGGCCATACCCGCGAAGGCTATCAAGAGGCGCTGTTCGGCAAGATCGAGCGTGGTGAGTTCCCCCGCTGGACCATGTATGTCCAGATCATGCCTGAACTGGACGCGGAAAAGACCCCCTATGATCCCTTCGACCTGACCAAGGTCTGGCCGCATGGGGATTACCCGCTGATCGAGGTCGGCCAGTTCGAACTGAACCGCAACGCCGACAACTATTTCGCGCAGATCGAGCAGGCGGCCTTCAGCCCCTCGAACAAGGTGCGCGGCATCGGCTATAGCCCTGACAAGATGCTGCAGGCGCGCGTCTTCAGCTATGCCGACGCGCATCGTTACCGCCTGGGCACGCATTACGAACACCTGCCGGTGAACGCGCCGAAATGCCCGGTCCATCACTATCACAAGGACGGGCAGATGAACTTCTTCGGCCAGGTCACGGGCAGCGGGGACGCCTATTACGAGCCCAACAGCCGTGGCGGCGCAACCGAGGATCCGTCCTTTGCCGAACCCCCCCTGCGCCTGCAAGGCGTGGCCGCGCGCCAGCCGCACCGCCAGCTGATCGACGATTACGAACAGCCCCGTGCGCTGCATGACCGGGTGCTGAACGATGACGAACGGGCACGGCTTTACAGGAACCTTGCCGCCGCCATGGAGGGCGCGGACGAAGACGTGCTGGAACGGGTACTTGTCCACTTCGAGCGGATCAACCCGGCCTATGCGGCAGGAATTCGCGCCGCGCGTGCGGAAAAGGCAGCGCATCGTCACGCCGCCGAATGATCCCTTTGGATGCGTTTCGTTAACCAGTGACCTGCTATGGAAAGGGGCGCCGAATGGCGCCCCTATTTCTTTATCCGATCAGACGCGATCCGCTGCCATAGGTTTCCTGATAATGCCGTTCCAGTCGCATCAGTGCCAGACGCAGCACGATCTTGCCCGACCGCGCCGACCATCCCAGGCGGCGTTCGGTCAGTTCGATCCCCTCCAGGAAACAGCAGACGCGCAGGACGATGTCGCCCATGCCGGGGCCAAGGTCGCGCAGCGCCAAGGCAACCCGGTCGCGCGCCGATTCCGATCCACCGCGATACCCCCCGCCATTGTGGCTGACATCGATGCCCGATGTCATGAAGCCGGTCCAGTTCTGCGTGATGCGCGGCCCAAGCTGGGCCAGTTCGAAATCCTCGCGCAGGCGTTCACCCGCCGTCACCATGCCGGTGGACAGAAAGGGCTTGCCCGCCCCGTCGCGCCGCCGCGCCAGCAGCAGCAGGGGGCTTTCGGCAATATTGACGCGAGTGCGGCGGCGGCGGCCATCCTCGGGGTCTTCGATGACGCGCTTTTCCCAGACCCGATGGCGGTCGGCATGATCGAAACCGGCAGGCGCCTCGGCCATGCCGGGGGCATTGTCATTGGCCACCCCCTGCATCACGGGGCTGGCTTCGCTGAAATCGGCGGGACCGGGGACCGCCTTGCGCTGCCGGGGGGATCGCAGCATCCCGCGCAATGCGTCACGCCCTGCAGGGGCAATGGCGTAACGCTGGACCCGGCCCGGCGCGGCGGATGGCACGACCCAGCCCTTCAAGGCCATGACCTCGGCGATCCAGCGGTCAAGGACGGCGGTCCTGATGTCGTCGCGGCTGATGATGGCCTTGTCCATGCTGTCCGCCGTGACAACAACGGCACCCGGTTCGGCCAGGCGGCGCAGAATGCGCAGCACCTGGCGGTCGTCCAGCTGGCGGGGGCGGTCCGCGCCGTCAGTCAGGGCGCCGTCGACCAGGGGATCGTCGCGCCGTGCCTCGAACCGGCGGATGCGGCGCAGGATGGTGGATGCGTGGCATCCCTCGGACCGCGCAAGGGCACGGATCGACTGGCCTTCCTCGACATGGCGCAGGTACAGGCGCGCATCGTCGGGCAGATCGGCCGCAGGCTTGCTTATGGCCTCGGTCAGCGAACGGTGCTCCGCGGAAAGGCTGTCGATGGCGAAATCACCGGTCAAAAGCGTCATGTCGTTTCCCTTGTCATCCTCGGCAGCAGCGGGGGAACTAACTACCTTGGGTTGCGTTAAGCGTGGTTAATGAACGGCTGCTATCAGCAGATAGCCGCAACATTCCCTAACAAACCCTAAAGATACGTTGCCTCAGCGCACGCTGCGATAAAGGCAAAGGCAACACCCGTCATGGTTGTGTGAAGGTGATTTCGCCAACCTGAATGGGACAGTTCAAAAATGAGCTATATGCCGAATGTGATCGCCTTCCGCCCCCGCACCGTGTCGGAACCGCTGCGCCGTCCCAGCATCCTGATCCGCGCCGCGCGCGAAGGTCAGGCCGGCTGGCGCCGCGACCGCGACCTGAAGCGCCTGCTGCGCCTGGATCACAGCCCTGCCGCGGGCAACGCCCTGCCCCGCCTGCGGGCCGAGGAGACGTTGCTGAACGATGCACGCCTGCAACGCACGGCAGATTATGATATGCACCGCCATGTGCTGTTGATGATCGCCATCCTGGCCGAAATGCGGGCGGCCGTGGCCGATGCGCCGGTGCCGGTTACGACGGGCACGCGAATCGGTGCGGCGATGGTGGCGCAGATGGGCGCAGGGTTCAGCGCCCCCGGAACAGCGATCCCAGCACACCCCTGACGATGGCCTGGCCGGATTTCGTGCCAAGCTGGCGGGCCAGGCTTTTGCCAAAGGTTTCCACGATCGAATCGCTGCGGGACGACCGGATGCGTGTTTCGTCCCGCGGCTTGTACCTTCGGGCATTGCGGTATTCGTCGCGGCTCATGTCGAACAGGGCATCGGTATCCCTGGCCTTTGCTTCGGCTGCGGCGCCTGCCTTCGCGGAATCTTCCGCACGCCGCGCCAGCACCTCGTGGGCGGATTCGCGATCCATCGCCTGTCCGTATTTCAGCGCCATGGGAGAGGCGTCCATGACCTGCGCCCGTTCGGCCTCGGTGACCGGGCCGATCCGGCTGAAAGGCGGGCGGACCAGGGTGCGCTGCACCATGCCCGGGATGCCCTTGGCCTCCAGCAGCGACGTCACCGCCTCGCCCGTGCCGACATTCTGGATGGCATCGGCGGTGTCGAATTCGGGATTGGCGCGATAGTTTTCGGCAGCCATCCGCAGGGCTTTTTGGTCCTTGCCGGTAAAGGCGCGCAGCGCGTGCTGGATGCGGGTGCCAAGCTGTCCCAGGACGCCTTCGGGGATGTCGGTCGGGTTCTGGCTGATGAACCAGACGCTGACGCCCTTGGACCGGATCAGCCGCGCGACCTGTTCGACCTTTTCGACCAATGCCTTGGGGGCGTCGTCGAACAGCAGGTGCGCTTCATCGAAAAAGAATGCGATGCGCGGGCGGTCCGGATCGCCGATCTCGGGCAATTGCTCGAACAGTTCGGACAACAGCCACAGCAGGAAGGTCGCGTATAACCGGGGCGACTGCATCAGCCGGTCGGCGGCCAGGATGTTGATCATCCCCTTGCCCGATGCGTCCTGGCGGATGATGTCGGACAGGTCCAGGGCGGGTTCCCCGAACAGGCTGTCGCCGCCCTGGTTTTCAAGAACCAGCAAGGCCCGCTGGATCGCCCCCACGCTGGCGGTGCTGACATTGCCGTAGCGCAACGAAAGATCAGCGGCGTTCTGGCCCACCCAGACCAGCATCGCCTGCAAGTCCTTCAAATCCAGCAACGCCAGCCCCTGTTCGTCGGCCACCCGAAAGGCGATGTTCATCACCCCTTCCTGGGCATCGGTCAGGTTCATCAGCCGCGACAAGAGCAGCGGTCCCATGTCGGCGGGCGTGGTGCGGACGGGGTGGCCCTTCCTGCCCCAGACATCCCAGAACGTGACGGGAAAGGCCTGGTATTCCAGCGTCAGCCCGATCTGCGCCGCGCGTTCGGCAAAGGCTTGATGCAGCTTGCCGTTCGCATCACCTGCGCGCGACAGGCCCGCCAGATCGCCCTTCACATCGGCCAGAAACACCGGAACGCCCGCCAGCGAGAGGCTTTCGGCCAAGGTTTGCAGGGTGACGGTCTTGCCGGTGCCGGTCGCGCCGGCAATCAGGCCATGACGGTTGGCGTATTTCAGCAGCAGGGTTTGCGGGACGGCATGGCCGGGACCGCCGCCGCCCAGGAAAACCGTATTCGCCTGGCTGTCCACCACGCCTGCCATGCCTGCCCCCGCCTTGTGTTGCGCCACGCGCCGTTGCGGCGTTCGGTCCGACAATACAATGTTAAACCCCTTATGCCAGTATCGGAATCGTTCGGCATCAAGGTCGTCGATGCGCGAACCTTCCTCCCTGTTGAACTGCCGCGCCTTCGGGCGCGGCTTTTTTTTGGCGATGAGCCCTGACCATCTGGACAGTTGACGGATCACGCCGCCGCGATTAGCGTGCAGATCAATGATGACCGGCCAGTCCGGCAGGGAAAGGTTCGCCGTCAGGCGTCAGGGTCGTGGTTCGCGCCACGACCCTTTGAATTTCATTCACCTTCTTACGCCTGATCAGGCAGAAGTTCGCCACATTCCCTTGGAGTCAAGCCATGGTGAACGCGGGGATTTCCGTTGCCGCCTGACAAATGAAATCGGACATGATACGCCCGCCCGACGCTTTGAGCAAAGGGACGAAACAACCATGCCTATCAAACCCTCGCAGGCAGTTTTGGCCGCGCTTGCCCTGATTGCGGCCCCGGCCTTCGCGCAGGACAGCACCGCCCCCACCACGCCTGAAACTCCAGCTGCTGAAACCCCAGTTGCTGAAACTCCGGCCGCCGACGCCCCGGCGCCTGCCGCTGACGCGGCAACGCCGCAAGCCCCTGCGGCAGACGCTCCGGCAGCGGCACCCACTGCGACAGCCCCAGCCGCCGATGCGGGGCCGCAGGTCGGTCAGTATTATGCCAAGGAAACCCACCAGGATTGGACCACCCGCTGCCTGAAGGCAGAGCAGGGCAAGGATCCGTGCGAGCTGTATCAGCTTCTGAAGGATTCCGAGGGCAATTCCGTGGCCGAGATGACCCTGATTCCGCTGCGCAATGGCGAGGTTGCGGCAGGCGCGACCATGATCGCCCCGCTGGAAACCGATCTGGTCCAGGGCCTGGGCTTTGCCGTCGGCACGGGTGAGGCGCGCGGCTATCCTTTCAATTTCTGCGCGCCGGTCGGCTGCATTTCGCGGATGGGCTTTACCCAGGCCGAACTTGCCAGCCTGAAGGGCGGCAAGGACGCAACGATCTCGCTGCTTCCTTTTGGGGGCGACCGTGAAAACCCGGTGCAACTAAAATTGTCTCTGGCGGGATTCACCGCAGCCTTTGACGCCCTGGCCGCCTATGCCGAGGCGCCCGCGCCTGCCGCTGACCCGGCCCCTACGGCAGCACCTGTGGAAGCACCGGCCAACTGATCCGATTGACGGCATTGCAAACCGCGCCCATTCTTGGGCGCGGTTTTTTGATGTTCAGACTCGGCGCAGCGCGATCACCGCATTCAGTCCGCCAAAGGCAAAGGCATTGGACAGCACCGCATCGACCCGCGCTTGCCGTGCCTCGTTTGGAACCACATCAAGCGCGCATTCGGGATCGGCTTCCTGATAACCGATGGTCGGCGCGATCACCCCGTCGCGCAGCGCCATGATACAGGCAAGCAGTTCCACCGCCCCCGTGCCGCCGATGATATGGCCGTGCATCGCCTTGGTGGACGATATCATCAAACGGTCGGCGTGGTGGCCGAAGGCATGGGCAACGGCGGCGCATTCGGTCTTGTCATTGGCGGCCGTGCCGGTGCCATGGGCATTGATATAGCCCACATCCTCGGGATTGAGGCCTGCGTCCTGCAAGGTTGCCGTGATGGCCCGTTCGGCACCCTGGGCGGAGGGCATGACGATATCCTGGGCATCCGACGACATGGCAAAACCCACCACCTCGGCCAGGATGTCCGCACCGCGCGCACGGGCGTTTTCGTAATCCTCGAAGACAAAGACGCCCGCGCCCTCACCCTGGACCATGCCGTTGCGGTTGGCGGAAAAGGGGCGGCAGGCGTCCTTGGACATGACGCGCAGCCCTTCCCAGGCCTTGACGCCGCCGAAACACAGCATCGCCTCGGACCCGCCGGACAGCATGACCTGTGCGGCGCCAGACCGAACCATCTGGAACGCCAAGCCCATCGCGTGGTTGGAACTGGCGCAGGCGGTGGCGACCGTAAAGGCCGGGCCGCGCAGGCCGAACTCCATGCTGACATGGCTGGCGGCGGCGTTGTTCATCAGCTTGGGGACCACGAAGGGATGGACGCGGTTCTTTCCTTCTTCGTAAACGGTCCGGTAATTTTCGTCCCAGGTGTTCAGCCCGCCGCCCGCCGTGCCCAAGATGACGCCCGCCCGCAGCCCGAGCGCCCCCTGGAAATCCAGTCCCGACTGCGCCACCGCCTGCTTGGCGGCCAGCAGGGCGAATTGCGTGAACTTGTCATAGAGCAGGATTTGCTGGCGGTTGAAGTAATCCTCGGCCCGCCAGGGATGGACCTGCGCGCCGATCTGGATCGACAGCCGGTCCACGTCACGAAATTCCAAGGGTCCGATGCCGCAGCGCCCGTCGCGAAACGCGGCCATCGTTGTCGGCACGTCATGGCCAAGCGCGTTGATCGTGCCCGCACCGGTGATGACCACCCGCCGCAGCCCGTCCGGCCTTATCGATGCCTCGGCCTTCTTTCCCGCCTTTTTCGGACTCATGCGGCCTTCTGCGCCACCAGCCGTTCGACGGCGGCAATGATCGTGCCCATGGTCGAGATGTCGAAATCCGACTTGTCGGGTTCATTTGCGTTGAAGGGGATGGAAATGTCGAATTCCTCCTCGATCGCGAAGATCGCCTCGACCAGCCCCAGGCTGTCGATGCCCAGATCCTCCGGGGTCGAATCGTCGCTGATCTGGTCGGGCTCCAGCATCGCCTGTTCGGCGATGATTGCCCTGATGCGGTCTTGGGTCCGGTCGGTCATGAAGCCTCCTGCTCAGCCCTTTTCCAACAATCGTGTAACAGTTTCCTGAAGCCGCGCCAGTTGCTCGGCATAACGCGGCAGGCGGCGAACGGCCTTCTGAATTTCCAGCTGGGTTTCCATCTTGACCGCCGGATTGCCCAGGATTACGCGGCCAGCCGGGACACGGGTGAAAATCTTGCTGGCCCCGCCGGCGATCACATCGTCGCCCACGTCGATATTGTCGTTGACCCCGACCTTGCCGGCCAGAACCACGCGGTTGCCGACGCGCGCCGACCCGGCAATGCCCACCTGCGAACACAACAGGCAATCGTCGCCCACCGAGACATTGTGGCCCAGCATCACCAGGTTGTCGATCTTCGTGCCGTTGCCGACGCGGGTCGCGCGGATGGTGCCCCGGTCGATGGTAGAGTTCGCGCCGATCTCCACGTCGTCGCCGATCTCAACCCCGCCAAGCGAATGGATCCGCGTCCAGTGCTGCTGCTTGATGGCCTCGCGTGCGCCAAGGGTGCGGCGGATTTCCTCGATCCCCGATTCCTCGGGCGTGACAAAGGAAAAACCATCGCCCCCGATCACCGCGTTCGATTGCGCGATCAGCCGGTGGCCCACGGTGACGCCATGCGCGATGCGCACACCCGCGTGCAACAGCACATCATCGCCCAGATGCGTCCCGCGGCCAATCGATACGTGTGGCCCGATCCGGGCGCCCGTCCCGATCTGGACATCCGCGCCGATCACCACGAACGGCCCGATGGCCGCATCTGCCCCGACCTGGGCCGAGGGGTCGATCACCGCGGTGGGATGGATGCCGGGTGCGATGTCGGGACCGGGATCAAACGCCCGCGTCAACCCCGCCATCAACAGCCGCGGGCGCGGCGCAAAGATCGCGGCCCTGAGGCCGAGCGCCTCGGGGTCCATTCCTTCGGCCAGGATCGCCATGCCGCCGGGTTGCAGGGCCGCGGCATATTTCGGGGACATGGCCATGGCGATCACCCCGCCCTCGGGGCCGACCGGGCCGGTGGCCTGCGGTTCGGCCGCGCCCGTCACCGGCAGATCCAGGTCGCCCCAGCCCCTTGCGTCCAGTGCCTGCGCCAGTTGCCCGATGGTGAATGCCATGATCGCCCCCTTGTCGGAATGGGGCTTAGACTTTTCGAGCCTATGAATCCAGCCCGGCCTTCTGGATCGCGTCCCACAAGGGCGCCTCGCGGCCATAAACATCCTCGAACCGGCGGATGGTGCCGTCGGCATCGGGAAAGGCGGTGAAATAGACCAGGTGCACCGGGACGGCAGGCGTCAGCTTCAGCCAGGCTTCCTTGCCGCGATCCACGGCGCGGTGGAACATGGCCTGCGGATCGGCGGTCTGTTTCGACAGCAGCGCATAGGCCAGGTCAAAGGGATCGCCGATGCGGATGCAGCCGTGGGAATAGGCGCGGGCCGCGTTCGCGAACAGATGCTTGGTGGGCGTGTCATGCAGATAGATGTTCCAAGGGTTCGGAAAGATGAACTTGACCAGCCCCAGGGCATTGTCGTCGCTGGCCTTCTGCCGCATCCGATACGGGAAATTCGCCGCCGTATAGCGGCCAAAGTCGATGCGGTCGCGGGCGATCACATTGCCGTTGCCGTCCACGACATCCAGATGGGACACCGCATTGCGGTTGGCCTGCAATTTCGGCAGGTATTCCTTGACCGTGATGGAACGGGGCACGTTCCAGCGGGGGTTTGCCACGACATATTCGATTTCGTCCGAAAACTCGGGCGTTTGCCGGTCGTGATCGGTGTGGCCCACGACGACGCGGGTGCGGAATACCTCGGCCCCGTTTTCCACGATGCGGGCGGTGTATTCGGGGATGTTGACCCAGACATGACGGGCAGACAGATCCTCGGACCCCATCCAGCGCATCCGTTCCAGGGCCACGACGATCGCGCGGTTGCGGGCATCGGACGGCACGTCCCCGTTCAGATGGCCGATGGTCTTCGGCCCAGCCACGCCGTCGGACGGCAAGCCCGCTGCGGCCTGAAAGCGGGCGACAGCGTCGGCCAGTGCGGCATCATAGGCATGGGGATCCGCCGCAGGGGCGCCAAAGCCGATGGATTCCAGGCGCGCACGCAGCGAAACGATCCCGGGATCGCGCATTCCGGGCCGCCACAGCCCCTCGGGTGCGCGCGGCAGATGGGCGGGGGCGGCCAGCCCGCTGTCCGCGCCCAAGGCACGCTGCAGCGCCAGATAGGCCGGGTGGCGCGGCTGCAAATCCAGCAGGAACTGTCCGGGATCGGGGGCCAGGGTAAAATCGCGGATCAGCCGGTCGATCGGGGGACGCGCCACCTCTCGCTTGATCAGCGGATCGACAGACGCGGGGCGGACCATTCCCCCGGTCATGTCGCGCAGATAGCGGACAAGGATTCGCGCCTGTCCGACCTCGGCGGTCACGTCGGCGGCATCGGATGAGAGGGATGCAGCAGCATAGCGCCCCGCCGGGATGCCGTGCCGGGGGGCGGTTGCAGTCGCCTGGATCAGGGCCGCGCGCAATTCGCCCGCCCGTTCTCCCAAGAAGATCGGCCGCAGCCCATGCGATCCGTAATAGGCCGCCAGTTCTGGAACAGCCGCCGCTTGGCCGGCCAATTCCATGTCCTGCGCACTGAAATCCAGGCGTGGTGCGGCGGCAACACCCACGGCCGGGGCCAATCCGACCTGCGACTGTGCAACCGCCGATTGTCCAGCCAAGATCAATACAATAGCAGCAAAAAATCCCCAACCGCGCATCAATGATCTTCCCTTGATTGACTTGGATTCTGCCAGTTTGGAAAGGCTTCCACCAGCAAATGCAGGACAATGAACGGGCACTGTCCGGCAATGGTTGCAGCCGCGCCACAGGGTCGCGACCATCGCGCCACAGCGCGTGGACATCGGCAGGATTTCGCCTAACTTTCTGAAATTATGCCGATGAATACAGGAATCTGTTTCTGACCCCACGGGCTTTTGACATATTGTTAGCTAACCGAGGATAACCTTGGCGGCGTCGCAAGGATTGTGGCGGAAAAAAGACGAAGCGGGACAGGCGATCTGACATGACATTCGACCTTCTTTCACGTCGCGGCATTCTTGGTGTGTTCGCGGCTACAACCGTGGCGGCAGCACCGGTTATGGGCAACGCCTTTGGATTGCTGCGGGGCGCGGGCGATATGCGCCGCATTCGCATGTATTCCGGCCGAACCGGAGAAAGCCTCGACACCGTTTACTGGGTCGATGGCAAGTACATCCGGGAATCCCTGAACGAGATCAACATTTTCATGCGTGACTGGCGCAGTGGGGAAGTGATCGGGATCGACCCCCGCACGGTCGACGTGGCCGCCGCCTCGCACCGGCTGCTGCAAACCAACGAACCCTACATGATGCTGTCGGGCTATCGCTCTCCGCGCACGAACGCGATGCTGCGGCGGTCCTCGGGCGGCGTTGCGCGCAATTCACTGCACATGGTGGGCAAGGCCGCCGACCTGCGGTTGAAGTCTCGCTCGGTCGGCCAGATGTACAACGCCGCGATGTCCTGCCGCGCCGGGGGCGTGGGCAAGTATTCACGGTCGAACTTCGTCCATATGGATTGCGGCCCGGTCCGCAACTGGGGCGCCTGAAACGCAACCGTCCGAACCCGCCCGCCTTCAACGCCGCCCGCCCCTGCGCGCGCGGCGTTTTTCGTCATGCGCCTTGCCGAATCAATCGCATGAGGGAAGCGCCTTGACGGCGGCGCGTTATTACTGACACCATTTCATTGCAATAAGCGACAACCGGAAGCTGCAGATGCCGCACATGACCCGTCGTTATCGAACTGCCAAGAAGATCCAGGCAACAGCGATCCAGTTGGCGGTGCGCGACGGGCTGGCAAACGTCACGACCGAGGCGATTGCAAAGGAAGCCGGGATCAGCACCCGCACGTTCTTCAACTATTACCCCTACAAGGAAGCGGCCATGATGGGTCCGCCGCCCGATTACCCGGCCGATGCGTCCGAGCAATTCGTGAACGGCCAAGGCACGATGATCGAGGATCTGGACCGCCTGATCACCGTGCATCTGACGCGTTTTCTGGATGAACGGGAATTGCTGGCTCATATCCTGGCGCTGTCCAACACCGACCCGAAACTGGACGCGTTGCGCAATTCGACGATCCTGTCGCGCCGCGCGCAGATGCGCGACCTGCTGCGCCGCCGCTGCCCCGATGCAAAGCCCGCCCAGATCGAGATCCTGGCTGCCGCCATCGTCGCCGCCACAAATGCCGCCACTAAGGACTGGGCCAGCGGAGAGGTTGACGATTTCGTTGCTGCCGCGCGTGAAAACCTGTCTCTGATCCAGCCCGCCGCAGGGATGCTGACGCAACGCCCGGCTTAGACGCGCAGCATCATGCGGTAAAGATTGTCCAGGAAAGGCTCGGCTTCGACGAACGGATCATGGCCGGGTCCAAGAACGGCGCGCACCTGCACGTCGAAATCCGCGTAATGCTGGGTCAGCGCCCAGATCGAAAAGATCAGGTGGCGCGGCTCCATGGGGGCCAGGCGGCCCTCGTCCATCCAGCCTTGCAGAATTTCTGCCGCGCGGTCCACCATGTCGCGCAAGCCCCCGCCCAGTATTTCGGTCAGATGCGGCGCGCCTTGCAGGATTTCATAGGCAAACAGGCGGCTTTCACGGGGGAAGCGGCGCGACATCTCCAGCTTGGCGCGGACATAGGCCATCACCTCCTCCAGCGGGTCGCCCGCGGGGTCGATGCGGATCATGGGGGCCAGCCACATATCCAGCAGGGTCGTCAGCAGGGTCTTGTGGATGTCGTCCTTGGACGCGAAGTAATACAGCACGTTGGGCTTCGACAGGCCCGCAGCCTCGGCGATCTGGTCGATGGTTGCGCCGCGAAAGCCGTTCACGGAAAAAACCGACAGCGCCCCTTCCAAGATCAGGTCGCGGTTCTTCTGCTGGATGCGGGTCAGGGGCGGCTGCACGCGATCTGCCATTCCGATGTCTTCCCCCATGGCGCGTTTTTCGGCAGCAGGCAGGCCACCCCGTTCGGGACGCTTGACTGAACCCTGCCCCGTGCTAGCGTGATCCTGACCATTTGGTCAATAAAGGAAGGGCTTACGGGTGAATGCCCGTGCCCGGGCCAATCACGCCAACCCCGCGCCAGAACGGGGCAGCCAGACAGGAAGGACAGCGGATGAGCGATGCCAGCGGGGCTATTGCGACCGCCAATATGCGGATCGACAGCGAACGGCTGTGGGACAGCTTGATGCAGATGGCCGGGATCGGCCCCGGCGTGGCGGGGGGCAACAACCGCCAGACCCTGACGGATGCCGATGCCGAAGGCCGCGCCCTGTTCCAGCGGTGGTGCGAAGATGCGGGAATGGCCATGGATCTGGACCGCATGGGCAATATGTTCATGCGCCTTGAAGGCGCGGAACCCGACCTGGATCCGGTTTATATCGGCAGCCACCTGGATACGCAGCCAACGGGGGGCAAATACGACGGCGTGCTTGGCGTGCTGTCGGGGCTGGAGGTGATCCGGTCGATCCGCGACATGGGGCTGACCACGCGGCGCCCCATCGTGGTCGTGAACTGGACGAACGAGGAAGGCAGCCGTTTTGCGCCTGCCATGCTGGCATCTGGCGTGTTCGCCGGCGTCCTGACCGAGGATTACGCCAACGGCCGCACCGATGCCGAGGGCAAGCGGTTCGGCGACGAACTGGACCGCATCGGCTGGCGCGGGACCGAGGCTCCGGGCGATCGCCGCATCCATGCGATGTTCGAATACCATATCGAACAAGGCCCGATCCTCGAGGCGGAAAACAAGCAGATCGGCGTCGTCACCCATGGCCAGGGGTTGTGGTGGCTGCAAGTGACGCTGACCGGCAAGGACGCGCATACCGGATCGACCCCCATGACCATGCGCGTCAACGCGGGCCTGGGCATGGCGCGCATCATCGAGGCCGTCCACCGCATCGCCATGGACCACCAGCCCGACGCGGTGGGGGCCGTGGGCCAGGCAAATGTCTGGCCGAACAGCCGCAACGTGATCCCGGGCCGCGCGGTCTTTACCGTCGATTTCCGTTCGCCCGATCTTGCCAAGCTGACCGCCATGCGCGCCCGGCTGGAGGACGAGGCGCCCCGGATCGCCGCCGACCTGGGCTTGGGGATCGACATCGAACCGGTCGGTCACTTCGACCCGGTGGCCTTCGATCCGGGCCTGGTTCAGACGGTTCGGGCTGCGGCAGAGCGGCTTGGGTACAGCCACATGAACATCGTCTCGGGCGCGGGCCACGACGCCTGCTGGATCAACCGCGTCGCGCCCACCGTGATGATCATGTGCCCCTGCGTGGACGGCCTGTCCCATAACGAGGCCGAGGAGATCACACCGGAATGGGCAAGCGCCGGGGCGGATGTGCTGCTGCACGCTGTGCTGGATGCGGCCGAGGTGGTGGGGTGAGATCGAAGGCCGGGGGCCAGCCCCCGGACCCCCGGGATATTTGGACCAAAGTGAAAGGGACGACGATGAGCACGGTCATTCGAGGCGGAACGGTCGTCACCGCCGATCTCAGCTACAAGGCGGATGTGCTGGTCGAGGGCGGGCGCATCGCCGCCATCGGCCAGGGGCTGACCGGAAACACGGTGCTGGACGCCACGGGCTGCTATGTCATGCCGGGCGGCATCGACCCGCACACGCATCTGGAGATGCCCTTCATGGGTACCTATTCCGCCGATGATTTCGACAGCGGCACCCGCGCCGCGCTTGCGGGCGGGACGACGATGGTGGTGGACTTCGCACTGCCGTCCCCCGGCCAGGGGCTTCTGGACGCGCTGCAGATGTGGGACAACAAGTCGGGCCGCGCGCATTGCGATTACAGCTTTCACATGGCGGTGACCTGGTGGGACCAGCAGGTCTTCGACGAGATGGCGGCGGTGGTCGATCGTGGCATCACCAGCTTCAAGCACTTCATGGCCTACAAGGGCGCGCTGATGGTGAACGACGACGAGTTGTTCAGCAGCTTCCGCCGGGTGGGCGACTTGGGCGGCGTGGCCCTGGTTCATGCCGAAAACGGCGACGTAGTGGCCGAACTGTCCGCCCGCCTGCTGGCCGAGGGCAATACCGGACCCGAGGCCCATGCCTATTCCCGCCCCCCGCAGGTCGAGGGCGAGGCCACCAACCGCGCCATCATGGTGGCCGACATGGCGGGAGTGCCGCTTTATGTCGTCCACGTGTCCTGCGAAGACAGCCATGAGGCGATCCGTCGGGCGCGGTCGCAGGGCAAGCGCGTCTGGGGAGAGCCGCTGATCCAGCACCTGACGCTGGACGAAAGCGAGTATTTCAACGCGGACTGGGACCATGCGGCACGGCGGGTCATGTCTCCGCCCTTCCGCAACAAGCTGCACCAGGACAGTCTTTGGGCCGGGTTGCAATCGGGGTCTTTGTCTGTGGTGGCGACCGACCATTGCGCCTTTACGACGGCGCAGAAGCGGACCGGAGTGGGCGATTTCACCAAGATCCCCAACGGCACGGGTGGTCTCGAGGATCGGATGCCGATGCTGTGGACGCATGGGGTCGCGACCGGGCGGCTGACGCCCAACGAATTCGTGGCCGTCACCTCGACCAATATTGCCAAGATCCTGGGGATGTATCCGCGCAAGGGCGCGGTGCTGGTGGGCAGCGATGCCGATCTGGTCGTCTGGGATCCCGAGGCCGAGAAAACCATCAGCGCCGGAAGCCAGCAATCGGCCATCGACTACAACGTGTTCGAGGGGCAGCGGGTCAAGGGCCTGCCGCGCTATGTCCTGACGCGGGGGGTTGTCGCGGTGACGGATGGCACGCTGGACAGCCGCGAGGGCCACGGCGAGTTCGTCGCCCGGGAACCGCGCGGCACGGTGAACCGGGCGCTCTCGGCCTGGAAGGAACTGACCGCGCCGCGCCCGGTAGAGCGGTCCGGCATTCCGGCAAGCGGGGTGTGAGTTGACCGCCATCGAGGCCCGCGACGTCTCCCTGACTTTCCACACGGCCGACGGTCCGGTCCACGCACTGAAGGATGTGAGCCTGACCATAGAGCGGGGCGACTTCGTCAGCTTTATCGGCCCTTCCGGCTGCGGCAAGACGACCCTCTTGCGCGCCATTGCCGCACTCGAGGCGCCGACCGCCGGCACTCTGGCGGTCGCAGGCATGACGCCCGATCAGGCAAGACGCCAGCGGGCCTATGGTTACGTTTTTCAGGCGCCGGGGCTTTATCCCTGGCGGACGATTGCGGGAAACATCAGCCTGCCGTTGGAGATCATGGGCTTTTCCCGGCCCGACCGCGCGCAGCGGATCGCGCGGGTGCTGGATCTGGTGGACCTGACCGGCTTCGGTGCCAAGTATCCCTGGCAGTTGTCCGGTGGGATGCAGCAGCGCGCCTCCATCGCCCGTGCCCTGGCCTTCGACGCAGACATCCTGCTGATGGACGAACCCTTCGGCGCCCTGGACGAGATCGTGCGCGACCGCCTGAACGAGGCGCTGCTGGATCTGTGGAAGAAGACCGGCAAGACCATCGGCTTCGTCACGCATTCGATCCCCGAGGCGGTGTATCTGTCCACCAGGATCGTCGTCATGTCGCCGCGTCCGGGCCGGATCACGCGGGTGATCGACAGCCCTCTGCCCCGCGACCGCCCGCTGGAGATCCGCGACACGCCGGAATTCATCGCGCTTGCCCAGCAGGTGCGCGAGGGCCTGCGCGAAGGGCACAGTTATGACTGAGGCCGCGATCCTCTTTGGACCGGGCGCCCTGGGGCGCGTCCTGCCGATCCTGACCGTGCTGCTGGCCATTGTCGCGATCTGGTATCTGGCCGCGGTCTGGATGAATTCGACCTGGGTTCAGGACCAGGCGGCGCGGGCCGATACCGTTCTGACCACTGGGGATCTTGTCCGCCAAACCCTGACCCTGGAACGTCCGGTGCTGCCTGCGCCGCATCAGGTGGCAATGGGTTTGTGGGAAGGCGTCGCAGGGCAGAAGATCACCTCCAAGCGCAGTCTGGTATGGCATGGCTGGGTCACGCTGTCGGCCACCCTGGCGGGCTTTGCCATCGGAACGGCGGCGGGGATCCTGCTGGCTGTGGGCATCGTCCACAACCGCGCCATGGACCAGTCGGTGATGCCCTGGGCGGTCGCCAGCCAGACGGTGCCGATCTTGGCGATCGCGCCGATGGTGATCGTGGTCTTTGCCAGCATGGGCGTGACCGGGCTGCTGCCAAAGGCGATGATCGCGGCCTGGCTGTCCTTCTTTCCGGTGCTGGTCGGCATGGTCAAGGGGCTGCGGACGCCCGACGCGATGCAATTGGACCTGATGCACAGTTGGAACGCGTCCCGCAGGCAGCAATTCTGGCGGCTGCGCCTGCCCAGTTCACTGCCCTACCTGTTTGCCAGCCTCAAGGTCGCCATTGCTGCCGCCCTTGTCGGCACAATTGTCGGAGAGCTTCCCGCCGGCGCGACCTCGGGGCTTGGCGCGCGGCTGCTTTCGGGCAGCTATTACGGCCAGACGGTGCAGATCTGGTCGGCGCTGTTCGCCGCCGCAATCCTGGCCGCCATCCTCGTCATGCTGATCGGCGTGCTGGAACGCCTAGTGCTGCACCGCATGGGACTGGCGCGATGAGCGCGCTGCCCGTCATCGCCCTCTGGCTTGGCGCACTGGCCCTGAATACCTGGCTGTCGGGCTTTGACACCCGCGCGACCCGCCTTGCAGTGGCACTGATCTTCGGCGCCACGATCCTGATCCTGTGGGAGATGATCGTCCGCATCTATGCCATTCCGCCCGTGATCCTGCCCGCCCCCAGCCAGATCGGCGCCAGCTTCGCTGCCAATACCGCCATCCTCTGGACCGATTTCGTGCAAACCATCCTGAAGGGCGCGCTGACCGGCTGGCTGATCGGTGCGCTTGCCGCCGTGCTGACCGCCATCGTCATCGACCGCAGCCCCTTCCTGCAACGCGGGCTGCTGCCCATCGGCAACTTCGTCGCCGCCCTGCCCATCGTCGGCATCGCGCCGATCCTGGTGATGTGGTTCGGCTTCGACTGGCAATCCAAGGCCGCAGTGGTCGTGGTGATGGTGTTCTTCCCGATCCTGGTGAACATGGTGGCGGGCCTTGCCGCGACCGATCCCATGCAGCGCGACCTGATGGCGACCTGGGCCGCGCCATACGGGGCCAGCCTTTGGAAACTGCGCCTGCCCGCCGCGATGCCCTTCCTGTTCAACGGCCTGAAGATCACCACCACGCTGGCCCTGATCGGCGCCATCGTGGCCGAGTTCTTCGGCAGCCCGACCAAGGGCATGGGCTTTCGCAGCTCGACCGCGGTGGGGCGTCTGGATCTGCCGCTGGTCTGGGGGGAAATCCTTGTGGCGGCCATTGCCGGGTCGCTGTTCTATGGCATCGTGGCGCTGATCGAAAAGAAGGTGACGTTCTGGCACCCGTCGCAGCGCCGACAACGGGGGTAAGCCCCAACACAGGAGAGGGAAGATGAAGACACTGATGCTGAGCACCGCCATCGCCTTGGCCGCCGGTTCCGCCGGTGCGCAGGAACTGACCCTGCAACTGAAATGGGTCACCCAGGCGCAGTTCGCGGGCTACTACGTCGCCAAGGACAAGGGATTCTACGAGGAAGAGGGCCTGGACGTCACCATCCTGCCCGGCGGCCCGGACATCGCGCCGACCCAGGTGCTGGCGGGCGGCGGCGCAGACGTGATCGTCGAATGGATGCCCGCTGCCTTGGCAGCCCGTGAAAAGGGCCTGCCGCTGGTCAACATCGCGCAGCCGTTCAAGGCGTCTGGCATGATGCTGACCTGCCTCAAGGAAAGCGGCATCACCGACCCCAAAACGGACTTCAAGGGAAAGACCCTGGGCGTCTGGTTTTCCGGCAACGAATACCCCTTCCTGTCCTGGATGAGCCAGCTTGGCCTCTCGACCGAGGGCGGGCCGGATGGCGTGACCGTCCTGAAGCAAGGCTTCAACGTCGATCCCCTGCTGCAAAAGCAGGCAGCCTGCATCAGCACCATGACCTATAACGAATACGGCCAGGTTCTGGACGCCGGCATCGCACCCGACGATCTGGTGACCTTCAAATACGAGGACCAAGGCGTCGCCACGCTGGAAGACGGCCTTTATGTCCTGGAAAGCACGCTGGAAGACGACGCCATGGTCACCGACCTAGTCAAGTTCGTCCGCGCCAGCATGAAGGGCTGGAAATACGCCGAGGAAACCCCCGAGGAAGCCGCCCAGATCGTTCTGGACAACGACGAGACCGGCGCCCAGACCCTGGACCACCAAGTCCGCATGGTCACGGAAATCGGCAAGCTGACCGCAGGGTCCAACGGCACCCTGGACGAGGCCGATTATCAGCGCACCGTGGACACGCTGATGGCGGGCGGATCCGATCCGGTGATCTCGAAAGCACCGGAAGGGGCATTCAACCACATCATCACCGATCGCGCCTTCGACTAGGGCTTCTTCTTCATGCAAATATCCTCGGGGGAATCTCCGAAGGAGATGGGGGGCAGACAGCCCCCCTTCTTTCTTGCAAGCGGTGAAACAGCACGCCATAGCACCTTGCATGAGCCTGCCATCCCCCAGACACAGCTTTTCCGAGGACGCCCAGGGCATTGCCTTTGGCAGCTTTATGGCCGCCGTCAGCGTGGTGCTGTTGACGCATCTGGGATTCGTCACCGGGCAGACGGCGGGGCTGGCGATCCTGATCTGCTATGGCACCGGATGGGCCTTCGGCCCGGTATTCTTTGTCATCAACCTGCCCTTTTACTGGCTGGGCTGGAAACGCTTCGGCCCGACCTTTGTCGCCAAAAGCTTTCTGGCCGTTGCTATCCTGTCGGCGCTGTCGATGGTCCTGCCCGAATACCTGCATTTCGGGGAAACCCATCCCGCCGTGGGGGCCGTGCTGGTGGGCTGCCTGACCGGCGTGGGGCTGATCGCGCTGTTCCGCCATGGATCGTCCCTCGGCGGCATCGGCATCGTGGGACTGTATGTCCAGGACGCAACCGGCTTTCGGGCGGGCTGGGTGCAGCTGATCTTCGATGCGTGCCTGTTTCTGGTCGCCCTGTCCTTGCGCGACCCCATCACCGTGGGGTGGAGCTTTCTGGGCGCGGTTATCCTGAACCTGACGATTGCCGTCAACCACCGCAAGGACCGCTATATCGCCTGAACGCAAGGGGGCTGCTGACCGACCCGTTGCGCATTCCTCAGCGCGGTTTCGCGGGTCACCTCCGTTGGTGGTCCGGTCCAGCCTCACCCATTTGCGCTGCAGGTTTGCCGACGGCCCCCGTCTGCCTGAAATATCCGCAAGGCCTGGCGGCGCAAGTTTTACCATTTGATAAAAAATTGGACCTGTGCCAGCCTGATTCTTGCCAACAGGTGAGCCAGGAGACGCAAATGTCCCAAGCAAGACTGGCGCCGGGCGTTGTCCCCGGTCGCCTTACACCCTACGAACTTGCGGCGAATTTCGTCGATGTCGCGCCGCCCTTGACCGATCACGAAGCCCGCGTCGCGGCAGACCGCTGTTACTTCTGCCACGACGCGCCCTGCGTCACGGCCTGCCCGACCAGCATCGACATCCCGCTGTTCATTCGCCAGATCGCCACCGGCACGCCGGATGCAGCGGCCATGACCATCTTTCACGCCAATATCCTGGGCGGCATGTGCGCCCGCGTCTGCCCGACGGAAAACCTGTGCGAGGGATCCTGCGTCCGCATGGATGCCGAAGGCGACCCGGTGGAAATCGGCGCCCTGCAACGCTATGCCACCGACGGGCTGATGGCCCAGGGCGCACATCCCTTCCGCCGCGCCGCGCCCACTGGCAAGCGGATTGCCGTGGTCGGCGCCGGTCCGGCGGGCCTGTCCTGCGCCCATCGCCTGGCCGCCAAGGGCCACGAGGTCACGATCTTCGAGGCGCGGCCCAAGCCGGGGGGGCTTAACGAATACGGTATCGCCAGCTACAAGGCCGTGGACGGCTTCGCCCAGGCCGAGGTGGACTGGATCCTGGGCGTCGGCGGGATCGAGTTGCGTCACAACCACCGGCTTGGACAAGAAATCACGCTTGAAGCGTTGCGGGCCGAATATGATGCGGTCTTCCTGGGCATGGGCCTGGGCGGCGTCAACGCCCTGCGGGCCGAGGGCGAGGAACGGCGCAATGTCCTTGATGCGGTCAGCTTTATCCGCGACCTGCGCCAAGCCAGTGACCTGACCGCCCTGGCGGTGGGCCGCGACGTGGTGGTGATCGGCGGAGGCATGACAGCGGTGGATGCCGCCGTTCAGGCACGCCTGCTGGGGGCGGAAAACGTCACCATCGTTTATCGGCGCGACCAGTCGCAGATGGGCGCCAGCCGCCACGAACAGGACCACGCCACCAAGGCTGGGGTGCGGCTTGTCTGCAATGCCGCCCCCGTCAATATCCACGGCAATGGCGCGGTGGTCGAGGCCGAGTTCGCCTATACCGCCGTTGATCCCGATGGCGGTCTGCACCTGACCGACGATCGCTTCCGCCTCAAGGCCGACCAGGTGTTCCGCGCAATCGGGCAGCGCTTGGACGGCGTGCCCGACACCTTGGCACTGGATGGCGGCAAGATCGGCGTGGCCGGTCCGGGCCGCACCAGCATCCCCGGCGTCTGGGCAGGCGGCGACTGCGCGACGGGCGGCGACGACCTGACCGTCACCGCCGTGGCCGAAGGGCGCAACGCCGCCGAAGACATCGACGCCCACCTGACCGGACGCCCGGTCGAAATCCCCGGCTGAGGAGTTTTCATCATGGCAGACCTGCGCAGCGATTTCATCGGCATCAAGTCCCCGAACCCCTTCTGGCTGGCATCAGCGCCCCCCACGGACAAGGAATACAACGTCCGCCGCGCCTTTCAGGCCGGCTGGGGCGGCGTGGTGTGGAAGACGCTTGGTTCCGAAGGCCCGCCCGTCGTCAACGTGAACGGGCCTCGATACGGCGTGATCCACGGACCCGACCGCCGCGTCCTGGGGATCAACAACATCGAACTGATCACCGACCGCCCGCTCGAGGTGAACCTGCGCGAGATCAAGTCGGTCAAGCGCGACTATCCCGACCGCGCCTTGGTCATTTCCTTGATGGTGCCTTGCGACGAACAATCCTGGCGCGACATCCTGGCCCGGATCGAGGATACCGGCGCCGATGGCGTAGAACTGAACTTCGGCTGCCCCCACGGGATGTCCGAACGCGGCATGGGCAGCGCCGTGGGCCAGGTGCCGGAATACATCGAGATGGTGACGCGGTGGGTCAAGCAATACAGCCGGATGCCCTGCATCGTGAAACTGACCCCCAACATCACCGATGTGCGCCAACCAGCCGAGGCCGCGATGCGCGGCGGCGCCGATGCGGTCAGCCTGATCAACACGATCAACTCGATCACCTCGGTCGATCTGGACCTGTTCGCCCCCGAACCCACCATCGACGGCAAGGGCGCGCATGGCGGCTACTGCGGACCGGCGGTCAAGCCCATCGCGCTGAACATGGTGGCCGAGATCACGCGCAACCCCGCCACCCACGGTTTGCCCATCAGCGGCATCGGCGGCGTGACGACCTGGCGCGACGCGGCCGAGTTCATGGCGCTTGGGGCGGGCACGGTGCAGGTCTGCACGGCGGCGATGACCTATGGCTTCAAGGTGGTGCAGGAAATGATCTCGGGCCTGCGGGATTACCTGGACAGCCACGACATGGCGATGTCGGACCTGATCGGGCGCGCGGTGCCCAATGTCACCAACTGGAACCAACTGAACCTGAACTATGTGACCAAGGCCCGGATCGACCAGGATCTGTGCATCAAATGCGGGCGCTGCTATGCCGCCTGCGAGGATACCAGCCACCAGGCCATCGCGATGAAGCCCGGCCGCGTCTTCGAGGTGATCGAGGAGGAATGCGTCGCCTGCAACCTGTGCCTGGACGTCTGCCCGGTGGAAAATTGCATCGACATGCGCGAACTGGCCGTGGGCGAAATGGACCTGCGCACCGGCATCCGGCGCGGCACCTATGCCAACTGGACCACGCATCCGAACAATCCGATGGCAGTCAAGGCAGCCGAGTAAGGAAGATGGTCGGGGCGAGAAGATTCGAACTTCCGGCCTACGGTACCCAAAACCGTCGCGCTACCAGGCTGCGCTACGCCCCGACGCGTTCCGTTTAGCGGATCGCGTCGGCGGGGGAAAGCCCTAGCCGCAGGGAAGTGCAGCCAAATCCTGATGCAGCCGGGGATGGGCCATGGGCTGCCCCACGGCCAGGCCCATGCGCGCCGCCTCGCCCCCGCCGATCTCGAGGATCATCTGGCGGTCGGGGTCAGGATCGCCGGGGGCAGCGCCCGGAATGGGCGTTTCGTCCAGCGGCACGGCGTTGGGATGGATGTGGCGGATTACCCCCGCCTGGTCCAGGAAAACGAGATCCAGCGGGATATAGGTGTTGCGCATCCAGAAGCTGACCGCGCGCGGCGTGTCATAGATGAACAACATGCCACTGCCCTGCGCCAGGGTGCGGCGATACATCAGGCCCTGCGCGCGCTCGGCTTCGTCGTCGGCCAGTTCCACCTGAAAGGCAACCGGGCCGCCATCTGTCTGGAAAATGGCCTGGTCGGGGGAGCATAGGATATCGGCGACGCAGGGGGCTGCAAAAGCCGCCGATAGAACAAGGAAGGCAACCGCCGCCCTATTCGGCGACATGCGCCATGAAATCCTTGATGTCCTGGACTTGGTCACCCAGATTTTCGTCCGCAAGAGAGCTTGCGCCCTGTTCCGTGCCCCGATCCCAGCTTGTGACCTGCGCAGCCATCAGCCCGCGCGGGCCCTCGACCACACGGATCCCGATCGCCTCGCCGATGGCAAGGTCGGCAAAGCCGGAATGGCGCAAAACCTCGACATGGAGGAAAACATCGTCGGGATGGCCGAAGATATTGGCAAAGCCAAATCCCTTGGCCTTGTCGAACCACTTGACCCGGGCCGGCCGCAGCGGCAGCGCCTCGAGATGTTCGATGATGCCGTTGTCCAGATCCGCAATGGGTGCCGACCCGTCCGAGATGGGCGGTTCGATCGACACAACCTCGGTCGCCTGCAGCCCGCGCTGTGTGGGCTGCATCCAGACCGTCACGCGTGACTGGTCGGCCACAGAACTGCGCCCGAAATTCCTGAGAACGTTGGCGTGCAGCAGAATGTCCGCGCCGCCTTCCTCGTTCAGGATGAAGCCATAGCCCTTGGTCGGGTCAAACCATTTGACCAGTCCGGAAACAAGCTTCAGTCCCTTCTCATCCGTCATCATTCCACCACATGCGCTCAGCGCGTCTTGTCCTGCCCCGAATTCAACCAACCCAACCGTTCAATACCTGCGCCTGCGATCAGCTGTCGTTCACGGAAGACAACGGCGCAAAATCTGCGCCCATCAACCATGGTCAGCCACCAAGACCCTTTCGTCAAGCCCTAGGGTGACAGCCGCTTGGCAAACCATGCACCGGAGGCCTCTTTGTCCCACCGGAACCGGTCATGCAACCGGAAAGCGCCATCGGCCCAGAACTCGATCTGCTGGGGCGCGATCCTGAACCCGCCCCAGAACGGGGGCCGGGGCGGATGGGTGCCGTGGCGCAACCCCTGCCGGGCGGCTTCGGCCATCAGCGCCGCGCGGCTTTCCAGCGGTTGCGACTGGCGCGATGCCCAGGCGCCGATCCGGCTTTGCAAGGCGCGGCTGTTGTAATAGGCATCGGCCTGTTCGCCCTCGACGCGGGTGACAGAACCGCGCACCCGGATCTGCCGGCGCAGGGATTTCCAGTGCATCACAAAGGCGGCGTTCCCGGTTGCCGCGATCTGCTGGCCCTTGGCGCTGTCATAGTTGGTGTAAAAGACAAAGCCGCCGTCCGCGCCCTGCCCCTCGATGTCCTTCAGAAGGACCATGCGCACGTCGGGCATACCGCCGCTGTCCACGGTTGCAAGGGCGATGGCGTTGGGGTCGTTGGGTTCGGTCTTTTCCGCCTCGGCCAGCCAGCGGCGTGCGATGTCGAACGGGTCGTCGCCCGCGAACAGTCCGTCTCGATCAGCCATCTGCGTGTCCTTGCGCTTGATGCTTGCAACCCTTTGGCCTAAGCACCTTTCACAAAGGGTTGAAACCGCGAGAGACCGCACATGTCAAGCGAGCAGAAGCATGGGTTGATGGCTGGCAAGCGCGGCCTGATCATGGGATTGGCGAATGACAAGTCCATTGCCTGGGGCATCGCGCGGGCCGTGGCGGCCCAGGGCGCGGAACTTGCCTTCTCCTATCAGGGCGAGGCGCTGAAGAAGCGCGTCGATCCGCTGGCAGCCCAACTGGGATCGTCCCTGGTTCTGCCCTGCGACGTCAGCGACGAGGCGTCCATCGCGACACTGTTCCAGACCCTTCGCCAAGAATGGGAATCCCTCGATTTCGTGGTTCATGCGATCGGCTTTTCCGACAAGGACCAGTTGCGCGGCCGTTACTGCGACACGACCCGTGACAATTTCATGATGACGATGGATATTTCCGTCTATTCCTTCACCGCGGTTTCGCGGCACGCCGCAGCCATGATGCCGGACGGGGGCAGCTTGCTGACGCTGACCTATTACGGCGCCGAACGGGTGATGCCGCATTACAACGTGATGGGCGTGGCCAAGGCGGCGCTGGAGGCATCGGTGCGTTACCTGGCAGAAGATCTGGGCAAGGACAGGATCCGCGTGAACGCGATCAGCGCCGGTCCAATCAAGACCCTGGCTGCCAGCGGCATCGGCGATTTCCGCTATATCATGAAGTGGAACGAACTGAATTCCCCCCTGCGCCGCAATGTCACGACCGAGGATGTGGGCAATTCGGCGCTGTATCTGCTGTCGCACCTGGGCGCGGGCGTCACGGGGGAAACGCATCACGTAGATGCGGGCTATCATGTAGTGGGCATGAAGGCCGTGGACGCGCCCGACATTGCGACGGTCAAGAAGGACTGACCGGGCGCCATGACCATCACCGCCGACCAGCTTGCCTTGTTCGTGGGCACCCTGTCGGTGGCGATCCTGTCGCCCGGCCCCGGCGTCATCGCGGTCAGCCAGGGGGCCTTCGCCTTGGGCCGCAGGCGCGCCCTGCCCTATGGCTGGGGGTTGGCGATCGGGGCATCGGTATGGTGCATCTTTGCGCTGCTGGGCCTGACGGTGGTCTTTCGCACCCTGCCGTGGACCTATGTGGCACTGAAAATGATCGGCGGCGCTTATCTGGCATGGATCGCCTTTAAGATGTGGCGCCACGCCCCCGACCCCCTGCCCGACCCGGCGGAAAGCAGCCGGGGAATGGGCTTCCTGGGCGGAATGATGCTGAATATGTCGAATCCGAAGCCCGCGCTGTTCTATTCGGCCGTGCTTCTGTCGATCTTCCCCGCGCTGCTGTCGGCGGGCGACAAGCTGGCGATCTATGCGACGGCGGTTTCGGTGGAACTGGCATTTTATACCGTCCTTGCGTCGCTGATGGCTTTGCCTTGGCTGCGGCGCAGGTATTATGCCGCCAAACTCTGGATCGACCGCGTGGCGGGGCTGGCAATCGGGTTGCTGGGCCTGTCGCTGATCCTGCGCCATTGAAAGGGAACGCCATGATCGACCGCCTGCCCCACGAAAAAGGTTTCCATGTCAGCTGGGACCAGTTGCATCGTGACGCCCGCGCCCTGGCCTGGCGCCTGGACGGGACCGACTGGCGCGCCGTCGTGGCCGTGACGCGCGGGGGCCTGGTGCCCGCCATGATCGTCGCGCGCGAACTGGACATCCGCACCATCGATTCGATTTCCATCCGGTCCTACAAGGGCGTGGGGGCCGAGGCGGGCCAGGGCCAGCTTGAGGTTCTGAACCATCCCGACCCCGCCCTGATGGGGGATGGCGAAGGGATTCTGGTCATCGACGACCTGGTCGATTCCGGCCGCACCCTGGAACTGATCCGCGATATGTATCCCAAGGCGCATTTCGGCACCGTTTATGCCAAGCCCAAGGGCAAGCCGATGGTCCAGACCTATGTGACCGAGGTCAGCCAGGACACCTGGATCTTCTTTCCGTGGGACATGGCGCTGCAATACGTCCAGCCCTATCGCGGCGAGGACTAGAGTCCGGCAGGGCGTTTTTGGGCCTGCGGCCGGAACCGACAGGCCCACAAGGCATTGTCTCCTCAATCGCGCATCGCTTGTTATGCGCGGCATTTCAGGAGGAAAGACATGCACAAGCTGATGTTGAGCACCGCCCTAGTTCTGCCGTTGATGATGGGCCAGGCGATGGCCCAAGACACCGCAACGACGCCTGCCCCCGCCGATCCCGCGACCGATGCGACCACCATGGGCGCCGATACTGCGCCCGCCGCCGAAGTCCCCGCGTCCGAGAACACCGAGGCTGCGGCAGACGAAGCTGACGCGGCCGCCGTGGCAGCCAGTGGCAAGGTCGAACAGCAGCAGGCCGAAAACGAACTGCGCATCGACTGGATCACCGATGCCACCGTCAATTCTCCCGACGGCAATGCCATTGGTGAAATCAACGACGTGATCGTCGATGCAGAAGCAGGCACGATGAAAGCTGCCGTGATCGGCGTGGGCGGCTTCCTGGGGATCGGCGAAAAGCAGATCGCGGTTCCGTGGGATCAACTGACCATCAACTATGACGCCCAGCAGATCTCCAGCGACCTGACCCAGGAAGAAGCCGAGGCTGCGCCGGAATATGTCTTCCGCGAACAGGAAGCAGCCCCGGATGCCATGGCCGGTGGAACGACCGCAGGTGGTGGCATGGCCACGGACGGCACCGCAGCCGATGGCACGATGACGACGGCGCCCATGCCCGGCGCACCGGTTGCCACCGATCCGGCAATGACCAGCGATCCGGCAGCAACCCCCGTGGCCACGCCTGATTCGGCGGCGTCCACGACCACCGATCCCGCCATGGCCGATCCTGCCGCGACCGGCGCCCCTGCCCCGGCAGATACTGCGGAAACCCCCGCTACCCCGCCGATGGGATCCGATGCGGCGGCACCTGCGGCGGACGGCACGACGCCTGCGCCTGCCAACTGATTTCTTGCCCTACCACGACGCGGACGGCCCCCGATGAGGGGGCCGTTTGTCGTTCAGTTGCCCCGAACGAAACGTGCCGCGCCTTCGGCGGCGCGTTGCAGGGCACGGCTTTTGTTCACTGTTTCCATGAACTCGGATTCAGGGTCGCTGTCATAGACGACGCCACCCCCTGCCTGGATATACAATGCGCCCTCCTTCAGCACGCCGGTCCGAAGGGCGATGCACATATCCATCTCGCCATTGGCCGCGAAATAACCCACCGCGCCGCCATAAACGCCGCGCTTTTCGGGTTCCAGTTCGTCGATGATCTGCATCGCGCGGACCTTGGGCGCGCCCGATACGGTGCCAGCGGGCAGCCCTGCCAGCAGGGCAGACAGCGCATCCTCTCCGTTGCGCAATTCGCCCACCACGTTGCTGACGATGTGCATGACGTGGCTGTAACGCTCGATCACGAACTGTTCGGTGGGTTTCACCGTCCCCGGCCTTGCCACGCGGCCCACATCGTTGCGGCCCAAATCCAGCAGCATCAGGTGTTCGGCCAGTTCCTTGTGATCGCACAGCAGGTCGGCTTCCAGGGCGCGGTCCTCGGCCTCGTCGGCGCCGCGCGGCCTTGTTCCCGCAATGGGGCGGATCGTCACCTCTCCGTCGCGCAGGCGCACCAGGATCTCGGGGCTGGCCCCGACGATCTGAAACCCGCCCAGATTCAGGAAGAACATGAAGGGCGACGGATTGGTGCGCCGCAAGCTGCGATACAGCGCGAATGGCGGCAGGGGGAAATCCATGCGCCAGCGTTGGCTGGGCACGACCTGGAAAATGTCGCCCGCGCGGATGTAATCCTTGGCCTTGTCCACCGCCGCCAGATAACCGGCCTTGGAGAAATTCGACACCGGCTCGCCGATCCGGGCGTCATGGCCCAACGCCCGAGGCTCGGACGGCTGGCGGTCCAGCGACCGCAGCGCATCCATCACCCGTTCCGCGGCCTGGGCATAGGCGGCGCGGGCATTGTCCGTCCCGTCGTGCCAGGCGGGCGCGCACAGCGTCACCTCGCCCTTCACGCCGTCCAGGACAGCGACCACGGAAGGGCGCAACAGCATCGCGTCGGGCAGGTCCAGCGGATCGGGGTTCACGTCCGGCAGATATTCGACCAGCCGGATCATGTCATAGCCCAGGTATCCGAACAGCCCCGCGGCCACCGGCGGCACGCCGTCGGGCATCGCCTCGATCCGGCTTTCGGCGATCAGGGCGCGCAAGCTGTCAAGCGCGGGGCGGTCGTCGGGCTGGAAGTCGTCCGAAAACCGCGCCTGCCTGTTGATCCGGGCGCGGCCATCGCGGCAGTCCCAGATCAGGTCGGGCTTCATGCCCACGATGGAATAGCGGCCCCGAACCTCGCCCCCCGTAACCGATTCCAGCATAAAGGACATCGGCGCGGCATCCGTCAGCTTCAGCATCAGGCTGACGGGCGTATCCAGGTCGGCGGCCAGTCGGATGGTGACAAGCTGGTTCTGCCCGGCCTTCCACGCCGCCTCGAAGGCGGCGAAATCGGGTGTCAGATCCATCACTGGACCTGCGCGTTGATGGCGTTGATGGCGGATTGGTCCAGCGTAATCCCGGCCTCGCGCTGCACGGCGCGGGCGTAATAGTCGAAGATGTCCGATTGCAGCGATTGCCCCAGGCGATCCTGGACCGCGCCGGTGATGCGCTGCCCGTCCTCGCCCGTCAGGTCCGCCTCGTCTATGGCGTCAAGGCGCAGCAGGATCACCCGGTTTTCCGCGTCCACGATCTCGACCTCGCCCACCTCGGCGATGGCAAAGGCGCGGGCCACGGCATCCGCCGGGACGCCCTCGATCCAGCCGTCGCGGGTGATATCCTTCACCTCGGTCCATTCGGGGGCGGGCTGGCCCTGGTCGGGGGCGGGAGACAGGCGCTGTTCCTCGGCCAGGGCCAGAAGCTGGCGATGCGTTTCCGCCCGGCGCCAATCGGCCTCGACCTCGTCGCGCACGTCCTCGAAGGGGCGCAGGGTCGGCGGAACGACCTGGTCCAGGCGCAGGGCAAAGACGCCGCCGTCGTCTAGGCTGACCAGTTCGGGGAAATCGGCCTCGGATGTTTCCGCCGCACGGGCGCGGAACGCCTCGTAACCGGCGATGCTGCCTTCGGCGGGCGCGGCGTCGGCAAACCATTCAAGGGTGCCAAGCTGCAACTCGGTTTCCTCGGCCACCTGTTCCAGCGAGGCGCCGCCTGCCAGCAGATCCTCGTATTCGGCGGCGCGATCCTCGATGATACGGGCGGCGCGGTCCAAAGCGGCCTCGGCGCGCAGGTCGTTCTGCGCGTCCTCGAACGCGATGTCGACCGGCTCTAGGATGGCATGGATCGCGAACAGTGCGGAACCAAGGTCGGTGTCGATCGGGCCGACGACCCCGGTTTCACCCGGTGCAAAGACCGCCGCGCCCGCCGCGCCCAGATCGGCCTGGGTCACCTCGCCCAGTTCGGCATCCTCGGGCTGCAATCCGCGTTGCAGGACAAAGGCCTCGAAGGGCGCGGTGCCTGCGTCGATCTGGGCCTTTGCGGCCTGGGCATCATCGGATGTGGGAAAGACAAGACGGCTGACCAGGCGGCGTTCGGGCCGCTGGAATTCGTCGATCCGCGCGTCATAGGCCGCACGCAAGGCGTCCTGATCCAGGTCCACATCGGGCGCGAGCATTTCCGGCGTCAGCCAGACATAGGTGATCTTGCGCATCTCGGGCGCGGTGAAGCGGTCGGCATTGGCGCTGTGCCAGGCCGTCAGCGTCGCCTCGTCCGGCTCGGCAATGGGGGCGGGCAGCATATCCGCCGTCAGTTTGCGCCAAGCCACATCACGGCGTTCCAGGATCCATTTCGCAGTCGTCTCGACCGCCGGTTCGGGCGCGGCAACACCGCCTGCAACGGCACGCTGGATCAGCAGCCGGGCTTCGTCCATGCGGATTTCCCGTTCGAACTCGGCCTCGGACAGGTTCTCGCGGCGCAAGACCTCGGCATAGGCGGCGCGGTCGAAGCTGCCGGTCGGTCCGCGGAAGGCAGGGGCGTCCAGGATCGTCTGGCGCACCCGTTCGTCGCCCACGGCCACGCCGATCCGGCGGGCCTGTTCTTCCAGGGCGGCGGCGGTGACAAGCTGCGACTGGACCGCCTGGGGCAGGCCGATGGCCTGGGCCTGCGCCATGCTGATCGCCTGGCCGGTCTGCTGCTGATAGGCGTTCATCTGGTTGCGCAGCGCGCGGGCATAATCATCGGCGGTGATCGTCGTGCCGCCGACGGATCCGATGGCGGTCGATCCGCCCGAAAAGCTGGTCACGCCGAACCCGCCCAGGCCCAGAACCATCAGGCCCATCAGCACCCAGACGATGGTGGATTTCCCGTGTGTCCGCAGGTTCTTCATGGCCCGGCCTTCCTTCGTGATCGTGTCGGGTTTCTTTAGGGCGCGCGCGGCCCCGCGACAAGCCTGTCAGCCGGAAAGGCCGCGCAGCCGGTCAGCCAGGGCAGCGATCTGGACCGCGTCGATATTGGCAAAGGCGATGCGCAGGTGGCGGGAACCGGCGGGATCGTCCGCTGGCATGAACATGGTTCCGGGCAGCGCCAGCACGCCGATATCCGTCACCATCCGCCGCGCCAGATCGGTCGAGGATTCGGCCAGCGGATGCTGCACCCAGGCGAAATAGGCTCCTGCGCTTTTCACGCGCCAGCCCGGCAAGGCGGACAATGCGGCCACCGTCGCATCGCGGCGCGCCAGGATTTCCGCCCGTTCCCCCTCCAGCCAGTCGCGCAGGTTCCCCATCCCCCACAGCGCGCCGATCTGGCCCAGTTGGGACGGGCAGATCGCGACGGTGTCCAGGAACTTCTCGACCTGTGCCATCCGCATTTCGGACGCGATCAAGGCCCCCACCCGATGCCCGGTCAGCCGGTAAGCCTTGGAAAAGCTGTAAAGCTGGATCACCGTCCGGTCCCAGCCGGGACGCGTCAGCAGATCATGCGGCAAACCGCTGCGGCTGTCGAAATCGCGGTATGTTTCGTCCAGGATCAGCGCCAGGCCCCGGCTTTGCGCCAGATCGAAGAACCGCGCGACCAGATCGGCGGGATATTCCGCCCCCGAGGGATTGTTGGGCGTCACCAGCACGATGGCCCGGCAGCGCGGCCCGATCAGCCGGGCGGCCAGGTCCGGATCAGGCAGCAGGTCGTCGCCGCAGGGCAAAGGCACCGCCTGGATGCCCTGCATATCCAGCCACATCTTGTGATTGAAATACCATGGCGTCGGCAGGATCACCTGATCCCCCGCTTGCGCCAGCGTGGTGATAGCGGCGCAAAAGGCCTGGTTGCAGCCCTGTGTGATCGCCACCTGCGCAGGCCCGACCGCCCCGCCATAGCTGCGCGAAAACTCCTCGGCGACGGCGCCGCGCAGGTCCGCGTTGCCCAGCACCGGACCATAAAGATGCGCCTCGGGACGGTTCAAGGCCGCCTCGGCCATCGCCTGCCGCAGCGCCATCGGCGGGGGATCCACCGGGGCGGCCTGGCTGACATTGATCAGGGGGCGGTCAGGGGGAAAGCTTACGCCTGCCAGCCACCGCCGCGCCTCCATCACCGGGGGCGCAACGGTCGCGGCAAGGACGGGGTTCAGGCGGGCAATATCAGTCACGCGGCAATCCTTGCAGGTCGGACAGATCGGGGGGCAGCGACAGGTCCAAGGAGGGGACAGCCGGTCCCGGTGTCGCGCGGCCGGGCAGGTCCAGCGGCATCGCGGGTGCTGCATCGGGGGCGTCGGCGGCCATGGCACGGTCGGGCGCTGCAGGCAGGCTGGGCTGCGCCAGGACGGCGGGACGGTCCAGTTGCGGCGCATCCTCGCCCGTGTCGGGGGCCGCCTGGACCGGGCCGTCCTGCTCTCCTGCCGGTTGGGGGCGCGGTTCGGCGGCGGTTACGGCCACCGGTGCCGGTTCGGATGCGGGGGCCATGACGGCAGGCGCCTCGGCGGGGACGGGACGCTCGGCCGTCAGGGGCGCCGGCAGGCGCGGCGCCGCGTCCCCGCCGCGCCCGAATTCGGACCCGAGCGGCAGATCGACCGATCCGGCCTGCGGGACATCGCCGGCTTGCGGCGCTGGCCGGGGTTCGACTGTCACGGCCTGGGGTGTCGGTTCCACGGCAGGCTCGACCTCTGGCCGTGGCAAGGGCGCGGCCAGCGACAACACGGCCACGGCGGCGATGCTGATGACACCGCCATGCAGAAGACCTGTCCAGAAACCGCGTGCCATGTGCCCCTTCGCATCCGTGCCGGTCTTGACCCCCCGGCGCGCTTTGGCCCATCTATAGCGGACCCGTTCCGGCGGGGAAACCGCCACCATATCAGGGCGCCCATCATGATCCTTCTGATCGATAACTATGACAGCTTCACCTGGAACCTCGTGCATTACCTGGCCGAGGCCGGGGCCGAGGTCGTGGTGCGCCGCAACGACGCCCTGAGCGTGGACGAGGCCCTGGCAATGAAGCCTGACGGGATCGTGATATCCCCCGGACCCTGCGATCCCGCGCAGGCAGGCATCTGCCTGGACCTGATCCGCACGGCCGCCGACCGCGCCATTCCGCTGTTCGGCGTCTGCCTGGGCCACCAAGCCATTGGCGAGGCGTTCGGCGGCAAGGTGGTGCGCGCCAACCGCATCATGCATGGCAAGACCGATGCCATCAGCCATGACGGCACCGGGGTCTTTGCCGGGCTGGCCTCGCCCCTTGTCGCCACGCGTTATCATTCGCTGACAGTGGAACCCGAAAGCCTGCCTAATTGCCTGCGCGTCACGGCGACATCCGATGACGGTACCATCATGGGTCTTGTCCACGAGGCGCTGCCCATCGAAGGCGTGCAGTTCCACCCTGAATCCATTGCATCCGAACACGGGCACGAGATGATCCGCACCTTTCTGGCCCGCTGCGCCCCGCGACAGGCGGCCGCATGAGCGTGACCGACATCCGCCCGCTGATCGGCATCGCTGCAACCCGGCCCCTGACGGCGGACGAAGCCGAAGCGGCGTTCTCGGCCCTGTTCGACGGTGCTGCAACCCCGGCCCAGATCGGCGGCCTGCTGATGGCACTGCGGGTGCGGGGCGAGACGGTCGATGAAATCGCCGCCGCCGTCCGCGCCATGCGCAAGCGGATGAACCGCATCACGGCGCCCGAAGGGGCCATCGACATCGTCGGGACCGGCGGCGATTGCAAGGGCACGCTGAACATCTCGACCGCGACGGCATTCGTGGTGGCCGGGGCGGGCGTGCCGGTGGCCAAGCATGGCAATCGCAACCTGTCGTCGAAATCAGGTTCGGCCGATGCCCTGACGCAGATGGGCATCAACGTGATGATCGGCCCGCAGGTGTCCCAGCAGGCGATCAACGAGGCAGGCATCTGCTTCATGATGGCCACGATGCACCATCCGGCCATGCGCCATGTCGGCCCGCCGCGCGCGGAACTGGGCACAAGAACCGTTTTCAACCTGTTGGGACCGCTTACGAATCCAGCCTCGGTCCGGCGGCAGCTGACCGGCGCCTTCAGTGCCGACTGGATACGCCCCATGGCCGAGGTGCTGCGGGAGCTGGGCAGCGACGCCGCTTGGCTGGTCCATGGGGCCGACGGCACGGACGAGATCAGCATCGCTGGCGAAACCCATGTCGCGGCGCTTAAGGATGGCGAGATCAGCGAGTTTATGGTGACGCCCGAGGATGCCGGCCTGCCCCGTCACCCGTTCGAGGCGATCATCGGCGGCGAACCTCATGAAAACGCCGCCGCCTTTCGTGCGCTGCTGGGCGGGGAACGCAGCGCCTATCGCGATGCGGTTCTGTTGAACGCGGCGGCGGCGCTGTTGATTGCCGGTCGCGCCGCGGACCTGCGCGAGGGCGCTGCCATGGCCGCCGAATCCATCGACAGCGGCGCGGCAACGGACCGTCTGACCCGCCTGGCCCAGGTCACCGGGACGCCCGAGGCATGAAGCCGCCTAAGGCCTGGAACCGCCTGCCCTTCTTCCAGCAGGACTGGCCCGCGATCCGCGACCGGCTGGAGGAACTGGACGACTGGCTGCCCGGCCCCGCCCTGGTCTTTGCCGCACTGGATACAACGCCGCCGGACCAGGTGCGCGTGGTGATCCTGGGCCAGGATCCCTATCCCACGCCGGGCCATGCGAACGGGCTGGCCTTCTCGGTCGCGCCCGAGGTGGCCCTGCCCCGGTCGCTGAAGAACATCTTTGCCGAACTCCGCGACGACATCGGCGCGGTCCCTTCCACGGGCGACCTGTCGGGATGGGCGCGGCAGGGCGTGCTGCTGCTGAACACATCCCTGTCGGTGCCGCCGGGTGATGCGGGGCGCCACGCGTCCTGGGGATGGGACCGGCTGGCCCGCGACGCCGTGGCCGAGGCGCAAAAGCACGGCCCCCTGGCATTCCTGCTGTGGGGCGCGCACGCGCAAAAGGCAATGGCGGGCCTGCCCCGCCCGCAGGATCTGGTGATCGCGACGGCGCATCCCTCGCCCCTGTCGGCGCGGCGGGGGTTCTTTGGCAGCAAGCCGTTTTCGAAGATCAATAAATGGCTGGAACAGCAGGGCCGCCCGCCGGTGGATTGGGTCGCCTGAAAAGGGGTGCCCCGCTTTCGACCGTAGGGTGCGTGCTTGCACGCACCATGGTCCGCCTCAACAAAGGTGCGTGCAAGCACGCACCCTACGCGTCGTCGTCCCGCTCGGGTGCGCTCAGGGCCTCGAAACCCGTCTTCTGACGGTCGGTCCACAGCAGGTGCAGCGTCAGGCCATTTTCGCCGCTTTCCTCGCGTTCGACGACGCCTGCCTCGTGCAGCCAGGCCCGGCGGCGGCCGTCCGAGAAGGGAAGCACGACCAAGGCAGATGTCTTCGGCTCATCCAGGGCTTCGGTCAGATGCGCGTCGATGGCGGCGACCAGGTCGTCCAGGCCCTCGCCGCTCAGGGCGCTGACGGCCTGGATGCCTTGGGTGCGTGCATCGGTGCGGCGCAGCGCGGCGCGCGTGTCGGCGGACAGCGCGTCGATCTTGTTCCACACCTCGATCAGGGCCACGTCCTCGTCCACGCCCAGGCTTTCAAGGATCTCGGCCACGTCGGCGGCCTGTTCCTCGGTCTCGGGGTGGCTGATGTCGCGGACGTGCAGGATCAGGTCTGCTTCCAGAACCTCCTCCAGCGTGGCGCGGAAGGCGGCGACCAGTTCCGTGGGCAGGTCGCTGATGAAGCCCACGGTATCGGACAGGATGATCCTGCGCCCCTGCCCGCCCCCGGCGCCCGGCAGGCGGATCGCCCGCATGGTCGGGTCCAGCGTGGCGAACAGCATATCCTTCGCAAGAACCTCGGCCCCGGTCAGGCGGTTGAACAGCGTCGATTTTCCGGCATTGGTATAACCGACAAGGGCCACGATGGGATAAGGCACCTTGGCGCGCGCGGCGCGGTGCAGGGTGCGGGTCTTGACCACCCGTTCAAGCTGGCGGCGAAGGCGGGTCATCTGTTCATCGATGGCGCGACGGTCGGCCTCGATCTGCGTTTCGCCGGGACCGCCCACGAAGCCCAAGCCCCCGCGCTGCCGTTCCAGGTGGGTCCAGGCGCGGACCAGCCGCGTGCGCTGATAGGACAGCGCGGCCAGTTCCACCTGCAACACGCCTTCGCGGGTGCGGGCCCGGTCGGCAAAGATTTCCAGGATCAGCCCGGTCCGGTCCAGCAGCTTGACGCCCCAGTCCTTTTCCAGGTTTCGTTGCTGCACCGGGGATACCGGGCCATCGACCAGCACCAGATCAACCTCGGCCGCGGCCAGCCTTTCGCCGATTTCGGCCAGCTTGCCCTTGCCGAACAAACGGCCCGGATCGGGCTTGCGCAGGCGCACGACCTCATCGCCGGTTATCTCGATGCCCGGCAGGGCATGAGCCAGGGCCACGGCCTCGGCCAGGGCGTGTTCGGGTTCGCGCCGCTGGTTGCGGGCGGCCAGATCGGGATGGATCACATAGGCACGGGTTGGCCGTGCCTCGGTCGCGGTAAGTTCCGCCAATCAGTCCTCGCCTTCATAAAGCGAAATGGGTTGGCCCGGCATGATCGTGCTGATGGCGTGCTTATAGACCAGTTGGGACTGGCCGTCGCGGCGCAAAAGCACGCAGAAATTGTCGAACCAGGTGATGACGCCCTGTAATTTGACGCCGTTGATCAGGAAGATCGTGACGGGCACCTTCGCCTTGCGGACATGATTGAGAAACGCGTCCTGCAAGTTTTGCTTGTCGCCAGCCATTCTTTTTTTCCGTTTTTAACTGTCCCGGTCGGAACTCACCATTATGCGGTTGATGGGACGCTTGCAAGCGCCCGAGGTTTTCGGCGCTCAACGCCTCCAGAACTGCGGCGAAAACAGCGCAAGGACCGCCAGCGTTTCCATGCGCCCGACGATCATCGCACCGGCCAGCACCGCCTTGGTAAAGGGGGGAAGCCCGGACCACCCTTCCCACGGGGCAGAGGCAATGCCCGCCGTCGCCTGGAACGCCGGGGTCAGCGGGATCGCGGCGGCCAAGGGGCCGGTATTGGTCAGCGCGGCGATGGACAGGATCGTCGCCGTCTCGATCTCGATCCGCTGGATGGAAACCAGGGCCACCACGGCGGCGATGGATGTGGCGAACAGCATGAAGAAGATGAAGGCCAGGTATGCCCCCTCGCGCCGCAGCCGCCGCGCGATCTGCCCGCCGCCCGCGACGGAATTGGGATGGACGATCCGTTCCATTTCCCGCTGCCCATGCCGGGCCAAGGCATAAACGCGCAGCAGCTTGACGCCCCCCGCCGTGGTGGCGACCCCGCCGCCCATCATCGCCAACCCCGCCAGGATCAGACCGGGCGAGGTCAGGCCCGACCAGGCCCGCGCGCCCTGCCAATCGATCGAGGTCCAGCCGGTGGTGGTCAGGTAGCTGAGACCGTTGAACAGCCCGCCCCAGAAGGCTGCAAGCCCGTTCCTGAGGTCATACACGATCTCGGACGAACCATCCGGCGCGCGGGCGCTTTCGATGGCGCCCAGGAAATGCCGGGCGAACAGCGACAGCGCGACCAAGGCCACGAAACCGCCCGCCATCTTCAGCTCGGGATCGTCGATCAGCCGGTCGCTGGCGCGCAATTCGCCGCCACCGGGCCAGAAGCGGCGCGACAGGGCCGGGATCAGGAACAGAAAGACCGCCATTTCGCCTGCGAGGCCCGAACTGGTGCCGGGGGGGCCGAGGACCGGGGAAATCCCGCTGGTGGACAGCGTGCCCATGGCCCGGCACAGCGCGATCAGCCCCGGATCGCCCAGCATCAGCAGGATCAGCCAAAGGGCCAGGGTCAGGCCTGCATAAACGGGAAAGACCGCGATCGCGGACCGCATAAGCCGGTAATGAGGATGGACAAGCACCGTCTGGAAACCGGGGGCCGACAGGTGGGGGTTCCTGTCCAGCGGATCGGCAGACCGGGGCAGGCGTTCGTAATGCTCGCGCCGCCCATAGGGCTGGGCCATGATCTCGAAGCCGCCGATGTGCAGGGGGGCCAGGATCGCGGTCGCGGCGACCAGGATGAAGAACCCCCCCATCCAGCCCGCCAGCGCCCGCCACAGGTGCAGGGGCATGGGCAGCAGGTCGGCGGAATAAAGCGACGCCCCGGTTGTGGTCAGCGCCGAGGTCATTTCCCACCAGGCGTTGAACAGGCCCGTGTCGGGCATGGCCTCGGCGAAAGGGACTGCCATGATCAGCGGCATCCCCGCATAAGCCGCCAGCATGGTCAGCAGGGCGTCACGCGGCCGCGTCTGATGCGGGTTAGCGGATGTCGCCAGCCCGATCAGCCCCGCCATGACCAGCACCAGCAGTCCCGAGTAAAGGAAGATGCGCGCCAGTTCGTCGTTGTTGTTGACCGAGGCGTAGGCCGCGGGCAGCATCATCGACGCCCCGATCATCGCGGCCAGCAGGACAAACAGCGGCAGGCGCAGCAAGGCGTTCATGGCCGGTCAGAAAAAGTCGATCGAGACCTGCAACAGGCGCTCGACTTCTGGGACGTCCTTGGTCAGGGCGAACATCAGGATCACGTCGCCCTCCTCGATCCGGGTGTCGGGTGCGGGCTTGACGATGCGGTCGCCCTTTTGCACGGCGCCGATCAGCACGCCTTCGGGAAATTCGATGTCGCGGATCGCCCGGCCCGATATGGGGGACGTGGACAGGGCCTGCGCCTCGATCACCTCGGCCTCGGCATCGCCGATGGAATAGATGTCGCGCACCCGGCCATGGCGGATATGGCGCAGGATCGTGGACACGGTGGTGGCGCGCGGGTTGATATAGGCGTCGATGTCCAGCACATCCATCAAAGGCACCATCGTCGGATCGTTGATCAGCGCAATGGCCAGCTTGGCCCCCGCCTGCTTGGCGCGGACCGACGCAAGGATATTGGTCTTGTCGTCGTCGGTCACCGCCAGCACCGCGTCGGCGGTAGGGACGGCAGCTTCCTCCAGCAATTCGGCGGACAGGCCGTCGCCGTTCAGCACGATGGTCCGTTCCAGCCGGTCGGCAGCATATTCGGCGCGCGAACGGTCGCGTTCGATCAGCTTGGCGCGGATTCGGTCGGGCCGTGCCTCCAACGCCTGCGCCACGGCCAGCCCCACATTGCCCGCGCCGATGATGGCGATGCGTTCCTGCTTTAAGGGCGGCTTGCCAAAGATTTCCAGCGTGCGGCCCACATCCTCGCGATGGGCAAAGACATAGATCTGGTCATGGGCAAACAATTGGTCCCCCGGCTCGGGCGCGAACAGCCGCGTCTGGCGGCGCACGCCCACGACGATGGCGCGCAGGGTAGAGAACAGCTCGTTCAACTGGCGCAGGGGCGTGTTCAATGCGGGGCAGTCATCTTCCAGCAGGATGCCCAGAAGCTGCACCTTGCCGCCCATGAAGGTTTCCACGTCAAAGGTGGACGGCGCCGACAACCGTTGCAGGGCCGCGTTCGCGACCTCTCTTTCCGGGCTGATCACCACGTCGATGGGCAGATGGGACGTGCTGTAAAGATCCGAATAGATCGCATCCAGATAGGCGCTGCTGCGCAGGCGCGCGATCTTGCGCGGCACCTGGAAGATCGAATGGGCGACCTGGCAGGTGACCATGTTCACCTCGTCCGAATGGGTCGCGGCAATGATCAGGTCGGCATCGCGCGCGCCTGCCTGGTCCAGGATGTCGGGATGGCTGGCAAAGCCCGTGACGCCCTGCACGTCCAAGGCATCCGTGGCGCGGCGGATCAGGTCGGCGTTGTTGTCGATGACGGTGACGTCGTTCCTTTCGCCCGACAGATGCCGGGCAATCTGCCAGCCGACCTGACCCGCGCCGCAGATGATGATCTTCATGGCCGTTCCCTTGCCGCCCGCAGTGCTGCGTCACGCCATGCCTATGCCGATGGTCTGCGGCGCGCAACTGCCCTGCAGGCGGGATCGCCTGCGCCTATTTCCCCATCAGCATTTCATCTTCGGCCCGCATCCCGCCGACCACGCCCAGCGATTTCAACTTGCGGTGCAGGGCGCTGCGTTCCATGCCCACGAACTGCGCGGTGCGGCTGATATTGCCGCCGAAACGGTTGATCTGTGCCACGAGATATTCGCGTTCGAACATCTCGCGCGCCTCGCGCAGGGCCATGGCGGTGATCTGGGGGCCCAGGGCAAGGGCGTCGCTGTTGTCGGGCGTGGCGCCCTGGGGTTCCAGTTCGGCGGGCTGGATCGGGCCGGTCCCCTCGGCCAGGATCAGGACGCGCTCGATCACGTTGCGCAACTGACGGATGTTGCCGGGCCACCGCATGGATTGAAGGGCGGCAATCGTTTCCTCGGGCAGATTGCGCGGGGTCAGGCCCTGCGTGCGGTGGCAGATGTCGATGAAATGGCGCGCAAGCGGGGCAATGTCGTCGCGACGTTCGGCAAGCGACGGCACGGCCACCGGCACCACGTTCAGCCGGTCGTAGAGTTCCTGGCGGAACCGGCCCGCAGCGATCTCCGCCGGAAGGTCACGGTTGGTCGATGAAATCACCCGCAGATCGACGCGCACACGGTCCGCGCCGCCTGCCCGCACGAATTGCTGTTCTGTCAGCACGCGCAGGATTTTCGGCTGCGTTCCCATGGGCATATCGCCCACTTCGTCGAAATAGATGACGCCGCCGTGGGCCTGTTCCAGCAGGCCGGGTTCGATCCCGCGCTCGGGCGTTTCGCGGCCGAACAGAACCTCCTCCATCCGTTCCGGCTCGATCGTGGCGCAGGGAACCGTGACAAAGGGCGCGCTCGCACGCGGGCTGTGGGCGTGGATATAGCGGGCGGCCATTTCCTTGCCGGTGCCCGGCTCGCCTGCCAGCATGACGCGTCCATTTGATTTCGCCACCTTGTCCAGGGCGTCGCGCAGGCGCTTGAAGGCAACGGAATGGCCCAGCATTTCCGCCACCCGGTCGCCGCCGCGCCGCAGGGTGCTGTTTTCCCGGCGCAGCCGGCTGGTTTCCATGGCGCGGTTCACCACCACCATCAACTGGTCGATGTTGAAAGGCTTTTCGATGAAGTCGTACGCGCCCTGCTTGATCGCGGCCACCGCGATCTCGATGTTGCCGTGGCCGGAAATGATGATCACCGGCACGTCGGGATTGTTGCGCTTGACCTGCTTGAGGATGTCGATCCCGTCCATCCGGCTGTCCTTCAGCCAGATGTCCAGAACCATCAGCGCAGGCTGGCGGTCATTGAGGGCGGCAATCGCCTCGTCCGAGTTCGCGGCCAGGCGCGTCTCGAACCCCTCGTCCTTCAGGATATCCGCGACCAGTTCGCGGATATCGCGTTCGTCGTCAACGATCAGGATATCGCTCATATCGGTGCTGCCTCATCTTCTTTTGTTTTTGTCTTGCGTTGTGCGCCGCGCACGGGATGGCGTTCCCGCGGCAGGCGTATTTCGGCCATCGCCCCCTGCCCGTCCGGCCTGTCGGACAGGGACAGGCTGCCGCCGTGTTCCTCGACGATCTTCTTGACAATGGGCAGGCCCAGCCCCGTGCCCCCGGATTTCAGGGTCACATAGGGTTCGAACAGGCGCGACCGGTCGGCGGGCAGGCCGGGGCCGTTGTCGGAAATGCGGATCGTCACTGCATCGTGGTCGGCCTTCATGGCGACGGCGACCCTTGCCGACCAGCCTTCCGGCGGATTTCCCCGAACTTCGTCAACGGCTTCCCCCGCGTTCTTCACCAAGTTCGTGAAAGCCTGCCGCAGCATTCCCGCGTCGCAATCGACGATCACCGGCCCGGCGGGGATCTGCGTGGTCAGTGCGCCTTTCAACGCGTCCTGTTGCAGCAACGCAACCTCGCGCAACAGCGCGGCAAGATCGGTTTCCGCGCGGTCGGGTTCGGGCATCCGGGCAAAGCGGCTGAATTCATCCACGATCCGGCGCAGATCGCCCGTCTGGCGGATGATGACATCGGTGTACTGGTCCAGGGAGGCCTTGTCCTCGGGCGATGCCAACTTGCCGAACTTGCGGCGCAGGCGTTCGGCGGACAGTTGAATGGGCGTCAGCGGGTTCTTGATTTCATGCGCGACCCTTCGCGCTACATCGCCCCAAGCGGCCATGCGCTGCGCGGTCACAAGCTCGGTCACGTCGTCAAAGGCCACGACATAGCCTTCAAGATCGCCATCGGTGCCGCGCCGGACCGCCATGCGCACCAGCAGGCTTTCGACGCGGCCTTCGCGCATCAGCCGCACCTCATCCTGGACGGTTTCCGCCACGGATGCGGACAAGCGGTCGAACAAGGGTTCGAATTCCGGCACCAGCTCGGACAGAAGGGCGTCGATGTCGCGCTTGGGATCCAGGCCCAGAAGGCGGCTGGCGGACCGGTTCACGAAGTCGATTTCCCCTGCTGCGTCCAGCCCGATCACCCCCGACGTGACGGAAGACAGCACATTGTCGAACAGCCGCCGCTGTTCGTCGCTGATGCGATAGCTGTCGATCAACTCCTCTCGCTGGGCCTTCAACTGGCGGGTCATGCGGTTGAAGGACTGGCCGAGGGTCTGGATCTCGTCCCCGGTGTCGGGTTCGGGCACCTGCACATCCAAGTTTCCATGGCCCACCTGTTCGCTGGCAAGCGCCAAAAGCCCGATAGGCCGTGACAGGCGGGATGCGAACCACAAGCCCAACATCACGGCGGCAGCAACCAGCAGCAGCGCGAAAGCTAGATAGACCAGCGAGAATTCGAACAGAACCTGGCTGCGGGTTTGTTCCAACTGGCGATAGCTGCCGACGGTCGCGCGCGTGTCGTCCACCAGGCCCAGCAGGGCGCCGTCCACGTCGCGCGTCACATACAGGTAACGGTCGGCCAGCGGCGGCAGGGCCACCAGGGCGCGGAACTCGTTGTTGTCCCAATCCTCGATCAGCGCGACGCCCTCGGACTGAGCGCGGTCCAGATCGGCGCTGCCCGGCGCCTCGTACCAGAACAGATAGGACCGTTCGCCGCGCGCGCGGATTTCGCCGGTGCCGCTGATGACATAGGCCTCGCGCAGGCCCCGCTGGATCAGCCCCTGGCCCTGGACCAGAAGCTGACGCATTTCCCCATCCTCGATTATCGGGTTGGCGCGTCCGGCCTGGGTCAGGATATTGGCCAGGGCACGCGCATCCTGGGTCAGGTCGCGGCGATGTTCCTCCTGATAGGCCTCGGCGGCGGCTTGGGATGTCGTGACCACCTGCTGCACCCGGCCCGAGAACCAGCCCTCAAGCCCGATATTGACCAGAAAGCCCGCGAACAGCGCGACCAACACCGTGGGGATCAGGGCCAGCCCGGCAAAGACCAGCACAAGGCGCGCGTGCAGCCGCGATCCGGCGGCGGTATTGCGCCGCGCGGTGATCAGCCGGGCCATACGCAGGACGATAAAGCCGATCAGCACGATCAGATAGGCCAGATCCAGCAGCAGGATCAGCCGCAGCATCCGGCTTTCGGCGCCCTGGGCCAGTGGCCCAAGCACGGTCATGGTGGCGCCCGCCAGCATCATCCCGATCACCAGCACGCCAGCGGCCATGGCCCCGCGCCAGTGACGCGGCAATGTGATGCTTGCGAGCCTGTCCCAGCTCAGCCCTGACGTGGCGCCTGCCATTGCCCCCACCTGCCGTCTGACGCGGCTTTCTGTTGCAGCGCCGATACGCTGGCGCTACCCCCTGTGGCGGTTTTACATCAGTTTGCGGCGCCGTGTCACCTCGATATTCAGATCGGTCAGCTTCTTGCGCAGAGTATTGCGGTTTATTCCCAACAGATCGGCGCATCTAAGCTGGTTGCCGCCGGTGGCGTCCAACGCGACCTGCAGCAACGGGCGCTCGATCTCGTGGAGGATGCGATCATACAGGCCCGGCGGCGGCAGGCTGTCGCCGTGCAGGTCGAAGTATCGTTGCAGATGCGCCTCGACGGAATCCGACAAGGGGCCGTTGCCGCTGCCCAGGTGAAAGCCAGCTGCGGGGCTGTCGGCCGCCAGAGGCGCCACCGGCATCGGCGTGACAGGGATGGCGGCTGCGCGGGTGCCGCCCCCCTGGCTCAGCGCCTCGCGCATCTCGGGGGCGGTGATGGCGGGGCCGCTGGCGGTCAGGGCCAGGCGGCGCATCATGTTTTCCAGTTCGCGCACGTTGCCGGGAAAGGCGTGCGCGCGCAAAAGGCCTGCCGCATCGTCGCCCAGGGTGCGGTCGGGCAGTCCCTGCGTTGCCGCGCGCGCCAGCAGATGGCCCGCCAGCGGCAGGATGTCATCGACCCGTGCGCGGAGCGGCGGCACCGTCACCGTCACCCCTGCCAGCCGGTAATAAAGATCGGACCGCAGCCGCCCTGCCGCAACGTCGGCTTGCGGGTCCGGCCCGGTAGTTGCCACGATGCGGGGGGCCATGGCGCGGTCGGGTCCGCTTTCCAGCGATTCGATTAGACCAATCAGGCGGGCCTGCGCGGCGGGATCGAAGCCCGCCGGATTCTCGATGACGATCGTGCCGCCCCGCGCCTTGTCGGCGGCGCGGGTGATGGCCTCGTCCCCGGCATCCGCGGATGTCAGGATCGCCAGGCCATTGTCGCGGCGGTCCGACAGGTCGTGGAACGACCGCGCGATGGTGGTCTTGCCCACGCCGGGCTCGCCTGCGATCAACACCGGCAGGTCGGCGTTCAGGATGCGGGCCACCATGCGGAACAGGGCCTGCATCGCGGGTGCGTGGCCGATCAGCGGCATGGCGGGATCGGCGGCGGGGCGCGGGGCCAGGGTGATGTCGGGCACCGGATCCGACTTGCGCGGGCGGCGCGACAAGGCCTGGTTCGCCTTGGCCATGAGGTCCGGCAGGTCAAAGGGCTTGGGCAGGTATTCAAAGGCCTCCGCCTCGGTCGCGCGGATCGCGGTAACGATGGTGTTCTGGGCCGAGATCACGATCACCGGCAGATCGGGACGCACCTCGCGGATGGCGGGGATGCGGTCGATGCCGTTGCCGTCGGGCATCATCACGTCGGTGATGACCAGATCGCCGCGCCCTTCCTCGACCCATTTCGACAGTTGCGCCAGGCTGCCCGTGGCATGGACCCGGCAGCCGGCGCGGGTCAGGGCCTGGGTCAGCACCGTGCGGATGGTGCGGTCGTCGTCGGCGATCAGAACGGTTCCGTCCATGGCGTCGGTCCTTATGCCTTGGGCAATGAGATGCGGAAAACGGTGCGGCCAGGGCGGCTATCCACCCGGATCAGCGCGCTGTGGTCGGTGATGATCTTGCTGACAAGCGCCAGACCCAGCCCGGTGCCGTTTTCCCGGCCCGAGACAAAGGGCTCGAACACCTGGTCGGCGATGGCGGGGGGCAGGCCGGGACCGTTGTCCTCGATCTCGATCTGCAAGGGCAGCGGGCGGCCGGTCGGGTCAGACTCGTCGGGGGGCAGGCGCAGGGTATGGTCGTAAAAGCTGCGCAGCCGGATCGCCGGGCGGTCGGTGTCCGTCAGCGCCTCGGCCGCGTTCTTGACCAGGTTCAGGCAGACCTGGGTCAACTGGTCGGCATCCGCCAGCGCCTCGGGCAGGGAGGGGTCGTATTCCGCAACGATGCTTATCGACTTTGCAAAGCCCACCGTTGCGGACCGGCGCACCTTTTCCAGCACGTCATGGACGTTGATCGCGCGCAGATTGGGGGCCGAGGTGTCGCCGAACCGTTCCACCTGTTCCAGCAGTGACACGATGCGGCGCGATTCGCTGACGATCAGCTCGGCCATCTCGCGGTCCTCGGGCGTGGCGTTCATGCCGATCAGCTGGGCCGCGCCGCGAATGCCGGCCAAGGGGTTCTTGATCTCGTGCGCCAGCATTTCCGCCATGCCGATGGCGCTGCGGGCGGCGGTGCGCACGGCGCGGTTTTGCGACTGCAAGCCCGCCTCGTCCTGCGGCACCAGCAACAGGGTGACGGCCCCGCCCACCTGCGCCGCCGGCCCTGCATGGACCAGGGCGCGGCGTTCCTGATGGCCACCCGCGCGGTCGCCGATCTCGAAGCGGACATTGGGCTGATACAACGCCTCGTCGCTGTGGACGACGCGAAAGACCAGCGGCGACAAGGACGGATGGATGCGCAGCCGCGTCTGCATCTCGTCCCCGTCCAGCGGCCGACCGACGGTCGAGTTGCGGGACATATTGAGCCAGACCTCCGCCGCGTCGTTCATGGCGGCGACACGGCCTTGATCGTCCAGCACCAGGGCGGGCAGCGGCAGGCTGTCCCAGCCCGGACCGGGATGCACTTCGTCAAACCCGGCCGGGCTGTGCCGGGTCATGCGGCCACCGGCGCATCAGCAAAGGACAGGCGGATCAAGGCCAGGGTTTCGGCAGGGCTGCCTGCGCGCAGCATCCGGTCGCGCAAGGGCGCCCCGTTCGCATCGGCATACCAACCCAGATGCTTGCGCGCGACGCGCAGGCCCAGGTCGGTGCCATAGAAATCCAGAATATCCTCGTAATGCTCGGCCACCGCATCGGCCAGGGCGTTCCCCTGCGGAACATCCGGCGCGGGGCTGTCCACCAGGTCATGGGCGATCTGCGCCAGCCGCCAAGGCGCGCCCTGCGCCCCCCGCCCGACCATCACCGCATCCGCGCCCGATGCCGCAAGCGCCGCGCGGGCGGATGCCCCGTCCACCACGTCGCCATTGGCGACCAGCGGCGGGCGGCCCGGCAGGTTCGCCACCGCCCGGATCCGCGTCCAGTCGGCCTGGCCCTTGTAGAACTGCGCCCGCGTCCGGCCATGCACCGTCAGCATCCTGACACCAGCGTCGCTCGCACGCCGGGCCAGATCAGGCGCATTCAGGCAATTGTCGTCCCATCCCAGCCGCATCTTCAGCGTCACGGGCACCGAGACCGCCCCCACAACCGCGTCGATCAGGGTCAGCGCATGATCCAGGTCGCGCATCAGCGCCGCGCCCGACAACCCGCCCGTCACTTTCTTAGCCGGGCATCCCATGTTGATGTCGATGATCCGCGCACCCATCCCCTGGACAATGCGGGCGGTTTCCGCCATCGCCCCGGCCTCGCGTCCGGCGATCTGCACGCTGACGGGCAGCGCGCCTTCGGTCAGCGCCTTGGCGCGAACCGCGGCGCGCGTGGACGGGCGCGGCGTCACCATCTCTGTCGAGGCGACCATCTCGCTGACCATCAGCCCTGCGCCGTATCGTGCAACGGCGCGGCGAAACGGCAAATCGGTGATTCCCGCCATGGGCGCAAGAAACACCGGCGGGCCAAGCCGCGTATCGCCAAGAATGATGGGGTCGCCAATCTGCATGACCTGTTCCTTCGCCCTGCCCCGAGCCGCCCGCAAGACGGCGTTGCCGACCGGATATGCCGCATATTCGACCATCCGCATCATTGCCTGAATTTATCGCAGATTGCCTGTTGCATAGGCAATGCCCGCTTGGGACTAGGTGTCGCCAAGATCCTATCCAACTGTCGCAATCCGAATGGTCTTTGGCCATCCAGATGCTTAGATGGTGGCTGAAATACAAGGGGGACTCATGTTCCTGTCGGTCTTCGATCTGTTCAAGGTGGGCGTCGGCCCCTCGTCGTCCCACACCATGGGCCCGATGGTCGCGGGTGCGCGCTTTCTGGACGAGTTGCGTCGGCAACCGTTCCGGGCGCAGGGGCTGAAAGCCAGCTTGCATGGCAGCCTCGCCTTTACCGGCAAGGGTCATGCCACCGACCGCGCGACGATCCTGGGCCTTGCGGGGTTCGTCCCCGCAACCCTGGATGCCGAGGCTGCCGAGGCTGCCCTGGCGCGGAACCGCGAAACCCATGTGCTGTCGCCCGAAGGCTTGGGCGATCTGGTCTTCGATCCCGACCGCGATCTGCGCTTCGATTTCGACCATGCGCTGCCCGGCCATGCGAACGGCATGACCCTGTCCGCCACGGACGCACAGGGCGACGTGATCTTCCACCGCATCTATTATTCCATCGGCGGTGGCTTCGTCTTGACGGACGAGGAACTGGCCGGAAAGGGAAACGAAAAGCGCAGCGACGACGCGCCTGCGGTGCCCTTTCCCTTTGCAAGCGCCGCCGAGATGCTGGCCATGGCCAAGGCGTCGGGCAAAAGCATCGCGCGGATGAAGCACGAAAACGAACGGGTTTACCGCAGCGATGCCGAGATCCGCGACGGCCTGATGCGCATCTGGCAGGTCATGCGCGACTGCATGGACCGGGGGCTGACCACCGACGGCATCCTGCCCGGCGGGCTGTTGGTCAAGCGCCGCGCCAAGGCGATCCATGAAAAGCTGCTGGCCGAACGCGGCATGAACCTGACCGCGCCCCATGTCATCAACGACTGGATGTCGACCTATGCCATGGCCGTGAACGAGGAAAACGCGGCCGGCGGCCAGGTCGTGACCGCCCCCACCAACGGCGCGGCGGGAACGGTGCCTGCCGTGATCCGCTATTGGCTGCACCATGTGCCGGGCGCATCCGAACGCGACATTCCCGAATTCCTGCTGACGGCGGCGGCGATCGGCGGTCTGGTCAAGCACAACGCCAGCATTTCCGGCGCCGAGGCGGGCTGCCAGGCCGAGGTCGGCAGCGCCTCTGCCATGGCAGCGGCGGGATTGGCGGCGGTTCTGGGCGGCATCCCCGAACAGGTGGAAAACGCCGCCGAGATCGCCTTGGAACATCATCTGGGCATGACCTGCGACCCGGTGCGCGGCCTGGTGCAGGTGCCCTGCATCGAACGCAACGGGCTTGGGGCGATCAAGGCGGTCAGTGCGGCCAGCCTGTCGCTGCGCGGCGACGGCACGCATTTCGTGCCGCTGGACGCCGCAATCGAGACGATGCGCCAAACCGGCCGCGATATGTCGGACAAATACAAGGAAACGTCCCTGGGCGGCCTGGCGGTCAACGTCCCGAATTGTTGATGGTCAATCCGGCGGGCAGTCGCCGCAGCGTTCCGCGCGCGCTTGCCCCGCCGCCCGGCGGTTGCTAACGCTGGCGCGACAGTGATCCCCAAAGAAGGCTGACCGATGACCCCGCGTCTTGCATTCATCGCGCTGATGACCCTGCCGCTTGCCGCCTGCGATGGCGCGAACCTTCCCGGCCTCCGCACGGCCGAGCCTCAGGTCCAGGGACACAAAGGCCCGCCGGGCGTGTCGCCGCTGGAACAGCCCATCGAAACCGGGGCCGAAATCCGCCCCGTTTCCACGGCCGAGGCCACCACCTATAACACCGCAGCCTTCAGCGCGCGCGGAAACGAGCCGTTCTGGGCCGTCGATGTGGCAGGCAGCACCGCGATCTACAAGACGCCCGACAACCAAAAGGGCCGCCCGATCCGCGTGAACCGCCTGGCCTTTGCCCAGGGCGTCGAATACGTGGGCGTTCATGCCGGCCGTCCCTTTGTGCTGAACATCCGCGCGGCGAAATGCGAGGACAGCATGTCCGGCCAGGACTTTCCCTTCACCGCGCGCCTGACCGTGTCGGGCATTTCGGAAACGGGTTGCGCAAGCGCGGCAACGGCCGAGGTCGCTCAGGCAGTCGCCGCCATCCGCGCACCTGCCCCCGCCGCGCCGCGTGCAGCGCCCGTGGCGACGCGTCCGGCGGCCACCCGCCCTGCCGCAGCACCTGCGGCAACGCCTGCCCCGGCCTCGGAAACGCCTGCCGCCGCAAGCCCGGCGGCAACCCCTGCGCCGGAAGCCGCGACACCCCCGGCTACGCCTCCGGCGGCAAGCAGCACCCCTGCGGCCCCGGCATCCGAAGGCACTGCTGACCTGCCGCCGCCACCTGCCGCCGACGCCCCGGCGGCCACGCCCATCGTCCCGGAACTGCGCACCCTGCCGCCTGCCGGAACCACCGGCGCGACGACCACGACCGAACCCGCCGAATGACGGTTTGACCGCCCTGCGGCATCCGTGACGCACCATGCAGCCATGATGCGTTGCCGGGCTGTCCGCGGGGCGGTTTGCCGTCTATGATCCGGCCAAAAGCCTAAAACGAGGACACGCCATGCGCCGATCCCCCCTTATCAGACGCCTGATGGCGACGACCCTGCCCGTGGCCCTGGTGCTGGGGTCGGCTGGCACGACCGCGGTCGCGGAACCGATGTATGCCCGGAATATGTCCACCTATGGCTTGGCAGGCGGCATCGACACGCCGACGGCGGAAACGCTGCCCGACGGCACGCTGGGCGCGACGGTGTCCTGGTCGGATTACGGGCGCCGCAGCAGCGTGGTGTTCCAGGCGCTGCCGAGGCTGACCACCGTCCTGCGCTATTCGCGGGTCCGTGGCATTCCCGAGGCGGACAATGACAGCATCACGGACCGTTCGCTGGACCTGCGTTATCAGGTGCTGGACGAACAGGGATGGCGTCCGGCAATCGCAGTGGGCTTGCAGGATTTTCTGGGCACCGGCGTATATTCGGGCGAATACATCGTCGCCACCAAGTCGGTGACACCCACAGTCCGCGTATCCGCCGGTTTGGGCTGGGGGGTTCTGGCTGGCAAGCCCCGCATCATTTCCGTCGATGACAATGGCGGCACGCTTAATGCCGATGAATGGTTCCGGGGCGGGGCAAAGCCCTTTGCCTCGGTCAACTGGCAGGTCAATGACCGGCTGAACCTGGTCGCGGAATATTCGAACAACGATTATCTTGCAAAATACAGCGATGGCGCGGTTTACCAGCAGGGCGAGGAACCGGGCAGCAATGTGAACCTGGGCGCCTATTACCGCTTTGGCCAGAATTACGAGGTCGGGCTTTACACGATCGGCGGACAGACCTTTGGCGCGCAATTCTCGTTGCTGCTGAACCCGCGTCAGGCGGCCTTTCCATCGGGTCTGGAAAAGGCCCCTGCCCCGGTGCGGCCGCGTCCCTCGCCGCAGGCCGATCCCGATGGCTGGTCGGGCGTCTGGGCGCAGGATCCCACGGCGCAGCCCGCTATCCAGACCGCCCTTGGCGATGCCATGGCCGACGAAGGCCAGATCCTCGAAAGCATGGCGCTGTCGTCCAGCCGGGCCGAGGTTCGGCTGCGCAACCGCCGGTTCATCAGCCAGGCCGAGGCCATCGGCCGCACCGCACGCCTGATGACCCGCGCGCTGCCCCCTTCAGTCGAGACGTTCGTGATCACCTCGACCGCAGACGGCGTGCCGACATCCTCGGTGACCGTGCGGCGGTCCGATATCGAACGGCTGGAAAATACCGAGGCAGGCCAGATCGCCAATGCCTCGACCCTGACGGATGCCCCGGCCAGCGCACCGGGCCTGGTGCGCAGCGAAGGGGTTTATCCCCGTTTCCGCTGGTCCATCAAACCCTATCTCAGCCTCGGCATCTTCAGCGCCAATGACGGGGTGACGTATGAAGCCGGCGCCCAGGCTCGCGCCAGTTACGAGATCGTGCCTGGTCTGGTCCTGACCGGCGCCTTGCGCCAGCGCGCCTTTGGCAATATCGAACGGCGCGGCCCCACCATCGATGGCAACCGCGTCAGCTATGACGAATACCTCGCGGATCCGTCGCTGGAAACCACGCCCGAAGGCGTGCCTCGGGTGCGGTCCGACACGCGGATGTATTCCGGCAACACCGACCCGGTGATCCCGGAACTGACCCTTGCCTATTTCGCCAAGCCGACGCCGACCGTTTACACCCGCGTCACTGCCGGTCTGCTGGAACGGGCCTTTGGCGGCGTCTCGACCGAAGTGTTGTGGAAGCCCGTAGGGTCGCCGCTGGCCCTTGGCGCGGAAATCAACCATGTTAGGAAACGCGACTTCGACCAGTTGTTCGACTTCCGCGACTATGAGGTAACGATGGGCCACGTTTCGGCCTATTACGAATTTCCCCAGGGCTTCACCGCGCAACTGGATGTTGGCAAGTATCTTGCGGGCGACAAGGGCGCGACCTTCAGCGTTTCGCGCGAATTCGCGAATGGCTGGCGAATCGGGGCTTATGCGACCAAGACGGATCTCTCGGCCGAGGAGTTTGGCGAAGGCAGCTTCGATAAGGGCGTCACCCTGTCGATCCCTCTGGGCTGGGCAACCGGGCAGGCGTCGCGCGAACGGGTCAACGCCAATCTGCGGTCGTTGTCGCGCGATGGCGGCGCGCAGTTGAATGTCAGCGACCGGCTGCATGAACGGGTTCGCGAAAGCCATTCCGTCGAACTTTACGAAGGCTGGGGGAGGTTCTGGCGATGATGAACGGCGCGTTGAAGATCACGCTGGCGGCGTCCCTGATGGCCGGACTTGCGGCCTGCGGCAATGACGACCGGGGCATCGGGGCGCTGGGAACACTGGCCCAGACCGCCGCCCAAGTGGTCGCAGAACGGCGCGCGCCCGATCAGCCGGCGGCGCCCGCGAAGTCCCCCGAGGAGGCAGCGGCAGAGGCCTTGCGCATCAATTCAGGCCCGCTGATCCAGGCGGGGTTCGAGAACCTGAACCGCACCCAGATCATGGCGATGACCGGGCAGAACGGCGCCATGCGCACCTATATGACCCCGGCCGAGGAAGCAGTGATCCTGCGGAACGGAATGCTGGTCGGCACCAAGGGGCTGGGCAACGACCTTTCCGTGGCCGAACCGGGAACCGAAGCGCTGATCCGTGCGGGCGCATCGGGCAGCGGCACGCGCATCATGCGCTATCTTTCGGGCGATGGGCTGGAGCGGCCCTTGCAGTTCACCTGCACGGTGGGCGCAGGTCCGAACCCTGGCGTGACAGTGGAAAACTGCGAGGGCCACGGCACCAGCTTCCAGAACAGCTATATGGTGCAGGGCGGCCAGATCGCCGTGTCGCGCCAATGGATCGGCCCTGCCTTGGGCTATGTGACCATCCAGACCCTGCGGCCCTGATTGCCGGGGAGCCGGCCCTTCGCAGGGCCGGTTCCTGTCACGCGCCCGACAGGTAGGCGTCGATTGCCGCACGGACGCCCTGGGTTTGCACAAGCTTCAGCTTGCGGGCAAAGGCGTCCTGAAAGCGCGGATTTGCGGCAAGCGGTCCGAACACCGTTTCATTCGCCAGAAATGCCAGCGGATCGTGGCGCGCGGCGATCGCGTATTCGCGCAAGGCGTCGCTATTGTCGTCATTCGGCGCGATCTCGTTTCCGGCCTCGTCCGTGCGTTCGCAATACCGGCACCAGAAGGCCACCTCTTGCGCCAAGCCGTCGATGTCGCCGTCGTTCTTCAGCGCATCGGCCAGTGTCGGCAGGATGAATTTCGGCTGCCGGTTCGACCCGTCCAGGCACAGGCGCGGGATGGTGTCGCCGACCTCGGGATTGGCAAAGCGGCTGACGATCAGGTCCAGGTAATCGTCATAGCTGACGCCGGGGATCGGCTGCAGGGTCGGGATGATTTCCCGTTCCTCCAAGGCTCGCAGCCATGCGGAGATCTGCGGATCGGCCATGGCGTCATGGACGAAGTGGTGGCCCAGCAGCGCGGAGGGATAGGCGATGGCCGCATGGCCGCCGTTGAGAATCCGCAGTTTCATCAATTCGTGCTGGCTGACATCGCCGACAAATTCGGCACCGACCTTTTCCAGCGGCGGACGGCCTTGGGGGAAATGATCCTCCAGCACCCATTGGCGGAATGGCTCGCACACCACGGGCACGGCGTCAGAGATGCCAAAGCGGTCGCTGACAAGCGCGCGTTCCCGGTCGGACGTGGCGGGGGTGATGCAATCGACCATGGAATTGGGGAATGCCACCTTGCGCCGGATCCAGTCGGCCAGCGCGGGGTCGGACAGTTGCGCCAGTTCGGTCACGGTGCGCGCGCAGACATGGCCGTTTTCCGGCAGGTTGTCGCAGGACATGACGGTAAAGGGCTCGGCCCCCGCATCGCGCCTGCGCCGCAGCGCGGCCAGGATCATGCCGAACACCGTTTTCGGCGCATCGGGATGGGCCGCGTCATGGGCGATATCGGGATGGGCCGCGTCGAAGCCATCGGTCTTGGCATCGACGTAATATCCGCCCTCGGTGATGGTCAGGGACACGATGCGGATGGCGGGATCGGCCATGGCGGCGATCACCGCCTGGGGATCGACCGGCACGAAATCGACCATCGACCCGATCACGCGTGCGTTCAGCCCGTTCGGGTCCAGTTCGACAACCGTGGTCAGCCAGTCCTGCGCGGCCAGTCTGTCGCGCATTGCGGCATCGCCGGGGCGGACGCCCGCGCCGATCAGCGCCCAGTCCTGGCCCTCGCCCATCTCGAACAGCTGGTCCAGATAGCAGGCCATGTGGGCGCGGTGGAAATTGCCGACGCCGACATGGACAATGCCGGGACGCAGCGCGGCGCGGTCGTATCCGGGGCGGCCGACCGCATCGGGCAGGTCGGCAAGGGTGGATGCGTTCAATGTCACGGCCATGGCCGAACCTTTCCTACAGACGGTCCCCTGTCGGGCCAAAGCGGTGAATCCTGTCCTCGTCCGGCGTCAGCCAGACATCATCGCCGTGGTGCAGGGCGATATCGCCGCTTGACCGGACGGTGACGGTTTCGGCAAGGCCGGTGTGCTCGACATAGAAGAAGCTGTCGGAACCCAGGTGTTCGCTGACCCCAACCCGGCCCTTCCACTTGCCGCCCTGGTCCGAGATGAGAAGATGTTCGGGACGGATGCCGATGGTGGTGGCACCGTATTCGGCAGCCACGGCGCCGGAAAACAGGTTCATCCGGGGACTGCCGATAAAGCCCGCCACGAAGACGTTGCAGGGGCTGTGATACAGATCCAGCGGCGTTCCGACCTGCTCGATCCGGCCCGCTTGCAGGACCACGATCTTGTCGGCCATGGTCATCGCCTCGACCTGGTCATGGGTGACATAGATCATCGTGGTCTTCAGGCGGTTGTGCAGCTCGCTGATTTCGAGCCGCATCCCCACGCGCAGCGCGGCGTCCAGGTTCGACAGCGGCTCGTCGAACAGGAAGGCCGCCGGTTCGCGCACGATGGCCCGCCCGATGGCCACGCGCTGGCGCTGCCCGCCCGACAGCTGGCCGGGACGGCCGTCAAGGTAGTTGGTCAGGTTCAGCGCCTTGGCCGCAGCCTCGATCCGGCGTTCCTGTTCGGCCTTGGGCATCCCCGCCATCTTCATCGGAAAGGCGATGTTCTTGCGCACCGACATATGCGGATAAAGCGCATAGGACTGGAACACCATCGCCAGCCCGCGCTTGGCGGGGGATGCGTCGGTGGCATCCGCCCCGTCGATCACGATGCGCCCGCCGCTCACGTCCTCCAATCCCGCGATCAGGCGCAAGAGGGTGGACTTGCCGCAGCCGGATGGGCCGACGAAGACCACGAACTCGCCGTCCTCGATGGTCAGGTCAAGGGGCGGGATCACCTCGACCTCTCCGAACCGCTTGGCCACGCCTTGCAGGGTTATCTGTCCCATGAATGTTCCCCTTATTTCACGGCGCCAAAGGTCAGGCCGCGGACCAGTTGTTTCTGGCTGAACCAGCCCAGGACCAGGATCGGCGCGATCGCCATGACGGACGCCGCCGAGAGTTTCGCCCAGAACAGCCCCTGCGGGCTGGAAAAGCTGGCGATGAAGGCGGACAGGGGCGCGGCGTTCGTGGTGGTCAGCTGGATCGTCCAGAACGCCTCGTTCCAGGCCAGGATGATGTTCAGAAGCAGCGTGGAGGCGATGCCGGGGATCGCCATCGGCGTCAGCACATACAGGATCTCGTCGCGCAGGGTCGCCCCGTCCATCCGCGCCGCCTCCAGGATCTCGCCCGGAATTTCGCGGAAATAGGTGTACAGCATCCAGATCACAATCGGCAGGTTGATCAGCATCAGCAGAACCGTCAGCCCGATGCGGGTATCCATCAGTCCCGTGTTCAGGAAGATCAGATAGATCGGCACCAGCACGGCCACGGCGGGCATCATCTTGGTGGACAGCATCCACATCAGGATGTCCTTGGTCCGCTTCGTGGGCGAGAACGCCATCGCCCAGGCCGCCGGGATTGCCACGATCAGCGCCAGGATCGTCGATCCCACCGCCAGGATGACCGAGTTGGTGAAAGGCCGCCAGTAATTGTTCTGGCTTTGCACCGTCTGATAGCTTTCCAGCGTAAAGGACGGAATCAGGTTGAAGCCGGCGATGGCCTCTTGTTCCGTCTTCAGGCTGGTGATGATCGTGTAGAGGATCGGGAAGAAGATCAGCAGGGCCACGAACCAGGCCGCTATGGTCCAGCCGATCCGGGCGTTTCGGGATGTTGCGCGTGCCATGAGTTCCCCTTCAGTCCAGGTTCTTGCCGACGGCGCGCATCAGGAAGATGGCGATGATGTTTGCCAGGATGACGGCGATGATGCCCCCCGCCGCCGCGCCGCCGATGTCGAAGTTCAGCCGCGCGGCGCGATAGATCAGGAAGGTCAGGTTGGTGGACGCCGTTCCTGGTCCGCCGTTGGTCGTCACCAGGATTTCCGCATAGATGCCCAGCAGGAAGATCGTCTGGATCAGGATCACCACGGTGATTGCGCGGGCCATGTGCGGCAGCACCAGATACAGGAAGCGGCTGTATGCGGGCGCGCCGTCCATCTCGGCCGCCTCCATCTGCTCGGTGTCCAGCGATTGCAGGGATGTCAGCAGGATCAGCGTGGCAAAGGGCAGCCATTGCCAGGCCACGATCAGGATGATCGAGAACAGCGGATATTGCGCGAACCAGTCGATCGGGCTTGCGCCGAAAAACTGTGCCACATCCGCCAAGACGCCATAGGACGGGTGCATGATCATGTTCTTCCAGATCAGCGCGGCCACGGGCGGCATCACGAAGAACGGGCTGATTACCAGGATCCGTACGATCCCCTGCCCCCAGATCGGCTTGTCGATCAGCATGGCGATAAAGGTGCCGCCCACTACGGTGATGAACAGCACGCCCAGGACCAGAACCAGCGTGTTCCAGATCGCCTCGAAAAAGGCCGGATCCGTGTAGAAATACTGGTAATTGAACCACCCAGCCCAACTGGTCGTGCCGGGACTGAGCAGGTTGTAGTTCAGGAACGAATAATAAAGCGTCATGCACAGAGGCACGATCATCCAGACAAACAACAGGATGATCGCCGGTGCCCGCATCAGCCGGGCAAGCCCTTGGGTCTGGCGTGTGGCCATGACGAAACTCCCTTACCGGCGCGGATGCGCGAGAAACCCCAGAGGGGGCACCGCCCAGAGGAGGGCTGGGCGGTGCCGGACAGGTAACGGTTAACTCGTTACTTGATATAGCCCGCCCGCGTCATTTCGCGGGTGGTGTTGGACTGTGCCGCAGCAAGGGCATCCTCGGCCGACATCTGCCCTGCCAGGGCTGCCGAGAACTGCTGCCCCACCGCCGTGCCGATGCCCTGGAATTCCGGGATCGCCACGAACTGTCCGCCGGTATAGGGGACGTCCTGCACCGACGCCTTTTGCGTGTTGGCCGCGTTGATCGAGTTGATCGTCATGGCCGCGAAGGGTGCCTCGGCCTGATAGTCGGCATTTTCGTAAAGCGAGGTCCGGGTTCCCGGCGGCACCGCGCGCCAGCCCTCGCGCTCAGCGACCAGTGCCGAGTATTCCTTGGACGTGGCCCATGCGATGAAGGTCTGGGCTGCCTCCTTTGCGTCCGAGGATGTCGGGATCGCCAGGCTCCAGGCCCAAAGCCAGTTTCCGCGGTTATCCACGCCCTCGCGGTTTGGGAACTGCGCAAATCCCACGTTGTCCGCCACGGTCGACGTCGCAGGATCAGTCACGAAGCTGGCAGCGACGGTGGCGTCGATCCAGATGGCGCATTTTCCCTGCTGGAACAGCGACAGGTTTTCGTTGAAGCCGTTCGACGACGCGCCGGGCGGGCCGTATTCGTTCATCATGGCCAGATAGTCGGTCAGCGTGGCCTTCCATTCCTCGCTGTCGAACTGCGGCTTCCAGTCGGTGTCGAACCAGCGGGCGCCATAGCTGTTGGCCATCGCGGTGATGAAGCCAATGTTCTCGCCCCAACCCGGCTTGCCACGCAGGCAGATGCCGTATTGTTCCTTGGACTTGTCGGTCATCTTCGCCGCCGCGTCGCGGATGTCGGCCCAGGTCGGAGCGTCGGGGATGGTAACGCCCGCGGCCTCGGCCAGGTCGGTGCGATACATCACCATCGCGGATTCGGCATAGAAAGGCGCGGCGTACAGCTTGCCATCCACCGACAATGCGTCGCGCACGGCCGGGACCAGGTCGTCGACATCATAGGCGTCACCCAGTTCCAGCGGCACCAGCCAATCCTGCTTGGCCCAGATCGGAACCTCGTAGGTGCCGATGGTCAGGACGTCATACTGGCCGCCCTGGGTCGCGATGTCGGTGGTGACACGTTCCCGCAGGATGTTTTCCTCAAGCGTCACCCATTGCACCTGGATGTTTGGATTGGCCGCGGTGAATGCATCGGTCAGGCCCTGCATCCGGATCATGTCGCCATTGTTCACGGTGGCGATGGTCAGCGTCACATTGTCCTGCGCAGCGGCGATACCGGCGGTGGCGCATAGCGCCGTCGCACCCAACAGGGCGCGCCAAGTCGTTGTCATGCTATCCTCCCCTTGTCGTTTGGGCATTTGCCACTTCGACGGGCAAATACTCACAAAGCTGTTGCCGTCTGTCAATAAACAAAGTTTGCCATGCTTGGCCGTTCCGCCAAAGCGGCAAATTTCACGCCGACAAAACGGGTAGGTCTTAAAGGGCCAACAGACGTTCGGCCGTGGCTTCCGAGGTGATCAGTCCGTTCACCAGATGCCCAGTCAGCGCGGCCTCGATTGCCGGCACCTTTGCCTCGCCCGTCGCAACGGCAATCATCGGTCGGTCGGCGGCACGCGGCAATAGCGCCGAGGCCACGCGTTCATTGAAGGCGCAGTCGATGATCTGGCCGTCCCGATCATAGACCCAGCTTGTGATTTCACCCACCGCGCCAAGGGCGACCAGTTCGTCCATCTCGGCCGCACAGGCGAAACCGTCCAGGAACATGGGCGCGCTGCGGTCCATCTGGCCGATGCCCACCAGCGACAGGTCGGCCCGTTCGCACAGGCGGATCGTGTTCAGCACGGCTTCCTGGTTGCGCATGGCGGCCAGTTCGGCAGGATTTCGGGCCAGCACCGGCAAGGGATAGGGGTAATGCGGCGCGCCGACCCGTTCCGCCAGGCTGATCGTCGCGTTATAGGGCGAGGCCGATCCGTCCTGCATCATGTTCCCCAACCGCGAGACGACGACGTGCTGCGGACAGGACAAGCGCGGCAACTGTTCCACGGTGGCCTTCAGCGCCCGGCCCGTTCCCAAGCTGACGATGCGGCGGTCCGGGGATTTCAGCACCCGTTCCAGTTCCGCAGCCGCCGCGATGGCAACGCCTGTCAGCAGGCCCGGTGCCTCGGGGTCCGAGGGAACGACCTCGACCGACAAAAGGCCAAACCGGTCCGACAGCGCGCCCGCCAAGTCCATGCAGCGGGCGATGGGGTGATCGACGCGGACCTTGATCAGCTTTTCGCTGACGGCCATCGCCACCAGCCGTTGCGCCGATTGGCGGCTGACACCCAGCTTGCGGGCGATTTCGTCCTGGGTGTTGCCCGCCACGTAATACAGCCACCCCGCGCGGGCCGCATCGTCCAGTCGCACCGCATTCGGGCTGAATCGTCCTGCGTTCACGGGGTCGCCGCCTTGTCCTGCATCTCTCTCAACAGTTGCGAAAAACTGCCCCAGTTGTCAAAGGCCCCGACGCCTTGCGGCAAGGCCATTGGATCAGTCCCGCGCAGATGCGCCCCGCCCGCATAATGCAGGACGCGCATTCCCGCGGCCACCGCCGACGCGATGCCCGGGCTGCTGTCCTCGATCACAAGGGTCGCCTCGGGCGGGCAGCCCATCTGCCGTGCCGCCAGAAGGAACAGATCGGGCGCGGGCTTGCCACGGCTGACCTGGCTTGCGGTAAAGACCCGGTCCTGGAACCGATCGGCCAGCCCTAGGATGTTCAGCGTATGGGCAACGCGCGGCGGGCTGGATGATGTGGCAATGCAGGCGGGGATTCGCAGCCCGTCCAGCATCGCCAGAAAACCGGGGGTCGGTCCCAGTTCAGCGGTGAAGCGGTCCAGCAGGCGGGCGCGGTAATCGGCCTCGAAACTGTCGGGCAAGGGGCGGGCGTGATTTTGGCGGATCGTCTGGGCAACGGTCGGAAAGCTGCGCCCCAGGAAGTCGCGGCGCACATCGGCGGGCGTCACCGAGATGCCAAGGGCGCCCAACTGGTCGATCAAGACGGCGGACGACAAAATCTCGCTATCGGCGATCACGCCGTCGCAATCGAAGATGATCAGCCTGATGTCCATCCCTCATCCCCCGGCAGCCCGCGCAAAAGCACAAGTGCAACCCGGCGGCGGTTATGGCAAGACCGATGGATCATCGACCCGAGGTTTCATGCGCGCCGTTCTGATTACCCCGCCCCTGCACAGCCACCTGCGCGCCTTCGAGGCACTCGCACGGGAACTGACCCGCCGGGGACACCAGGCGATCTTCCTGACGGAACCGGGCGTGGCGCTGCATGACGACGCGGCGCAAGTCGCCCTGCCCGGCCCACCCGCGCGCGCCCAACCCCGCCGCCTGCTGGCCGAGATCGTGGCAGGCGCGCGCCGCACCGACCGGCTGTGCCGCGATGGCCTGGCCGTGCTGCGCGGCTTGTCCCCGGACCTGATCCTGGGTGACCAGATGGAGCCTGCTTCCGGCCTGCTGGCGCGCGCGCTTGGGGTGCCGCTGGTATCGGTGGCCTGCGCGGTGCCGATGGATCCCGAACCGGGCATTCCCCTGCCTTTCCTGGGTTGGCCCCATGATCCCACGGCAGCGGGCCTGCGCCGCAACGCGGGGGGCGAGCGCGTGGCCGACCTGCTGATGACGCCGCAATCCCGCGTGATCCGGCACTGGGCGCGGGCCTGGGGCCTGGGCGACCTGCAGCGCCTGCAGGATTGCCTGTCGCCCGATCTGGCCGTGTCGCAGATGGTGCCGGGATTCGACTATCCCCGCCCCGCGAATGGCGGCCATATCGCCCAGGTCGGCCCGTTCCGGCGGGACCAGGAAGCGGGGAACTTTCCCGCCGACATCCTTCCTGATTCTGGGCGGCCCTTTATCTATGCTTCGCTTGGGACGTTGCAGGGACATCGCGCAGGCCTTCTGGCGCGGATTGCGCGGGCCTGCCAACAAGCTGGCGCACAGGTGCTGGTATCCCATGCAGGGTCACTGACCGCCCATCAGGCCCGCGCGATCCCGGCCGACTGGGTGCGCGCCTTTGTCCCGCAACAGGCGGTTCTGGCGCGCGCGGACCTGTGCGTGACCCATGCTGGCCTGAACACCGCGCTTGAATGCCTGGCGGCAGGCGTGCCGATGCTGGCGCTGCCCCTGACCCATGACCAGCCGGGCGTGGCGGCGCGCATCGCCCGGTGCGGCGCGGGCCTGCGGTTGCAGCCCTGGCAACGCGGCACGGCGCGAATCGTGGACAGCGTGCGGACCCTGCTGGCCGATGCCCGTTATCGCGACAGGGCGCGGGGCTTTGCGGCGCAAGCCGGAGGCTGGGAAGGGGCGCCAGGCGCCATCGACCGGATAGAGGCGATGCTCAGAACCCCAGGGCGCGCAACAACGTGATCAGATAACTGTCGCCGATCCACAGCGACAGGCCCAGTTCCACCGCCGCGCCACCCACGGCCACCACCCATCCCGCCAGGGGCAGCGCCAGGACTGCGCCCAACGTCGCGGCAGCCGTGTCGCTGAAGGAATTGACGATGCTGTCGCCGTGATAGGCCAGCGGATCGCCGGACGAGTATCCGAACAGACCAATGGACAGGGGCAGGTTCTCGGCCACTTCCCAGATGGTGCTGCTGACGATCACGGCGGCCAGCAGGGTCCACAAGGGCCAGTCCGGGCGCTTCCACCGCACCAGCTTGAACAGCACCGCGCCAAAGGCCAGGTGCAACAGGCTATAGGGATCCAGCAGGGTCCGCGAATTCAGCCCCGCCTGGTCCGGCATCCCCCATATCCGGCCGCAATCGCAACCCAGCGGGCGGTCCAGGATCGTCAGCATCGCCAGCTTGGCGGCCAGCGCCAGCCCGATCAAAGCCATGGCCTGCCGCCCCCATCCGCGCCGGCGCGGCAATTCGCTTGCATCCAGCATCAGGCTGGCAGATCGTTTGGAAGAAAGCGGCGGGGCGGAACGGTTTTCATCTGTCATCGTTGCCACAGTAAAGGCAACGCCCGCCATGACAAGGGACCGCGAGATCCAGGGGTTATGACAGAACAGACAGCCCAGATCGTGATTGCCGGCGGAGGCCTTGCGGCGTCGCTTGCGGCGCTGCGGCTGGCCCCTGCGGCGCGCGTCCTGCTGATCGACCAGCGGGCGGATCCGCTGGCCGGGCATACCTGGTCGTTTCATTCCGGCGACATCGACGCCGCCCAACGCGCCTGGCTGGCCCCGGCGATCCGCCGGGCATGGGACGGGCAGGATGTCCGCTTTCCGGGCCGGACCCGCACGCTGCGCTCAGGTTATGCCTGCCTAGACGCGGACAGCCTGGGGGCGGCCTTGGCGGACGTGCCGGGGGTGACCCGGCTGACGGCCCGCGTGGCGTCCATCGATGCAGGGGGCGTGACACTGGCGGACGGGACGCGCATCGGGGCGGAACTGGCCATCGACGCGCATGGCTTTGCACCCCATCCCGCGATCCAGGTACGGTCTCAGAAATTCCTGGGTCAGGAACTGCGCCTGACCGCCCCCCATGGTCTGACCCGGCCCGTCATCATGGACGCGACCGTTCCGCAAATGGACGGCTACCGTTTCTTTTACCTGCTGCCCTTCGACGACACCCGCCTGCTGGTCGAGGCGACCTATTATTCCGACGGCGCGGCCCTGTCGGCTGACGATCAGCGCGCGGGCATTGCCGATTACGTCGCAAGCCAGGGCTGGCAGATTGCCGGGGTGATCCGCGAGGAAATCGGCGTCCTGCCCATCGCCCTGCGCTTTGACGCAGATGCCTTCTGGCGCAGCGTGCCGCGCGACGTTCCCACCATCGGGCTGCGCGCGATGCGGTTTCACCCGTTGACGGGCTATAGCCTGCCCCATGCGGTGCGCGGCGCCGACCTGATCGCCCGGCACTGGCGGCAAGGTCCGCTAGCCCTGGCCCGTGCCCTGCGCCGCGATTCGCTGGCCGACGCCAAGGCGCAGGGCTTTTACCGCCTTTTGTCGCGGATGCTGTTCGAGGCCGCAGCCCCAGACGAACGCCGCCGCGTGATGGACCGTTTCTATCTGCTGCCTGAACCGTTGATCGAACGGTTCTATGCCGGCCAAAGCACGCTGGCCGACAAGGCCCGCATCCTGACGGGCCGACCGCCCGTCCCCGTCAGGCGCGCCCTGCGCTGCCTGCCCGAATCCTTCAAGGTGAACCCTGCATGAAACAAGACAACGGCAAGACCGCCGCCGTCATTGGCGCGGGCCTGGGCGGCCTTGCGCTTGCGATCCGGCTGCAAAGCGCAGGCATTGCGACAACGGTTTTCGAGAAACGCGACAAGCCGGGCGGACGGGCCTATGTTTATCACGACGCGGGCTTTACCTTTGACGCAGGCCCCACAGTCATCACCGACCCGGAATGCCTGAAGAAACTGTGGCGCCTGTCGGGGCGCGACATTGCCGGCCATGTGACCCTGCTGCCGGTGGATCCCTTCTATCGCCTCTGCTGGGAAGACGGGACCGTCTTCGATTATGCCGACGACCAGGACGCGATCGAGGCCCAGATCCGCGCGATCAACCCGCCCGATGTCGAAGGCTATCGCCGCTTCCTCGCCTATTCGCGCGATGTGTACCGCGAAGGGTATGAAAAGCTGGGATCGGTCCCCTTCCTGCATTTCAGCGACATGATCCGGGCCGCCCCGCAACTGGCGCGATTGCAAGCCTGGCGGTCCGTGCATTCGATGGTGGCACGCAGCATCAAGGACGAACACCTGCGCCAGGCCTTCAGCTTTCACACGCTGCTGGTGGGGGGAAACCCGTTCTCGACCTCGTCCATCTATGCGCTGATCCATGCGCTTGAACGGCAGGGCGGCGTCTGGTTCGCCAAGGGCGGGACCGGTGCCCTGGTCGCGGGCATGGTGCAACTGTTCCAGGAGCTGGGCGGGACGATCCACCTGAACGCCCCCGTGGACCGGATCGAGACCGAAGGCAACCGCGCCACCGCCGTCCACGCCATGGGCGCGCGCCATCCGTTCGACATGATCGCCAGCAATGCCGACGTGGTTCACACCTATCGCAACCTGCTGAATGACCCCAAGGGCGACAAGCTGGCGGCGAAACGCCATTCGATGTCGCTGTTCGTGATCTATTTCGGCCTGCGCGGACTGCGGCCAGACCTGCGCCACCACATGGTCCTGTTCGGCCCGCGATACCGCGAACTGATCGGCCAGATCTTCGGGGGCAAGGACCTGGCGGAAGACTTTTCGCTGTATCTGCACGCGCCGTCGGTGACGGACCCCGATCTCGCACCCGAAGGGTGCAGCGCCTATTACGTGCTGGCGCCGGTCCCGCACTTGGGAACGGTTGACATGGACTGGGACAAAGCGGCCGAAGCCTATCGCGACCGGATCCTCGATTACCTGGAAGAACGCTATATCCCCAACCTGCGGCGCGACCTGATGACGGTGCGGCATTTCACGCCGCTGGATTTCAAGACCGAGTTGAACGCCCATCTGGGATCGGCCTTCTCCATCGAGCCGATCCTGACCCAAAGCGCGTGGTTCCGCCCCCACAACCGCGACGAACGGCTGGAAAACCTGTATATCGTGGGCGCAGGCACCCATCCCGGCGCGGGCATCCCCGGTGTGGTCGGATCGGCCGAGGCGACCGCATCCCTGATGATCGGGGAACCTGCATGACCGACGGGACCCTGGACCAGGCCCGGCAATCCATCGCCGTCGGGTCGAAAAGCTTCGCCATGGCCTCGCGCTTTCTGCCCCAGGGGATGCACGAGGATTGCGTGATGCTCTATGCCTGGTGCCGTCACGCGGATGATGTGATCGACGGGCAGGACGCGGGCTTTGCCACGGGGGCCGTGGGCGACCCTGCCGCGCGGCTGGCCGAACTGCGCGACCTGACGCACCGCGCCTTGCGGGGCGATGCGGCCGCCCCGGTTTATGCCGGGCTGGCGCGCGTGGTGGCGGCGCGGGGCATCCCGCACAGGCACGTCGAGGAATTGCTGGACGGTTTCGCCATGGATGTGGAGGGGCGCATCTACCACACCATGGGTGATCTGCTGGAATACTGCTATCGCGTAGCGGGCGTCGTGGGCGTGATGATGGCCCGGATCATGGGCGTCCGGGACGAGGCGGTCTTGGACCGCGCCAGCGACTTGGGCCTTGCCTTCCAACTGACCAACATCGCCCGCGACGTGATCGACGATGCGCGCATCGGGCGGACCTATCTGCCGCGCGATCTGCTGCGGGCCGAAGGGATCGAGGCCATCCATCCCGACGACATGAGCCAACGTCCTGCCTTGCACCGCATCGCCCTGCGCCTGCTGGACGACGCCGAAATCTATTATCGCAGCGCGGATATCGGCATCAATGCCCTGCCCCGCCGCCCGGCGCTTGCGATCACGGCCGCGCGCAACATCTATCGCCAGATCGGCGTCAAGCTGCGCGCGACGGGACCGGATGCCTGGAATGGACGGCTTTCCACGACAAAAGCCGAAAAGCTGCGCCTGGCTGCCCGCGCCGTGGGATCGACGATCCTGGCACCGCGCCGCCGCGCCAGGATCGTCAGCCGCGACGGTCTCTATCTTCGGCCTTAGCCGGGTGGTGTTGCTGCGGTCCGTCTGCGTGACCAGCGTGGCACAGATGAAGTCGAAACCGACGCAGCCGCCTTGCCATTGTGGCGACGATAGCCATGACGATCAGCAAGATACCAAGCCAGGTTATCGTGCGGCGCCCGCCTGGGCGTGGAACGCGGGAACGCGGTCCAGCATGGGGGTAAAGATCGCGTCGATCATGCAGCGGAACGGATCGGGCGACAGGCCAGCGCCCACCAGTGCGTCATCGGCGGATGCCAGAAGCGCGCGGCAACGGCGCAGCGCCTCCTCGGTTCCAAAGACGGCCAGATAGGTTTCCTTGCCGATGTCCTGCTGGCAATCCTTGCCCATCGCGGCGCTGTCGGACAGCATATCCACCAGGTCGTCGGCGATCTGGAAGGCCTGTCCCAGATCCTCGCCAAAGCGGCGCAGCAGGCTGCGTTCATCATCCGTGCGCCCGCCTAGGATCGCGCCGACCTCGACCGCCGCACACAGCAACGCCCCGGTCTTCAGCGCATTGATGCGGGTGACCCGATCAAGGGCGCCCTCCGCCTGATCCGCATCGGAAAAACCGTTCAGATCCAGTTCCTGTCCTGCGACCAACCCTTGCCAGCCCATGACGCCCGACAGGATCGCGACCAGGGCGCCCCGCTGACCGTCCCCCAGACCCGCCAGCCCGTTGGCGATGGAGATGGCGTGGTTCAGCAGGCCGATGGCGGTCAGGATGGCCGTGGCCTCGCCGAACCGGGCGTGGGTGGTGGGGCGTCCGCGCCGCAGCATGGCATTATCCATGGACGGCAGGTCGTCAATGATCAGAGACGCGGTATGCACCATTTCCAGGGCGACGGCCATGTCCAGCACCGCATCGCCATTGGCGGCATCGCCCGCCACCAGATGCAGCAGATAAGGGCGCAGCCGCTTGCCGCTGCCCATGGCATCGCGCGCGGCTTCGATCAGGCGGGCCGGGGCGGGGGATAGTTGCGACAGATGATAGGCGATGCGACCGTCAAGCCGGCGGACAAAGCCAGCCTGCGCGTCGGGATGGGTTGGCGCCGCGTTCAGCTTGTCTATTGCCTGCTGGTGCATGAGACTGTCCTTCAATTCTTGCGCTGTTCGAACAGGGACAACGCGAAACGACAAGGGCTGACAGGCATGACCCACCCCGATCCGTCGCTTGAGACAGACAATGATTGCGGACTCACACTCACCTCTCGAAAGGAACAACATCTGGATGTCGTGCTTGCGGGGCAGGCAGGCGCGACGGTAACGACCGGGCTGGAGACGGTCTTGTTCGAACACATCGCCTTGCCCGAAGTTTCGTGGCACGAGGTCGATTTGTCCACCGAATTTCTGGGCCACGCCATTGACGCCCCCGTGATGATCGGGTCGATGACCGGCGGACCGCGCCGGGCGGGGGCGATCAACCGCACGCTGGCGCAGGTATGCCAGCAGTTTCGCCTGCCCCTGGCGGTCGGATCGCAACGCGTGATGATCGAAGGAGGAGAGGCGGCGGGCCTGGACGGCAGCCTGCGCCGCCTGGCCCCCGACATCCCGATTCTGGCCAATTTCGGTGCCGCCCAGTTGAACCGGGGCTTTAGCCGCGACCAGGCCCTGCGGGCGATCGAGGCCATCGGCGCGTCCGCCCTGATCCTGCACCTCAACCCCCTGCAAGAGGCGGTCCAGCCCGAAGGCGACCGTGACTGGCGCGGCCTGACCGCCAAGATCGGCGCCCTTGCACGCGCCCTGCCCGTGCCTGTCGTGGTCAAGGAAGTCGGGGCGGGCTTATCCGCCAGCGTTGTGACCCGGCTGACGGCAGAAGGCATCATGGTCTTTGACGTGGCCGGCGCGGGCGGAACGGATTGGGCACGGGTCGAGGCCGCACGTGCGCCCGATCCAGCCGCTGCGCAGGTCGCCGCCTGCTTTGCCGGCTGGGGGATCCCCACGGCGGACGCGATCCGGGGGGCACGACAGGCAGCGCCCGAGGCGACGATCATCGGATCGGGCGGCATCGTCACAGGACTGGACGCGGCGCGTGCGATCAGGCTGGGGGCGGATGTGGTGTCGCTGGCAGGTGCGGTGCTGGCGTCGGCCTTGGACGGACCGCAGGCCTTGGAACGGCAGTTGACCATTGTCCTGCAACAGTTGCGCACGGCCTGTTTCTGCACCGGCAGCGCTGACTTGTCGGCCCTGCGCCGGGCGCGGCTGCGCAAGTAACCGGAGCAAAGGAAAGCGGCGCCCGACAAGGGCGCCGCCTTAGGTTTCTCAGACGATCCGGTCGTCCCGGTCGGTATCGCGGCGTATCGTGCCCGACCCATCGCGATCATCCTCGATCTCGACCTCGGTGCGGCGCACGGTGTCGGACACCGTTTCGGTATGCGTGTCGCTGGTCTTGCGCAGGCCGATTTCCTCGACCACGCGGGCTTCCTTCTGGACCACCGCTTCTTCGCGGTACTCCTCGGCCTCCAGGGTGCGTTCCTGGAAGGCAACGTCGGCGCCGCTGACGGCGCGGTCCACGGGACGGCGCTCGATCTCGACGCGTTCCTCGCGCAGATCGACGCTTTCATTCACCGGCTCCTCGACGGTGTAGGCGCGGACGCGCACACGGCCGTGGCTGGTGTCGCGCTTGCCGATGCGGATGCGTTCCTCGATCACGGGGATCGTTTCATCGTCGGACCGGATCCCCATCTGGCTGCCTTGCGCGCCGTATTCCGTCTGCCTGTCCAGATCGCCGGTGCGCGTGCCGGTCAGGGAGCCGCCAGCCATGGAACCACCCATCGCGCCGCCGGCCAGGGATCCCCCTGTGGCCGAGGTGGCATAGTCGCTGGTCTCGTATCCGCCCCAGCCTTCCGACCGCCAGCTTTCGGTGCGCTCGTCCAGGTCAACGCTGCCTTCGTCATCCAGGATGTCGAGGGCCTGATCGTATTGCGCCGATCCCAGGCCGGTGACCGTCACGAGATAGCCGCCGCGCGACAGCCCTTCGGCATAGGCATAGCGATCCTCATCCGGGAAGAAGAAATCGCTGAGGCTATCCCAGAAACCCTTGTCATCGTCGGTCCGGGTGGTCGAGGTCGTGGTGGTGCTGGCCGATCCGCCCGATACCATCCTGACCTGGGCCATGGGGATACCCGCCTGCACCAGCCTGTCTACCGCGCGCTGCGCATCGTCATGGCTGTCGAACATTGCGGACAGAGACGTTCCGCCGACAGTGTCCATACGTCCGCCCGTGGTGCCAAAATCGTTGTCATAGGTCATCGTGATCGTCCTTGCTGTTGGATGGGATCGGATCAAGGGCTTCGCCGTCTGGCGAAAGACGCTCGATCCGAACGGTTTGCCGGCGTGTTTCCGCCGGTATCTCGACGGACTCCTGCCGTCTGATGCGGCGAACGTGGACCTCCTCTCGAAGATACAGTTCGCGGGTCACGACCAGCCGTTCCTCGACCACGGGGATAATGGTCAGGTCGCCTTCGGTGGTCGTCTGCGGCATGGCATCGACCCGGCGATCGACCGGCACCCGCACCACCTTGATTTCCTCGCTGGAAAGTTCGGCGGGAAGGCGCTGTTCGATGGTTTCGGTCTGGGTCGCGATGCGCACACGGCCGGTCAGGACCGCCTGCTTTGTCACTGACACCTGCTCCTCGACCAGGGAAATGGTATCGGTCTTTGGATCGTCGGGCATTTGTTCCCCCTTGGCTAAGTGGTCCCGGCGACCAGGTGAAGACACAACAAACTTTGCCCCCAAGCGTTCCATTCACATCGGCGCGATAAGTGCAGGATCGAAAATATGCAGCGGAGATCTGGTCTGCCGGGGGCACGGACCAAGGCTGCTCGTTCGACAGGATGGCCGGCCAACTTGCGAGCCAAGGGCGGAGGCACTTGTCAGCCTTTAAGGGATTTACTGTCGAGGCAAGACAACAAAACGCCGCTTTATTCTGTTTTCAGAACAATGCGCGTTTTTTGAATTGCAAAAGAAAATGCCAAATGGATCGTCAAACTGCATTGTTTACTTTTTTCCGATCTAAAGTTATCAAATAGAAGATATTTCAGAGTTTCAAAAAGTTTTCCTCATGTCGGGGACCGCACATTGTGGACCTGACCGTTCATGGGTGTGCAGGATGCTGTCACTGATACTGCAGCCGGGCTACGGCAAGATCCAAGTCGGCCTCCGTGACAGAGAGGCCTTTGACACACGCGAAACTTGCCGCGCAAACGGGATTGGGGCCGCCCCCTTGCCCGGATCACCGTGGGTCGGCTGGCGTTGATGGGCATGGACCTGTTCAGCGTCAGCAACCGGGCCTTCGATGCCCCTATCCCTGCGCCCGAACCGTCTGCGCCGGTCGAGGCCGGACAGGTCGCGCCCGCTGCGGCCATTGGCCCGGTCCCCGCGACAGGCTTCCAGCCCCCCCGCCCCGGCCCCCGCGCGCCCAACCCTGTGACCGGGTTGGAAACCTTGATCGGTCACGACGAACGCCAGCGGGTGCCGGATGCGGGCGGCGATCCATGGAAACGGATCTGCCAGCTTGACCTGATCGGCGCGCGCGGCACCTTCAAGGGCACCGGCTGGCTGGCGGGACCTGCGACCATCATCACCGCCGGACATTGCGTTCATTACCCGGCCTTTTTCAACGGCTGGGCAGACCGCATCGTGGTCGCGGCGGGCCGGACCGGCGACAGCTTCCCATTCGGCACGGTGGAAGCCAAGCATTTCTCGACGCTGAATGTCTGGGTCGAGGAACAGGCCGCCGACCACGACATCGCCGCGATCCACCTGTCAGAACCGCTTGGGGACCGGACGGGAATCTTTCCGATCCGGCAGCTTGCTGATGCGGATCTGGTGGGGCGGATGGTCAACGTCTCGGGATATCCGACCGACAAGGAACTGGCCAAGGCGCAGTATCACCACGCCAACCGCATCATGGCCGTCACGCCCAGGCGGCTATTTTACGACATCGACACGGTCAGCGGCCAGTCGGGCGCGCCGGTCTGGGCGCAGGATACGGCTGACAGTCCTCCGGTTGTGGTGGGGCTTCATGCCTATGGGGTGCCGGGCACGCCCATCGACCTGCATATCACCGCCAATTCCGCGCCCCGGTTCGACGATGCGGTGCTGGCGATCCTGCGGGACTGGGTGCGCGGCGATTGCGACCGGCTGGGACTGGCGATGCCCGCGATCTAGCCGATGTTCAATGTCTTGAAAACCGCGTCGCGGCGCGCTTGCAGCCCCTGGATCACGTCGGGCAGGTTCAGGTTGACAAAGAACCCCCACAGCAGCGGCGCCAGCAACCCCCACCAGCTTGTCAGCGGCACGACGGAAAAGACCGCCGCCCCCGACAGCAGCGCCAGCACCGCCGCCGCCGCGACGGCAAGGCGGTCGGCCTTGCGCAGTTCCGTCGTCAGGGCGGGAATGGCATGGTCGGGGGCGGGCTGGACAGTCAGAGTGGTGGATTGACGCGACAGGGCATGGCCCTGGGCATCGGCCACCACGATTTCCACCGGGATCAGGCCGGGATAGGGTGGGCGGATGGTCAGGGCGGGGTCGTTCCCGCCTGCAACGCGCGCCGATCCATGCGGGGTCCAGATGCGCACAACGTGATCGGCAGGAACATCCACCAGGCGGATTGTCACGTCGCGCCCGGCCACGGGCAAGGCGGGATCTGTCTCGATCACCAGTGCGGGCGGTTCCGGCGGGTCGATCCGGCGTTCCACAGGCGGGATCGGAACCACACCGCCCTCGACACCCGAGGGTTTGACATCGGCCAGATCCTCGAAGGATGCCAGCCGGGCCGTCTGCGCATGGTTGCCGTAATCCCGAACCAGTTCGGAAAGCTGTTCCAGGGCCGCAACAGGGGTGCGGTCCAGGTCGCGCAGGATCGCCTCGGTCCGGTCGGCGGCACTTGCAAAGCCGCAGTTCGACGCACCCCTGGACTGCGCGCGCAACAGCGCGGCGATGGCAGGGTGCCCGGTTGCCGCAGCCTGGCGCAGGGCGTGATGGGCGTCGCGGATCGTGGTCAGGAGGGTCAGGGGCGTGACGCCAGGGGGCAGCAGGAACCCCGCGCCCGCGGCTTGCAGCGGGGCAAGGGCCTGCCGGGCGGGATCGCGCGTCCAGTCCCCCAGATCGTGGATTGCCGCCCTGGCCCGGTCCGCGAAACCGGACAACGCGGTCAGCGCGATGCGTTCCGCCTGGGCCACCTCGGTTTCGATCAAGCCTTCGGGGCGGGCGATCTCTCCCGCCTCGATCAGGGTCTGGGCCTTGTCCAAGGCCGAGGCCCAGGCATCAAGCGGTTGCACCGGCAGTTCGGATACCGCAGGCAAGGCGCGAAGGGCCGCCAAGAGGGGGGCAATGGCCGCAGCCAAGGCTTGACGGCGGGCATCGGCCGCCTGCAACCGGTCGCCTAGCGATTGGTTCAACCCCTCGACGGCCTGCGCGACGGCCGTCTGGTCAAGGGCGGAACGGATCTGCTGGCGTTGCCGGTCTATCAACTCGTTCAAGTCCTGGGCCAAGGGCTTGTCGCGCTGCCCGTCACGCAGCCTCGCCGCCGTGACAAGGGCGCGTTCCGCATCCAGCCGCGCGCGGGCAAGCGCCTGGCGCGGCACGATATGGCGGTGGACCAAAGCGCCCATCGCAATGCCCAGGGCCAGCATCGCCAAGACCGACATCCAGCCGATCCGGCTTGTCGCGCGGATCGTCAGCGGAACGGGCTGCACCAGTTGGGGCGCCGTGACCCAGGCTTGCCCCGACAGCGCGCCAAGCGCGGGAAAGGCCCCCGCCGTCCCAGGGGTCGCGGTCAGTTCGGCAAAATGGCTGGCGGTGACAGTGGCGCCGCCCGGCAGGTCCAGCCGAACGGGAACCGCGCTGCCCCGGCGGTCGCCCGCGTAAAGGCTGGTCTGCGACGATACCATCAGGGGACCGATTGCGGATTGGCCGGGCGCGGGAAAGACCGGCTGCACCAGCGTGGTCCCCGAAACCCGGCCGAACAGGTCCACGTGCAGGACACCAAGGTCCAAATCCCCCGGCAGGGCCAAAACGCTTGCTGGACGCTGCACCACCAAGGCCTGGTCGCAGACCAACGGCGCGCCGGGCCGCGCAAAGCCGAAATGCAGCGTCGCGGGGGTGGCGGGCGGCACCTCTTGCAGGGGATGGAACAGGATCGTCATCCGCCGGGTGCTGCTGTTCGCAATGGGCTGCACCGGCGCTGTATCCACCCGCACGGCCTGCGCCGCGAAGGGTGGCAGGGTCCAGCAGGCGACAGGGGGCTGGTCGCCGTTGAACAAAACCTCGACGCAGCCCCGGTCCGGATCCTCGGGGCATGGGACAATGGGCAAGGTCCCCTCGGCCAGGCGTTGCAGGACGGGGGGCGGGGTTGGCGCGGCCGGAACCGGCTGTTGGGGCTGGGCCATCAGCGGACCTGCCGTCAGACCCGCCGCAACGGCCAGTGCCAGGTCCAACCGCGCGCCCATGCCGCCACCCACCGCCCTTGATGCGGAAATGATGACATAAAAGCCGATTCGCGTTAAGATTTCAGTCAGGTGGCCAGGCGCAAGCCTGGGGGTGATGTGGGTGGTTCGACGTGAACAGGTCCCGACTGCACAAGGCTCTGCTGGCCGCATTTCCGTCCCGGTCGAAATTTGCCATGCTTCTGGGACAGCGGTTCGACGTCCTTTACGACACATTGACGCCGCAGGACGCGATTGATGTCGAATATTGGAACATCCTGGTCCAGGTCGAGGCCCAAGGGTGGCTGGAAGCCTTGGCCCGCGCCGCCCACGAGGCCGTTCCAGGCAACAGCCAGTTGGCCGACCTGATGCTGGACGATGGCCTTACCAGTGGGGCGCGCATCATTACCGCAGCCAACGGCACGCCGTCCATCCTTGCCGAAACATCCAAGGTCCGGCTGGAACGGCTGGTGCGCGACAACAGCAGTTTCATCGACATCACCCAATTCCTGGGCCGCCTTTCCGCCCTGGAAGGCCAGACCTGCCGGATCGAGCTTGAGGGCGCTCCGCCCCGCGCCATCGGCACGGGCTTTCTGGTCGGTCCCGACCTGGTGATGACCAACCAGCACGTGATCGACGGACAGGCCGCGGGTGCGCCGATGATCTGCCGGTTCGATTACCTGGTCGATGCGGGGGGCGTGCAGGTCCGCGAAGGGGTCGCGGTGCCCGTGGCGGCTGACTGGCTGGTCCAGGCAAGCCCGCCGGACCCTTCGGACGAAAGCCTGGACGAAGGCGACGCCCCTGCCCCCGACAACCTGGATTTTGCGCTGATCCGCCTGTCCAGGCCGGTCGGGGACACCCCCCGCGCGGGCGACGACGGCCCCGACAATCGCCCGCGCGGCTGGATCGGCATAGACCCCACGCTGCAGGCAGGCCAGGGTGACGACCTGTTCATCCTGCAACATCCCGAAGGCACACCCTTGAAACTGGGCGTCGGGCGGCTGACCGGGCTGCACGGCGGCGGGTTGCGGTGGCGCCACGATGTCGCGACCGAAGGGGGATCGTCGGGTTCCCCCGTCTTCAACCGCAAGCTGGACCTGGTCGGGCTGCATCATGCGGGCGATCCGAATTACTTCCGCACCGCCCTGTTCAACCAGGCGATCCCGATGGACCGCATCGTCGGCTGGCTGCAAGGCAAGGTCGATCCCTTCTGGACGCAGGCGCCGCCATGAAGCTGAGCCATGCCGAGGCCACGCAACTGTTCAAGGGGCTGCTGGCGGCGTTCCCCAACCCGGGAAAGCTGGACATCATCCTGGGACAGCCGCCGATGAATACCTCGCTTGCCCGGATCGTCACGGGGGGGACGCTGGACGACGATTATTTCCAGCTGGTGACGGCGGCTAATGCCGAAGGGTGGATCGGGCAATTGCTGGACGGGCTGCGCGCCGCCGACAAGATCAACCCCGACCTGATCGCGCTGATCGACGGCTTTGCCGGAACGCGCGCGCCCACGGACGTTCCAGCGCATCTGGAACTGCTGCTGGACGGGACGCCCTTCGTGAACCAGCATCCGTTGCGCCACGCGTTGCTGACGATGACCCAGCCCCACGGGCCGAAGGTCTTGCAGGTCACCGGCGCCCCTGCCAGCGGCAGGACATACAGCCAGTATCTGATCGCCCATGTGGGCCGCCGCATGAACGCCCGTGTCTATCTGTCGCCCTCCATCGAGGCGACGACGACCGCCCGCGACGTGATCGAGGATCTGGCGCTGATGATGCGCCTGGGCAGCCCGCCAACCCTGGCCGATGCCCCGCAGGATTCGACCGCCGTCACGCGCATGGTCCGCTGGCTTGTCGCCGCAAGCCAGGATCTTCAGCATGACTGGTGGCTGGTCTTCGACGGCTTCGACACCCAGAAGATCGACGACAGCGTGCTGATGCTGATGCACGGCCTGGCCCAGACCGTGGGCCTGGGCCAGCCAGACCGGATCCGCCTGTTCCTGCTGGCTTGGGACCGCGTCATATCCGGACCCCCGCCGGGCCGGGTGTTCGAACAAGGGGTCCAGTCCTTCGACAAGCCGCACGTCAAGGATTACCTTGAGGAATTGGTCAGGCAGTTCGCCATGCCCCCCGGAATGACCTCGACCGACGAGATCCTGACGCTGTGCTATGACGGATGGGACAAGGTGGCCGATCCCATTGCGCGGGCCGTGACCCTGACAACGCGGATCCAGAAGATCGCGCAGGCAGCGCTTGCCGCCAAGGCCGGGGTGTGATGGACCTGCGCCAGGCCCTGTCGGAAACGGCGTTCGACGCCGTTCCCGCGCCTGCCGCGGATGCGGCCCTGCCCTGGATCGAGGCGGCGGCGGTGCTGACCCATTTCGAACCGCTGACCCTGAATGCGCTCTCTGGCACCCTGTCGCCCTTGTCGCCCGCGATGGTGGATCTGCTGGACGCGTCCACCCCCAGCCGCGCATCCCGCCATGCCCGCCGGCTGCGTCAGGGCATCCGCAGGCAGGCGCTTGCCCGGCTGGGCACGCGGCAAGCGATGGTGGACCAGCTTGCGCTGAACCCCGCCCCCGATCATCCCACTCAGGCAGCGTTCCAGGCGGTCTTGCAAGACCCGGACGCCGTGCGCGCGCTGATCGAATCCAGCGATCCGGTCCAACTTGCCGCCTTGGGCGAGGCGATCGGTTGGGTCGAAGGCATCCTGGACGGCCTGCCCAGCGCCGACGAGGTCAACGAGCGGATGTCGCGCGCGCGCCTGCTGGCGCCCCTGCGCCGCCTTGTGGGTGAACATTTCGCAGGGCGCGAGGATGTCTTGGCCGAAATCGCCACGCATCTGAACCTGGCCCCCGAAGGTTCCGTGCTGATGCTGCAAGGACCGGGAGGGGTCGGGAAATCCACGGTCCTGGCCAAGTTCATCCTGGACGCGGTGGAAAAAAGCCCCCACCCGCCGACCGTGATGGTGCTGAACCTGGATGACCCGCAACTGGTCATCGACGATCCCTTCACCTTGCTGCAGGAAGCCGGGCGCCAGTTGCGCATCCAGCATCCCGACCTGAACCCCCGCCTGGACGAGATGCGAGGCTATATCGCGTCGCTGCAACGGCGCAGCCGGTCGATGGAGGTGTTCGAATCCGTGTCGGGCGGGACGGTCGAATGGAGCGCAGTCACCCAGATCGCCCGAGAGATCATGGCACTGATCCCCGGCCAGCACCCTGTCCTGCTGGTGATCGACACCTTCGAGGAAGCGCAGACCACCGGCCCAAGCGCCGTCAACCGCCTGCTGCAACTGGTCGAAAGCCTGCGGTCGGGAAACCCGCGCCTTTCCGTGGTCATCGCCGGGCGGGTGGACGAAACGTCGACGCCGCGCCATACCCTGACCTTGGGCGCCCTGGATCCGGTTGCGGCACGGGCGGTTCTGGAAAAGGTGGCGGGCATCGGTCCCCTGCCCGACGACCTGGCCGACCGGATTTTCGCCGTGGCGCAGGGCAATCCGCTGGCCACCCATCTGGCGGGCCGGATCCTCGCGGCCGAGGGGGCGGATGCCTTTCACCGCGACGCGGATCTGGCGCGGCTGATCGGGCAGATCAGGACGGAAAAGGTCCAGGCACAGCTTTACGGGCGCGTTCTGGGCCATATCCGCGACCCCGAGGTGCGGCGCCTGGCCTATCCCGGCCTGGTCCTGCGCCGCATCACGCCCGATGTGCTGCGCCATGTCCTGGCCAAACCCTGCGGCGTCACGATCCCCGACGATGCCGAGGCCGGCCGCCTGTTCGACCTGTTCGCATCCGAGGTCGCCCTGGCCGACCCCGAACCCGGCACCGGTGCCCTGCGCTACCGGGAGGACGTGCGGCGCGTGATCCTGGCCGATCTGCGCGCCGACCAGCCGGAACTGACGGCCCGGATCGACGATGCGGCCATCGCCCATTACCGCGGCCAGACCGGTCCCGTCGCCCGGGCCGAGGAAATCTATCACCTGCTGGCGCGCGATGCCGATGCGGCCGATATCGACGTCCGGTGGGAGGACGGCGTGCAGCCCTATCTCGTCCGGTCCCTGGACGAACTGCCGCCGCGCGCCCAAGTCTATCTGGCGACCCGCCTGCACATGGACCTGCGCCCTGATCTTCAGGATGCCGCAGACCAGCAGCAATGGGAACAAAGCGCCGAACAGACCGCTCGCGCCCTGATGCGAGACGACCTGCCCGAACAGGCGCTGTCGGTCCTGAACCAGCGTGGCGCCCGCTTGCCCGGATCGCCCCTCTACCTGACCGAGGCGGAGGCGCTGACCATGCTGGGCCAGCCGGCAAGCGCGTTACGGGTCATCGACGACGGGTTGGTCAGTGCGGAATCCGCAGGCGACCGGCTTCTGGTCGTGAACCTGCGCCTGCTAGAAAGCCTGGTCCGCGAAGGGGATCGAGGCACGCCGGACACCGCAAGGCCCGTGCCTGTTGGCGGGTCCGCTCCAGACTCCAGGGCGGCATCAAAGCGGCGGAGTGCTGCGCCGGGCAAGCTGCTGCTGGGCCTGGCGGTGGCCTTGGCCGTGCTGATGGCCGCTTTTCTGTCGATCCAGTCCACGACCAAAAAACCCGCGATCGACGCCGTCGGCGAACCTGCGGCAATGTCCCCGCCCACCTCGCCGCCCCGGCCGGACGGGATTGCTCGGCGATCCGCAATACGCGTTCCGGCAACGTCATCCCCTGCCGAGGATTCGCTTGCCCCGCCGGAGATCCCACAAGCGCCCGACACAGTCATCCCTGTGCAAGCACCGCAGGAAAACCGGTTGCCCTCGCTTCTGGTGACCGCGTTTCTTGTTCTATCGGGGGGCGTTTGGTTGTGGACCAAGGCGCGCGGCGGCAGGATTGCCCCGACCGACACCCCTTCTGCTGGATCTGTTCCTGTGGAAGCCCCGCAGAAAGACGGTCAAGCCGTCCGCCACGCCGCCGCCGAGGCGTATCGCGTCGCCACCCTGACCCATAACGACATGGCACGCCTGCGGTCCATTGCCAGCCTGCTGCGCCTGCACCGGGGCGCCACCCCTCCCGGCGGACCCGATCCTGAAGCCCTCGTGGCCGAGGCAGAGGATATCATCGACCGAATCGGCCTGTCCGCGCTTTACGATGCGCCGGGATTGATGCGGGAACTGGCCGCCGAACTGGGAATGCGAAATCCGCAATTGCTGGCAACCGCGCTGCGCGTGACCGGCGCCTTTATCACCCTGCCCCCCGATCTGCGCGGCGACGGACCGGGCAGCGCCGCAGCAGCGACATCGGACCCTCGCGCGCAGGCGATCCTGGGCGACATGGCCTTGCCCGAAGGGGGAATGGTCAATGCGCTGACATTGATCGCCGAGGCCCGGACGCCGGATCGGCGGTATGCGACGATGGCGCTTGCAACCGACCTGCTGGCCGCCGAGCTGGACGCCAGGCGCGGCGCCCCGCCTGGCCCGGATATTCGCCAACGCCCCCTGCCTTGGCGCCAAAGCGCGATGGCGGTTCAGGAAACCGACTGGTTCGACATGACCAAGGCGGCGTTCTAGCCAAAGTCAGGCTGCGCCTTGCGGATATACTTGATGGCGGCAATAGGCCGAGACCAGAGCTTTTCGGCACCGGACTGTGGCAGGTCTTCTTTGAATGAGGTTATGGGGAAAAGGCCCGCGCTCAGAACGCGGGCCTTTCAGGGATCAGGCCGCCTTGCCCGTCTGGGCCGCAGCGTTGATCACGGATTCCGCCAAAGCGGTCAGTTTCTCGTCGGTTGCGGATTCTTCCTGCAGGGTTTCGTCCAGCAGCGTCACGGCCTCGTCCATGCCCAAGGCCTGTGCCCAGGATTTCAGGGTGCCATAGCGGGTGATCTCGTAATGCTCGACCGCCTGGGCCGCCGCCAGCAGGCCCGCGTCATGCGCCGGGCTGCCCTTGAATTCGTCCATAATCTCCTCGCCTTCGGAGATGATGCCTTCGATGGCGTCGCAGGTCTTGCCGCGCGGGCGCTTGCCGATCAGTTCGAAGACCTGGGTCAGGCGCTCGATTTGGGTCTGGGTTTCTTGTTCGTGCATCTCGAACGCGGCTTTCAGCTCCTGGTTCTGTGCGGCGCGCGCCATCTTGCGCAGCGAGGTCGCGATCTTGCGCTCGGCGTAGTAGATGTCCTTCAGGGTTTCGTGGAACAGCGTGTCAAGCGTTTGGTCAGCCATGGAAAACTCCTTGGGGTTAGCCGCCCCCGATGCCTGGAATGGCGGGGGGCGTTGCCATCACAACAACGCCGCGCCGCGACTGTTCCCGAAGCTTTGAAACGAAATCACAATTATTAGCCCGTTCCCGCGATCATCCGCTGCGCAACCGGCTTTCGAACAACAGCCCGTCCTCGTCCAGGATGGGATGGGCGACCGAGACGACATGGGCATTCACGCGCTTCAGATCGCGCAGGATGTCCAGGTGCAGGGACGATGTTTCCCGGCTGGCGGCCAGCCCTTCGCGCAGGCGGAACAGGTGGCGTTGCGCGGATTGGCGTTCAAGGTTGCGGATTTCGACCTTCAGTTCCATCAGCCGGCGCGCCATGTCGCGGTCGCGGGTCATGAAGACCGTTTGCGCCATGCGCAGGTTTTCCTGGGTCATGACGAACATCGCCTCCAGTTCGTCAAAGCCTTCGTCGGAAAAGCGCAGGCCCAGTCCGATCTTCTTGCGCACCTCGGATGCCAGGCCCTTGTCGATGATGTCGCCCACGTGTTCCAGGTTGATGACGTAATCCAGGATGGTGATGGCGCGGCGGCGTTCCCCTTCGGTGGCCTGGCTGCCCAGGCGGGAAAGATAGGTCTTGACCTCTTGCTGGCGGCGATCGACGCGGCGTTCCAGTTCCGTCACTTCGGCCAGGGGGGCGGGATCGTTCTGCTGAAAGGCCAGCCGGGTCTGGGCTAGCATCCGTTCGACCGTATCGCCGATGGCCAGAACTTCCCTGGCGGCGCCGGTCAAGGCCAGGATGGGGGTGTCCAGCGCAGCCTCGTCCAACCACAAGGGACCGGGTTCGGCGTGGCGTTCGTCACCCGCGACAAGATGGTCCAGCATCCGCGCGATCAGCCCGGCAAAGGGCCAGATCAGCAAGGCCAGGGTCAGGTTGAAGGCCAGATGCGCCTCGACCGCAAGGCCGGTCCAGGGCAGCGGCACCCGGTGCAGCGCGGGGCCGATCCAGCCCGCAAAGGGCAGTGCGATCAGGCAGCCGATGGCGCGGATCACCAGGTTGCCCACCGCAACACGCCGCGCGGGCGCGCCCAGGGCCGCGGTCAGCATCACCGGCACCACGGCACCGCCCAGGTTGGCGCCCAAGACCAGGACCACGGTCAGCCCCGCAGGCAGGCCCAGCGACAGCACCAGCAGCACGGCAGCCAGGGACGATGAACAGGCAAAGGCCAGCCCTGCCGCCAGCAACAGGGCCACCGGCCAAGCCTGGTCCAGCATCGGCAGGAAGGCCGCCAGCAGGGGGGATTCGCGCAAGGGTGCCGCCGCGTGATCCAGCAGCGACAGCGCCAGCAGCATCAGCGCGACCCCGATCAGCGCGCGCCCCGTCCCCGCCAGCACCGGCCCTTTCCGCCGGGACAGGGCATAGCCCGTCAACAACAACGCCGGTGTCAGCGCCCCTGCGCCGGACGACACCACCCAGGCGGTCAGCGCCGTGCCGACATTCGCGCCCAGCAGGACGATCTGTGCCATGTGCGGGCGGACCATGCCGCGATCGACAAAGGACGCGGTCAGCAAGGCAGTGGCGGTCGAAGATTGCAGGCCCAGGGTGGCCGCCAATCCGGCCAGGAACGCCCCCGGCCCGGTTCGGGTACCCACCCCCAGCGCCATGCGCAACCGGATCCCGAACCCTTCGGTCACGCCGTCGCGCACCAGGTTCAGGCCGAACAGCAGCAAGGCCACGGCGCCGCCCAGTTGCAGGATGATCATCAACGATGCCATGCCACCCCCTTTCCCTTTAGGGAAACACGCAACGCCCCCTTTGCCAATCACCGGTTTGCATAAAAGTTTCCTTGCCGATCAACCAAGACGGCCGGTCTGCCGGCGGATGCGCCGCAATCCCACACTCCGTGGCATCAGGTCAGCCCTGTCGATCCGCCGCAGCCTTCCAACGCAGCGCTTGCATTGCCAGCCTGCAACCAGACCCCTGCCCATTCCTTCACGCCGCCTGCGGCATCCGCAGCCCCAGAATCTGCCGCGCCTGCTGCCATGTCGCCACGGTCCGGGCGTGCGTTTCGGCGATCTCGACCGCTCGTCGCACAAGGGCCGCGTTCGACGGCGCCAGCCGGTCGCGATCCAGGCGCACGTTATCCTCCAGCCCCGTGCGCGCATGGCCGCCCGCGCCGATGGCCCATTCGTTCAGCACGATCTGGTTCGGCCCGATGCCAGCCGCGCACCAGGGAGCGTCCTCGCCGAACAGGCGCTTGACGGTGTGGATGTAGTAATCGAACACCTCGCGGTCGGCAGGCATGGCGTTCTTCACGCCCATCACGAACTGGACATAGGGCCGGTCCTTGATCTGGCCCGCCTTCCACATCTGATGCGCCTTGAGGATATGGGACAGATCAAAGGCCTCGATTTCCGGCTTCACCTCATGGGCCAGCATCTCGGATGCCAGCCAGTCCACCAGGTCGGGCGGGTTTTCGTAAACGCGGGTCGGGAAGTTGTTCGAGCCCACCGACAAGGACGCCATGTCGGGCCGCAGGGGCAGCATTCCGCCCCGCGCCTGCCCTGCCCCGGACCGCCCGCCGGTGGACAGTTGCACGATCATGCCGGGGCAGTGCTGCTCCAGCCCTTCCTTCAGCCGCGCGAAGCGGTCGGGGTCGCTGGTGGCCTTGCCCTGGTCATCGCGGACATGGCAGTGGGCGATGGTCGCTCCGGCCTCGAACGCTTCCTGGGTGGATTCGATCTGCTCGGCGATGGTGATCGGCACCGCCGGATTGTTGTCCTTGGTGGGCAGCGATCCGGTGATCGCCACGCAGATGATGCAGGGATTGGTCATGGGCCGGTCCTTTCGCAGAAGGTGGTGGCCATGATCTGCCAAAAGCCGCGTTACCGCCAGCCTGGATCCATGCCCGCGCGTGCCAGCCAAATCAATGCGACCTCAAGAAAATGCGGCATTGGCATTTGACGGAGTGGCCTTCCCCGGTCAGTTTCCCCACACGGGCGACTGTGCCTGAAGCACCCTGCACCTTGGGGAAGGGGAACCATGACACTGGATTTTGGCGTCGTCTGGGCGCGGTGGCCCGAATTGCTGATGGGACTGGGCGGCACGCTGTTCCTGGCCCTGTCGGGCATGATCCTGGCGCTGATCATCGGTGTTTTGGGCGTGGCGATCCGCCGGTCAGGCAGCCGCATCGGATCGGCCCTGGTGATCGCCTTTGTCGAACTGATCCGCAACACGCCGTTTCTGGTGCAGATCTTCTTCATCTTCTTCGCATTGCCGCTGGCGGGCGTGCGCCTGAACCCCACCGTCACCGCCATCATCGCCCTGGGCCTGAACGGCGGCGCCTATGCGATCGAGATCATCCGGGGCGGGGTCGAAAGCATCCCCAGGGGCCAGACCGAAGCGGGACTGGCCTTGGGCCTGCGCCCGGCCGAGGTTTTCCGCCGCATCATCCTGAAGCCCGCGCTGCGCGCCGTGTTCCCGTCGCTGGTCAGCCAGTTCATCCTGCTGACGCTGACCACGTCCATCGCCACCTCGATTTCCGCATACGAACTGACCAGCGTGGCGCAGCGCATCGACGGCGACACCTTCCGCAGCTTCGAGGTCTATTTCACCATCACGGTCCTGTATCTGCTGCTGTCCTGGTTCGTGATGAGCCTGTTCGCGGTGATTTCCCGCGCCGCCTTCACCTATCCCACGCGCTGAAGAAGGGCCGTCCATGTCAACCATCGGATCCCCCGAACTGCTGTTCCTGCTGCGCGGTCTGGGATGGACCCTGGCGCTGACTGCCGTTGGCTTTGTGGGCGGCATCGGCTTTGGCCTGGTCGTGGCCTTGGCGCGAGTGTCCCGCAGGCGGTGGCTGCGCACCATCGCCATGGCCTGGATCGCCATTTTCCAGGGCACGCCGCTGCTGATGCAATTGTTCGTCTTCTATTTCGGCCTGCCCCTGCTGGGGTTGGATCCGCCCGCCTGGGGTGCCGTTGCGGTTGCACTGACCGCCCATGCCTCTGCCTATCTGGGCGAGATCTGGCGCGGGGCCATCCAGGCCGTCCCCCTGGGCCAGTCCGAGGCCGCGCATGCCCTGGGCATCAAGTATCGCAGCCTGATGCGCGACATCATCCTGCCCCAGGCGTTCCGGCTGTCGCTGCCCGCCACCATCGGCTTTCTGGTGCAGCTGCTGAAGGGAACCTCGCTGGCGGCCATCGTGGGCTTTATCGAACTGACCCGCGCGGGCCAGATCGTGTCGAACCAGACCTTCAAGCCGCTGATCGTCTTTGGCATCGTGGGCCTGCTGTATTTCCTGCTGTGCTGGCCCTTGTCGCTGTGGGGCGGCCGCATGGAACGCCGCATGGCCCGCGACCGCCGATGAACCACAAGCCCCTGCCGCCTTCCGCGTCAGCTTCACTGTGGCGCGACAATAGGTTCTAAGTTCAAAAGGGACCCCCAGCCGGTCCAGATATCAGGGAGGATATCCATGCTGCATTTTACCCGCATCGCCGCCGCTGCGGCCCTGGCGCTTGCCGCCATGGCCGGCACCCAGGCCGATGCCCGCACGGTCGAGGAAGCCAAGGCGTCCGGCACCATCCGCATCGGCATCCAGGGCGACAACTGCCCCTGGGGCTGCATCAATTCGGCGGGCGAGGCCGACGGATACGACGCCGCCATGGGCCGCGCCTTTGCCGAATACCTGGGCGTCGAGGCCGAGTTCCTGCCACTGGCCGTCGCGAACCGCATCCCCGCCCTGACCACCGACAAGGTGGACGTGCTGTTCGCCACCATGGCGATGAGCCCGGAACGCGCCCAGTCGATCCAGTTCTCGGTCCCCTATGCCGCGAACCAGATGTCGGTCGTGGGTCCGAAGGACGCCGACCTGTCCACGCCGGAATCGCTGGCCGATTACCGCATCGGCGTGCCGCGTTCGGCGGCCCAGGATACCGCGCTGACAGCCATGGCGCCCGAAGGCACCAACATCATGCGCTTTGACGACGACGCCGCGACCATCCAGGCGCTGATGTCGGGACAGGTCGATGCCGTGGGCGGCAACCAGTTCTATATCACCCGGATCGAGGCCGGCGCCCCCGGCAAGTTCGAAAACAAGATGCCGCTGACTGCGCTGTACAACGGCGTGGGCACCCGTCTGGGCGAGACTGACTGGAACCAGACCGTGAACGCCTTCCTGACCGAATTCATGGCGACGGACGAATTCAAGGGCATCTACAACACCTGGATGAAGATGGATCCGCCGCAACTGCCCGCGGAAATGGAAGGCGTGCCCTTCGCCATTGCCCAGTAACCCCCCTGGCCCGGCGGTTCGCGTCGCCGGGCATCCCCTGCGCCTCAAGGTCATGCCATGCCAAAGCTCGTCTATATCCTCAACGGCCCGAACCTGAACCTGCTGGGCAAGCGCCAGCCGCATATCTATGGATCCGAGACTCTGGCCGATGTGGAACGCGATTGCGCCGCACTGGCAGCCGATCTGGGCGTAGAAATCCGATTCCTGCAATCGAACGCCGAAGGCCAGATCATCGACTGGATCCATGCCGCGCGCGAGGACGCGGTGGGCATCGTCATCAACCCCGCCGCCTATACCCACACCTCGGTCGCGATCCTGGACGCGCTGAACGCCTTTGACGGCCCCGTGATCGAGGTCCATATCTCGAACGTCCACAAGCGCGAAAGCTTCCGCCACCATTCCTATGTCAGCCTGCGCGCCGACGGCGTGATCGCAGGCTGCGGGACCGAGGGTTACAGGCTGGCCCTGCGCCGGATCGTGTCGCTGGCCGGGGCCGACGCGTGACACCCCGCATCGCGGTGATGGGCGCGGGCCTGATCGGCAGGCGGCACGCGATGCACGTCGCGGCATCGCCCGATGCGGACCTTGCCTGCGTCATCGACCCCTCGTCCGTTGGGCAGGCCGTGGCAGAGGATTTCGGCGCGCCCTGGATGCAGTCGCTGGAGGATGCCTTGGCGGCGGGCCGACCGGATGGGGTGATCGTGGCGACGCCCAACCAGATGCACATGCGAAACGGACTGGACTGCGTTGCGGCAGGTCTGCCCGCACTGATCGAAAAGCCGCTGTGCGACAGCGTGGCGGACGGCGAACGGCTGGTGGCCGCGGCAGAGGCGGCGGGCGTGCCCCTTTTGACCGGGCACCACCGCCGCCACAATCCGCTGATGCAGCGGGCGCGCCAGATCATCGACGACGGCGCCATCGGCAGGCCGGTCGTCGCCAATGCGATGTTCTGGATCTATAAGCCCGACGACTACTTCGAGGTCGAATGGCGGCGTGAAAAGGGCGCGGGTCCGGTCTTTCTGAACCTGATCCACGACATCGACAACCTGCGCTTTCTGCTGGGCGACGTCATCGCCGTGACCGCGCGTGAATCCAATGCGGTGCGCGGCAATGCGGTCGAGGACACCTCGGTCATCCTGCTGGAATTCGCAAGCGGCGTCCTGGCCCCCGCCAGCGTCTGCGACGCGACCGTCGCGGCCTGGAGCTGGGAGGCGAACAGCGGGGAAAACCCCGCCTATCCCCAGACCGACCAGGATTGTTACCTGATTGGCGGCACGCATGGGTCGCTGGCCCTGCCGTCGCTGACGCTGCGGCGGGCACAGGGCGAGAGAAGCTGGTATTCGCCCCTGGACATCAGCCGCGCCCAGGTTCCCGACGAAGATCCGCTGGCCCGCCAGGTCAGCCAGTTCGTCCGGGTCATCAAGGGGCAGGAACCGCCCCTGGTGTCAGGCCGCGAGGGGCTGGAAACCCTGCGTGTCATCGAAGCCGTCAAGTCGTCCGCTGCCATCGGCGCGCGCGTGACCCTGTGATCCCCAGCGGAGGGAGATCATGACAGAAGACTATCTGATCCGCATGGAGAATGTGGAAAAATGGTATGGCGCCTTTCATGCCCTGAAGAACGTCAACCTGACCGTCCGGCGGGGCGAAAAGATCGTGCTGTGTGGTCCGTCCGGTTCCGGAAAATCGACGCTGATCCGATGCATCAACCATCTTGAGGCGATCAAGTCCGGCACCATCGTCGTGGATGGCACCAGGCTGGACGACGGGCAAAAGGCCATCGACACCGTGCGCCGCGAGGTCGGCATGGTGTTTCAGCAATTCAACTTGTTCCCGCACATGACGGTTCTGGAAAACTGCATCCTCGCCCCCATGCGCCTGCGCGGCTTCAGCAAGGCCGAGGCCGAGGCGACCGCGCGAAAATACCTCGAACGTGTCCGTATCGGCGACCAGGCCCAAAAATACCCAGCCCAGCTTTCCGGCGGCCAGCAGCAGCGCGTCGCCATCGCCCGCGCGCTCTGCATGGAGCCCATCGCCATGCTGTTCGACGAACCGACCAGCGCGCTTGACCCCGAGATGGTCAAGGAGGTTCTGGACACGATGGTCAGCCTGGCCCGCGACGGCATGACGATGATCTGCGTCACGCATGAAATGGGCTTTGCCCGCCAGGTCGCCGACCGGGTGATCTTCATGGCCGAGGGCGAGATCCTTGAAGAAAACACCCCCGAGGAATTCTTCCGCGCGCCCAGGCATGAACGCGCACGGAACTTCCTGGGCGAAATCCTGCACCATTAGGGACCAACAATGATAAGCGGCACGACCCGGCTGATCGCGCATATCGGCTTTCCCACCGATACCTTCAAATCGCCGATGATCTATAACCCTTGGTTCGACGCCCAAGGCATCGACGCCGTGGTGGTGCCGATGGGCTGCCGGGCCGAGGATTACGCAGCCTTCCTGCCGCTGGTGTTCCGGCTGTCGAACATCCACGGCGCGCTGATCACCATGCCCCACAAGGTAGCCACCCTGGGTCTGGCGGACAGGGTGTCGGTCACGGCCCGGATCGCAGGAGCGGCGAATGCCCTGCGGCTGGGCGTCGATGGCGCATTGGAGGCCGATATGTTCGACGGCGAAGGTTTTGTCCTGGGGGTGCAGGCCAAGGGTCAGCGGCTGGACGGGATCGGCGCGCTTGTGGTTGGCGCGGGCGGGGTCGGATCGGCCATCGCCGCGTCGCTGGCCCGCGCGGGCGTCTCGCGGCTGGCATTGTTCGACCCCAATCCGGAGGCGATGCAGGCCTTGGCCGGACGGTTGATCGCGGCCTATCCCGACCTGCGGGTGGAAACGGGCAGCCGCGATGCCGCCGGGTTCGAACTGGTCGTCAACGCATCGCCCCTGGGCATGAACCCGGAGGATCCGCTGCCGCTGGACGTGACCCGCATCGACCCCGCGGCCTTCGTGGGCGAGGTGGTGATGAAGTCCGAGATGACGCCTTTCCTGACTGCCGCCGCCGAACGCGGCTGCCGGTATCAGGTCGGCACCGATATGCTGTTCGAACAGATTCCCGCCTATCTGGACTTTTTCGGCTTCGGCAAACCCCCGGCGGACGATCTGCGGCGGACTGCTGCGATCAGCTACTAGGGGGCATCATTCCAGTCATATCGCGCAGGCCCGGGGCCAGTTTGTGGAGATCCAAGATTTCTTGGGAGGGTCCAGCCGAGCAGACTCGTTCATGATGCCCCGCCGGGAATAACGGGCAAGGACCGACCCTGGTGTCAGTCAAAGCCCGGCAGGCAAAGGGTCAGTTGCGGTCCCTGCCCTTCGTCGTCTTCCAGCGACGACAGCGTGACGCCGAGCAACCGCACCCCCTTGGCGACAGGGAAAAGAGGCTGCAACAGGCCGATGGCGATGGTTTCCAGATCCTCGGCGCCATGGACCGGGCCGGTCAGCGTGCGGCTGCGGGTGATCTGCTGGAAATCGGCGTATTTTACTTTCAGTGTGACGGTCCGCCCGGTCAGCCGCTTGTTTTCGCAAGCCCGCCACACCTTTTCGGCCAGCGGCGTGATCTCGCGCCGGGCCAGGTCGAAATCGTGAATATCGGCGGAAAAGGTATCCTCGGCGCCCACGGATTTGCGGACACGGTGGGGTTCGACCGGACGGTGGTCGATGCCGCGCGCGATGCGGTGATACCAGTCGCCCGACTTGCCGAAATGACGGCGCAGGAAATCGGGCGACCTGGTGCGCAGGTCTGCACCGGTGACGATGCCCAGCCGTTCCATCTTGGCCGCCGTGGCGGGACCGATGCCATGGAATTTCTTGACGGGCAGTTCGGCCACGAAGGCGGGCCCACGCGCAGGCGTGATGACCGCCTGGCCATTGGGCTTGTTCAGGTCGCTGGCCAGCTTTGCCAGGAACTTGTTATAGGAAATCCCGGCAGAGGCGTTCAGCCCCGTCACATCCCGGATCCTGTCGCGGATCATCAGCGCGATGGTTGTGGCAAGGGGAATGCCCTGCTTGTTTTCGGTCACGTCCAGATAGGCCTCGTCCAGGGACAAGGGCTCTATCAGGTCGGTATGTTCGGCAAAGACCTCGCGGATCTGCTGCGATACGGCGCGGTAAACATCGAAGCGCGGCTTGACAAAGATCAGGTCGGGACAGCGGCGACGCGCCGTGACCGAGGGCATGGCCGACCGGACCCCGAAAACCCGCGCCTCGTAGCTGGCGGCGGCGACGACGCCACGCGCGGCAGACCCGCCCACGGCCACCGGCTTGCCGCGCAGGCCGGGATCGTCGCGTTGCTCGACAGAGGCATAAAAGGCGTCCATGTCCACATGGATGATCTTGCGGATCACGGCCGGTGGCGTTTGTTCAGGCTGTTCCCTTGGCTCCTCCATCTAGGCCTTGCGTCCTTTCTTTCCGCCGGGCCAGCCTAACCGAACGGGAAAAGGAAACAAAGATGGAACAAATGATTCCGGTGACGCGGCGTTTTCGCGCCGCAGTTTGCGCTGGGTCAAGGTGGGGGCCGGATGGAAGCCCTAAGTCCTTGGGCGAACGGGCCGCCTCCTGGCCCGCGTCCTTACGGAGAATGACGATGAAACTGTCCCTGCTGCTTGCCGCCCCCGCCCTGATGCTGGCCCTGGGGGGCACGGCCTTTGCCGCCGAACACGAGGTGCATATGCTCAACAAGGGCGAGGCCGGGATGATGGTGTTCGAACCCGCCTTCGTGAAGGCCGAGCCCGGCGACGTGATCCATTTCATTCCCACCGACAAGAGCCACAACGTCGAAGCCATCAAGGACATCCTGCCCGAGGGCGTGGAAACCTTCAAAAGCAAGATCAACGAGGAGTTTTCGCTGACCGTGACCGAGCCGGGATTGTACGGCGTCAAATGCACGCCGCATTTCGCGATGGGCATGGTGGGCCTGATCCAGGTGGGCGACGCGCCCGCGAACCTCGAGGCGGCCAAGACCGTGAAGCTGTCCAAGAAGGCGCGCGAGCGCATGGACGCGGAAATCGCCCAGGTCCAGTGACCGAGATTGCCAGGACAAGACAGGCGAACGGCTGTCCTGTCCTGGCCTGGTCGGCAGATTCCTGCCCAAATCAACGGCTGCTAAAGATCAATTAGTCCTTAAGTCTGATATGACTGGATTTACCCGAACCTGACGCTAGGCTTCCCTTGGGGAAGGCGCGGAAAACCTGTGATGGGACCGGATGTCCTGTCACGCCGGTCAGGGGGGACGAATGACAGTCGAACCATTGCGTGTCATGGTCATGGAGGATGATCTTATCCATGCCCAAAGGCTGACTGCCGAGGTCCGCGAGTGCGGCCATGTGGTGGTTGGCCCCTTCGCGGATGTGCACGAGGCAATCCAGATCGCGGGCAGCGTGCAGGCCGCGATCCTGGACGTGGCGGCCCGGACCGAAGGCTGTTTCTGGGTGGCTGATACCCTGCGCCACAGCGACGTGCCCTTTGTCTTTCTGACCGACGCCGGTCCAGGCGCCATTCCGCGCCGGTTCAAGGGGCACCGCACCTATCCCCGCCATCGCCATGCGGCGCCCCTGCTGGATGATTTGCTGGGACAACGCCGTGTCGGGATCCCTGAGGACGATGATGCCATCCAGACCATTGTGGTCCAGATGATGCAGCAGTCACGCCGGGTCATGCCCGATGCTTCCTCGGCCGAACGCCTGGTCGAGGCGACCTTGCAGCGCGCCGTGGCCGAACGATCCGTCAGGGACGGTTCGGCCGAGGTCGGACCATGGCTGCTGCACCTGCTGGATCAGGAATATCGGATGCGGGGCCGGTCGCACCTGCACTGACCGTTCATGGAACAAATGTTTGGCGGCGGGCGGAATCGGAAACTTCCCGCCTGCCCCGCGGTTCTGGAACAGGATTCAAGAGCGGGTGACGACATGACCATGCAGGACGCCGACAAGGTGAACGAAGGCCTGAGATATGGCCCGCCGGGCGACAGGGCCGTGCATCTGTGCATCGATATGCAGCGGCTGTTCGACAAGGGGTCGGAATGGGAGGTCGAATGGATCCGGCGGGTGCTGCCCAATGTCTGCCACCTGGTCGAGATGTTTCCCGCGCGCACGATCTTCACCCGCTTCATCACGCCCGAAACCTTGGACGACGCGCCGGGAAGCTGGCGGCGCTATTACGAAAAATGGCCGCAGATGCTGCGCCGGAACCTGGATCCCGACTGGTTGCGGCTGCTGCCGGAACTGGAAATCCACCTGCCGACGGCCCAGGTCTTCGACAAGCCGGTCTATTCCCCCTGGATGGACGGGCGGCTGCACAAGATGCTGCAACAGGACCGGATCGACACGGTGATCATGACCGGCGGCGAGACGGATGTCTGCCTGCTGGCCGCCATCATCGGCGCCGTCGATCTGGGATACCGGGTGATCGTGGTGTCGGATGCCGTCTGCTCGTCCACGGACGAAACCCATGACGCCGCGATGGAGATGTATGCCAAGCGCTTCGGTCAGCAGATCGAGATGGTCGCGACGAACCAGTTGGTCGCCGCGATGGTCTAGCTGTCCGTGCGGCAGTCCAGACGCTCGGCGATCTGGCGAAATGTCTCAGCAATGGCCAGTTCGGTTTCCAGCCCTTCCACGATAACGGCGCCGGGGTCTTCCTGGCCGTCATGCAAGACCTGCCGTTCGGCCAGCCAGTCGCATAGCGACCGGCGGGCATCCGGCGTCAGCAGGTTCGGCAAAGCCTCGATCAGCTTGGCGTGGGCGATGGCCCTGGCGTCCTGTCCCATGGCGCCCTCAGTAGGTGCCGGGGGGATCGCTGGCGGGAAAGGATTCGTCCGCCGTCTCATCCACGCGGTCCCAGTCACGGGGCGGCGCCGACATCTCGCGGCGTCCCGCGGGGCGGACATAGCGGTGGCCCTGCGACCCCGAGCCGCCGCCCATCGCCTTGGTAATCAGTCCCCCTGCCAGCAGGAACCCGCCCGCTGCTATCAGAATGTCGCAATTGCGCATGTCATTGCTCCTGTTGTTCGGGAATCAACGACCGCGCGGCTGCAGTTGTTCCCCGAACGGGCGGACGGTTATTTCGACTGATAAACAGCAAGGTGGAAACCCGATGGTTCCCCGATGGTTCAAAGGGGGCAGGCCGCCCGAAACGGGCGGCATCCTTCAGATCAGAAAGGCCGCACGATGCGCGATTATCCCAAGCCGCCCTTCCCCAAACAGCAGCAGGAATTGCCCGGCACCTTTCAGAAGATGGACCCCAAGCCCGACCATGGCGAAGAAAGCTGGCGCGGCGCGGGCCGGCTGGAAGGGATGAAGGCCCTGATCACCGGCGGCGACAGCGGCATCGGCCGGGCGGTGGCGATCGCCTTTGCCCGCGAGGGCGCGGATGTGGCGATGTCCTATCTGGACGAAACCGACGATGCACAATCCACCGCGCAACTGGTCCGCGATGCAGGGCGCGAATGCCTGGCCCTGCCCGGTGACATCTCGGACGCCGCGCATTGCCGCAAGATCGTCGCCGACACGGTCGCAAGTTTCGGGCGGATCGACATCTTGGTGAACAACGCCGCCCACCAGCGCACCTTCGACAAGATCGAGGACATCCCGGACGAGGAATGGCGTTATACCTTTGCCACCAACATCGACGCGATGTTCTATCTGACCAAGGCCGCAGTCCCGCATATGCAACCCGGCAGTTCGATCATCAACACGGCCTCGATCAATTCCGACGATCCCAGCCCGAACCTGCTGGCCTATGCCACGACCAAGGGCGCGATCCAGAACTTTACCATGGGTCTGGCGCAACTGCTGGCCGAACGCGGCATTCGCGCCAATGTCGTGGCCCCCGGTCCCGTCTGGACGCCCCTGATCCCCGCCAGCATGGAGCCGGAGAAAGTGTCGAAATTCGGCGAGAATTATCCGATGAAGCGTCCTGCCCAGCCGGTCGAACTCGCCTCGGCCTATGTGATGCTGGCAGAGCCGATGTCCAGCTTTGTATCAGGCGCCACGATTGCCGTGACCGGCGGCAAGCCGATGATGTGATGGCGCAGATGTGGGGGGGATACTGGACGGATGCGGGATGGACGGTGGGCACCTGGGCGCCGCTGGCTGATCAGGTCGCGCTGATCCTGAATGGCAAGCCTTGTCCGATGACACGGCAGGCGGACGGGTTCTGGTCGGCCACGGCCAACGCGCGGTCGGGTGACACCTATCTGCTGCGCGTGGACGGCAAGGACATTCCCGATCCCGCCAGCCGGTTGCAGTCGGGCGATGTCCATGCGCCATCGGTCGTGGTGAAACCATCCGACGATGCCCGGCAAGTCCCCTGGGCAGGCCGCCCCTGGGCCGAGGCCGTGATCTATGAACTGCACCTTGGCACCTTCACGCCCGAAGGGACGCTGCCTGCAGCAACCGGCAAGCTGGCGGAATTGGCCGACCTGGGGATCACGGCGGTCGAACTGATGCCCATCGGCCAGTGGCAGGGGGAACGTGGTTGGGGCTATGACGGGGTGCTGCCCTATGCGCTGCATCCGGCCTATGGCAGCCCGAACGATCTGCGCCGCTTTGTCGATCACGCGCATTCGCTGGGGCTGATGGTGATCCTGGATCTGGTGATGAACCATTTCGGCCCGGAAGGCGCCTATCTGCATCACGCCGCGCCGCCCTTTTTCGACGAAGGCCGCCATACCCCCTGGGGCGCCGCCATCGACTTTTCGCAACACGCGGTCCGGGAGTACTGGATCCAATGCGCGCAATACTGGCTGGGCGAATACCGGCTGGACGGGCTGCGGCTGGACGCGGTCCACCAGATCGCCGGGCCGGGTGCAACCGATTTCATGGCAGAGTTCGCCCGGCGTGCCCGCGCCGTGGATCCCGCCCGTCCCATCCACCTGATCGTCGAGGACGAGCGAAACGAGGCTTCGCTGCGCGAAAACGGCTATGACGCAAGCTGGAACGACGATTTCCATCATGCGATCCATTGCCAGCTTACCGGCGAATCCGACAGCTATTACGCCAGCTTCTCGCACGATCCCGTGGGCGACCTGTGCCTGGCCTTGGCACGCGGCCATATCGAGGAAGGCCAGCCCCGCCCCGGCCGCGACGAACCACGAGGAGAGCCTTGCGGGCATCTGCCGCCCACGGGCTTTGTCAATTCAACCCAGACGCATGATCAGGTGGGCAACCGCGCCATGGGCGAACGGCTGTTGTCGCTGGCCGATCCGCAGGGTGTGCAGGTGGCCTTTGCCCTGCTGTTGACCGCGCCCTATATCCCCATGATCTTCATGGGCGAGGAACGGGGCGCCACCACCCCTTTCCTGTTCTTCGCCGACTTTACCGGCGATCTCGCCCGCGCCGTGCGCGAGGGCCGGGCCGCCGAATTCGCAGGCATCGCCAGCCTGAGAGCCAGGGTGCCCGATCCGTTGGCGCCCGACACATTTGCCCGGTCGCGGCTGGATTGGGACGATACCGCCACGGCGCGCGACTGGCTGGACGTGACGCGCCGTGCGCTTTCGTTCCGCCGCGACCATGTGGTGCCGTTGCTGACAAGCGGCCGCAGCAGGCCTGCGCAGGTCGTCCGGTATGGTGCGGCATCGCTGGCCGCGACCTGGCAGTTCCAAAAGGGAACACTGGATCTGCGGCTGAGCCTGGGTCAGGCTGAACCGGACCTGCCACCTTTGGACGAGGCCGCGTTTTCCCTGGGACGGATCGGCACCGATCCCTTTGCCCTTTCCATCACCACAAGGTTCACATGACCCATATCCCTACGGCAACCTATCGGATCCAGATGCGCGACGGCGTGGATTTTGCCCGCGTGACGCAGCTTTTGCCCTATCTGGCCGGCCTGGGGATATCGCACCTGTATCTGTCGCCGATCTTCCTGGCGGGATCGGGGTCAACCCACGGCTATGACATCATCGACCCGACGCGCGTCGATCCCGTCCTGGGCGGGCGCGAGGGGTTCGATGCCCTGGCGCGTGCCGCACGCGAACAAGGCCTGGAAATCATCCTGGACATCGTGCCCAACCACACGGCGTTCACGCTGGAAAATCCCTGGCTGCTGGATGTGCTGAAGCACGGTCCGGCCAGCCGCTATGCCCGCCATTTCGACATCGACTGGGACGCGGGGCCGCTGGTCCTGCCCTTCCTGCCGGAACCCTTCGAAAAGATGCTGGACGACGGCGCCTTTCATGCGGCGGACGGGATGTGGCATTTCGGCGACGTGTCCCTGCCCCTGGCCGAAGACAGCCCGATCACCGGCGATCTGCGCGCCTTGCACGATGCCCAGCACTGGCGTCTGGTTCATTTCGAACTGGAACGCGACGGCATCACCCATCGGCGGTTTTTCAACGTCACCAGCCTGATCGGGATGCGGGTCGAGGATCGCGCGGTCTTTGACGACACCCACAGCCTCATCTTCGATCTGGTCCGCAACGGCCTGGTCCAAGGGCTGCGCGTGGATCACATCGACGGGCTGGCCGACCCTGCCACCTATCTGGACTGGCTGCATGACGAACTGCCCGGCACGCCCGTCTGGGTGGAAAAGATCCTTGTGGGACACGAGACGCTGCCCCCTGAATGGCAGACCGTCGGCACCACCGGATACGAGGCCGCACGCCTGATCGCCCGGCTGTTCACCGACCCTGCGGGGATCGAGGATCTGGACCGCGCCTGGCGGCAGGCCACCGGCATCGAAACCGGCTTCCGCGATGAACTGCGCCAAGCCAAGCTGGACGTGCTGGACAATGAACTGGCGGCCGAGCGGCGGCAGCTCGGCGACATGGCCGCGCTGGCAGCGCAAGGATCCCCCCTGGCGGAACCCGGCCCGGAATCCCTGCGAGAGGCGGTGACCGGCCTTCTCGTGTCCATGCCGCGCTATCGCAGCTATGTCACGGATACGGCCCGCCCCGATGATCGCGACCTGCTGCGTGCCGTGGCCGAGGACGCGGCCCAAGGGCTGCGCAGCCGGACGGTCGTGGATCTGCTGGCCGATGTCATGCTGGATCCCCAGTCCGACGCCGCGCGTGCCTTTGTGCGCCGGTTCCAGCAAGTGTCCGGCGCCCTGCTTGCCAAGGCGCAGGAAGACACGGCAGGCTTTCGCTGGACTCGCTATCTGCCCGCGAACGAAGTCGGTGCTGAACCCGACGAGCCGACGGCCACGATCGAGGAGGCCACGGCCTTCCTGTCCGCGCGGCGCCCGGCGGACATGACGCTGGTGTCCACGCATGACACGAAACGGTCGGGCGATTCCCGGATGCGGCTGGTCGCGATCAGCCACCTGCCCCAGGCGTTCCGGACGCTGTACGATGCGGCGGACAGCCTGCCCTCGGCCAGCCGGGTCGAACCCCGCTGGCGGTGGTATGTCCTGCAATCGGCCCTAGCAATCTGGGATGGACGGGCGGGATCGACCGCCGACAGGCTGGACGGCCATATCGAAAAGGCGATGCGCGAAGCCAAGCTGACCAGTTTCTGGACCAATCCCGACGACACCGCCGAGGCTGCTGCCCAGGCCTTTGCACGCGACCTTCTGGACCAGTGGACCCGTCGCCTCGATCCTGCCCTGCAAGCCTTGCTGGACCGGGGAACGGCCTTGGCTTTTGCCCAACTGGCCTTCCAGATGCTGATGCCGGGATTTCCCGACATCTATCGGGGGGACGAAGCAGGCTTGCTGGCCCTCACCGACCCCGACAATCGCCTGGCGGTAGATTGGGACGCCCTGCAGGATCAGGGGGCTGACACGGACGCCAAGCTGCATTGGACCCGGCAGCTTCTGGCGTTGCGCAGGACACAAGGGGATTTCCTTCGCGATGCGGATGCACGGGTGCAGATCGACGGGGACCGGCTGCGCCTGATCCGCAGCATGGGCGACCGGCATCTGATTGCCGAGTTTTCGGGCAACGCCGCCTTGCCGGGTGACATGTTCCTGGCCCGCGCCTTTGCCGATGGCACAAGCGTCAGCGTCACCGTGCCAAGCAGCGAAAATCCTGCTAACATTTGATAACGGCCGGAACAATCACGCGTTGTTTCAGTTTGGAAAGCAAGCTGCCCCTCGGGCGCTTATTTTCCAAAACAAAGGTTTGTACGGTGTCAGCAACGCATTCCCGTTCGTCCATTATTACCCCCTGGGATCAAGGGGTTGCGACCGTCCTGCTGGCGGGCGGCCAAGGCAGCCGCCTGCACGAACTGACCGCCGCCGAAAGCAAGCCTGCCGTGCATTTCGCAGGCCGCAACCGAATCGTGGATTTCGCAATGGCGAACATCGTCCGGTCGGGGTTGGACAGGATGCTGGTCGCCACCCAATACGCGCCCGCCACCCTGCACGACCATCTGCCCGCCCGGTGGGAGGGCCACTTTCCGCAAGGCGGCATGGTGCTGTGCGACGGGGGCAACTGCTATCTTGGAACTGCCGACGCGGTGCGCCACAACTGGCAGCAGATCGCGGACTGGGGTTCGGAACAGGTTCTGGTTCTGGCAGCCGACCACGTTTACGATATGGACTACGGTCCGCTGATCGCGGCGCATCGTGCATCAGGCGCGGCGGTAACGGTGGCCGTGGACGTCGTTCCTCTGGATCAGGCCGGCGGCTTTGGCGTGATGCAGGCCGATGACGGCGGCCGCATCCTGTCCTTCCTGGAAAAGCCCGCACATCCCCCCGCCATCCCCGGCGAGCCGGATAGCGCCATGGTGTCCATGGGCGTCTATGTGTTCAAGACCGACTGGCTGAGGGATGCCCTGTTCAGTGGCGACATCAAGCCCATGGATTTCGGGCACGATGTCATTCCCGTGGCGGTGGCCCAGGGGATTGCCGCGGCCCATCGCCTGCCTGCGGGACCGTCGGGCCATGTTTATTGGCGCGATGTCGGCACGCTGGATGCCTTGCGCCTGTCCCATTTGGATTTCGTGGGCCAGCAGCCTGCCCGGTTGCCGCGTATGTCCACCTTGTCCGAATGGTATCTGGGACGGGGCAGCGTGGCGATGCCGGGCGCGCTTGTCCCAGGCTCGGCCCGGTTGACGGGCTGCCTTGTGGCCCCTGGCACCCAAGTACCTTCCGGTCTGGTCGCGGGCGAGGATCCAGACGAGGATTCCCGCTGGTTCCGCCGGGACAAGGACACCCTTCTGATCACCCAGGCGATGCTGGACCGGCGGGACGCGATCCGCGTGCCGATGACCCTGCCCGCCGGGGCGCGCCATGCGCTGCGGCCCCAAGATGTCGCATGACCGGGGGAACGCAATGCGCGATTTGAAAGACACACCCGCCTTTGATCTGTCCGTCACACGTCCCGACATCCTGGGCGCCGAGTTCCTGGGCGAAGGGACGAATTTCGCCCTGTTTTCGGACCATGCCACCAAAGTCGAACTGTGCCTGTTCGACGACACCGGCAAACAGGAACTGCACCGCCTGGAATTGCCCGACATGGAAGGCGGGATCTGGTTCGGCTATCTTCCCGGCATAGGGCCGGGCCAGGTGTACGGCTATCGCGTCCATGGTCCGTACGAGCCGGAACAAGGCCACCGCTTCAACCGGAACAAGTTGCTTCTGGACCCTTATGCCCGCGAATTGCGCGGGCAGATCGAATGGGACGATGCGCTGCACGGCTATCAGGTGGGCGAGGATGACCTGAGCTTCGACACCCGAGACAGCGCGCCCTTCATGCCCAAGGCAGTCGTGGTGGATGCCAAGTTCGACTGGGATACTGACCGCGCCATCCGCACGCCCTGGCAAAGCAGCTTTATCTATGAAGCCCATGTGAAGGGCCTGACGCAACTGCACCCCGATGTTCCCGAACCAGATCGCGGCACCTTTCGCGGCCTGGGCAGCGATGCGGTGATCGAACATCTGCACAAGATCGGCGTCACCGCGATCGAACTGCTGCCGATCCACGCCTTTGCCAATGACCGCTTCCTGGGTGAAAAGGGTTTGTCGAATTACTGGGGCTATTCCACCCTGTCGTTCTTCGCGCCCCACGCCCCTTATCTGAAATCCGGCCAGATCCGCGAGGTGAAGGAGGCGATCCGCAGGCTGCACAAGGCGGGGATCGAGGTGATCCTGGACGTGGTCTTCAACCACACCGCCGAAGGCAACGAACTGGGCCAGACGATGTCGTTCCGGGGCATCGACAACGCGTCCTATTACCTGCTGTCGCCCGACAACCCCCGCCACAGCTTCGACACCACCGGCACCGGCAACACCCTGAACGTCGCGCATCCAATGGTCCTGCGCATGATCATGGATTCGTTGCGTTACTGGGTCGAGGCGATGCACGTCGATGGCTTCCGCTTCGACCTGGCATCGACCCTGGGGCGTGAATTGCAAGGGTTCGAACGCGACGGGTCGTTCTTCAACGCCATCCGCCAGGATCCGATCCTGTCCAGCGCCAAGCTGATCGCCGAACCTTGGGACATCGGCGAAGGCGGATACCAGGTCGGCGGATACCGCTGGCCATTCCGCGAATGGAACGACAAGTTCCGCGACGACACCCGCGCCTTCTGGCGCCGCGATCCGGGGCTGTTGCCTGCCTTTTCCGAACGGCTGGCAGGATCGCCGGTGCAGTTCAACCACAGCCACCGCCCCGCGACATCCAGCGTGAATTTCGTCGCGGCCCATGACGGCTTTACCCTGTGGGACACGGTCAGCTTCAACGACAAGCACAATGATGCGAATGGAGAAGACAACCGCGACGGCCACGACCACAACCTGTCCGACAATCTGGGGGCCGAGGGCGCGACGGACGAACCGGGCATAATCGCCGCACGCATCCGGCGGGTGCGCGCGATGCTGGCGACGGTGATGCTCAGCCAAGGGGTGCCGATGATCCTGGCGGGCGACGATTTCGGCAATACCCAGGACGGCAACAACAACGCCTATTGCCAGGACAATGCGATCAGCTGGCTGGAATGGCCCAAGGCGAACCAGGATATCATGACCGCCGTGCAGGCCCTGGCCGCATTCCGGCGCGAGGTGCCGTTGTCGCAATCCCGCTTTGGCGCGGCACCCGATGACGCCCAGGCCCGTCAGCCGGCCATCACATGGCTTCATCCACGCGGCGGCGCGATGGAGGACGGCGACTGGCAGGACGGCGAACTGCGCTGCCTTGCCCTGCACCAGGCCCTTCCCGACGGGCCGGACCTGCTGATCCTGGTCAATGCGGGCGAGGATGCGGAATTCGCCCTGCCCAAGGGGGATTGGACCCTGCGCATCGACACCTCGACCGAAGGGGTGGCGCAGGATACACTGGTCAGCGGCACGGTGGCGGTGTCCTGGCAGACAGTCATGGCCTTTATGCGCGCCCCACAGACGCAGGCATAACCAAAATCAAGGAGGACGACATGGACCACGACCATCAGGAACGGATCAAGCAACGCGCCCATGAAATTTGGGAAAGCGAGGGCCGCCCCGAAGGCCGGGATGCCGATCATTGGTCCCAGGCCGAACAGGAATTGAACAGCCAGACGGGCGAAGGCGACCAGACTGGCGGAGGCGATCAATCCAGCGGCGTTCAGCCGGGAAGCGGGCAGGAAAGCGGCAGCAGCGGGCAGGCAGGCAAGAGTACTCGGAAGAACCAAAGCCAGCCGGGCGCAGCAGAGGCCATGGCAGGCAAGACACCGAAGAAGACCCGGAAGTCGGCAAAAACGGCAGCCTCGGCTTCGACGCCTTATCTGAACGACGGGCCGTAAGGGCGCTTTGTGCCCTCCCACTTTCGGGGGTGGGCCTAATCCTCGGCTGCCAGGGCTTTTTCCAGTTCCGGCAGGAAGCGTCCGGTGTAATCCTCTCGGACCAGGGGACCGGCAAAGCGGTAAAGGATCGTCCCGTCCCCATCGACAATAAAGGTTTCCGGCGGGGCGGTGACGCCCCAGTCGATGGCAGCCCGCCCCTTGGGGTCGGTGGAGATGGCGGCATAGGGATCGCCATCCTGATCCAAGAAGGCCAGGGCATTGGCATCGTTGTCGCGCAGATCGACGCCATAGACCGGCATCCGCCGGGCCAGATCGGTCAGCGTCGGATGTTCGGCGCGGCAAGGCGGGCACCAGCTGGCCCAGAAATTTACAAGCTTTACCCCCGGCTGGCGCAGCATCTCGTCTGTCAGTTGGGTCTTTCCGGGCAGCGTCGTCAGGGGAACGGCGGGCGCCTGACGCCCCACCATGGCCGAGGGCAGCGTGTTAGGATCGTCACGCCCCATGCCCCACAGGAACATTCCGGCCAAAGCGGCGAAAGCCAAGGGCGGAACGGCGACAAGCGGTGAAATCCTAGCCACGGTTTTCCTGCCTTTCCAAGGCGCGCCGCGCGCGGGCATTGGCGGCCAGCGTATGCCAGATCAGCCCGCCCAGCAGGCCGAGCGACAAGCCATAGGCACCCATGACCGCGCCCGCATATTTACCCAACTCGATCATGCGCGCATTTCCCTTGCTTGCAGCGCGGCCAGCCGACGCTTGCGGATTTCGGTGCGGGTGCGGATCAGCAGCAGCGACAGGAACAGCAGGCCAAAGCCCAGCATCGTCAGATACAGCGGGTATCGGTAAACCGCGCTCATCCTTTCGCCCGGCTGGACAGACAGGCTGGCACCCTGGTGCAGGCCCTGATTCCAGAAAAACACGGCATAGCGCGACAACAGGGCAAAGACCGACCCGACCAGGCACAGGACGGCGGTCAGGTCGGCGGCGCTGTCGGGATCGTCGATGGCGGACCACAGCGCGATATAGCCGATATAGAACAAGAGCAGGATCAGGAAACTGGTCAGCCGCGGATCCCATTCCCACCAGGTGCCCCACATCGGCTGGCCCCAGACCGCCCCGGTGATCAGCCCGATCAGCGTCATCACCGCACCGATGGGGGCTGAGGCCTTGGCGGCAAGCGCGCTGACATGATGGCGGCGGATCAGCCAGATCAGCGACGCCACCAGCATCATGACCCAGATGTTGATCGCCATCATCGCGGCGGGAACGTGCAGGAAGACGATCTTGACTGTCGATCCCTGGCGGAAATCCTCGGGCGTGAGGAAGCCCCAGATCAGCCCCGTGACAGTGCAGACCGCAGCCCCTGCGACAACCCATGGCAGGATCGCGCCCGAGGTGCGCATGAACTTGACGGGGTTGGCGTATTCCCAGATCGACATGACTAATCCCCTAGCGCCCGCGCCGTTCCGGCTCAAGCCGGTTCACCGCAGATTGACCCGCAGCGCGGCGGCTGCGGCAAAAGGTATCACGGCCAGCACGCCCGCCGTGATGCCCGCCAGAAACAGCAGCGGCGGTCCCATGTCGCCGCCCTCTTGCCCGCGCCGGATCATCTCGGTCCCGAAGATCAGTGTCGGGATATAAAGCGGCAGCACCAGCAACGACAAAAGTAGCCCCCCGCGCCGCAATCCCACCGTGACGGCCGCCCCGAAAGCGCCCAGCATCGACAGCGCGGGCGTGCCCAGAGCCAGCGACGCCAGCAGCGGCAGGATGGCGGCAGGGGGCAGGTGCAGCAGGATGCCGAACAGGGGCGCGGCCAGGATCAACGGCAGCCCGGTGGTGACCCAGTGCGCAAGCGCCTTGACCGCCACCGCCCCTTCCAGCGGCAGGGGGGATGTCGCCAGCAGGTCCAGGCTGCCATCCTCGTAATCCAGCGCGAAGACGCGGTCCAGAGACAGAAGGCAGGCCAGCAGCGCACCCAGCCACAGGATGCCCGGCGCGATGGGTTGCAGCGCGCTGGTGTCCGGGCCGACGCCAAAGGGGACAAGCGTGCAAAGGATCAGGAAGAAGGCGACGCCAAGGCCGAACCCGCCCCCCGCGCGCACCGCAAGCGACAGGTCGCGCCGCAGCAGGGCAATCATGCGAAAGCCTCGTTGAAGCCCGCGGGACGAGCGGCGCTGTCAGCTTTCGCGCGGTACGGCGTCAGGTCCAGCACCTGCGCTTCCAATCCCAGATCGATATGGGTGGCGATCAGCGCCGCCCCGCCCTGATCCAGATGGGCACGCACCACATCGGCAAAGCGCGCGACGGATGCCGCATCCAGCGACACGGTCGGTTCGTCCAGCACCCACAGCGGACGGCGTGAAACCAGCAGGCGCGCAAGGCCCAGACGCCGCTTCTGCCCTGCCGACAGGGCCGCGGCAGGACGGTCGGTCAGGGCGGCAAGGTCCATGGCATCCATTGCGCCGATCACATCGCCGCCGCCAAAGACCTGCGCCCAAAAGACCAGATTCTCGGTCACGGTCAGCGCGCCTTTCAGGCCGTCGGCATGGGCGGCATAGGCGACAGCGTCATCGGGCATCTCGATCCGGCCCGTCACCGGGGGCTGCAGGCCCGCGACCGTGCGCAGCAGCGTCGTCTTGCCGATGCCGTTCGGCCCGCGCAGGATCAGCGCCTGCCCTGCGACCAAGGTAAAGGACACTCCTTCCACTGTCCGCAATCCCCCGCGCGAGACGGCAAGGTCATGGACGGACAGCAATGTCACAGGGGCAGCAAGGCGCAGGCGACGCGCCGACCCTCGGACAGCGTGACATTATAGGAGCGCGCGGCAGTGGGCGAGGCCATGGGTTCGACGGCAATCCCTGCCTTGTGCAGGGCGGCGATCAGATCGGCGGGGGCATGGGCGACATCCGCCCCCATGCCCAGGAACAAGACGTCCACCTGCCCCGCCAGGGCCATCAGCGCGGTGCGATCATCCAGTCCGCCCCAGGCCCCGGCGCTTGTTGCCGTAACCAGAACGGGACCGTGATACACCGTCCTGCCAACCCGGAAAAAGCCTGGGCCATAGCTGTCCACAGCCATCGCCCCGCCAAAATCGGTGGGCGTCAGCTTCATCAGGAACGTTCCGCGTTTTCGAACGGGGACGCCGCCAGCTTCGGATCCTTCTTGGACCAGTCGCGCTTGACGCCCAGCCACAGCACAATATTCTTTGCGACATAGATCGTGGAATAACAGCCGACGATCACCCCGAACAGCATGGCGATTACAAAGTCGCGGATCACGTCGCCGCCAAAGATCAGCATCGCGGTCAGGGCGATACCGGTGGTGACGGCGGTCATGATAGTGCGCGACAGCGTTTCGTTAGTCGTCTGGTTCATCAGGTCGATCAAAGGCCGCGTCTTGTACTTCATCAAGTTTTCCCGCAGCCGGTCAAAGACCACGACCGTGTCGTTGCAGGAAAAGCCCAAGGTCGTCAGAAGCGCGGCAATGGTCGTCAGGTCGAACTTCAACTGAAACAGCGAGAACAGCCCGACCGTCAGCAGCACGTCATGGATCAGCGAAACGACGGCCCCGACCGAAAACTGCCATTCGAAGCGCAGCCAGATATAGGCCATGATGCCCAGGCAGGCGGCCCCCACCGCATAGAAGGCCGTCTTTATCAATTCGCCCGACACCTTCGGACCGACAGATTCGACGGATGCAAAGGTAATCTGCGGATCGACCTCGTGCAGCGCAGCCTCGATCTGGTTCAACTGCTCGGGGCTGACAGAGCCGGTCTCGTCCGTGGTGCCGATGCGGATCATGGCGACATGGCGATCGCTGCCGAAGCTGGGATCGAACACCTCAGTGATGGCAAGGTCGCTGAAGCCCAGGTCGTCAAGGGCTTCGCGGTAATCGCCAACCTCGAAGGCGGTGGGGCTTTCGGTGCGGATGGTGGTGCCGCCCTTGAAGTCGATGCCGAAGTTCAGCCCCATCGTGAAGATCAGGATGACCGATGCCACCATCGCTGCCATCGACGCGCCGAAGGTCAGAAATTGCCAGCGGAAGAAGTTGATATTGGTGTTGTCAGGGACAAGTTTCAGACGGAATGCCATATCGGTCCCCTTACAGGATCAGTTCTTTGGGCTTGCGCCATTCCAGCCACCAGATGATCATCAGCCGCGTCAGGAAGATGGCGGTGAAGACCGAGGTGACAAGCCCGATGGTCAGCGTCACGGCAAAGCCCTTGACCGGGCCAGAACCCAGGAAGAACATCACTGCCGCCGCGATGAAGGACGTGACGTTCGCGTCGATGATCGCGCTCATCGCCTCGTCGAAGCCGTCGCTGATGGCCTTGGCCACGCGTTTGCCCGCACGCAATTCCTCACGGATGCGTTCATAGATGATGACGTTGGCATCCACCGCCGTGCCCACCGTCAGTACGATCCCGGCGATGCCCGGCAAGGTCAGCGTGGCTCCCATGATCGACATAATCGACAGGATCAGGACCACGTTCAGGACCACTGACACCGAGGCAAAGGCCCCGAACAGCCCATAGCTGGCGATCATATAGGCGACCACCGCCGCCGTAGCGATGACCGACGACAGGCGGCCCGCGTCGATGCTGTCCTGGCCCAGTTCCGGGCCGATGGTGCGTTCTTCCAGGAAATCCAGTTGCGCGGGCAGCGCGCCGGCACGCAGCAGCACGGCCAACTGGTTCGCGCCCTCGAAATCCATGGATCCCGAGATTTGGCCGGTTCCGCCCGGAATGGCCGACCGGATCACCGGGGCCGAGATCACCTGGTTGTCCAGGACGATTGCAAAGGGCTGGCCGATATTGGCCGCCGTATAGGCGCCGAACTTGCGCGCGCCGGTCGGGTTGAAGGTAAAATCAACGGCGGGCTGGCCGTTCGGATCCGTTCCCGGCATCGCATTGGTCAATTCCTCGCCGGTTACGACGGGGCTTTCTTCCAGCGTGTAATAGATGCCTTCCTGATCGGCAGAGGGCAGGATGACCTGGCCCACGCCCGGCCGCGCCTGCGGATCGGTGCCGGTGGCGACGACCGAATTGAAGGTCAGCTTGGCCGTGGTGCCGATCAGCGCCTTGAGTTCCTCGGCCGAGCCGATGCCCGGCACCTGGATCAGGATGCGGTCGGCGCCCTGGCGGACAATGGTCGGTTCGCGTGTGCCGACCTCGTCCACGCGGCGCCGGATGATTTCGACGCTTTGCTGGACGGTGCGGTCGTCGGTCACGGCCTTTTCGGCGTCCGACAACTGGATGGTGATCGTGTTGCCCTGTTGCTGGATCGCCAAGCTTTGCTGGCCCGCGCCGGTCAGGGTGGTGACGGGCGTGGAAAAGCCGCGCACGATTTCGGTGGCGCGGGCGATCCCATCGGCGTTCTCGACCTCGATCTTCAGGGTGCCTTCGGGGGACGGCAGGCGGCGGATTGCGCCCAGGGTCGCGCGTTCGTCAGCCAGGGCGCGGCGCAGTTCGGGCCACAGCGCGTCCATGCGCGCCTTGTGAACCTCGGCCACGCGCACCTCTCCCAGAAGATGGGCGCCGCCGCGCAGATCCAGGCCAAGCGCCACGACGGAACTGGGCAGCCAGCCGGGCCAGGCATCGCGGGCGGCGGCAAGCTCGGGCGTCTCGACGCCGTTGCGCTCGATCTCGGCCAGGGCGTCGTTATGGGACTCGACCCGTTGATAGAACAGGTTTGGCACGGCAAAGCCGATGCCCAGGACGCAAAGCCCGACGATCAGGATGCGTTTCCAACGGTCGATCTGAAGCATCTTTGCCGAAGCCCTTGAATGGTAATACGAAAAGCGTCAGGCGTTCGCAGCGACGGGTTCGGTCTTGTTCAAGACCTGGGACACCGTGCTGCGCACCACGCGGACGCGGACGCCGGTCGCGATCTCGACCTCCAGTTCCTCGTCGCGGACGGATGCGACCTTGCCGATGATGCCGCCCGAGGTGACGACCTGATCGCCCTTTTTCACAGCCGCGACCATTTCGCGGTGCTGCTTGACGCGCTTTTGCTGCGGGCGGATCATCAGGAAATACATGATCGCAAAGATCAGGATCAGCGGGATGAACTGCGCAAAGGCTGCGGTGGGGCTTGCACCGCCTGCGGCGGCCTGGGCATAGGCGGGGGATACGAGCATGGCTATCCTTTCGGCTGTCATGGCGGTCGAACCCGCCCGGATTGGCGCGCAACCTATCGCCGCGGCCCGGGCTTGGCAAGGAAGGCCGGGCGCGTGGCCCGCGACGAACAGGATCGTGAACGTCAGCGCGACAAGGGCTGCGCGCGCTCGACAAGGCGCGCAAGGAAGCTTGCCCCGACCGGAGAGATTTCGTCGTTGAAATCATAAGCCGGGTGATGGACGCCCGCCGTGTCGCCCTGTCCGATGAACAGATAGCAGCCGGGCCGTTCGTTCAGCATATAGCTGAAATCCTCGGCCCCCATTTCCCGCCCGCCATCGCCCAGGACATTGTCATGTCCCAAGATTTCCTGGGCGACCCCCACGGCAAAGGCGGTCTGGCCGGGGTCGTTGACGGTGGCCGGATAGCCTTCGACGTAATCCAGCCGGATCGTCACGTCATAGGCCGCGCCCTGCCCGTCGCAGATCTGCGCCATGCGGCGGCGCACCATGTCGCGCACATGGGGCGCAAAGGTCCGCACCGTGCCGCAGACATAGGCGCCGTCGGGAACGATGTTGTCGGCGCTGCCCGTGTGGATTTGCGTGACCGACAGGGCAAGGTCGTCCAGGGCGTAATGGTTGCGGCTGGAAATCGTCTGGATCGCGTTCACCACGGCCACGGCGGCCACGACGGGGTCGGCGGTCAGATGCGGCATCGCGCCATGCCCGCCCCGGCCCTGGACGTGGATTTCGAACGTATCCACCGCCGCCATGATCGGTCCGGGCGTGGTGGTCATCATGCCCACGGGCAGGCCGGGGGTGTTGTGCATCGCAAAGACATTGGTGATGGCAAACCGGTCCATCATCCCGTCCTGGACCATCGCCTGGCCGCCCCCGCCGTTTTCCTCGGCCGGTTGGAAGATCAGCGCGACGCGTCCCGCGAAATTGCGGGTTTCAGCCAGGTATCGCGCGGCGCCCAGCAGCATGGTCGTATGCCCGTCATGGCCGCAGGCGTGCATCCGCCCCGGAACGGTCGAGGCGTAGTCAAGGCCGGTTGCCTCGTCCATCGGCAGGGCGTCCATGTCCGCGCGCAGGCCGATGGTCGGCCCCGGACCCTGTCCCTCGATAATGGCGACAAGGCCGGACTCGCCGATCCCGTCGTGGATTTCGTCAACCCCGAACTCGCGCAACCGTTCGGCCACGAAGGCGGCGGTCTTATAGCATTCGAAGCCCAGTTCGGGATGCTGGTGCAGGTGACGCCGCCACTGGATCATGTCGTCGGAAAATTCGGCAATGCGGTTCACGACGGGCATGTGGACTAACGACCTTGGCTGTGGCAATGGCCCATCAGGACAGAAGCGAGGGGAAATCGCAATGACCGAAGACACGCGCCGCGACGCCAGCGCCGAGATCGCCCGCCTGATCGACATCATGGCGCAATTGCGCGACCCCCGAACCGGCTGCCCCTGGGATGTCGAACAGGATTTCGCATCCATCGCGCCCTACACGATCGAGGAAGCGCACGAGGTCGCGGATGCCATTGACCGGCAGGCCTGGACCGAATTGCCGGGCGAACTGGGCGACCTGCTGTTGCAGGTGGTCTTTCACGCGCAGATGGCGGACGAGGCCGGAATGTTCGATTTCGCCGACTGCGCGGCGGCAATTTCCGACAAGCTGGTCTTTCGCCACCCCCATGTCTTCGGCACCGAGAACCGCGACAAGTCCGCCGAACAGCAGGTCAAGGACTGGGAAGCGATCAAGGCCATCGAACGGGCAGGCAAGGCCGAAGCGGGCACGCTTGACGGCGTGGCGATGGGCCTGCCCGCGCTGACCCGTGCCGTGAAGCTGCAGAACCGTGCCGCCCGCGTGGGCTTCGACTGGCCCGGTCCCGCCGAGGTTCTGGACAAGATCGCCGAGGAAACCGCCGAGCTGGTCGAAGCACGCGACAGCCTTGGCCCCGACGCGCGCGAGGAAGAATTCGGCGACCTTTTGTTCGTGATGGCGAACCTGGCGCGGCATCTGAAGATCGACCCGGAACAGGCGCTGCGCCGGGCGAATTCGAAATTCACCCGGAGGTTCGAGGCCATCGAGGCGGCCTTGGCCGACCAGGGACGCCGCCCAGAGGATAGCGACCTGGCCGAGATGGACCGGCTGTGGGATCAGGCGAAGGCGGCCGAAAAGGCGGCAGAGTAAGGGGCTTTGCCCCTCGGCCCCGTGCCGGGGCCTCACCCCAGGATATTTTGGTGAAGAAGATCAGGCTGCCAGTTGCGTGACCTGGCGCAGGGCCGCGTCATAAACCTCGATCCCGCCCTTCGAGGCGCCTTCGGACAAGGTGCGTTTCCAGCCCCGCGCCCCCGGCATCCCGTGGAACAGCCCCAGCATATGCCGCGTGACCTGATGCAGCCGCCCGCCTGCCGCCAGATGCCGGGCGATATAAGGGCGCATTGCCTGGGCGACCTGTTCAGGCTTGTCGAAGGGAGGGGTGTCGCCCCACAGACCGTCTGCCCCGCCCAGGATGTTCCAAGGCTGGTGATAGGCCGCGCGGCCCACCATCACCCCGTCCATGAGCCGCAAGTGATCGCGGACTGCGTCGAAGCTACCGATCCCGCCGTTGACCGACAGGTGCAAGGCGGGGAATTCCTGCTTCATCCGGTGGACCAGGGAATAATCCAGCGGCGGAATGTCGCGGTTTTCCCTGGGGCTCAGCCCCTGCAGCCAAGCCTTGCGCGCGTGGATTGCGATGCGCCGCACGCCCGCCCCGCGCACGCTGTCCAGAAAGGCGGGCAGCACATCATCGGGCACCTGATCATCCACGCCGATGCGGCATTTCACCGTAACTTCGACTGGGCTGACGTCCATCATCCGCGCCACGCAATCGGCGACCAGGTCAGGCGTCTTCATCAGGACCGCGCCGAAGCAGCCCGATTGCACCCGGTCGCTGGGGCAGCCGACGTTCAGGTTGATCTCGTCATAGCCCCAGTTGCCTGCGATCCGCGCGGCCTGCGCCAGTTCCGCCGGATCCGAACCACCCAGTTGAAGGGCCACCGGATGTTCGGCGGCGTCGTAATCCAGCAGCCGGGGCCGGTCGCCATGAACGATGGCGGGTGCCGTGACCATTTCTGTATAAAGCAAGGCCCGGTGGGACATGAGCCGGTGAAAGACGCGGCAATGCCGGTCCGTCCAGTCCATCATCGGTGCAACGGACAAGGTCGCTGCGTCCGTGACAAAGGTTTTCATCATCTGACGAACGCGCAAAAGGAAAAGGTGGTGGGTGATAACGGATTTGAACCGCTGACATCTTCGATGTGAACGAAGCGCTCTACCGCTGAGCTAATCACCCGTGGGCGCAGCATCTAGCAGGGGCACAGGGTGATCGCAAGGGCGAATCGGCCGATTTCACTCGCCCGAGGGGTGGACGGACTGCCGGATGCTGGACGGGCGGCGGCGCAGGCGCAGGGTGATGATTTCGCCACCCCGCTGGTCACGCTCCAAGTTCACGCGGGCGCGGCCCAGGGGCGGGACGGCCAGCGTCTCGCCCGCAGACAGGGCCTTGCCAAGCTGGGCCAGCGTCGCCTCGATGATGGGGCGGGCGTCGGCCTTCTTTGCCCCGCTGGCGGCGACCACACGGTCCACGAAATCCTTTTTCTGAAGAACATGCGCAGGCTGCGGGTTGCGAGGAACCGTTCCCGAGTCCTTGCCGGGGGGGAAAACACGCTTAATCATCACACACTCCACCAAAACGGGAATACGAGGTCCAGCGTGAGACTTGTTTGACCCAAGGTCAACATTATTCGTTAACTTCTACCGCAGGTTGCGCGAAGGCACCCCCAAGCCGGGGATGCCGCGCAGCCGTCAGTGGTCGCCCTTGCGCGGCTTGCCGCCCTTCTTGGGGGCGGCGAATTTTGCGCCGCGATCCTTAGCTGCACCGGGCTTGGATGCACCCGACCGGAACCCGCCGGGCTTGTCAAAGGATCCGGCCGCGCGCGGTGGCTTGCCGCCCTTTGCAGCACGATCCTCGGGGGTCCAGCGGGCCTTGCGGGGCTTGACTGCCGGATCGGCTGGCGCCTCGGCCTGGGGCGGCTTCTTCCAGTCGCCCTCGGGCTTGCGGCGGGCGGGGCGCGGATCGGCCGCGCGGGGAGCGCGGTCAAGATCGGGTTCGCCATCCAGGCGGCGCATGGTCAGGCCCGGCTCAAGCTCCATCGTCTTGCCGAACTGGCCTGCCTGCGCCACGGCGATCTGGACGAAGCTTTCGTCCCCGCGCACGCGGATGGCGCCGATAGCGTCGCGGGTGATGCCGCCGCCATCACAGATCTTGGGCAGAAGCCAGCGGGCCTCGGCCCGGCCCGTATGTCCGACCGACAGCGAGAACCAGACGGATTCGCCGAACGGCGGGCGTTCGCGTGCAGCGGCAGGGGTATTGCTGCCTTGATGCAGCACCGTCAGTTCCTCGGGCGCGGGGCGGCCTTCGCGCCACAGATGGATAAAGGCCTGGGCCAGCCGGGGGGCACCGAAGCGGTCCAGCAGCATCTGGGCCATCGCGGCATCATCCTCGGCCCCTTCCTTCAGGGCAGGATGATCCAGCATCCGGGTGTCGTCCTGCGCACGAACCTCGTCGGCGGACGGCGCCGGTCCCCATTCGGCGTCCACGCGTGCGCGCTTCAGCAGCATTTGTGCCTTGCGCAGGTCGGCGGGCGTCACGATCAGGGCCGACACGCCCTTGGCCCCTGCCCGGCCGGTCCGGCCCGACCGATGCAGCATCGTGTCCGAATTGGTGGGCAGGTCGGCATGGATCACCAGTTCCAGCCCCGGCAGGTCGATGCCGCGCGCGGCCACGTCAGTCGCCACGCAGACCTGCGCCCGCCCGTCGCGCAACGCCTGCAAGGCATGGGTGCGTTCCTGCTGGCTCAGTTCCCCGGACAGCGCGACAGCCTTGAAGCCGCGATTGGCCATGCGGGCCAGAAGGTGGTTCACGTTGGCCCGCGTCTTGCAGAAGATGATCGCGGTTTGCGCCTCGTGCAGGCGCAGGAGGTTGAAGATCGCGGGCTCGCGGTCGCGTGCGGCAACGGTGAAGGCGCGGTATTCGATATCGACGTGCTGGCGCGATTCGCCTTGGGCCATGATGCGCAGGGCATCGTCCTGGAATGTGCGGGCCAGTTGTTCGATCGCGGGCGGCACGGTGGCCGAAAACATCAGCGTGCGCCGTTCCTCGGGCGCGGACTGCAGGATGAATTCCAGATCCTCGCGGAAACCCAGATCCAGCATCTCGTCCGCCTCGTCAAGAACGGCGACGCGCAGGGCGGTCAGGTCCAGCGACCCGCGTTCGATGTGGTCGCGCAGGCGGCCGGGGGTGCCCACGACGATATGGGCGCCCCGTTCCAAGGCACGGCGTTCGCCCCGGTAATCCATGCCGCCGACGCAGGTGGCAATGCGGGCGCCCGCATCGGCGTAAAGCCAGGACAGTTCCGCGGCGACCTGCAAGGCAAGCTCTCGGGTCGGCGCGATGGCCAGGCCCAGCGGCGCAGAGGCGTCGGGCAGCGCGTCGCCGTCCAGCAGTTGCGGCGCAATGGCCAGTCCGAATGCCACGGTCTTGCCCGACCCGGTCTGGGCCGACACCAGCAGGTCGCGGCCATCGGCATCGCTTTCCAGAACCGCCTGCTGAACCGAGGTAAGGCTGGCATAGCCCTTGGCTGCCAGGGCCGCAGCCAAGGGCGCGGCTATTGTGTTGCTTGTCATGTCTTCGCCAGAATGGGGGTGCGGACACCCGTGAAGGCACCGCGATCCTTGCGACAGACATCTCCCAAGCCCGCCGCCCCGGAAATCCGAAGCCGAAAGGGCGCTTCTAGACAGACCGGGGGCAAAAGTCAAAGGAATAAAGGCCGTGCGTGGCCTTTAGCCCATGCCGAGGGCCTGCTTGTACATTTCCAGGATCGCTTCTTCCTCGGCGATGTCGTCGCGGTCGCGCTTGCGCAGGGCAACGATCTTTTTCATCACCTTGGTGTCATAGCCACGGGCCTTCGCCTCTCCCATCACTTCCTTCTGGCGTTCGGTGATGTCCTTCTTTTCCGCCTCCAGCTGCTCGAATTGTTCGATGAACTGGCGCAGCTCATCGGCCGCGACGCTGTATGCCTGATCGTCCATCATGGGGTGTCCTTCCGCTTGATCCTGCCCGTTCTTGGCGGCATCTGTTAGGCGGTCTTGCCGGGAGGCGCAATCGCCGCTAGGGCGCGGGACTGATATTGGCGGGGTGATCCGATGACGGTCTTTGACGGGTTGATCTGGGGTGGCGCCGTGCTGACGCTGGGGGGGGTTGCGGCGCTGATCTGGTGCATCCTGGCAGTGGCGCGGGCGCGCCGGGCGGGCCTGGACGACTCCGCGCTGCGCGACCGGATGCGGCCCGTGCTGGCGGTCAACATGGGTGCCCTGGCGCTGTCGATGATCGGGCTGTTGCTGGTCATCACCGGGATCGTGCTGGGCTGATGCGCGCCCTGGTCCAACGCGTGACGGAAGCCTCGGTCGAGGTGGACGGCGCCGTCGTCGGGCAGACCGGTCCGGGCCTGCTGGTGCTGGTCTGCGCCATGGCAGGGGATGACGAGGACGGCGCCGACCGGCTGGCCCTGCGCGTGGCCAAGCTGCGCATCTTCCGCGACGACGGGGGCCGCATGAACCGATCCCTGCTGGACATGGGCGGCGGCGCCCTGGTCGTCAGCCAGTTCACCCTGGCGGCCGACACCCGCACCGGCAACCGCCCCGGCTTTTCATCCGCTGCCGCACCGGACGACGGGCAGCGGCTTTACGAGCGCTTCGCCGTCAGCCTGGCCGCGCAGGGGGTCACGGTCGAAACCGGCCGCTTTGGCGCCGACATGACGGTGCGGCTGGTCAATGACGGGCCGGTGACGATCTGGCTGGACACGGCCGACCGCGCCTAGAGCAGGAAATCGGTGGCGCCCAGTCGCGTCGCATCGTCCACCCAGATCTCGAAATCGGTGGTCTTGTTGCCATTCGTGTTGCCCTGGACCAGAACGCCACCCTGCGGAGACGGACACATCCTTGGCGATCCAGATCATGGCACCGTCATAGATTTCTTCCGTTATTGCGGTCACGGTTCCCTGGATAACCGTGCCCCACGAATTGAAGCCGAAGCCCCTGCCCAAGACCGAAATCACAAGGTCGTTCTGCAAGTCCCATCCGTTGATAGAATAGATGTCTTGATACGTTCGGCCTTCATACCTGAAGTCGATGTCCTCGTAGAAGAAATCCTCAAAAAATGGCGGGAATAGAAGTTGAGATCGAGCATCTGGCTGTCGATGCCGTAATATGCCTTGACGGTCGCCATGACCCACACTCCTGAAAAACGTAAACTGGAACAAAGTCAAAGCGGCTTTGTCTGCACATCGTGCCATTGGCGGAAAAGCCTTGCCACTGCCATTGTTAAACATCGTTAACAAATTGGCAGGCCTGCCGGTACGACTTGACTTTCACGTCAAACCGCCCCATGTGGGGTCCAGCCGATGCCTGCTGCCGCGTGAGCAGCCGCGTTTTACGCCCAAGGGTCCGGCACCTCATTCCAGTTTCCCATTCACGCGGGGAGGCTTGCGGGCATCCTCGTATCGCGCCCGCATCCCTGCTGAACGCCGCGCATTGGTCGCGGCCATTGCCTTGCGTCCGATACGGGGGACGGGGCACGAAAGCCTTTGATGGACAACAATACCCGCCGCCCCGCACGCGGCCACAAACCGAAGCCCCGCACCGCGCCCCATTTCGACGCGAACGAAGGCCGTCGGGCGCCCGCGCGCGAACCGCTGCCCACTGGTCCCTTTGCGGACATGGGCATCGACCACCGCATCAACGCCAATATCGCCGCCATCGGACTGACCAAGCCCACCCCGATCCAGGACCAGGCGATCCCCGCGATCGTTCAGGGACGCGACGTTCTGGGACTGGCGCAGACCGGCACCGGCAAGACGGCGGCTTTCGGTCTGCCGATGCTGACCCGGCTGATCAATTTCGGCAAGAAGCCCGACCCCAAGACCTGCCGCGCGCTGATCCTGGCGCCAACCCGCGAACTGGCGACCCAGATCGCCACCAATATCGACGCCTATGCCGAAGGCACGCCGATCCGGTCGTTCCGCGTCGTCGGCGGCGCATCCATCAACACCCAGACCGAGCGTCTGTCGCGTGGCGTCGATGTGCTGATTGCCACCCCGGGCCGTCTGATGGACCTGATCGAGCGCCGCGCGATCAGCCTCGAGGCCACCACCTATCTGGTGCTGGACGAGGCCGACCAGATGCTGGACATCGGGTTCATCCATACCCTGCGCAAGATCGCCCGGATGCTGCCCAAGGAACGCCAGACGCTGATGTTCTCGGCCACCATGCCGAAGCTGATGTCGGAACTGTCGGATACCTATCTGACCGACCCGGTCCGGGTAGCCGTGAACCCTCCGGGGCAGGCGGCCAAGCAGATCGAGCAAGGCGTGCATTTCGTGGGCCAGGGCGACAAGGCAACCCTGCTGGCGGAATACCTGTCCAAGCACACGGATGAACTGGCCATGGTCTTTGGCCGCACCAAGCATGGGTGCGAGAAGCTGGCCAAGCTGCTGGAGAAATGGGGCTTTGCCGTGGCCGCGATCCATGGCAACAAAAGCCAGGGCCAACGGGAACGCGCGCTTGACGCCTTCCGCAAGGGGCAGACGCGGGTGCTGGTCGCAACCGACGTGGCCGCGCGCGGTCTGGATATTCCCGAGGTCGCGCATGTCTATAACTATGACCTGCCGAACGTGCCGGAAAACTATGTCCACCGGATCGGGCGCACCGCGCGCGCGGGCCGCGATGGCCGCGCCGTGGCATTGTGCGCGCCTGCCGAGGTTGGCGAACTGCGCGCCATCGAGAAGGCCATGAAAGCCGCGATTCCGGTGATCGGCGGTGAGGTTCCGGTGGGTCCGATCCCTTCGGCCCGTCCGCAGGGCGGTCGTGGTTCGGGCATGGGCAAGCCGATGGGTGCGGGCGCAAACAAGCGTCCGGCCCGCCGCCCCTCGCGTCAGCCGAAAAGCCGTATGGCCTGAGGCCGGGGGACTTCACGTCCCCCGGACCCCCTGTGGGATATTTGAATGAAGAAGAAGCCGCCGGGTTCGCGCCCGGCGGCTTGTTCGCAAGCCTTGATGCCGTCCGGGTCCGGCGTTATCTGGCGGCATGGCCAAGCTGTATTTCCATTATTCGACAATGAACGCGGGCAAAAGCACGCTGCTGTTGCAAGCGTCCTATAACTATCGCGAACGGGGGATGGACACGCTGTTGCTGACCGCCGCCCTGGACAGCCGCGCGGGCCGGGGCCGCATTGCCAGCCGCATCGGCATCGGGGACGATGCGCTGACCTTCGACGCGGAAACCGACATGGCCGCGTTGATCGGGGACCGCCCGGGCTGCGCTTGCGTCTTTGTGGACGAGGCGCAGTTTCTGACTCCGGCCCAGGTCTGGCAGCTGGCGCGCGTGGCCGACGACCTGCATATCCCCGTCATGTGCTATGGCCTGCGTGTCGATTTTCGGGGCGAGCTGTTTCCTGGATCGGCAGCCCTTCTGGCCTTGGCCGACGATCTGCGCGAAGTCCGCACCATCTGCCATTGCGGGCGCAAGGCCACCATGGTGATCCGCCGCGACGAAGGAGGCCGCGCGATCACCGAGGGCGCGCAGGTCCAGGTCGGAGGCAACGAGACCTATGTGTCCCTGTGCCGCCGCCACTGGCGCGAGGCCACGGGCAACTGAGCATCAATTCTATTGGAAGCTGTATCGCCCGCGTTGCGACAGCCCTGGCCTTGCTGTAACCATCGGCCCCAAACAGGCAAAGGATCTTCCATGCGCGCGTTCCTGCTGCGGCTTCTCGCCCTTTTGTGTCTGGCCGCCCCGGTGCAGGCGTTCGAAACAAACGCGACATCTGCCTGGGTCTATGACGTGAACACCAGCACCGTGCTGATGTCCAAGAATGCCGAAGCGCCGATCCCGCCCGCATCCATGTCCAAGCTGATGACGCTGTACATGGTGTTCGAGGCGCTGGAGAACGGCCGCCTGAAACTGACAGACACCTTGCCCGTGTCCACGAAGGCCTGGCAGATGGGCGGGTCCAAGATGTTCGTGGAACCCCGCGACACGCCGACGGTGGAACAGTTGATCAAGGGCGTGATCGTGCTGTCCGGCAACGACGCCTGCGTGGTCCTGGCGGAAGGGCTGGCGGGGACCGAGGAAGCCTTTGCCCGCCAGATGACCGAGCGTGGCAAGACCTTGGGCCTGAAGCATTCGGTCTTCAGAAATTCGACCGGCTGGCCTGCCGAGGGCCATGTCATGTCGGCCGAGGATCTGGGGATGCTGGCCATGCACCTGATCCAGGATTTCCCGCAATACTACGGCGATTTTTCCCTGACCGAATTCCGCTATATGGACCGGGTGCCGTCGAACCGCTTCAACCGCAACCCGATCCTGAAGCTGGACATCGGCGCAGACGGCCTGAAGACCGGCCATACGCAGGAAGCGGGCTATGGCCTGGTCGGATCCGCCGTCCAGAACGGGCGCCGGGTGATCTTTGTCATCAGCGGATTGCAAAGCGAAACCGCGCGGGCCGAGGAATCCGAACGCCTTGTCAACTGGGCCTTCCGCCAGTTCAGCATGGAAACCCTGGTGCCTGCCGGGGATACCGTGCTGGAGGCTCCGGTCTGGCTGGGTACCGCGCCCCGGATCGGAATGACCACCAGGGACGGCGTCAACGTGCTGGTGCCCGCCGGATCCAAGGATCAGGTCAAGGTCGAGGCCGTGTACGATTCCCCCATTCCCGCCCCCATCGCCAAGGGCGACCAGATCGGTCGCTTGGTCGTGACCGTCCCTGGCGCGCAGGATGCCATCACCCCCTTGCTGGCCGCCGAGGATGTGCCCGAAGCAGGTTTCGCAGGCCGGATGAAGGGCGCCGTCATGCGCTTGGGCCACAAGGCGGTCGAGGCCGCAGGCCTTTGATGTTCATCAGCTTCGAGGGGATCGACGGCTGCGGCAAGTCCACGCAGGCCCGCCTGCTGGCCGATGCCCTGCGCAGCGACGGCCGCAAGGTCGTCCTGACCCGCGAACCGGGCGGCAGCCCGGGCGCCGAGGAGATCCGACGCCTGCTGGTCGAAGGCGCGGGCGAACGCTGGTCGGCGGAAACCGAATGCCTGCTGTTCACCGCCGCCCGCCGCGATCACCTGGAACGAACGATCCGCCCCGCCCTGGATGCCGGGAACACCGTCATCACCGACCGATTTGCCGACAGCACCCGCGTTTACCAGGGCGCCACGCGCGGCGATCTGCGCGGGCTTGTGGACCGGATGCACGACCTTGCGATCGGGGTCGAGCCTGACCTGACCTTTGTAATCGACCTGGACCCGGAAACAGCCCTTGGCCGGGGCAATGCGCGCGGCGGGGCCGAGGACCGCTTCGAAAGCCTGGGCCTGGATTTCCAGAAACGGCTGGCAGAAGGCTTTCGCGCCCTGGTCCGGGAATTTCCCGCGCGCGTCCGGCTGATCGACGGCAGCGGCAGCGCGGGCGATGTCGCAGCCCGCATCCGGGCCGCGTTGTGAAGGCCGATCCCGACGACATTCCCGAACCCGACCGCGTGCCGGGCGCCCCCCATCCGCGCCACACCGACCGGGTGATCGGCCAGGACAGGGCCATTGCGGAATTCATGGACGCCGCCCAGGGCGGACGCCTGCACCATGCCTGGCTGCTGACCGGCCCGCGTGGCGTGGGCAAGGCCACGCTGGCCTGGGCCATCGCCCGCTGGATGCTGGGGACCGGTTCCTTTGGCACCACCGACACGCCCGAGGCGCGGCGCATCGCCGCCTTGTCCGAACCACGCCTGCATCTGGTCCGCCGCCCCTGGGACGACAAGGCGGGCCGCCTGTCAGCGCAGATAACGGTCGATGAAATCCGGCGGCTGCTGTCATTCTTTCACCTGTCGGCTGCCGAGGGCGGGCGCCGTGTCGCCATCATCGACGCCGCCGACGACATGAACCCCAATGCCGCCAACGCGCTTTTGAAGATATTGGAGGAACCGCCCGCGGACGCGTTGATCCTGATCGTCGCCCATCAGCCTGCGGGTCTTTTGCCGACCATCCGATCCCGTTGCCGCACCCTGCGCCTGCTGCCGCTGGATCCCACGCGGATGGGCAACGTGCTGGCCCATCTGGGAATCGACGACGATGCCGAGGCGCTGGCCGCCTTGTCCGACGGTTCGGTGGGCGAGGCTCTGCGATTGGCGGGCCAGGGAGGCCTTGACCGTTACCAGCAACTGACCGAACTGATGTCCACCCTGCCTCGACTGGACCGTCCTCTGGCTGCCGCCTTTGCCGAGGGTGCGGCGGGGCGTGCGGGGGTCGATGGCGATCCTTTCGACCTGACGATGACGGTGCTGGACCGCTTTCTGGCCCGGACTGCCCGGGCGGGCCTGATGGGTGCCCCCCTGCCCCAGGCCGCGCGGGGCGAGGGCGCGCTGCTGGCCCGCCTTTCCCCCGACGACACGGCAGCGCGCGCCTGGGCCGATGCGCAGGCGCGGCTGTCGGCCCGCGCCCGGACCGGGCGGGCGGTCAACCTTGACCCCGCCGCGCTGGTGATGGATATGCTGATCGAACTGGCGCATCTGCCGCCCGCGCGATCCGCCCCGCCAGCCAAAGGTTGATCCATGTCCCATGAGGCCTTTCAGTCGGCCCCTCCGCCGATCGTCGATAGCCATTGCCATCTGGATTTCCCCGATTTCGAAGGCGAACACGACGCCCTGGTCGACCGCGCCCGCGCGGCAGGCGTTACCCGCATGGTCACGATCTGCACCCGCCTGCGGCAGGAACCCCAGGTCCGCGCCCTGGCCGAACGATACGATGGCGTCTTCTACGCCGCCGGCACCCACCCGATGAGCGTGGCCGAGGAACCGATGGCCACGCTGGACCAGCTTGTCGCCCTGTCGGACCATCCGAAATTCGTGGGGATCGGCGAGACTGGGCTGGATTACCACTATACCGCCGAAAGCGCCGCCCTTCAGGCGGAAAGCCTCCGCATCCATATCGAGGCCGCGCGCCGCACGAGCCTGCCCCTCATTATCCATTCCCGCGACGCTGACGAGGACATGGCCCGGATCCTGACCGAGGAACACCGCGCCGGCGGCTTTGCCTGCGTGATGCACTGCTTCACCTCGGGCGCAGGCTTGGCGCAGACGGCCCTTGACCTAGGCTTCTATCTGTCGATGTCCGGGATCGCGGCCTTTCCCCGTTCAACCGAATTGCGCGCGATCTTTGCTGCGGCCCCGGTGGACCGCCTCCTGGTGGAAACCGACAGCCCCTACCTGGCCCCGCCCCCCCATCGGGGCAGGCGCAACGAACCGGCTTATGTGGCGAAAACCGCGGCCCTCGTCGCCCAGGTCTTTGGCATGGATTACCCCCAGTTCGCCGCCCAGACCTCGGCCAATTTCAACCGTCTGTTCCCGAAGGCGGCCGCATGATCCGGGCAACGATCCTGGGCTGCGGATCCTCGGGCGGGGTGCCCCGGCTGGGGAACCGCTGGGGTGCCTGTGATCCGGCCGAGCCAAGGAACCGCCGCCGCCGCTGTTCGCTGCTGGTGGAACGTCCCGGTCCCGATGGCACAACGCAGGTGCTGATCGATACCGGCCCCGACCTGGTGCCGCAACTGCTGGATGCGAATGTCGCGACGCTGGACGCGGTGGTCTATACCCATGCCCATGCCGACCATATCCACGGCATCGACGACCTGCGGCAGGTGGCCTATAACGCCGGCCGCCTGATCCCCGCCTGGGCCGATATGTCCACCTCGGAACAGCTGCTGGACCGCTTCGGCTATATCTTCAAGACCCCGCCCGGCAGCTATTACACGCCGATCTGCGACCTGCACGTGATCGACGGCCCCATCGTCGTGAATGGCCCCGGCGGTCCGGTCACGCTGATCCCGTTCCGCGTCCAGCATGGCGAGATCACCGCCCTGGGCCTGCGCATTGGCGGGCTGGTCTATCTGCCCGATGTGTCCGATATTCCCCACGCCTCCTGGCCCCTTATCCAAGGGGCCGAGGTCTTTGTTTGCGACGCCCTGCGACCGCAGCCCCATCCCAGCCATGCCCATCTGGCCCAGGCGCTTGACTGGATAGCCCATGCGCAAACCCCGCGCGCGGTGCTGACGAATATGCATATCGACATGGATTACGCCACCGTCGCGGCCACCACGCCCGACCATGTCGTCCCTGCCTTCGACGGCATGGTGATCGAAACGACATCAGATACCCCCGACCATCCCGCCGCGCTATGAGCGCGCTGTTCAACATCATCGTCCCGGTCTTCCTGATCGTGGGCTTCGGCTATCTCGTGGCCTGGCGCGGCATCTTCCGCGAAAGCGCGGTGGACGGGCTGATGGTCTTCGCGCAGAACTTTGCCGCGCCCACGCTGCTGTTCGCGTCGATGTCGCGGCTGGACCTGGGGACCGAGTTCCGCCCCGCACTGCTGCTTCCTTTCTATGTCGGGGCCTTTTCCAGCTTCTTCATCGGCTGGGCCGGGGCCCGCTTCCTGTTCAACCGTCCGCCCATGGATTGCGTGGCGATCGGCTTCGTCTGCCTGTTTTCCAACAGTCTGCTGCTGGGCATTCCGATCATGGAACGCGCCTATGGGCCGGACGCGCTGTCGGGCAACTGGGCGATCATCGCGATCCATTCGCCGCTGTTATACACCTTCGGCATCACCTTCATGGAGTTCACCCGCGCCCGGGGCAGCGGACTGTCAGTGGGCCGGGTTGCCCTGCGCGCGATCACCGGCGTCCTGCGAACGCCGCTGGTGATCGGGATCATGGCGGGCATGGCCATGAACGTGCTGCAACAGGCGGGCCTTGTCATGCCCGAGGGCTTCTGGGCCGCCGTCAACATGATCGCCGCTGCCGCCCTGCCCGCCGCGCTTTTTGGTCTGGGTGGCGTCCTCTACCGTTATCGCCCCGAAGGCGACATGGGCGCCATTGCAATGTGCTGCGCCTGTTCGCTGCTGGTCCATCCGGGCATCGCCTATGCCTTGGGCCGCATCACGGGCCTGGACGATGCGGGCTTGCGATCGGCGGTGATGACCGCCGCCATGGCGCCCGGCGTGAACGCCTACCTGTTCGCCAATCTTTACGGCGCCGCCAAGCGGGTCGCGGCGACCACGGTCCTTGTCGGCACCGCCGTTTCGATCCTGTCGATCTGGATGTGGCTGGCGATCCTGCCCTGACCCGGCCCTTTTGCCTTGGCCCAAATATCCCGCGGGGGTCCGGGGGTGTGAAACCCCCGGCTTTACCTTGGCGTCACGCCCCGGATTCGTTCAGACCGGCGGCGCAGCAGTTCCACCGTGGTCAGCAGCGCGATCGAGAAGATCACCAGCAGCGTCGCCACCGCCAGGATGGCGGGTGAAATCTGCTCGCGGATGCCGTTCCACATCTGGCGCGGAATGGTCTGCTGTTCGGGTCCGGCGATGAACAGCACCGCCACCACCTCGTCGAACGAGGTGACAAAGGCGAACAGCGCGCCGGAAATCACGCCGGGCAGGATCAGCGGCATGGTCACGCGGAAAAAGGTGGTGCGCGGGTTGGCCCCCAGCGACGCCGCCGCCCGGTTCAGCGACTGGTCGAACCCCACCAGCGTCGCAGTCACGGTGATGATGACAAAGGGGATCCCCAGCGTCGCATGGGCCAGGATCACGCCAAGATAGGTGCCGGCCAGCCGCCCGCAATTGGTGGGCAGGCCAACGATGCCCAGCAACTCGCAAGGGTTCGAATAAAAGAAGAACATCCCCGTCGCCGTGATGATCAGCGGCACGATCATGGGCGAGATCAGGATCGCCATGATCGCCCGGCGGAACGGCATCTCGGGGCGCGACAGGCCAAGGGCGGCCAGTGTCCCCAGGACCGTGGCCAGGATCGTCGAAAATACCCCGATGATGATCGAGTTCTTCGCGGCCTTGACCCAGTTGGCGTTGTTCCAGGCATCCGACCAGAAGGCCCAGCCGGTCGCGTCCGGGTTCTGCATCCCAAAGGTCAGCAGGCTGCGATACCACCGGGTGCTGTAGCCTTCGGGGTCAAAGGACAGCATCCGGTCGGTAAAGGTGAAATACGGCTCGGCGTTGAAGGACAACGGGATGATCACCACGATGGGCGCGATCAAGAAAAAGAAGATCAGCCCGCAGATCACCAGATAGGAATAGTGCCAGATGCGCTCCAGCGGGGTTGCATAGGTCGGAACAGCCATGGATCACCCCAGCTTCAGGTTGTCGATGCCGACCATCCGGTCGTACACCCAATACAGCAGCAGGACCGCGCCCAGCAGCAGCGCGGCAAGCGCGGCCGCCATCGACCAGTTCAGCGTATCGGTCATGTGCATCGCGATCATGTTGGAAATCAGCTGCCCCGACGATCCACCCACAAGCGCGGGCGTGATGTAGTAGCCCACGGCCAGGATGAACACCAACAGCGCCCCTGCCCCAAGGCCGGGCAGCGTTTGCGGGAAATAAACCCGGCGGAAGGCCGTCCAGCTTGTCGCCCCCAGGCTGCGCGCCGCCCGGACATAGGACGGGTTGATCGTGCGCATCACCGAATACAGCGGCAGGATCATGAAGGGCAGCAGGATATGCGTCATGGCGATGATCGTGCCGGTCTGGTTATAGATCATCTGCAGCCGCTGGCTGCCCCCGATCACCCCCAGCCAGACCAGGATGTCGTTGATGACCCCCTGCTGTTGCAGCAGCACCATCCAGCTTGTGGTCCGCACCAGAAGCGAGGTCCAGAAGGGCAGCAGCACCAAGATCATCAGCAGGTTCGATTTCCGCATCGGCAGCGTTGCCAGCAGATGCGCGATGGGAAAGCCCAGCAGAAAGGTGGTGGCGGTGATGACAAGCGACAGCCAGAAGGTGCGCATGAACAGCATCACGTAAACCTGCTGGCGTTCCTCGACGGGGGCGATGCTGCCGTCGTCGGCGCGGGTGCGGTCCACCGCGGCCAGATAGAAGTTGCTGGTGACGGGACTGGACGCCTCGCGCATTGCGGACCACAGGGCAGGACTTCCCCAGTCGTCGTTGATGTCCAGCAGGGCCGCCTGATAGGGCGGCTCCAGCCCCCGGCGGACTTGCCTGCCGGTCGAGGTGAACAGCGAACGCGTGCCCGGCACGTCATAGTTGATGCGGGTGCCGACGATGCCGATGGTGCGTGCCTCGGCCGCGGCCTGCAGGTCGGTGGCAAGGGCGGCCCAGGCGGCCTCGTCGGGTTCCGCGCCGCGCGGATTGTCGTCGAACCATTGCGACAGTTGCGGCATATGGGCCGAAAAACCGTCGTTATAGAACGACCGTTGCAGCATCTGCCCGATCGGGACCACGAAGGTGATCAGGATAAAGGCCAGCAGCGGCAGCACCAGCAGAAAGGCGCGGCGGCGTGCGCGCTTTTGCGACCGGGCCAGGGCGCGGACCAACGGCATGCCATCGGTGGTCCGCAGCGCCCCGTCGGTCAGGCCGGTGGCCGTTGTCGCAATGGCTGCGTGCGGATCAAGAGCGTTTGCCATGAATTCCTCAAAGTATCAGGGCCGCCGCCCGGCACCGGCACGGGCGGCGGCAATCATTCTGTCAAGAACCGGCCAGCCAGCTGTTGAAGCGCTCGGTCAGTTCGGAATCGTGGTCGGCCCAGAATCCTGCATCGTTGACCAGGGCGCGCTCGGCATTCTCGGGTGTCGTCGGCAGGTACGGCGCCATTTCCGTGGTGCCGTCCTTGTAGGTGCCGACACTGGCCGAGGCCGATTCGCGCGGCGGACCATAGGCGATGTATTTCGACAGGTCCGCCTGCCGCGTCGGGTCCGAGGCAAAGGCGATGAAGTCCATCGCCACCTCCTTGTTCGGCGCACCCATCGGCACGACCCAATAGTCCATGTCCAGGTTCGCACCATCCCAGACAAAGGCGAAGGGCTTGCCTTCATCGACGATGGCATCGAAGATCCGGCCGTTATAGGCCAGCGTCATCGTCACTTCCTTGTCGGCCAGAAGCTGCGGCGCCTGGGCGCCCGCTTCCCACCAGACGACCTCGTCCTTGATGCTGTCCAGCTTGGCGAAAGCGCGGTCAACGCCCTCGGGGGTGGACAGCACGTCATAGACCTGGTCGGCCGGCACGCCGTCCCCCAGCAAGGCAAATTCCATGACGTATTTCGGCCGCTTGATAATGCCGCGCTTGCCGGGGAATTTCTCGGTTTCGAAGAAATCGGCAACGCTCGTGGGCGCACCGTCCGGGAAGGCTTCGGTATTATAGGCGATGACCGTGGACCACACCATGATCGCCGTTGCGCATTCATGCAGCGCCTGGGGCAGGTAATCCTCGGCCGCCGGGGTGCCGTCCGCCGAGGCAGGCAGGATCGCAGGGTCTATCGGCTCGATCAGGCCCTCGTCGCACAGCCTCAGCACGTCCGACTGCTCGACGTCAAAGACGTCGCTGGTGATGTTGCCCGCCTCGACCTGGGCTTTCAGCGTTGCAGGCGGATTGTCGTTGTCCACCATCGTGGCCTGGATGCCCTTCTCGGCCGTGAAGGGCTTGACGAAGGCCTCGTTCACTGCGGCCCCAAAGGCGCCGCCATAGGTGGTGATGTTGATCGGCCCCTCTTGGGCCTGTGCCGCAACCCCGGACATCAGCGCCAGGGCCGTGCCTGCAATCAGTCGTCTGGTCATGCTTTGCTCTTTCGAAACCCTTGGGTGAAGGCGGCGCCATGCCGGCGCCGCCCGATCAGGAACCAGCCAGCCAGCTGTTGAAGCGTTCAGACAGTTCGGCATCGTGGTCGGCCCAGAATTCCGGGTTGTCCACGACGGCGGTTGTCAGGTGGTCGGGTTCGGTCGGCATATGCGGTGCCATTTCGGTCGTGCCGTCCTGATACATCCCAACCAGCGGCGCCGAGGATTTGCGCGCCGGGCCATAAGCGATGTATTTCGCCTGATCCGCCAAGGGCTGGGTGCCGGTGGCGAACTTCACGTATTCCAGAGCAGCCTCGGGGTTGGGGGCGTCCTTCGGCACGACAAAGGCGTTGATCTCCAGGTACTGGCCGTCCCAGATCACGTCGAAGGGCTTGCCCTCGCCCACCATCGCATCGAAGACACGGCCGTTATAGACGGTGGTCATGGCCACCTCGCCGTCGGCCAGCAGCTGCATGGGCTGCGCGCCGGCTTCCCACCAGACCACGTCGTTCTTGATCGTGTCGAGCTTGGCAAAGGCGCGGTCCACGCCTTCGGGCGTGGCAAGGGTGTCATAGATGTCGTCGGCCGCCACCCCATCGGCGATCAGTGCCAGATACAGCGTCCGCTTGGGCGACTTGGGCAGCCCGCGCTTGCCAGGAAATTTCTCGGTGTCGAAGAAATCGGCGACGGTGGTCGGAGCCTCGCCTTCGAACTTGGTCTTGTCGTAGCTGATCACCGTGCCCCAGACGATATTGCCCACCGCACAGTCACCCAGCGAGCCATCGACGAAATCCTCGGCGGCAGGGGTGCCATCGGCACCTGCGGGCAGATCGGCGGGATCGAATTCCATCAGTGCGCCTTCGTCGCACAGCCGGATCGCATCGGCCATCGCCAGATCGAAGACATCGCCGGTGACATTTCTGGCCTCGACCTGCGCCTTCAGGGGCGTGGCCGGATCGTCGGCTGCGATCATGTTGGCCTTGATGCCGGTCGCCTCGGTGAAAGGCTTGTTATAGGCCTCGACCTGGCTGACCTCATAGGCGCCGCCCCAGGACACGACATTGACCTCTTGCGCCGTGGCCGCAAACGCCATGCCGACAAGGGCGGTGGATAGGACCAGTGTGGTTTTCACGTTCTCGAACTCCCGTTGATGAGGGGTCTTTGCCCCATGTTCTTGGCCCCCTTGGGGCAAGGGGCGGGCATTGGTCTGCCCGCCCCGATCCGGTCAGCTGGCCAGCCAGCTGTTGAAGCGTTCGTTCAGTTCCGCATCGCGATCGACCCAGAATTCCAGGTTGGATCCCAACGCATTGGTCATGTTCGCCTCGGTCGTGGGCAGGTTCGGACCCATGGGCGTGTCCGAGCCTTCGATGTTGCCGACCAGGGCGGCCGCCGACTTGCGCGGCGGACCATAGCTGATGAATTCGGCCGCGCGTGCCTGCGGGGCGGGCGATGTCGTCCAGGCCACGAATTTCAGCGCGTCTTCCAGGTTGTTCGCGCCTTTCGGCACGACCCAGCCTTCCATCTCATAGATCTGGCCATCCCAGATGATCTGGAAGGGCTTGCCTTCTTCCTGGGCTGCGCTGAAGATCCGGCCGTTGAAGGCATAGGCCATCACGACCTCTCCATCCGCCAGCAGTTGCGGCGGCTGGGCACCGGCTTCCCACCAGATCACGTCGTCCTTGATGGTTTCCAGCTTGGCAAATGCCCGGTCCACGCCTTCTGGCGTGCCCAGGATCTCATACACCTCGGCGGCAGGAACGCCGTCGGCCATCAGCGCCAGTTCCAGGTTGAACTTGGCGCCCTTGCGCATGGTGCGCTTGCCGGGAAATTTTTCCAGGTCGAAGAAATCCGCCGGGCTGGCGGGCTTGGCATCCGGGAACCTGCTTTCGTCGAAGGCCAGGACCATCGAATAAACGTCGGTCGCGACAAAGCATTCTGTGATCGCGCCGTCGATGAAATCGTCGGTCGCGGCCGTGCCATCCTGGGCAGCGACCAGGATCGACGGGTCGATTTCCTCCAGCAGCCCTTCATCGCACAGCCGCACCGCATCGGCGTATTCCACCGAGGCCACGTCGGTGGTCACGTTGCCCGCCTCGACCATGGCCTTGATGGGGGTGGCGGGGTTGTCGGCGTCGGCGATGTTCACCTTGATGCCGGTCTCGGCCTCGAAAGGCTTGGCATAGGCCTCGACATGGCTGTTGCCATAGGCACCGCCCCAGGACAGCAGGTTCACATCCGCCAGCGCGGGAAAGGCGACCAAGCCAAGTGCGGTGGTCAGGGCAAGCGTCTTTTTCATCTATCACTCCAACTGCAAGGATACGCGGCATTTGCCGTCATTCGTGGCCCAAGGGTATCCCCTGGCCCTCAGACAGGGTCGAGGGCGCGGGCATCGGCGGGATGCCAGCCGATCTTGATCTGCTGGCCCGGCTCCAGCCGGGTCTGGCCGATGGTATTGCGCATCTTCATGACGAAATCGGCGCTGCCCGCCACCTTCAGGCGGGCGCGCAGGATGTCGCCCATATAGACGACCTCGCACACCTCGGCGCCGATCATGTGGGCGCCGGGGGGCATCATCTCGGGCTTGAACTCGACCCGTTCGGGGCGGATGGACACCAGCACCTGCTGTCCCTTGGAAGTCACGTTCACCGGGGTGGCGTCGATCACCTCGCCGGTGGACAGGCGCACAAGGGCCTTGTCGCCCGACAGTTCCTCGATCACGCCGGGCAGCTTGTTGTTCTCGCCGATGAACTGGGCGACGAAGCTGTTTTCCGGGCGCTCGTAGAGGTCGGCGGGCGCCGCAAGCTGCTGGATGCGGCCGTCGTTGAAGACCGCCACGCGGTCCGACATGGTCAAGGCCTCGCCCTGGTCGTGGGTCACATAGACGCAGGTGATTCCAAGGCGTTCGTGCAGGTGCTTGATCTCGAACTGCATGTGTTCGCGCAGTTGCTTGTCCAGGGCGCCCAAGGGTTCGTCCATCAGCACCAGCTCGGGGTCGAAGACCAGGGCGCGGGCCAGCGCGATCCGCTGCTGCTGGCCGCCCGACAGTTGCGCGGGGCGGCGGTTGATGAACTTGCCCATCTGCACCATGTCCAGTGCGCGGGCGACACGGGTTTCGCGGTCGGCCTTGGACATTCCCCGGACTTCCAGCGGGAAGGACAGGTTCTCGCCCACGGTCATGTGCGGAAACAGGGCATAGTTCTGGAACACCATGCCGATGCCGCGCTTGTGCGGCGGCACCTGGTTGATCGGCCGCCCGGCCAGCCGGATTTCCCCATGAGTCGCGGTTTCGAACCCCGCAAGCATCATAAGGCAGGTTGTCTTGCCCGAACCTGATGGCCCGAGCATCGTCAGGAACTCTCCCTTGCCGATGGACAGGTTCAAATCTTTGACGACAAGAGTCTGTCCATCATAGCTTTTTTGCACGTGCTCAAAGGCAACGAAGGTATCGCCGTGGCGGTCGTCCAGCAAAAGGCGCTCTCCCTGTTATCGATTTTCGTTGTTCAGCGCATCAACAGGTTACGCGGCGGCTTGGCGTCTGTGCAACACTGTTTGCGACATTTCTTGCGGGGTGAAGGTCGCTTACAGTCATTGGCGGTGCCCGCCCGTGCAATCGGCGTCCCTGCCGGGAATGCGGGCACAGGCGCATGGCCTTGTGTCCCTGCAACCCTGCGGCTAGCGTCGCGGCCGATCCGAATCCGCCACCAGCCAAGGACACCCGTCCTTCGCGCCTGACCGAAGGACTGCCATGCTGGAAGCCCTGCTTCTGTTCGCCGCCGGGTTTTTCGGCGGGATGCTGAACGCGGTCGCCGGGGGCGGCACATTCATCACCTTTCCCGCGCTTGTCTTTACCGGCATTCCCCCGGTCGACGCCAATGCGACCAGCACCGTGGCGGCGCTGCCCGGTTACCTTTCCTCGGCCATCGCGTTCCGGGGCGACATCCGCGCCATCCACGACGCGCCCTTCGCCAAGCTGACGATCTGGACGATGATCGGCGGCGCCATTGGCAGCGGCTTGCTGCTGGTCAGTTCGAACGAGGCTTTCTCGGCCCTTGTGCCGTTCCTGCTGCTGGTCGCGACGCTGGTGTTTTCCTTTGCCGACGACGTGCGCCGCATGGCGTCGCGGTGGCGGTCAGTGGTCCTGCCCTTTGGTTTGGGCATCCTGCTGCCGGTCGTGATCTATGGCGGATATTTCAACGGCGGCCTGGGGATCGTGTTGCTGGCGGTCTTTGCCATGTGGGGCATGACGGACCTGCATCAGATGAACGGGCTGAAGTGCTGGCTGAGCTTCGCGCTGTCCGCGGTGGCCTTTGCCATCTTCGCGGCGGGCGGGTCGGTGGCCTGGGGACCAGCGGCGATCATGGCCGTGGGCACCATCACCGGCGGCTATGCCGGCGCACCCGTGGCCCGGCGCATACCCCGCAATATCCTGCGCTTGCTGATCGCCGTGATCGGCTTTGGCATGACCGCAATCTTTTTCTGGCGTCTCATTCAAGGAGCATGAGCATGAACGACATCAAGCGCATCGAAACCGGCCCGCGCATGAGCCAGGCGGTCATCGCCAATGGCACCGTCTGGCTGGCAGGCCAGGTGGGCGAGCCGGGCGCGTCGGTTGCCGACCAGACCCGCGTCGTGCTGGAACAGGTGGACCGCCTGCTGGCCCTGGCCGGAACCGACAAGACGCGCATCGTGTCCGCCCAGATCTGGCTGGCCGACATGGCCGATTTTGCGGAAATGAACGCGGTCTGGGACGGATGGGTGCCGCAGGGCCATACCCCCGCGCGTGCCACGGGCGAGGCGAAGCTGGCCACCCCCGACTACAAGGTCGAGGTGATCGTCACCGCAGTTCTGTAACCGCCTGCAGCACGGACCGGGCGGCACGCAGGCCCGGCGCCTCGCCGCCCTTGCCCAGCCGGTCCATGGTCAGGTCCATCGCATCCAGTTGGGCCTGCCGTGCCCGGGGGTCGTCCAGCAGCCGCAGCAGCGCCTGGGCCATGGGCGCGGGATGGCAATCGCGGCCCAGGAATTCCGGCACCGTGCGAGTATCGCTGACTAGGTTGACCAGCGTCACCGTGTCCGTCTTCAGCAGCATCCCGATCAGCATCCGGCTGAGGGGCGCCATGTCATAGCCGATCACCATCGGCACCCGGTTGGCCGCCAAATCCAAGCTGACCGTCCCCGACGCCGCAAGCGCCAAATCGGCTGCGGCAAAGGCTCCGCGCTTTTGGTCCGCATCCTCGACCACCAGGGGACGGACCGGCCACCCGGCCGTCAGGTGCCGCACCTGACCCGCAACGCCCGGCACGGTCGGCAGCACGACCTGCGTGTCAGGGACATGACGGCGCAGATCGGCCAGCGCCTGCCCGAAACGGGGCAGCAGCCGCCCGACCTCGCCCGTGCGCGATCCGGGCAGGCACAGGACCACGGGGCTTTCGGGGGCGATCCCGTGGCCCGCCCGAAACAGCGCAGCCTCGTCGGGGCCAGCCACGGGAATGGTGGCAATGGGATGACCCACGAAATCGCAGGTCATGCCTGCGGCCTGCATCAAGGGCGGCTCGAAGGGCAGGATCGCCAGCACGTGATCCACCACCTCGGCCATCTTCAAGGCCCGCCCCGGCCGCCAGGCCCAGACCGAGGGCGCGACATAGTGGATCACCCGCAGGTCGGGCCGCTGCGCCCGTGCCGCGCGGGCCACGCGCAGGCAGAAATCGGGGCTGTCGATGCCGATCAGCGCGTCCGGGCTTTCGGCGACGACGCGGACTGCGGTTTCCGAGATGCGGCGTTTCAGGTGGCGGTATTTCGGCAGAACCTCCCATATCCCCATCAGGCTCAGTTCCCGCATGGGAAACAGGCTCTCCAGGCCTTGGGCGGCCATCGCATCGCCGCCGATGCCGACGATTTCCACGTCAGGCGCCAGTTCCCGCAAGCCCGCCATCAGCGCCGCGCCAAGCTGGTCGCCCGAAGGCTCTCCCGCGATCAGGAAGAATTTCATGCGCCTACCTCCGGCACGATTATGTCAGGCAGGAGGCATGGCCCACAAGAACAACCCTGCCGATTGCGCGCGACGGATGGCCTCGTCCCGGTCCAGCAGGATCACACCGCCCGCCTGCCAGGCAATGCCGGCAAGCCCGGCATCGGCGGCCTGGGTCACGCTGTCGGGCCCAAGCGTGGGCAAGTCGATGCGCATATCCTGGCCGGGCTTCGGGGCCTTGAAGAACACGCCCTTCGCGCCGTCCGGGTTGGGCCGCAGCCCGGCATGACGCCCGGCAAAGTCCAGCATCGCCTGCGTGCCGGGCAGGGTTTCGATGGCAAGGCACTGGCCCTGCCCCACCACATTCCCCTGCCCCACGTCCAGCGGTCCCAGCGTTGCATGGATCAGCGCCGCCCGCGCTGCATCGCGCCGGTCGGCGGCGGATGGCTCGCCCGCCAGCACGCCTTCGCCGGGGATCAGGTCGGGCGCGACATCGGCGACCGAGGCGATGGCCAGCCCGTGTTCCTCGAACACCTCCAGCACCGCCCGCAGCGCGCCGTCGTCGCCCGACTGCATCGCCATCATGATGCGTGGCACCAGTTGCGCCGTGCGATTGTCGAACAGTTCCGGGTCCAGGCGGGGGCGACGGATGGCCCCGGCAAAAACCACCTGCGACGCGTCCTGGTCCAGCAGGCTGTCCAGAAACGGGACCAGCCGTTCCAGCCGGAAGGGTTGCGCATCAACCCCTTCGGGCGCGAAACCGTCCAGGGCGTAGACCAGCGGCGCGTCAAGGGCCGCGATGACGGCGGGGGCCAGGGCGCCCTGTCCCGCGATGACGACGGTGCGGGTCATGCGGGCCTCGGCGTCAGGAAGCTGCGGTCGGACGGGCCAAGGATGAAATCCAGCACGTCGCGGACCATCGCGCCGCTTTCCCCTTCGGCCAGATGGCGCGCGGTGTCGCGGAAGCTGCCGCCGCCCAGCCTGTCCAGCATTTCCCGCAGTTCGAGGATGTCGGCCCGGCTGGCGCCTCGGCGTTTCAGGCCCACAAGGTTCAGCCCGTCCAGATGCCCGCGCGGTCCCTGGACCAACCCGTAAGGGATCACATCCGCCGTCACCATCGTCACCGCGCCGATCATCGCGCCGCGCCCGATGCGCACGAACTGATGCACGCCCGACAGCCCGCCGATGATCACGTCGTCGTCCAGGTGGCAATGCCCCGCAAGCGAGGCGTTGTTGACCAGGATCACGCGGTCGCCCAACTGGCAATCATGGCCCACATGGCAGCCCGCCATGAACAGCCCGTCGTCGCCGATCCGCGTGACGCCGCCTCCGCCCCCTGTTCCGGGATTCATGGTGACGTATTCGCGGATGCGGTTGCGCGCGCCGATCTCCAGGCGCACATCCTCGCCCTTGAATTTCAGATCCTGCGGCACCTCGCCGATCGAGGCAAAGGGAAAGACCACGGTCCCTTCGCCGATCGCGGTATCCCCGGCAAGGGCGACATGGGATTTCAGCACCACGCCATCGGCCAGCCGCACATTGGGTCCGACAACGCAGAACGGGCCGATCTGGACGCCCGCGCCGATCTGCGCGCCGTCCTCGATCACGGCGGTGGGATGGATGTCAAGCATTGGCCTTCAGGGCCATCATGGCGGTGAATTCGGCGGATGCGCAAAGCTGGCCGTCCACCAGGGCACGGCCCTCGAACTTCCAGATCTTGCCGCCGCCGCGCAGGGCCTTCACATGAAGTTCCAGCATATCGCCCGGCACCACCATGCGGCGGAACTTGCACTTGTCGATGCCCATGAAATAGGTCGCCAGCGGCTTGTCGATGATGTTCATGCTGATGCCCACGATCACCGCCGCCGTCTGGGCCATCGCCTCGACAATGGTGACGCCCGGCATGACGGGCTCGTCGGGAAAATGGCCCTGGAAATGCGGCTCGTTGCAGGTGACCATCTTGATGCCCACGCCGCTTTCGTGCGGGACGATGTCGCGCACCTTGTCGATGAACAGGAACGGATAGCGGTGCGGAATGATGCGCTTGATCAGCGACAGGTCGGCCCCGGCATAAAGGGCGGGGGCGCGCGTTTCATCGGCCATGAGCGTTCCTTCGGGACATTTTTCCCCGGTTAGCAATGCGCCTGCCCCTTGGCAAGCGTTCAGCCGGGGGCGGCAGGGACAATGGGCGCGGCCTTGCCTGCACGGCCCTCGCGCAGCCAGCCTGTCAGGATCAACCCCGACACCAGCAAAAGCCAGGCCCAGCCGGGCAGCAAGGGGCGGCGTTCCAGCCCGGTGACCGATGCCGCATCGCGCGGAGTGATGGCAATCCAGTCGCCCAGGGCGGCGGCGCCATGGGCATTGCGGCCCGGCGCCACCGTGCGCAGATCGGGGATCCCGTCCGACAGGGCAACCACGCCGCCGCCGGTGGCCTGGACCAGCGGATCAAGAAGGGCAGCACTGGCGACGGTTTGTTCGAACTCTCGCGGTGCCGCCGGGCCAAGCGCCAGCACCCGGCGCAGATCGCCGTCCTGCAGGCGGTAAAGCCCCGGTTCCGGTGCGGCCCAGTCTGCGGTAAAGCGGCCCGGCCCGGCCTCGGTCAGGGGAACCTCCTCGGTTTCGCCATCGGGGCGGGTCACGACCAGCGGCCCGGCGTCCTCGGCCATGGTGCGGCGCGTGAACCGGACCGTCATGTCGCCCGAGACATCGGCCAGCAACGCCTCCTCCTCAAGTTCCGGTTCCTTCATCGACCAATGGGCGATGCGGCGCAGCAATTCCAATTGCGGCCCGCCGCCTTCGAAGCCGCGCCCCCACAACCACACCTGGTCCGAGGTCAGCAGCGCCACCCGCCCCTCGCCCACACGGTCCAGGATCAGCAGGGGTTCGCCGTCGATGCCTGTCATGGCGACCTGCGCATCCGGGTCGGGCTGGACCGTTGCCATGCGCAGCCAGCGGCCCCAGGTGGGATCCTCGCCCTCGGATCCCGGCAGGGCGGCGGTGACGGGGTGGCGCTGGCCCTCTTCGGTCAGGCGCGGCAGGAATGGCTGTTCCAGCACCCCGCCCGTGGGGCGTGCGGGCAGGATCTGGCCCAGCGGCGACAGATACAGGCTTTCCACCCCCGCCATTTCCGGCCCGGCGGAAACCAGAATCGCCCCGCCCCCTTCGACATAACGGGCGATGTTGGCGTAATAATCGGGCGGCAGGATGCCGCGCACGCTGTAGCGGTCAAAGATGATCAGGTCGAAGTCGCCGATCCGTTCCATGAACAGTTCCTGGGTCGGAAAGGCGATCAGCGACAGTTCGTTGACGGGCACGCCGTCGGATTTGTCGGGCGGGCGCAAGATGGTGAAGTGGATCAGGTCCACCGCCGCATCCGATTTCAGCAGGTTGCGCCAGGTCCGTTCGCCCGCGTGCGGTTCGCCCGACACCAGCAGCACGCGCAGCCGGTCGCGCACGCCGTTGATGCTGATGGCCGCGCTGTTGTTGCGGTCGGTCAGTTCGCCCCCTTCGGGCGCGTCAAAGGCGATCTGGACGACATTCTGGCCTGCATGGTCCAGGGTCAGCGGCAAGGTGATGGGCTGGCCCACAGGCACGGCCACCACCTGCTCGTCCTCTCCGTCGATGGACAGGCGCAGGTTGACGGAACCCGTTTGGGCTTGGGCCGGGACGGCGCCCTGATCCTCGATCCGCAGGCGGATGGCGACCTGCTGGTCGATCAGGCCAAAGGCCGGGGCTTCCTCGATCACCAGGCGGCGGTCCCAGTCTTGCGGGCGTCCGGTCAGCAGGACATGGACCGGCGCGGGAACGGCGACCGGCAGCATGGCCGGGTCGTGCAGCCGCCCATCGGTCACGGCGATCACGCCCGCCAGCCGGGTTTCGGGTTCGGCGGCAATTGCGCGGGCCATTTCGGTGGCAAGCAAGGTGCCGTCGTCGTTGTCGCCCACCGTCACGCGGCGCAGTTCGGTATTGGGCAGGGCGGTAATCTGGCGCGTCATGGCATCCACCGCCGCGTCCGCCTGCGCGGTCCGTTCGGGCAGACCCTGGCTGGCGGACCGGTCGTCGATCAGGATCACGATGTCCGACAGCCCGGACCGGCTGCCGATTTCCAGGGCGGGACCGGCCAGCGCAAGGGCCGCTGCAAGCCCCGCAAGCCCGCGCCAGGCCCAGCCCCGCAAGCCCCGCCACAGCGCGAACCCAGCCACCAGCAGCGCAAGAACGGCAAGCGCGGCGATGGCCCACCAAGGCAACAAGGGATCGAAGCGAAGCTGGGTCATGGGCCAAGCGTCTCCTCGGTCCGCATCCGGTCCAAAAGGGCGGGAACATGGACCTGGTCGGATTTGTAATTGCCTGTAAGGACATACATGATCAGGTTCACGCCGAACCGATACGCCATCTCGCGCTGCGCCTCGCCTTCCCAGCCGCGCCCGATGGGAAAGGCAGGATAGCCGTTTTCATCCACGGCCCAAGCCTCGGCCCAGGAATTGCCGCCGATCACCACAGGGCTGACGCCGTCGTTCAACTGGCGGAAGGGCACACCCTCGGCAGCCTCGGCCCCGGCGGGCGGGGCTTCCAGCCAGACGGGATTGCCCTGCCAACGGCCCGGAAAGTCGCCCAGCAGATAAAAGCTGCGCGTCAGGACATGATCCTCGGGGACCGGCGACAGCGGGGGTATCTCCAGAGGCGAGGCCAGGGCTTGCAGCGCCTGCGACATATCCGGCCCGCCGACGCCCGCCACATCGCCGTCGCGCGTGTCGAACAGGATCATGCCCCCCGACCGCATGAAATGGTTCAGCCGGACATAGGCCTGCGGCGAGGGCGGGGCCTGGGTGTCGGTGATAGGCCAGTACAGAAACGTCAGCACCGACAGATCGTCCGCGTCCAGGTCGATGGCCACCGGATCCCCCGGCTCGACCGAGGTGCGGCTTGCCAGCAGCATCGACAGCCCGCGCAAGCCATCGCGCGACGTTTCGTCGATCCGTTCGTCGCCAGTGATCACATAAGCCAGGACGACCTCGTTCGCGGCACGGGCCAGTTCGGGGTTCGGATCCTGCGCCATGGCAGGGGGCGCGGGCTGGACCAGCAGCGCCAGCAGCAGCGCCGCCGCAACCCGCCCGCCCCGCGCGATCATCGCCGATCCAAGCGCATCCAGGGCCAGGATCAGCGCGGCCAGTGCCAGCAGGGGCCCGCGCAGGTCTTGGCCCGCAGCGGCGCCGGAAGCCTCGACCGTGGCGCCCGGCCAGTCGGCCAGGACCAGCGGCCCGCCAGCGTTCAATGCAACCCGCCGGTCGCCTGCCGCATAAATGCCCGCCGGGCGGTCGGGACCGGGGTCAAGCGCCAGATCCGCTGCCGCCACTGGGGCCAGGCCGTCCGCAGGCGCGGCGCGGCCAAAGCCGTCCAGCACCGTTTCCGGCGTCCAGAAGGGTTGGTCGCGGTCGTCCGTTCCTTCCTCGGACGGGGCAACGCGGGCGGTCTGGACCAGGCGGTTCAGCATTTCCACGAACAGGCCAGAGATCGGCAGGTTCGACCATTCGGCATTGGCGGTGACATGGAACAGCACCACCTGCCCCTGCCCCACCCGGTCGCGCGTGACCAGGGGCGTGTTGTCCGACAGCGCGGCAAGGGTCTTGCCGGCCAGATCGGGGGCGGGCTGGGCCATCAGTTGCGCGCGGATCGCGACATCCCCGGGCGCGGTCAGCCCCGCGAAGACGCCGTCGGCGGCAAAGGGGGCGATGCCCCGGGGATCGCCCCAGGACAACGCCCCGCCGATGTCGCGCCCGCCCTGCCGCAGCGCAACGGGAACCAGCGGTTCGGTCTGCAACTCCTCGAAGGCAGCCATGCGGGGACCGGCAAAACGGATCAGCAGCCCGCCGTCATCGACCCAGGAGGACAGGTCGTCGGCTTCGGCCAGATCGACCTGGTCGGCCAGCACGATCACATCGGGCGCGGTGTCCAGCACATCGCCCAGGCCGCCTTCCACCAGATCGGTCGTGGGTGTCAGGGCACGGCGAAGATAGTGAAGTTGCGACAACAGTTCCTGGCCTTCCGCCTGACGGTCGGCCTCGCCCACAAGGCCCACCTTGCGGCGCTTGACACGGTCGTCGGCCAGCACGACGGCGCCTGCATGAGCCTCGCCCTCGATCTGGAAGCGGGTGATGCGGTTGCGCAGTTCCGGCGGCAGGTCGATGGCGGTAGGGCGGCTGGCGATCCCGGCGGCATTGGCGGCATCGCCGGGGGTCAGGCGGGCCAGTTCGCGTTCCACGCCCTGGGGATCGGGACCGATGGCCAGGATCGCGGGCGCGGCGTCGTCCGTCATTGTCAGCGTCAGGGACGGCGTGTCGCCCCCGTGCAGGGACAGCGACCGCAGCGCACGGGCGGGCGGGACCACCGTCACCGGACCACGGTCTGCCAAGGCCGACAGCCAGGCCGCGCGGTTGGGATGATCCAGCCCGTCGCTGATCCACAAGGTCGCAAGCTGGCCCTCGGGAACAGAGGCCAGGGCAGCGGCGGGATCCTCGGGCAGGCCAGTCCCCCAGGACACCGGCTGCGCGGCCCGCAGGCTTGCCAGCAGCGTATCGGCAGGGGCAAAGGGCAGCGCGGCCGGAACATCGCGGCCATCGGCCAGAAGCAGGGCAGCGGGACGGCCCTGGGCGGCGGCATCGTTCAACGCGGCCTCGGCGCGGGTCAGCCGAGCGGGCCAGTCGGGGGCGGCGGACCAGCCGGCATCCAGCACCACCAGCAGCGGGCCGTCCTGCCCGCTGGGCACCGCCGGTTTCCAGCTTGGCCCGGCAAAGGCCAGGATCAGCGCGGCCACCGCCGCCAGGCGCAGCAGCAGCAGCCACCAGGGCGTGCGCCGCGCGATGGGCACGCGGTCCACCAACCCGCGCAACAGCGCCACGCCGGGAAAGTCCACAAGGCGCGGCGCGGGCGGTAAGGCGCGCAGGATCACCCACAGCACCGGCAACGCGATCAGCGCGGTCAGCACCCAGGGGGCCGCGAAGCCTATGGGACCAAGGATCAGCATCAGCCCGCAAGCACCTGATACAGCCAGCTTAACGCGGTGGCGGGCGGATGGCCGGTCGAATGATGCCCAAACTGCCAGCCCGCCCCCATGGCGCGGTGGCGCAGCCAGTCGCGCCGTTCCGCAAGCCGCGCGAGATAAGCGTCTCGCAGCCCTCCTGCATCGCGGCTGTCATGGCGGACAGCACCCGACAGGGACCGGAACAGCACGGCGCCGGACCAGGGAAACGCCTCTTCGTCCGGGTCCAGGACTTGCATCAGCACGCCCGTCACACCGATGCCCGATGCCCGCGACAGCAGCGCATCGACCCAGGCAGGATCGCCCAGGAAATCCGACAGGATCACCAGCCGCTGGTTGGGGCGCAGCGTGTCGGGCGGGGGGGCGTCATCATCGGTTCCGGTCAGCGCCGTCGCGGCGATCTGTTCCGCCAGCCGGTCTGCCTGCACCCGACCCGCGCGCGCGGGCTGACCCAGCAGGCCCACCTTTTCGCCGCCCCGCAGCAGGACCATCGCCAAGGCTAGGGCCAGCAGATGCGCACGGTCCGCCTTTGCCGGGCGATCCGGCGCACCGGAATAGCCCATCCCCTGCCCCGCCGATATCCACAACCCAACCGCCTGCGCTGTCTGCGCCTCTCGGTCCCGGACGAACTGGGCGTCCGACCGGGCAGAGCGGCGCCAGTCTATGGCACGGGCGGAATCGCCCTGGGCGGCGGGACGGTATTGCCAGAAATCCTCGCCCGGGCCACTGCGGCGCAACCCGTGGGCGCCGGGCGCGATCATTGCCGCAAGCCGTTCGGCGGACAGGATCAGCGCCGGCAGATGGCCGCTGGCCGTCTGCGCCCCTGACCGAAGCGTGGCTGCGCGAAGATCGGCGGGGGACCGGGTCAAGACACCCTCATGCGGCTTGGCGGCTGCCGAAACGGTCGCCCAGCAGGCGGGCGATCACGCCGTCCACCGTTTCGCCCCGCGCGCGGGCGGCGAAGGACAGCGCCATGCGATGGCGCAGCACGGGGGCAGCCAGAGCCTCGACATCCTCCAGCGTGGGGGCGAAACGGCCGTTCAGCACGGCGCGCGCCCGCGTGACCAGCATCAAGGCCTGCGCGGCACGCGGCCCCGGCCCCCACAGCAGCGCGTCGCCCAGGAACGAGGCCGAATCCGCCTCTCCGGGACGGCAGGCGCGGACCAGATCCAGGATCGATTCCACGACACCCTCGCCCACGGGCATCTGGCGGATCAGTCGTTGCGCGGCGATCAGGCCCTCGGCGTCGAAGGCCGCATGGGCGCGGGCATCCTCGACCCCGGTGGTGGCCAGCAGGATGGCGCGTTCGGTGTCGCGGTCGGGATAGTCCACGTCGATCTGCAACAGGAAGCGGTCAAGCTGCGCCTCGGGCAAGGGATATGTCCCTTCCTGCTCGATGGGGTTCTGGGTCGCAAGAACATGGAACGGTCGGCCCAGGGGGCGGTGCTGGCCGCTGATCGTGACCTCTCGTTCCTGCATGGCCTGCAACAGCGCGGATTGCGTGCGGGGGGATGCGCGGTTGATCTCGTCGGCCATCAGAAGCTGGGTAAAGACCGGGCCTTCGATAAAGCGGAAGGCGCGCGATCCGTCGGGCAGCACGTCCAGAACCTCGGACCCCAGGATGTCGGCGGGCATCAGGTCGGGGGTGAACTGGATCCGCTGGCTGCCCAGGCCCAGGACCGTGGACAGCGTATCGACCAGCATGGTCTTGCCCAGGCCCGGCTGGCCCACCAGCAGCGCATGGCCGCCTGCCAGGATCGCCGCAAGCACCTGTTCGACCACCTGGTGCTGTCCGACAAAGCGCCGCTCGATGCTGGCGCGGGCATCGGCAAGGGTTTGCCCAAGCTGTTCCACACGCTGCACCAGAATTTCATCCGAAGCCATGACAATGCCCCCTGACTGCTCTACACCCGGACCATAAGGGGATAACCGAAAGGCGACTATAGCGAATGGCAGATCGCGGTGACAAAGCTGTGAGCGCCGAGGGCATTGCAAGCGCCGCCAGCAAGGCCGCCAAGGGGGGCCTGCCGCCGGTCCATCTGTGGAACCCGCCCTTTTGCGGCGACCTGGACATGGAGATCCGGGCGGACGGCACCTGGTTCTATCAAGGCACGCCCATCGGCAGGCCTGCCATGGTGCGGCTTTTTTCCACGATCCTGAAGCGCGAAGGGGACGGCTTCTTCCTGGTAACGCCGGTGGAAAAGGTCGGGATCCGCGTGGTTGACGCGCCTTTCGTGGCGGTCGATGCCGATATCCTTGCCGATGCGGTGACATTCACCACCAATGTCGGCGACCGGGTGACGGCGGGACCGGACAATCCCATCACGCTGCGCGGCACCGGGGACGCGCCCCGCCCCTATGTCCATGTCCGCGCGGGGCTGGATGCGCTGATCGACCGCAAGACCTTCTATCGCCTGGCCGCCGCCGCGACCGAGGATGCAGGACGCAGCGGCATCAGATCCGGCGGTGTCTTTTTTCCGTTGGAGCCTTGATGCCCCGTTTCGCTGCCAACCTGACGATGCTGTTTACCGACTTGCCGATGCTGGACCGATTCGCCGCCGCCGCCGATGCGGGTTTCGCCGGGGTCGAGATCCTGTTCCCCTATGACATCCCGGCCCGCGACCTGTCTCGCGCCGCCATCGCCGCCGGGCTGGAATTCGTGCTGATGAACACGCCGCCGCCGAACTGGGCGGGCGGCCCGCGCGGCTTTGCCGCCGAACCCGGGCGCGAGGACCGTTTCCGCAGCGATTTCGACCGCGCCCTGCGCTTTGCAGGCGTGTTGCGGACGCGCCATATCCATGTCATGGCGGGCTATGCCCAAGGGCCCGAGGCACGCCAGACGTTCATCCGCAACCTGGCCTGGGCCGCAGAACGCGCCCCCCATGTCAGCCTGACGATCGAGCCGCTGAATCCCATCGACCAGCCGGACTATTTCCTGGCGGATTTCGACATGGCCGCCGATCTCATCGCGCAGATCGGCGCCACCAACCTGGGGCTGCAACTGGACACCTATCACGCGCAGCTGATTACCGGCGACGCGATGGCCGTCTGGCGCAGGCACGCGGGCATCACCCGCCATATCCAGATTGCCGGGGTGCCGGGGCGGCACGAACCGTCGGGCGGGATGATCGACTATCCCGGGTTTTTCGCGGCCCTGGACCGATCAGGCTATCGTGGCTGGGTCAGTGCGGAATACGAACCTGCCGGCCTGACGGCCAAGGGTCTGGACTGGCTGCGGCCCCCGCTTTCCTGACAAAGGCCGCCTGCAGGGAACCGGGGTTCCCGGCCCGCGTTATCGCCATGACGCCGTTCGGAAAAACCCATTCCTGGCGCATGATCAACAGCGGAGACAACCCATGAATTCCATCATCTATATTGTCGGCCTGGTGGTCGTCGTTCTGTTCATCCTGTCCTTCCTTGGCCTTCGCTGAAGCGCGGCCCACACAAGGCTGATCCGACATGAGCATCAACCCCGACGCGACCCCGCCCCGCAGCATCATGGACTGGCCCGCGATCCTGTCGGGCGCGGCCATCGCCGCAGGGGCCATGGTCGTCTTTACAGGATTCACCGCCGCCATCGGCCTGGGATCAGTTTCGGCGGAACCGGGCGAAGGGCTGGGGACATTCGCCAGCATCCTGGTTGGCCTGTTCGCATTCCTCAGCACGCTGGCGTCCTATGCCTTGGGCGGCTATGTCGCCGGGCGGATGCGCACCCCCGTTTCCGGCATCGCGGCCGATGAAACCCATGCCCGTGACGGCGTCCATGGCCTGACCGTCTGGGCCATCGGCACGCTGGTCGGTGCCATGCTGACCATTGGCGTCGTATCCAGCGGCGTGCGCGCCGTAGGATCGGCGGCCAGCACCGCCATCGAGGCTGGCGGATCCGCCGTCGGCGGTGCCCTGCAAGGGGCGGGCCAGCTGGCGGGCGGCGTCGTGGGCGGCGTGGGCCAGGTCGCAGGCGGCGTCATCAGCGGCGCGGGCCAGGCGGCTGGCGGCGCCCTGCAAGGCGCGGGCGAGGCCGCAGGCGGCGACACGCTGCAGGATATGCTGCCTGCAGGGATGCAGCAGAACCCGATGGACTACATCACGAACCGCCTGCTGCGCCCCCAGGAAACCGCCCCCAACGCCTTCTCGGACGAGGCGATCCGTGGCGAGATCGCGGGCATTGTCGGCACCGTTCTGCGCACCGGCGAACTGCCCCAGGAAGACCGCGACTATCTGGTGCGCGCCGTGGCTGCCCGGACCCAGCTTTCCCCGCAAGAGGTGGAAGCCCGCGTCGACCAGGCAGTGACCGAGGTGCAGGATCTGCGGGCCGAGGCCGAGCAGCGCCTGGCCGATGTCCAGGCCCAGGCCCAAGAGGCCTTGGATACGGCACAAGCCGAAGCGCAGCGCCTGCAACAAGCGGCCGAACAGCGCCTTGAAGAAGCCCGCCAGGCTGCCATCGACGCGGCCGAGGCTGCCCGCAGCGCCGCCGTGTGGTCGGCCTTCCTGCTGGCCGCATCGACCCTGATCGCGGGCGCTGTGGCCTTTCTTGCCGCCATCCGCGGCGGACGGGATCGCGACGAAGGCCGCGTCTGGTCTGGCCTGCATCGCGGCATCCGCAACCGCTGACCCCTGTCGTCATAGGTTATATCGACCCCGCCACAGGCCCGTGGCGGGGTTTTTCGTGGCATTCAGCCCATCCGCCTTGCCCAGTTTTCATCTGGCCTTTTGGCCTGTGATTGTTTAGGGCCACCGCAAATCACAAAGGTCGCCCATGGATATCCGCAACATCGCCATCATCGCTCACGTTGACCACGGCAAGACGACGCTGGTCGATCAGCTGTTGCGCCAGTCGGGGTCGTTTCGCGAAAACCAGGCCGTCGCCGAACGGGCAATGGACAGCAACGACATCGAACGCGAACGGGGCATCACCATCCTTGCCAAGGCCACCTCGGTCGAATGGAAGGGCACCCGCATCAACATCGTGGACACGCCCGGCCACGCCGACTTCGGCGGAGAGGTGGAACGGATCCTGTCCATGGTCGATGGCGTCTGCCTGCTGGTCGATGCCGCCGAAGGGCCGATGCCGCAAACGAAGTTCGTGCTGGCCAAGGCGCTTGCGCTTGGGCTGCGCCCCATCGTGGTGCTGAACAAGGTCGACAAGCCCGCGGCAGAACCTGACAATGCGCTGAACGATGTCTTCGACCTGTTCGCGAACCTGGGTGCCAGCGACGAACAACTGGATTTCCCCCATCTCTATGCCTCGGGCATCGGCGGCTGGGCGGATGCGACGCTGGACGGCCCGCGCAAGGATATGTCGGCGCTGTTCGACCTGGTCCTGAGCCATGTCCAGCCGCCCAAGCAGATCGCGCGCGCTGGTGAACCGTTCCAGATGCTGGCGACCACGCTGTCGGCCGACCCCTTCCTGGGCCGCCTGCTGACGGGCCGGGTCGAGGCGGGCCGCGCCAAGGCGGGCGATACCGTCAAGGCCCTGTCGCGCGACGGCGAGCGGATCGAGCAGTTCCGCATCAGCAAGGTGCTGGCCTTTCGCGGCCTGACCCAGACCCCGATCGACGAGGCGCAGGCAGGCGACATCGTGACGCTTGCGGGGATGTCCAAGGCCACGGTCGCCGATACCATCGCCGCGCCGGAGTTGGACACCGCCCTGCCCGCCCAGCCGATCGACCCGCCCACCATCAGCGTGACCTTTGGCATCAACGATTCTCCCTTGGCCGGTCAGGACGGCAAGAAGGTCCAGTCCCGCGTCATCCGCGAACGCCTGATGCGCGAGGCCGAGATCAACGTCGCCATCAAGGTCGAGGACACGCCGGGCGGCGACGCCTTTGTCGTGTCCGGCCGCGGCGAATTGCAGATGGGCGTGCTGATCGAAAATATGCGCCGCGAAGGATTCGAACTGTCTATCAGCCGTCCGCGCGTCATTTATCGCGAGGAAGACGGCCAGCGGCTGGAGCCGGTCGAGGAAGTCATCATCGACGTGGACGATGATTATACCGGCGTGGTCATCGAAAAGCTGACCGGCGAACGCAAGGGCGAGATGGTGGACATGCGCCCGGCAGGCGTCGGCAAGACCCGGATCATCGCCCATGTGCCGTCGCGCGGGCTGATCGGCTATCACGGCGAATTCATGACCGACACGCGCGGCAACGGCGTCCTGAACCGCATTTTTCATGGTTGGGTTCCGCACAAGGGACCGATCCAGGGGCGTCGCCAGGGCGTGCTGATCTCGATGGAAAACGGCGTTTCTGTGTCCTATGCGCTGTGGAAGCTGGAAGATCGCGGCAAGTTCTTCATCGGCGCGCAGGAACAGATCTATCAGGGCATGATCATTGGTGAACATTCCCGCGACAACGATCTGGAAGTGAACCCCCTGCGGGGCAAGCAGCTGACCAACGTCCGCGCCTCGGGCACGGATGAGGCGGTTCGCCTGACGCCGCCGGTGCGGATGTCGCTGGAAGAAGCCATCGCCTATATCGACGACGACGAACTGGTCGAAGTGACGCCCAAGAACATTCGCCTGCGCAAGCGCCACCTAGACCCTCACGAACGCAAGCGCCAGGCACGGGCGGAAGCATAAGCTTCCCCCACGTCAACCTGTCGTTTTAGCGAGGTTCGCAGCCGCCCGGCCGTGTGGTATCCTTGGATGGTGGAGCCCGTGTCGGGATCGTCGGCGCATGTTCGTGGTATCTGGTCATCCGGTTTCGTCGCCTTGTCCGGCACTCCTGTTCATGCAGCCGTCCGGGCATTTGCCCGCCGGTTCCGGGCAGCGGCAGGGAACTGCAAGGAATGTGATCGGTTCCTGTACGGGAAGGAACAACGGGCGGAACGTCCGTTGGTTTGCCTCGACATGAGCCTTGTGGACCAGGATCTGAACGTGAGCAGACATGACGACATCATGAAGGGACTGGGGCTGCACGGCCAAGCCGTCGTCGCGGCCCTGGAAATGATGGTCGACCTGGGCAAGCGCAATCCGGGGCTGGACCAGGTTGCCAGCCGGATCGGCACCGAAGCCGACACCCTGCGGCGGATCTTTCCCGACGATGACAGCCTGATGATCGCCGTAGCAGAGCAGGCCCTGATCAGGCTCATGGATTCCTGCACAAAGGCGGTCGTCAAGATCAACCCCGACGATGCGGTGGGGCAGTTCCTCGCGCTTGGCAACGCCTACATCCGCTGGGCTGCGGATCACAGTGTCCAGTTTCGCATTATCTCCAGCCACCCGACGCTGAATGCGGACAAGGTTCCGGAACTTCGCCGTTATGTGGATTCGGTCGTTGACCTGATGACGCGGATGCTGGAACGCGCCCGCACTGCTGGTCGCCTGCGCGATGACGAGGACATCCTCAGGCTGGTCCTGTCGTCGCGGATCTTTGCCCACGGCCTGGCGCAAATGGTGGTCGATGGCCGGGTGGATGCCTGGCTGCCGGGCCGCACCCCCCTTGAGGCCGCGGAACAGGCGCTTGCGGACTTTGTCAAGCGGATCGCCCGCGCCACGGCCAAGCATTCCCTGTCCCGGGGCTGACGCCCAAGGCCCCGGATGGCGTTTCACCGTTGCCTATTCAACCCGTGCCCGGTCGCCCCCGCCACCCGACATCGGCTTAATCAAATTTTCAGATTCTTCTGACAACCTGCGGCAGGACGGGATGGCCCGTGCCAACCGCCGCGAAGGCTTGTCGCATCGACGGGGAACGTGCAGCGCACTGCCGTTCTCCGGGCTGCGGCGGATACTGGGGTTCCGCCGCAGCCGCAATGGCCCTGTCCGAACCGGCAGGTGCAGGCAGGGTATTTTCGCTTTCGGTCGTGGCGGGCTTGGGCTATCCCATCCCCAACCACAGCAGACGAAAGACGAACCGCCGTGACCGATTACATCATCCGTGATATTGCCCTGGCCGATTTCGGCCGCAAGGAACTGGACATCGCCGAAACGGAAATGCCCGGCCTGATGGCTTTGCGGGCGGAATACGGCGCGGCAAAGCCGCTGGCAGGCGCGCGAATCGCGGGCAGCCTGCACATGACGATCCAGACCGCCGTTCTGATCGAGACGCTGACGGCCCTGGGCGCCGATGTCCGCTGGGCGTCCTGCAACATCTATTCGACCCAGGACCATGCGGCGGCGGCCATCGCCGCCTCCGGCGTGCCGGTTTTCGCTGTCAAGGGCGAGACGCTGGCCGAATACTGGGCCTATACCGACCGGATCTTCCAGTTCGCGGAAGGCACCTGCAACATGATCCTGGACGATGGCGGCGACGCCACCATGTATGTCCTGCTGGGCGCACGGGTCGAGGCGGGCGAGACCGGCCTGATCGACACCCCCACCAGCGAAGAGGAAGAAGCCCTGTTCGCCCAGATCCGCCGCCGCATCGCGGAAACCCCCGGCTGGTTTGCCCGGCAGCGCGACGCCATCAAGGGCGTCAGCGAGGAAACGACCACCGGCGTCCATCGTCTTTATGACCTGCACAAGCGTGGGCTGCTGCCCTTCCCCGCGATCAACGTGAACGACAGCGTGACCAAGTCGAAATTCGACAACAAATACGGCTGCAAGGAATCCCTGGTCGATGGCATCCGCCGCGCCACCGACACGATGATGGCAGGCAAGGTCGCCGTGGTCTGCGGCTATGGCGACGTGGGCAAGGGTTCCGCGGCCTCTCTGCAAGGTGCCGGTGCGCGTGTGAAGGTGACCGAGGTCGATCCGATCTGCGCCCTGCAAGCCGCGATGGACGGCTTCGAGGTCGTGCTGCTGGAAGACGTGGCCGCCACCGCCGACATCTTCGTCACCACCACCGGAAACCGCGACGTGATCCGCATCGAGCATATGCGCGAGATGAAGGACATGGCCATCGTCGGCAACATCGGCCATTTCGACAACGAAATCCAGGTGGCCAGCCTTCGCAACCACAAATGGACCAACATCAAGGACCAGGTGGACATGATCGAGATGCCCTCGGGCAACCGCATCATCCTGTTGTCGCAAGGCCGCCTGCTGAACCTGGGCAATGCCACGGGCCACCCGTCCTTCGTGATGTCGGCCAGCTTTACCAACCAGGTGCTGGCCCAGATCGAGTTGTGGACCAAGGGCAACGAATACGCGCCCGGCGTCTATATCCTGCCCAAGGCGCTTGATGAAAAGGTCGCGCGCCTGCATCTGGACAAGGTCGGGGCAAAGCTGACAGAACTGTCGCGCGAACAGGCCGACTATATCGGCGTGACGCCCGAAGGCCCTTTCAAATCAGAACATTACCGGTATTGATGCATGGAATATTCACTGTTCACCTCGGAATCCGTGTCCGAGGGCCATCCCGACAAGATTGCCGACCAGATTTCCGACGCCATCCTTGACGCCATCCTGGCCGAGGATCCGCGCGCCCGGGTGGCCTGCGAAACCATGGTCAAAACCGGCGTCGCCATCATTTCGGGCGAAATTTCGACGAATGCCTGGGTCGATCTGGAAAGCATCGTTCGCGGCGTCATCAACGAAATCGGCTACACCTCGTCCGACGTGGGATTTGACGGCGCGACCTGTTCGGTCATCAACATCATCGGCAAGCAGTCGCCCGAGATCAACCAGGGCGTCGACCGCGAAAATCTGGAAGATCAGGGCGCGGGCGACCAGGGGCTGATGTTCGGCTATGCCTCGGACGAAACCGACGTGCTGATGCCCGCGCCGATCACCTATGCGCACCGGCTGGTGGAACGCCAGTCCAAGGTCCGCCGCAACGGCACGCTGAAATGGCTGCGCCCCGACGCCAAGTCGCAGGTCACGCTGCGCTATGGTGCGGACGGCCGCCCCGAAGGGATTGATGCGGTGGTCCTGTCCACCCAGCACAACCCCGAAATCACGCTGTCCGACCTGCGCGAGGCCGTGATCGAGGAGATCATCAAGCCGGTCCTGCCCGCCGAATGGCTGAGCGACAAGACCAAGTATTTCATCAACCCGACCGGCAAGTTCGTGATCGGCGGGCCGGTGGGCGATTGCGGCCTGACCGGGCGCAAGATCATCGTGGACAGCTATGGCGGCATGGCGCGCCATGGCGGCGGCGCCTTTTCAGGCAAGGATCCCTCCAAGGTGGACCGTTCCGCCGCCTATGCGGGCCGCTGGGTCGCCAAGAACATCGTGGCCGCCGGCCTTGCCAGCCGCTGCGAAATCCAGGTCAGCTATGCCATCGGCGAGGCGCAGCCGACCTCGATTTCCCTGAACACCTTCGGAACCGAAACCGTGGCCCATGACAAGATCGTGGCAGCCGTGCGCGAGGTTTTCGACCTTCGGCCCTTTGCGATCATCCGCGATCTGGACCTTCTGCACCCGATTTATCGCCCCACGGCCAGCTATGGCCATTTCGGGCGGCAGCCGTATCAATTGAACCGCGGAACGGCGTTCAGTTGGGAAAGGACCGATCGGGCCGAGGATTTGAAGGCGGCATTGTCATAGGATGGTGGGGTGGAACCCACCCCACCGCCTGCCCTACCCCGCCCCGTAAAGCACCTTCGCCCTGCTCTCGAATGCGCGCACGATCCGCACCATGGCCTCGTGGAACACCACGCCGATCAGCCTTTGCAAAAGCGCATTGCGGAATTCGAAATCCACGAAGAATTCGACATGGCATCCGCCGCCGGGCCGGTCGGTGAAGATCCAGCCGCTGCGCATGTATTTGAACGGACCGTCCAGATATTCGGTGTCGATCTTCAGCGCACCCGTGGCGGGATCGGCGGGCCACAGCACCACGCGGCTGCCAAAGCGTTCGCGGAACACCTTGAAGCTGATCACAAGGTCGGCTGCGATTTCCTCGGCCCCGTCGGGACGTGTTTCGCGCGACCGGATGCGGGCGGCGCTGTTCCAGGGCAGGAACTGGGGATAGCTTTCGATATCGGCAACCAGGTCGAACATCTGCCGGGCGCTGTAGGGAAGGTCGCGGGTATCCTGATGGTGGGGCAATGGTATCTCGCAGGGTTCGGACTTGTCACGCGACCGGGTTTTTGATCGAGTCGCCCCGATCTAGCAAAAGGCAACGACCATGAACAACCTGATCTGGCTGCTGCGGGCGTCCAAATGGGCGCGCAACCCGCCAAGCGCACGGATGGTCCGCCTGGTGCTGCTGGTGGTCGCGGCAGGACTAGCCATTGCCGCCCTGGAATGGCTGAACCTGTGGCCGGACTGGGCGCGCCTGGAGGAAGGCCGCGCCCCCCGCATCCCGCGAGAGGTCAGCGGACCCGTGCCTTGACAGGCTGCGCCCGGTGTTGGCGCAACGCGGCCGCGCCCAAGCCGATTGTCAGGATCATCATGATCGTCAGCATCGTCTTTCTCCTGTCCTTGGGGCGTTACCGCCCCGCTGCCTGGAACGTATCGCATTGGGCCATGTCGCCCGAATTGAAGCCGCGCATCAGCCATTCCTGACGCTGCGCCGCGCTGCCGTGGGTAAAGCTGTCGGGAACCGGGGTCCGGCCCGCGTTCGACTGGATCACGTCGTCGCCCACCGCCTGTGCCGCACCCATCGCTTCCTCCAGATCGCCCTGTTCCAGCGTTCCGAAGCGATCCTGGGCCTGGCGCGCCCAGATACCGGCATAGCAATCGGCCTGAAGTTCGGTCAGGACGGATATCTGGTTGGCGTCGCTTTCGCTGACCTGACCGCGCAGGCGGTTCACCTCGGCCAGGGTTCCGGTCAGGTTCTGCACGTGATGGCCGACCTCGTGCGCGATGACATAGGCATAGGCGAAATCGCCGCCCGCGCCCATGCGGCTGGCCATCATGTCGAAGAAATCCGTGTCCAGGTAAAGCCGCTGGTCACCCGGACAATAGAACGGTCCCATGGCCGACGACGCGCCCCCGCAGGCCGATTGGACAACGCCGCTGAACAGCACAAGCCGCGGGTCAGCATAGTCGATGCCGGCCTGTTCCGGCAGGAGCGGGCCCCAGACCTCCTCGGTATCGGCCAGCACGACGGATACGAATTCGCCCCATTGCTGGTCTTCCTCGGTCAGGGGCTGGCCTTGGCGGGATTGTCCCTGGTCAAGCCCCTGCACGACCGGGCTGATGTCGATGCCGAAGAAATAGCCGACAGCCAGGATCGCCAGCATCCCCACGATGCCGACGCCCCCCGCCCCTGCGGCGCCCATGCCGCGCCGATCCTCGATATTGCTGCTGCCGCGCCGTCCCCGCCATTGCATGATCCGTGATCCCCCATTGGCCGAAACGGCCTTCCAGACCAAAACACGGGGCCGTGCCACAGGTTCCACGAACCCCGCATGGCCCGATGATCACAGCGGCGCGACAAGATCGCAAGGCGCTTGACGCGGGCGATCCGGGGGACGATCCACAGGGCAAAACAAGGACGAGGGCACCATGGACGGACGACACCTTTCCCTGCTGGCCGGGGCTGGATCGGCGGGGTTGCTGATCGCCGCGCTTGGCTTTCAGGCGGCGGGCTATGCCCCGTGCGAATTGTGCATCCTGCAACGCTGGCCCCATGTCGCCGCCATCGCAGTGGCGGTGCTGGTCTGGTGGACCGGCCGGGTACGCGGCCTGGCCATCCTGGGCATGGTCGCGGCTGGCGTCGCCATGGGCCTTGCGATCTATCACACCGGGGTTGAACTGAAGCTGTGGGCGGGACCGACGCATTGTTCGGGGACCGTGGGCAACCTGGCGACCATGTCCGCGCAGGATCTGCTGACCCGGCTGAACGCCACCCCCGTGGTGCGCTGCGACGAGGTGGCCTGGCGGTTCCTGGGCCTGTCGATGGCGGCCTGGAACGCGGTGTTTTCGGGCATTCTGGCGGTGGTTTGGGGGGTGGCGGCGAAACGGGCGTAAGGTGGGGTTTCACCCGCCAAATCCCCCCGCAAACATTGCCCCCCCCGGCCACATCACCTATATGTAACCCAACAAGATGTTGAGGAAATCCCGTGGCCGACACCCCTGAAGACGACTTGTCCGACACCCCCGAGGCAGGCGATGAAAACGGCGCCGCGACGCGGACCGTGATGCCCCATGACGGTCCGGTCATCGACATCAGCGCCGAGATGCGGACATCCTATCTGGATTACGCGATGTCGGTCATCGTCAGCCGGGCGATCCCGGATCTGCGCGACGGGTTGAAGCCGGTGCATCGGCGCATCCTCTACGCCATGGACGAATCCGGCAACACGCCCGACAAATCCTATCGCAAATCGGCCCGCCCGGTGGGCGATGTCATGGGTAAGTATCACCCGCACGGCGACGCCGCGATCTATGACGCCCTTGTTCGCATGGCGCAGGACTTTTCCATGTCGCTGCCGCTGCTTGACGGCCAGGGCAACTTCGGGTCCATGGACGGCGATCCCCCCGCCGCCATGCGATACACGGAAGTGCGCATGGACAAGCCCGCGAACTTCCTGCTGATGGACATCGACAAGGACACGGTCGATTTCCAGGACAACTACGACGGCAAGGACCGCGAGCCGACCGTGTTGCCGGCGCGGTTCCCCAATATGCTGGTCAACGGCGCGGGCGGCATCGCGGTGGGCATGGCCACCAACATCCCGCCCCATAACCTGGGCGAGGTGATCGACGCCACGCTGGAACTGATCGAGAACCCCGACCTGCCGACCGAGCGCCTGCTGGAGATCATCCCCGGCCCGGACTTTCCGACCGGGGCGTTGATCCTGGGCCGGTCCGGGGCGCGCAAGGCATACCTGGAAGGGCGCGGCAGCGTCATCATCCGCGCCAAGACGCATATCGAGGAACTGCGCAAGGACCGCTGGGCCATTGTCGTGGACGAGGTTCCCTATCAGGTGAACAAGTCCAGCCTGATCGAACGCATCGCCGAGCTTGCCAAGGAAAAGCGGGTCGAGGGGATCGCATCGGTCCAGGACGAATCCGACCGGCAGGGCGTGCGGGTCGTGGTGGAATTGAAACGGGACGCCACGCCCGATGTGGTGCTGAACCAGTTGTTCCGCTTCACCTCGCTGCAAACCAGTTTCGGCTGCAATATGCTGGCGCTGAACGGCGGGCGGCCCGAACAACTGACGCTGCGCGACTTCCTGACCTACTTCCTCAGCTTCCGCGAGGAAGTCGTCGCACGCCGCACCGCATACGAACTGCGCAAGGCCCGCGAACGCAGCCATGTGCTGTGTGGCCTGGCCGTGGCCGTCAGCAACGTCGATGAGGTCGTGGCGACGATCCGGTCGTCGGCCGATGCCTCCGAGGCGCGCGAACGGCTGATGGAACGCCGCTGGCCCGCGCACGAGATCCTGGAATTCCTGCGCCTGATCGACGATCCGCTGCATCCGGTCAACGACGACGGCACCTATAACCTGTCGGAAACCCAGGCCCGCGCCATCCTGGATCTGCGCCTGCAACGCCTGACCCAGCTTGGCGTGCAGGAAGTGACCAGCGAATTGCAGCAACTGGCCGATTCGATCCGCGATTACCTGGCGATCCTGGGGTCGCGCGAACGGATCATGGGCATCATCAGCGACGAGTTGCGCGAAGTGCGCAGCCTGTTCGCCGTCCCCCGCCGGACCGAGATCACCGAATGGTCCGGCGACATGATGGACGAGGATCTGATCGAGCGCGAGGACATGGTCGTCACTATCACCTCGGGCGGGTATATCAAGCGCACGGCCCTGGCAGAATTCCGCAGCCAGCGTCGCGGCGGCAAGGGCCTGTCCAGCATGGCGACCAAGGAAGACGATGTCGTCACCACGCTGTTCGTGGCCAACACCCATACCGAACTGTTGTTCTTCACCACCGACGGCATGGTCTATCGCATGAAGACCTGGCGCCTGCCCTTGGGCGGACGGACGGCCAAGGGCAAGGCCATCGTCAACATCCTGCCGATCGAACCGGGTGTCTCCATTGCCGCGCTGATGCCGGTCGATGCGCCGGAAACGGAATGGGACAGCTATCAGGCGGTCTTCGCGACATCGGAGGGCGACGTGCGGCGCAATGCGCTGTCGGATTTCACCAGCGTGCGCACGAACGGCAAGATCGCCATGAAGCTGCCGGAAGGCGTGGAACTGGTCGGCGTGCGCATGGCCACGACCGATGACGACGTGATGCTGGTCACGGCATCGGGCCGGGCGATCCGCTTTCCCACGACGGATGTGCGGGTCTTCAAGGGCCGCGATTCGACCGGCGTGCGGGGCGTGCGGCTGGCCAAGGACGACCGCGTTGTCAGTATGTCGGTCATCCGCCACTTCGAGGCCGATCCGGCTGAACGCGCCGCCTATCTGAAGATGCGCCGCGCGGTGGCGGGCGCCCTGGACGACGGCGCCGAGGCGGATGAGGACGAGGAAGCCGTGGCCGAGGCCGCGATCACCCAGGAACGCTATGCCGAGATGTCCGCGGCCGAGGATCTGATCCTGACCATCACCGCCAACGGCGCGGGCAAGATCAGTTCTAGCCATGACTACCCGGTGCGCGGGCGCGGCGGCCAGGGCGTGATGGCGATGGACAAGGCGATGCGGGGCGGCGCCCTGGTCGCCAGCTTCCCGGTGGACATGGATGACCAGATCATGCTGGCGACATCGACCGGGCAGTCGATCCGGGTGCCGGTCGACGGCATCAGCTTCCGGTCGCGCAGCGCGGGAGGCGTGCGGGTCTTCAACACCGCCACGGGCGAGGAAGTGGTGTCCGTGGCCCGCATCGCGGAACAGGGCGACGAAGAAGCGGCGGAAGGCTGAAACACCAAGGCCCGGCGGCTGGCCGGGCCTTTTTCCATGCGAGGGACCGATTGACCCCATCCAGCGAAGACGTGCTGCGCCAACGGCTTCAGACCGGGTTCCTGGGTATCATCGCCTTTTCGCTGATCCTGTTTTTGCTGTTCCAGGCGCGCTTCGTGCTGATCTGCCTGGCCATTGCGATCATCCTGTTCTCGCTGACCACGGACGCGATCCAGGCCATTTCCTCGCGGTTGAAGGTGCCGAACTGGTTGGCAACGACGCTGGCGCTGATCGGCATCACCCTTGGGCTGATCTGGCTGTCCACGACGATCATGTCCCAGATCAACGAGGTGGTGGGCCGCGCCATCGCCTATACCGAATCCGTGCAGATCGCCTTGACCACGCTGATCGAGCGGTTCGGTCCCGACGCCCAGACACGCCTGCTGGCCGCGCTGACGGAATTCAACATCACCGGCTGGCTGCGCTCGCTTGCGGGTCAAGCCTCGGGGTTGTTGTCGGGCAGCCTGCTGGTGATCCTGTTCGTGGGCTTCATGTTTGCCGAACGCACCTGGCTGCCTGTCAAGGTCGAACGGTTGACGGGCGATCCGGCGCAGGCGGTGCGGATCAGGCTGATCATGGCCTCGATCATGCGGCGGGTGAACCGTTACCTGGTGGTCAAGACCTTCGTCAGCGCGCTGACCGGGGCAGCCGTCTGGCTGATCTATGTGGTGGCGGGGCTGGAACTGGCGATGGCCATGGCCCTGCTGACCTTTGTCTTGAACTTCATCCCGAATATCGGTTCGGTAATCGCCTGGGCCATCACGGTCGCTCTGGCCTTTGTGCTGACCGGCGATTCGACCGCGACCATCGCAGTGGGCTTTGCCTGCCTGCTGGTCCATTTCGTGGTGGGAAACATCCTGGATCCTATGCTGACCGGGCAAACGCTGCAACTGTCCAGCTTCGGGATCATCCTGTCCCTGGCCTTCTGGGGGGCGATCTGGGGAATCGCAGGGGCTTTCCTGGCTGTGCCGATCATGGTGGCGGTCATGATCGTCTGCTGGCACATCCCCTGGCTGCGACCCGTGGCGATCCTGCTGTCGCGCGAAGGGCTGGCCGATATCGACACGGCCAGCCGCTGAGGGCTTACTTGCCGTCGTCGGGCAATTCGCGTTGCGCCACCTGAGCCACCTGCGCCGGGATTTCGTCCTCAGCCTCGTCTGCCAAGGGCAGATCGCCGTCCTTCCAGATGTCGCGGGTCGTGAAGGGCATCCCGATGCCTTCCTGGATGAACCGTTCGACGATCTGGTGATACACCTCGGATGTGACGCCAAGGCCCGATCCGATGTCGGATATCACCGCGCGAATTTCAAAGTTCAGCGCATCGACGGTAATGCCCCGGAACAGCACCGAAGGGGCCGGGTCGATGGTGACAAGGGGCTGATCCTCGATGATTTCCTTGAGGATGCGGTGGACCTTGCGCGTGTCGGTGCCATAGCTGACGCCGATGGGGATGATGATCCGCCCTGTCTTGCTTTGCCGCGTCCAGTTGATCACCGGCTGGCTGATCAGGTCGCTGTTGGGGACGATCACCTGCTGCTTGTCAAAGGTCTCCACCGATGTGGCGCGCACGGAAATGCGCTTGACGATGCCCTGCTGGCCGCCCGCGCTGATCCAATCGCCCACGCTTATTGGGCGTTCGATCAGCAGGATGATGCCCGATACGAAATTCGACACGATGTTTTGCATCCCGAAACCGATGCCGACCGACAGCGCACCCGCAACGATGGCGAAGGACGACAGGTCGATCCCGGCCGAGGTGATGGCCAGGATCGCGGCCAGGATGATGCCGACATAGCCGATGCCCGACACGACCGCGTTCTGCCCGCCCGCGTCCAGTTTCGTCTTGGGCAGGACGGATGTGCGCAAGGCCCCCTGCACCGCCCGGGTTATCGAATAGCCGATGGCAAAGACCAGCAGGAACATCAGCACCGCGCCCGGCGACAGGCGCACGCCCCCCAAGGTAAGGCCCTGCCGGAAGCGGTTCCAGTATTCGACCAGCTCGTTGCCCGAGGCACCCCAGATCAGCAGAAAGACCGGGATCGACAGCAGCACCAGGGCGAACCCGATCAGCAGCGGTGCCAGCCCATCCCGCGCCCCCTCCTGCCCGCGCTTGAGCATGTTGAAGACGTCGGCGATAAAGTCCTGCAGCAGGATCAGCACGCCCAGCAGCGCCATGGATTGGATCCAGGGCCAGATCAGCAGATTGCCGACATTCACATAGCCGATTGCCGCGGCGATCACCGCCAAAATGGCCAAGGGCCGGGTCAGCGTGCCCGCAAGCGACAGCACCCGATGGCGATAGCTGGTGTTGGACTGATCCGCCCAGGGCTTCAGGCGGCGCAGGATCATGCCCAGCTTGAACAGCAGGGCGGCGGCAATGACGATCAGGGCAAAGTGCCAGACGACGGCTCCGCCTTCCGCAAAGTCCAGCGGCACCCGCTGCAAGCGGGAATTGCGTTCGGCCAGGCCCGACAAGGGCAGAAAGGCGACCGAGGCGACGTGGTGGACCGCCAGCGCCATCCCCAGCGCATTGACCAGCCAACGGGCCTTCTGGCGTTCATCATGCGGGACATTCAGCGTGTCATAGGCAACCGACTTATTGGGAAACAACTGCCGTGCAAGCCAAGCACTGCCGAACAGGATCACGCCCGCGGCGGGCAGCGCATCCAAGAAAGGCCGGGTCCACAGGCCAAAGATGCCCGTCGCCGTCAGGGCGCTGATCAATAGGTAAACCCCGATCATCGGCAGCGCGATTTGCGCCAGCGACAGGATAAAGGCCACGACTCCGCGCGAATAATCCTTGGTCCGGGCCGACAGGCGCTGCGGCAGCGTATCCACCCAGTATCGCCCCAGCGTCAGCAGCAGCAGCGCCGCAATCAGATAGCCGGCCACCTGCGGTAGGCGCGGACGCAATTCCCCCCAGGTTGCCCGCTCCCCAATCCTCTGACTGGTGTTTTCCACGATGCCATTGACCAGCCGCGTCGTTTCCGACGCAGCCAGCAGCCAATTGGCCGGCAGCAGGGGCGAAGGAGAAAGCCGTGCAAGTTCCATGACCTGGCGTTCTGTCAAGGCCTGGTCGATCCGCCGCACGATGGTATCGGCGCGGCTGAATGCCTCGACCGCCGCAAGGCGCGGAGCTTGCAATTCGGAAAGCCGGGCCTGCAATTCCGACCGGCGCGCAGCGATGTCGTCAGGCTCCGTCTGACCTTCGGCAGGCGCAGGACCAAGGGCGGCGATCTGGCTTTCGATCGTGGCGATCGGATCGGCGTTGACGCCCTGGGCATCCTGAAACTGTTTTCGCCAATTGACGATGCGCGCCCGGATGTCGTTCAGTTGCGCGGCGGTTGTGTCGCCATTGCCGACCAGCTGTTCGCTTTGCGTGGCGATCCTGTCCCAGGTTTCGTAATTCGGAAGAACAGGATCCTGCGCCCAGGCAGGCGACATACAAAGGGCAAGGACTGTCACGACGACAGCCAGGAACGCGCGGATCATCAGGTCAGCCTTGGTAAACTTCGGGAATGTCGGGCGCTTCGCGCGTCAGCCAGCCGGGCACGGGCAGCCCCTTGGCGCGCAGGAAATCCAGGTTGAACAGCTTGGTCTGATAACGGCTGCCGAAATCGCACAGGATCGTGACGATGGTATGGCCCGGTCCCATTTCGCCGCCCATGCGGATCGCGCCCGCGACGTTGACGCCGGACGATCCGCCCAGGCACAAACCTTCGTATTCCAGAAGGTCGAAGACCACGGGCAAGGCTTCTTCGTCCGGAATGCGCCAGCTGTAATCGGGGGTGAAGCCTTCCAGGTTCGCGGTGATGCGTCCCTGCCCGATACCTTCGGTGATCGAGCTTCCCGGCGCGTCGAATTCCCCCGTCGTGTAAAAGGAATGCAGCGCCGCGCCTTCGGGATCGGCCAGGCCGATCTTTACGCCCTTGGGCTGAAGCGCCATGGCAACCCCAGCCAGCGTGCCGCCCGACCCGACGGCGCAGACAAAGCCATCGACCTTGCCGTTGGTCTGTTCCCAGATTTCCGGCCCCGTGGTTTCCAGATGCGCCCGGCGGTTGGCCACGTTGTCGAACTGGTTGGCCCAGATCGCCCCGTTGGGTTCCGTGCGGGCCAAGGCCTCAGCCAGGCGGCCGGAATAGCGGACATAGTTGTTGGGATTCTTGTAGGGCGCGGCCGGAACCTCGACCAATGTCGCCCCTGCCAGGCGCAGCATATCCTTTTTTTCCTGGCTTTGCGTTTCCGGGATCACGATGACCGATTTGAACCCCATCGAGGCACCGACAAGGGCCAGACCGATCCCGGTATTGCCCGCCGTTCCCTCGACAATGGTGCCGCCGGGACGAAGCTCTCCGCGTGCCACCGCGTCGCGGATGATGTACAGCGCCGCGCGGTCCTTGACCGATTGGCCGGGATTCATGAATTCGGCCTTGCCCAGGATTTCGCAGCCCGTCGCCTCGCTGGCCTGGCGCAGGCGGATCAAGGGCGTGTTGCCGATCATGTCGGCCAGGTCAGGGCAAATTCGCATAAACAAGCAACCTTTCGGTCAGGCTAGGGTTCCGCGCTACCTACACAGGACCGCCGCCAAGGCACAACCCCGCCGTCCGGTCAGGCCATGCCCAGTTCCGCACGCAATGCCGTGTGCCGCAGCTCCAGCCACAGCGCGAGCATCGCCAGCGGACCGTTTTTCACCTGCCCAGACATTGCCATCCGGGTCAATTCGGCGCGACTGGTCAGGTGGCCGCGGATATCCTCGGCCTCGGCTTCCAAGCCATGCACGCCCTCAATCCCGTCGGGCAGCTCGGCGCTGGCGACATAAAGATACAGGTATTCGCCCAGCACGCCGGGGCTGGGATAATGATGGATCGCCGGAAACAGTCGCGTCACCGTCAGGTTCGCTTCCTCCCGCGCTTCTCGGCGGGCGGCATCCTCGACCGTTTCGCCAGCATCGACGCGGCCCGCGATCGGTTCCAGCAGCCAGGGCTGCCGATCGGCGCGCACCACGGGTGCAATCCGCAGCTGTTCGATCAGCAGGACGCGATCCCGGACCGGATCCCAGGGCAGCAGGACAACCGCATCGCCGGATACAAGCGCCTCTCTCCGCAGGATGGGGGTCATGCCGCCTGCATGGGTACGGTGGCGCAGGCGGCAGACCTGGACCGAGAAAAAACCCGAATGGGTTTCATCCCGCGACATGATCTGCACATCGCCCGGCATCCGCCGCTCGACCAATGGCTCGCCCGAATGAGGGCTGCCTGCCCCGCGCAGTTCAGACGCCGCCACGACCCCGATCATCGGCAACCGCGCGGCAATGTCATCTGGGGACCGGTCGGCGGGTATCGCCAGGATATGACGTGCAACGGCTGTGGCCAGCGGGGGCTGCGGCTCTCCCTCGGCGGTGCCATGGCCCAGGCCCAGGATCCCGTCCTGCGCCACCAGCCCCATCACGGCCGCATAGCGGACCAGCGCCGCATTCGGCACGACGCGCATCGCGGCAACCGTCCCCTGCCCTGCCGCCAGGCGGGGCCATGCGTCGCGGTCGATCCCCGCCCGCGCGCCACCCGTCAATCCGCCGGGCAGGCTTTCGGGCACCCCTGTCAGGCCGAACACATCCAGCATATCGGGCTGTGCCAGGATGCCCACCAGCAAGACCGTGTCGCTCATAGCTGGCGCCCCCGCAGTTCTGCCGCAGCAGCCAGGCCCATGTCATGGGATGTCTGCGCAAAGACCGCATCAAATCCCGCAAACATCAGACGCGACAAGGCCTGCCCCTCGGCCGATCCGGCATAGGCGATGTATCTATCCAGTTCCGCATCCCCCAGCACGGCATAGGCATAAAACAGATAGGCGCCGATCCAGCCTTCGGTATCCCCCCGCAGTCGCGATTCCTGCGCCCAGGCATCCCGGACGATCTCTCCGTCCGACAAGGGCATCGCAAAGCCCCCGCCTGCCTGGAAGCCGCGGGAAAAGGCAACGGCGGCATTCAGACCACCGGCCACGTTCGGCTCGATCAAGTCGGCGACCTGGATCAGCCGGATGATCCGTGCGGCCCGGGGGTCACGCTGCCGGACCGCCCTGGCAAAGGCGTCGCGGGCCGTTGCCTCGACATCCGCATCCAGCATCGCCACGCGGGCCGAAGCCTCCAGCGCCAGCATCCGCTGCCCGAAAACGGTGCCGTAAAAGGCCAGCCCCTTTTGCACATCCTCCGGGCGCGCCGCGGGCATTGCCGCCGCCATGCCCGCCACGAACAGCATCCTGATCCGGGCAGGGTCATAGATGGCGCGGATCCCGTCCACCCAGCGGCCGGTACCGCCACGCGGGAACATGGCCGCAGCCATCTCTGTTCCTTCGGCCACGGCCTCCTCGCGCAGGATCGGCGCAAGGTTGTCCAGGCGCATCACCTCCCATACCGCAACGGCAGTCTGCTGGTGCTGGGGAAGCGGTGCGCGCGGCTGCGCATGGACCGGTCCGGCAAGCGCGATCATCAGGCAAAGACTCAGGAACCGCAGCATCAGATATCCTTTCTGGCACAAGTGTTTTTTTCGACAAAACCACTTGCGCTTCAACCCCCACCTCTCTAAATCCCCGCCTCACCACCCAAAGCGCGGAGAGGTGCCGGAGTGGTCGAACGGGGCGGTCTCGAAAACCGTTGAGCCTGCAAGGGTTCCGTGGGTTCGAATCCCACCCTCTCCGCCATACTATCCAAATTTTTTGCTTAGATAACAAGCGGTTAGTTGGATCGTGTGCTTGCCTCAGGTTACACATGAGGTTACACAGCGTGGTCTTAGTCTTTGAAGTTGGGGCGATCCGGGTCATGTGTCAGCACATCGAACCGAAAGGGAACAGGTGGTATTATCGGCGGCGTATTCCGCAGGATTGCCGTGAGCTTCACAGGGACCCTCAGAGCAAGAAGGCACCTGAGCAGGTCTACTTTTCCCTGAAGACGGCGGACAAAGCTGAAGCGAGCAAGCTAGCCGTCAGCCATACCCGGCGCTTCGACGCCCTGTGGAAGGCCCACAGGGAAGGCAACGTTGACCCCAAGATTTCGATGGCTCAGTTGCAGGCAGCGGGTCTGTCCCCGGGCGATGGTGCTAAATATCCTGACTTGGACCCCGTAACGGACTTCATTGACGACCTCTTTGATCGCCGCTTTGACCAATGGGAAGAGCCATCCGAGCCAAGCCGTCAGGCCATGATGACCCGTGACATGCTGATGACGGGGAATGTGCCAAAGACTCTCAGCGATGCACGGGACAAGCATATCGAGTTGGGAAAGCGATCCAAGGAACCCAAGCAAGTCCAGCAGTTCGAGCGGGCTTGGGCGATCCTCTTGGAGGTCACAGGGGATATTACCCTGAACAACCTGACCCGTGACCACGCTAACCGGTTTGTTCGGAAGGTGATCACGAGGGGCAAAGGCCCCAACGGCAACGGCCCTGCGACAGTTGAACGCTACCTCAAGCAGGTCAGCCCGGTCATCACCACGGCCATCAGGGAGTTCGAGCTGAGCATGAACAACCCCTTTGTTGGTGTGGTCATTCCCAACAAGGCGGAAGGGCAGCGCAAACCCAGGGAGTCCTTTACCAGCAACGAAATCAAGACCATCCAAGAACGCTGCCGTGACAAGAACGATCAGCGGCGCTGGGCAATAGCCATGATCTCGGACACCGGGGGTCGTGTCGCGAATGTGGTGGAAATTGCCGGGCAGCGGGCTCCGGGCATGTGACGTTGGCTCCAGTCAGGCCGCGAGGTCAAGGGACATCGGCACGAGTGGCTGAGAAAGGGTTTCCCAGCCGTCGACCTTTCGCATCTGGATTTGGCCCGAGGCCAGGAGCGCCCAGAGCAGCATGGGCACGGTTTCCGCACAGGGCAGCACGGTCTGGGTCTTGATGCGGCGGCGGAACTCTTCGTTCAGGCGCTCGATGGCATTGGTGGTTCTTGCGGATTTCCATTGCGAGGGATCGAGGCGGGTGAAGCTGAAGAGCCGGTCTCCTGCTTCCTCAAGGCTATCGGCCACGGCCCGGCACTTCAGCGTCCATTTGCGAAGGAACGCCTTGCGACGCTTCTCGATCTCAGCGGCTGTGTCAGCGTAGATCATGTCGCGATAGTCTTCACTCAGCTCGTCATGCAGGCGCTTGGGGGCGTGGCCGAGCAGGTTGCGGTGCTTGTGAACCGTGCAGCGCTGGATGGGCAGGTCCCCGCCCCAGAGCGCCACAAGCGCGGCCTCAAGGCCAGGGGCGCCGTCAACGATCACGAATTCGGGCCGCCGCAGGCCCCGGGCATCCAAGTCGGCAAGGAACCTGCTCCAGGCAGCCGTGCTTTCGCCGCCCATGTTCCTGATGGCGAGAAGAACCTTTTGCCCGTCGCGCCGCACCCCGATCGCCGCCAGCACCGAGATATTGGTGGCCTTGCGGTCCAGCCGGGTCTTGATCACGGTGCCATCGAGGATAAGCCGAACGATATCCTCCTCGGCCAGGTCGCGGGTGGACCAGGCGTCCCAGTCGACCTTCACCTTGCGCCAGGCCCGGCTGACCACATCCTTGCTCACCGCGCCTTCGAACAGCCCGAACAACGCCCGCTTGACGCGGCGCGTGTTGGTGCCAGCCAGGTAGACCGCTGCGATCAGGGCCTCGGCCTTCTTCGTCAGCCGCCTGTAGCGTGGCAGGGCCTTCGAGCGCCATTCGGTGACCTTTCCGGTCTCGTTCTCGATCCGGGCACGTGGCACCCGCACCGTCTCGGTGCCGAATGTGCCGGTAAGCTGTCGCTCCCGGTGCCCGTGGCGGTAACCCTTGGCACCCTCGTCACTGCGACCATAGCGAAGACGGCCAAGAAATTCGGCCAGTTCCTCTTCAAACATGGCCTCAATGGTGGCACGGACATTCGCCCGCAGGCGGTCCTCGATCGGATCATACCCGCCTGCGTCGGGCAGTAGCGAAAAGGACGAGCTGTCGGTATTCTGCTTCATGGCGTGATCTCCCTGGCGGTTGCCGCCGCCGGTTGGGTGGGTGTTGGTTCACCCGGAGATTACGCCGCCAGCCAATTTCTACCACTTCCGAGACACGACCACACCGGGGCGCGGCTTGCTGAGATCATTGGCCTTCGGAAGTCAGATGTTGTTCTGGATGCGCCTGTTCCGCACATCATCATCAAGCGCCATGATCTCCGGCGGGTGAAGACTGATGCGTCCGAACGCAAGGTCCCTCTTGTCGGTCAGGCACTATGGGCAGCCGAACAAGGCATGAAGACCAAGGGCGATCTGCTCTTTCCGGCATTCGCCCCAAGCAAGCCTAACACCCCAGTCAATGCGGCATCGGCCTCAGCAGCACTTAACAAGTGGCTCAAGGACAACGATCTTGTTGGGGAAGGCCAGACCATTCACAGCTTCCGTCACGCCATGAGGGACAGACTCAGGGACGTTGAGGCCCCTATAGACGTTGCGGATGCCATTGGCGGCTGGGCAAGGCAGAGCGTTGGGGATGGGTATGGACGTGGTCACGGCTTAGACGTGCTACAAAAGCACATGCTCAGGGTTGTTCTGTAGCCCTGGGTGCTGCCTTTAGGCAGTCCATGATACCGTCAGAGCCTCCTGAGCAAGCGCAGTCAGCTTTAGCCGATATTAGCGTTCATAGTAATGCCCTGGGTGCTCCCCTAAGCCCTACTCAGGGAGTACCCAATTTCATATGATACCAAGCCCCTAAAGATGATCCCCAAGCCCCACCCTGAGCCATCCTTGAGGGTCCCTGGGGTGAACCCAATCTTAGTAGATACCAAGATCGTATGATACAGAGATGATACTAGAGAGGCCCCCAGGGACCTCCTTAAGCCCATTGAAAATGGCCCATCCTACTTCATCTCAATCATGGGCAGCTGCCCAGTAACGGCTTTAAATGTGGCTCCCAAGCAGGTCCGGGCAATCTCTGCACCGTCCTTGGGGACAATGATGCTGTCATGCACTGGCAGAGCTGGAATATCATGCTCCTCCCCAAGCTGAAGGATCACTTTGACTAAGACCTCGCCCTCAGTGAACTGAAGGTCTGCCCAGTCCAACGTATTCGGTGAAAGATGGCGCAGCACCGGATGCCGCTTAAGCACCTTCTCAGCAACCATCCTGGCCGGATAGCGCCTGCTGAAGGTCTTAGCGTCCAACGGTTGTTCCGTCCCAAGATCAGCAAGCAAAATGGCCATACTCTTCGAAGACCACCGTGTCAGGGCGGTATGACCTAGGCCAATCATGGCCGTGACTGCGCCTTTAACGACAGCACGGGGTAGCCCCTCAATGGAGTAGGGATCACCCTCGGGCATCGGTGTATTTGTGACGCCATAAAGAGCTGTAAGATGCGATGCCTTCAGGTCCAGCTCAACGACTGGCTGTCCGTCGATGGTGACATCTTTGCGCCGCTCTTTGCTGGTGTTCTGAAACTCACCGTAAAGCCGCCCGCCCTTGTTGAAGGCGAACCCGTCTGCATCGGCACAGTTGAACAGCCGGTAGACCTGTGGCTGAGGCAGGCCCACGAACTGATGACGGGAATAGATGGCATTGATCCGTTCGACTTCGCTCCATATTGAAGCAGCCTTCTCGGTATCTGGATACCGGAGCATCTGCCCCCGCCCACCAGCAGTCTTACCTGCCCTCAGCACCACCAAACGAGTCAGCTTGGACGTCAGCTTGTGGTAATGATCCGTCAGGTTGTCTGCGGATATGCCGTGGCGTTGAGCTATAGCCATCAGTGCAGGGGTTGCTCGCATCCTTGTGGCGCGTCTGAAGAGCACGACACTGTCGCCGTCAAAATCATCCCATGCTGTGTAGCCCACACGAACGTCAATCAGCTCTGCCGACACTAGAACAGGAACCTGCCATTCGTAGGCTCGCGACGATGCCTTAGTTCCGCCATCCGTGAAGGCCTGCCGGTTGGCGCTCCGATAGCAGAAGCCCAGCGCCTCAGCATGGTCTGACGCCCACAGAAGATCGCACAAGATGGCATCAAGTGTCCGGGCATGACCAGCGGCTTCCTCCTGCTGGGGCCGCCTGTAGCGCTTCCCTGCAGCCTCTACGGCCGTGGTTCTGACGCCATACAGCATAGCCAAGACCTGCTCCCGGAAGGCCACAGCATTGGGGCTCTTGGCCTCACGCAGCAGGGTCGCCATCCGAGCTGCTGTCAGGTGATCTTTGGTGGCGTCGGTGGCGAAGTTGGTGTCCAGCATGGTCGGGCTTTTGCATTTCAATTTGAAGGAGAGTTCATAGTAATCTACACACGTTCCCCATAACGCCCTTAGGATCAGTATTGAAGGGTCAGTGAAGGCCCCTAGCCAGACTACGTCACCCTAAAATGAAAGCCTTTATGGTTGGGGTTCTCAGTCATGAAGCGTTTAGCTAAGGCGAAGTCCGCGTGTTTGCAAACGATGTGCTGAGTGGCTGAAATGACCTGCAGGCCGTTATGGAAATCCATGTGTTCAGCACTGAGAGAAACAGGAGTTCCTTCATCGAAATGCTTGATCAATGTCTCTATACGCTCCTGTGCCGGGCGAAGTGTGCTCAGCAGGTTTTGAAGATTGTCGCTACCGGGGATGTTGGTCATGAACGATCCAAGCATGATAGACGCTAGCCTGCGCTTGTTCTCCGCATTTCGATCCCGCAGATCGCCGACCAAGCTTGGGCACCATGCACAAAGCATAAGCTCGGCCGATAAAGGTAGGTAAACCTGGATACCTTTGACAGCGAGACCCAGGTTCCCCCAAAATCCGTCGGAAGTTTGATCGTTATGCAGGACCACAGGGTTATCAGAAAGGTAGAAGCTCCGCCCAGGAGGTGCCTTCATCAACCCAAGGTCCTTATCCATCAGCGCGGCAATGAAGCTGGGTGTAGCACCCTCTATGAACCGTATATGCTGGAGCGTCCGCTCTTGGTCTGTCATACGTCCGAGACCTAGGTCTTCAGTTGCCAGCTTGCCGATCCGCTTGGCTACCTGTGCCTGCACATCCTCAAATATGTCTCGCTGAGCCCGAGTGCGGACGAACTGGAAAGCCATAAAGCTAGTGAGGCTCAGCTTTTCTTCGGGTGACCCGTCGAGGCTGCCTCGTTCAATGACACTGCGATAGGCGGGCAAGAGAGAGTCCTCGATCCGCCCAATCGCGTCTTCATAGCTAGCAATGTACTGGTCATCCAGCCTGAGCTCATGGAAGCGCCGTTCAGCCATGATGTTATGAATAGAGGTAGTAAAGCCTTTGCCTGTTGACTTCCTAAATACATGGACTTGCTCGGGTTTTTCATTTCCAAGAAAGTTTCGAAGGATGAACTTCGGAACGTAGTGCTGGTTTTGTGCACCCTGCTTCATAGACGTTGCACCAGATACCGTTGAAAACTATTCCGAAATGGTAAGAAAGGTTCTCCTGAACAACCCTTCACATACAGTGTTGGTGAAACTCGCGGTCGCAGCAGCGGCGGTTTAGACGACGGATATGTCCGTGCTTCCTAAACCCCCATTAACTACCGCCCTCCCACCTGATAGATTATTCATTCCCATAGGTTGCCGCATCGGCTCATACAGGAAAGAAGGGCTTCCATTGCAGCAAGCACGGGAAGCACTGCTCTTGACCTATTGAACCCCTTAGGCCGTCTGGGGCTGGCAATCAGTCCGCCAGTGCCCTGTAGACCGACCTTTCGGATACGCCTAGCCTCTGGGCTATCTCGGATCGTTTCAGCCCCTCTGTGGCCAGCTCATGGACTCTCTGGGCCTGCTTCATGGCCGTGGGCGCACGGCCCTTATACTTGCCATCAGCCTTCGCCTTAGCGATGCCTTCCCGCTGCCGTTCCAGCATCATCTGCCGCTCGAACTGCGCAACTGCTCCCATCATGTTGAGGATTAGTTCACCCGTTGAGGTACTAGTATCCAATCCCAGCCCTAGAATGCGGAGGCTAACGCCCTTAGCCTTCAGGGTTGCGACCAGCTGCCCGAGGTGGGCGACGTTGCGGGCCAGTCGGTCTAGTTTCGTGACGATGAGCGTGTCACCTTCCCTTAGGTACTCCATGCAGACCTCAAGCTGTTGCCGCTTGGCTACCGAACTCACCTGTTCCTGAAAGAGCTTGGTGCAGCCTGCCGCAGTCAGGTCCCGAAGCTGTGCCTCAAAGCCTGCCACCTGCTCAAGTGTGCTGGTACGTGCATATCCAACGATTGCCGTCATGGTCGATCTCCTGCCAATAGGGTGTAAGACGTACGGAGCGACGGACTGCCAAAAGGCGAAACCTACTCCATTGACAGCTCAAAATGACTCCCGATGGCACTGCCTCAAGGGCAGGGCCTAATGGCAGGCTAGACGGCTGCGGCCCGACAACCCCTTGAGCGACAGCCGCTGAGCACTGGGCATGGCTGTCTGCCTCTTAAAACACTAACAGGGGTCCCAAAGGGGGGGGCGGGGGTTTCCAGGAAGTTGTTTCAAAAACAGGAGCTATTGTTACTGTTTTTACTTCTGTTTTTTTGTAAGCGCCTTCCTGCTTCGGAACTGCTTATTAGGGGAGAGAGTTCATTTCCTTTCCCATGGAGCAAAGCGATCCTCTCCATGTCGGGGATGGATAAAAGTTGGATAACCAGGTTGAAAGAGACGAAGGAATGGCTGCAGCCGAAACGAAAGGTGATACTGAGTACGACGCATTGCTTCCCGATACTGTGCAGCGGCCGTTGCTGGCATAATTTCTACAGCGAGAGTAGACGCCAGCACGGCCGAGAGCATCCAAAGCTCCTACTGCCCGGTATTGCGACCTGCATTATCTATCAAAAGCTTTCCAAGGTCCTTGTAGCCACGCCTCCAAGATGTTTCGATAAACAAATCCGGGGTACGCTGCTCCTCACCCTCCCTTACAGGAATTTTGCCGATATATTCCGAAATTTTCCGAGATAAATCTTCTGAGAAAGCTTTCACATCTTTCTGAAGCTCAGGAAGATTTTTTTTGGCATCAGGGTAATCTGCTACTATACTGGTTGCACCAGCGGTTATGCCGACTACACTTGCAACTATGGCAAGACCAATTTGCAGCCGACGCGAACCAGGAGAAAAATGCACACCATCGATAACTAGGTGTAGTTTTTCTAATCGGAGCTTGGAACTAAATAGAGGAGGAACCTCTTCTGCGCCATAGTCCTTGAGGAATATTCCCTTAGAAATACTCTTTATAGCTTGCGCCACTGCCTCCATCTCATCCGCGAGGGATGAATCTAGTAGGCCTAAGTACCAGCTTTCGTGTGAAAGAGTTAAATTAATATCCGCAATATGCGCCACAGCACCATCAGTTTGCGCAAGTGGGTCAAAAACCATAGTTAATCTTTCTTCTGTTGTTTCTGCTTAAGCTCGCAGCTGCACAGTATGAAGAAGCCCCACCTTCTTAACGCCTACTTCATATGCGTCTAGTCTACTCGACACGTTCGTAGCTGTTGCACCAAAATTTTCGCTCGGAAAAGCCCCACCTTATGCTCTTTGTCGCTCCAGTTGCTCTACAACTACAAATCCAGTCTGAGCTATTCGGGGAAATGGGTGACGGGGTTTGAGAGGGCGGCGTATCGTGGCGGGTGCTGAAGCCTGCCAGAACTTCCAAAAGGAACGATACGCCATGGAGAAGACTACAGACATCGTCCCCCTTCGTCAGCCGGAATCTGTTGAGGACCCGCTGACCGAGATCGCTCGCGACGGGGCACGCCGGATGCTGGCTGCCGCGCTGCGGGCCGAGGCCGACGCCTTTGTCGCGCAGCACGCCGAAGAGATCCTGCCAGACGGCCGCCAGCGGGTTGTCCGGCACGGTTACGGGCCGGAGCGCAGCATTCTGACCGGGATCGGTGCGCTCGACGTACAGCGCCCGAAGGTGCGCGACCGCGCCACTGATGTGCCGGCCGAGAAGAAGATCCGCTTCACTTCTGCGATCCTGCCGAAATGGGCGCGGCGTTCGCGCAGCCTCGATGCCCTCCTGCCGGTTCTCTACCTGCGTGGCATCTCGATGGGAGATTTCCAGGAGGTGCTGGCCGCGATCTTGGGGAAAGACGCGCCCAACCTGTCGCCGGATGTGATCTCGCGCCTGACCGGGGAGTGGCAGCAGGATTACGACCGCTGGCAGCGCCGCGATCTCTCGGCCCGGCGGTATGTCTACATCTGGGCGGACGGTGTCTACCTGCAGGCTCGGATGGAGCCGCAGGCCGAATGCATGCTGGTCATTCTGGGGGCCACGCCCGAAGGGAAGAAGGAACTCGTCGGCTTCCAGGTCGGCGTGCGCGAGAGCGCGCAGAGCTGGCGCGAGCTCCTGGTCGACATCAAGGCGCGCGGCCTTGGGGTTCCGCCCGAGATCGCCGTCGGCGATGGGGCCATGGGGTTCTGGAAGGCGCTTGACGAGGTCTTTCCGGGCACGCGCCATCAAAGATGCTGGGTTCACAAGACCGCCAACGTGCTTAACAAGTTCCCGAAATCCATGCAGCCGGCGGTGAAGGCCGACCTGCGCGAGATCTGGCAGGCCGAAACCCGCGCCGCAGCGGCAACTGCGATGAACACCTTCGCCGAGAAATACGGCGCCAAGTACGAGAAGGCAGTGACCTGCCTGACCAAGGACCGCGAAGCGTTGCTCGCCTTTTACGACTTCCCGGCCGATCACTGGGATCACCTGCGCACGGGAAACCCGATTGAGAGCGTCTTTGCCACCGTTCGGCACCGGACCGTGCGAACCAAGGGTGCGCTCTCGCAGAAAACGGCGAAGCTGATGGTGTTCAAGCTCGTTCAGGCTGCCGCCAAAACGTGGCGCCGCCTGAAGGGGGCGAACCAGTTGCCTTTGGTCATCGAAGGCGTCACATTCAACGACGGTGTCGCCGCGAGCGTCGCCGAAAATCGCGCCGCTTGATTAGGCCGCGTCACCCAAATTCCCGCATAGCTCATCCAGTCTTTGTTCGGCCCTCAATCTTGTTACGTTAAGGAAGTGGGCAGGGATATCCATTGCAGCTGCACATGCGGTGTGACAGCAGGATGAGCATCAGTGTTGGCCCACTCTGTATAGTGCAGACGGCTCAAAGCTTCGGCCTTGCGAAGCAAAGACGACCTGCCCGAATAAAGACCATAGGTCATGGTCTGCTTTTCATGCCCCACAATGTCGCCAACAATTCCCACAGGCACCTCAGCACTTGCAACTCACCGTCGGCATCTACGATCAGTGCTTGCGTCACACCCTGTAGCCGATTCGCAGCCAACTGGCCGATCTGCCAAAACAGCAGCACGTATGATGCTATCTTCACACCATTTGTCTTGGGGCCTAACAACGTTACAATATGTTCTTAGATTCGGATGGACAACAGACGGGGCACGTCATTGTTGTAGGCTAAGGAGGGGTTCTAGGGTGATCATCTATTGTGCCCGAAATCTTAATGACGGCAAGGTCTATGTAGGTCGCTCCTGCTTTACTCTAGACAAGGTCCGGAAGCGCCACGAGCACGACGCCTTTCGCTACGGGAGAGGGTTCCGGCTCGCCGCCGCACTTCGCGAACAGGGTGCAGAGGCCTTTAAGTGGACCATTCTCGCGACTGCCAACGACAAGGAGGAACTCCTCAATATGGAAAGCGCGCATATCGACCGACTTGACGCACGGCACCCTGAGTATGGGTACAACGTGATGCGTGGAGGAAACGGCTCGAAGCTGACAAACGAGGATCGGGTCGCAATATGTAAAGAGTACGCGACGGCTTGGGAAGCGAGACGTAACACACCGTCATGGTCTACAGTGGCACGCCGCTATCGCGTCTCTTCGCCTGTCATCCGAGACTGTGTCCTATACTGGGGGCCGCGCCACGGCTTTCCTCGCTGGAGATCGAGCCTCCATGAGCCAAAGCAGAGCGAATATCTGCAGCGGCTTCGAACACCGCTACCAGATGGTCCAGAAGCTTGAACGGAACCCCAGGTTCGAAAGCAAGTTCTCGCGCGTAAAGACCCAGAGTGCGAAGGGTGTGGCCTGGCGCCACTCAAAAACTATGCCCCTCCCGGTACCAAACTTCCCCTAGACGTTCATCACCTCATGCCTCTCAGCGATCTCCAAGAGGGAGAGCGTCTGACCTACAAGGTGCCCGACGACTTTGCAGTACTCTGCCCTACCTGCCACCGCGTGGTTCCTCAAATGGAGGACCCAGGCGACACCGAGACCCTGAGGCAGGCGGTCAGGTTCAAGCACGCCCGCTTCGTTGGATAAAACAATAGGGGTCCCAAAGGGGGGCTCGGGGTCAGCAAAAGCGAGTTCAAAAAAGAAGGATTAGTGTTGGTGTTGTTATTGTTGTTCGTTGCAGCACCGCTCTCTTCGTTAAGGCCCCTGCCCCATTTGCGCTATTGAAGCGACGGAAAGCTACACGGTTACTGGAGGTTACACAAAAGCCGCATCAAAGACACACACAGCCGAAATGCATGCTTGCAAGTTACTGAAAAGAAAAGGCTTAATGCAGCATCTAAACGCGCCTGAGTCACACCCTCTCCGCCATTCTGGCGTTTCCAGCCGCGCTGGCCCTAGCAGAAGTCATTGTTTGCTGGGCTTTCATTTCCTTGTCTCCCGGTGTTTTCTAATCTGCCCATAAGACCTGTGGGACACTAGGAAAACGGTAACCGGGATCTGTTGCGGGCGGAAAGCAGCGTTGTCCCCATACTTACCGGCCCGGAGATTACCTGACACGCCTTCTGCTCTAGCTGAGGCAGATGAGGGCGCGGCGGGAATCGCGAAAGCCTCTTGGATGTCGGCGCGCCGCTTGTTGGCCGACACCCCGGCGGTGTCGGCCCTGCCTGTGGCTGCTGTCCATGCCTCGCCGGGCGTGAAGGCGCGCTTCCGGCATTCGCTCCGGTGGGGATGATACCGGCCTTCTCGGCGTGAAGCGTGTGGGGCGCTTGCGCGGAAGACACCCCAAAGGCTCGCGCCTAGAGCAGCAAGTCGTCCGCGCTCAAGTGGTGAATGCCTTCGATCCTTCCTTTGGCCTCGTAGAAGGTATCTCCATCCGTGTTGAGATAGATATAGGTATCGCCGTCATAATGACGCAGCCGGATCTGAGCGCCATCAGTCGTAAAGGCTTTCGTGCCTGCAACACCAAGAAAATCAAATGCCTGATCGCCAGTTTTTCCCATGTTCGCGTCAATGCCGCTGAAGTCGAACACATCGCCCTCGACATAGTCCTTGATGATCGAACCGTGCCAGTCCGCTGAAGTCTCAAATTCGTATGTCTTGCTCGGCACAGAGATCGAAGGTGTCAACGGCGGCGTAAAATCCGGCCACGCGGCGGCGTAAGACCAGGTCAGGTGGCGGTGGCCGGCGCCATGGCGCGCGCGCTTACCAATAGCTAGCGCGTGCCATGGCGCATTGGCCTCTTTGGGCCAAAACGAGCGATCTGATCTCAGGACTTTTGTTGCCGCTTTCGGGCAGTGCTGTTGGCGAGGCGATAGCTCTCGCCGTTCATCTCGAGGATGCTGACGTGGTGTGTCAGCCGGTCGAGCAGTGCGCCGGTGAGGCGCTCGGAGCCGAAGGTCTCGGTCCATTCATCAAAGGGCAGATTGCTGGTGATCAGGGTCGAGCCGCGCTCGTAGCGTTGCGAGATCAGTTCGAACAGCAATTCGGCACCGGTCTTGGACAGCGGCACGAAGCCCAGCTCGTCGATGATGAGCAGCTTGTAACCGGCCATTTGCTTCTGAACGCGAAGCAGGCGGCGCTCGTCGCGGGCCTCCATCATCTCACTGACCAGGCTCGCGGCGGTGGTGAAGCCAACAGAGAGCCCCTTTTGGCAAGCTGCCAGTCCGAGGCCAAGGGCAATGTGCGTCTTGCCCGTGCCACTTGGGCCGAGGGCAATGACGTTCTCGCGATGGTCGATCCATTCACACCGCGCCAGTTCCAGCACCTGCATCTTGTTGAGCTTCGGTATGGCGCTGAAGTCGAAGCTGTCGAGGCTTTTGACAGTGGGGAATTTGGCGGCCTTGATGCGGCGTTCGACCATCCTCCGCTCCCGGTCGATCAACTCCAGCTCAACAAGCCGGGCGAGGTATCGGACATGGTCCATGCCTTCGGCCGCGCATTGCCGGGCCAGCTTCTGATGTTCCCGCAGAAACGTCGGCAGCTTCAGCGCCTTGAGGTGATGGGCGAGCAGGATTTCCGGGACATCGTTCATGCCGCGTCCTCCGCATTGCCTGACAACAGCCGCATGTAGGAACCGGCCTTGGTCTTCTCGACCGTGGCCTTGGGCAGATAGGGATAGCAGTCCAGGTCCAGTCGGGCCGGACGGCGTTCTACACGACAAAGCAGCAGGTGCTTTACGGCGTCAAAGCCAATCGCGCCCATCTGAAGCGCCTGCTTCACCGCGGCATGCAGATCAGCCAGGTCGAAAGTTTCCAGCAACCGCAGGACCTGGACGTATTCGCGTCGGCCATGCCGGTTCATGCGGGCTTCCATCAGACGGCGCAACGTGGCGAATTCCTCGGGAAGCTCCCAGCCGTGCAACGGCGCGGCCTGGTCGAGTGCGTTGATCTTTTGCTCCAGCAGCGGCAGGTAGTGGATCGGATCGAAGATGAATTCTTCGCGGTCCCAGCACCGGGGATGGTGGGCAATGACCTCGCCCCGACAGCCGATCACCACGTCGTGGACATAAGCCCGGATCCAGACATCCTGATGACCATAAGCAACCGGCACCGAGTAGTCGTTGGTCTTGTAGCGCACCAGACACTGGGACGAGACGCGGCCGGTGTCTTGGTCGCAGGCGTCAAAGGGTGACGCAGGCAAGGATCGCATCTCTGCCAGATCGCGTTGCAACCGCTCGCCGATTGTTTCGCTTTCGCCGCGCAGGACATCCTGCTGGCGCTTGCGGCATTGCTCTTCCAGCCAAAGGTTGAACGCCTCCCACGTCGGGAACTCGGGGAGCGGCACCATGAAGTTGCGGCGGCAATAGCCCACCAACCCTTCGACATTCCCCTTGTCGTTCCCTTTGCCAGGACGGCCGTAGCGGTCCCGGATCAGGTAATGCGACAGAAAGCCGCTGAACAGGACGGCCCGCTTACGGGTGCCATCGGGCAGGATCTTCGCCACCAGGCATCTGTCATTGTCATAGACAATCGACTGGGGGACCGCCCCAAAGAAGGCAAAGGCGTGGATATGGCCATCCACCCAAGCCTCGGCCACAGCCGCCGGATAGGCGCGGACGTAACAGGCGTCGCTATGCGGCAGGTCCAGCACGAAGAAATGCGCCTTTTGCTCGACACCGCCAATCCTGACCATCGCCTCGCCGAAGTCGGCCTGCGCATGGCCCGGAGGATGCGCCAGCGGCACGAACACTTCCTGGCCCCGCCGTTCCCGCTCCCGGATGTAATCCTTGATGATCGTGTAGCCGCCGGTGAACTCGCATTCGTCACGCAGCCGGTCGAACACCCGCTTCGCGGTGTGCCGCTGCTTGCGTGGCATGGAGCGATCCGCCTCAAGCCAGCCCTCGATGATCGGGACGAAAGGATCAAGCTTCGGCCGCCTGACCTCGGCCGTCCGCCGGTAGCCCGGCGGCACCGAGAACGTCATCATCTTCGCAACCGTATCACGGGAGATGTTGAAGGCCTTCGCCGCCTGACGCTGGCTCATGCCCGCCGCGCAGGCCTGGCGAACCCTGAGATATAGTTCCACGCTGAAAATCCTCGCACCCTCCCTGCTGTCGCAGAAAGGGAAAGGGTGGACGACTTTTACGCCGCCCGCAGCAGCTCCATGCCGCCGCTTCCGTGGACTAATTTCTCACTGCCGTTCTCAAGTTGCCGAGACCTTGGCTTTGTCAGCCGAAGGTAAAGGTCTGCTCCACCACCGCCTCCATCGAGACATAGCTTGATGTGTTGCTGATATGGGGAAGGCTGGATATCTTCTCGGCCATGATGCGCCGGAAATCGGCCATATCGCGGGACCGGACCTTGACCAGGTAGTCGAAGCCCCCGGCAATCATGTAGCATTCCTCGATTTCCGGGATGGCGCGGACGGCGGCGTTGAATTGCTGCAAGGCTGCCTCTCGGGTGTCGCTCATGCTGACCTCGACATAGGTGACATGGGTCAGGCCCAGTCTCACGGGGGACAGGATCGCGCGGTATCCGGTGATCAGGCCGATCTCCTCAAGATGCCTGATGCGCAGGGCGACCGGGGTCTTGGACAGGCCCACCTTGCGCGCCAGTTCGGCAATGGGGATGCGGGCGTTGCGGGTCAGTTCGGCCAGGATCTTCTGGTCCTGGGCATCCAGCTTGACATTCATCCTGAAAACCGCCCCAAGAATGTTCGATCCGACCAACGGTTATATCAAAGACAGGCGCACCGCCTAGCCGATCTTTGATATTCCTGTTCGGTCAGTCAAGGAGATCGGCATGGCCCCTGTTGCTTCCAGCGTCTTTTCCACCCAAGCCAAGTTCGCGGACGAAGCGCAGCTTCTGGAACGCCTGACCGGAGGGGCCGACTTGCCGCCGGATCGGCGCGCCGCCATCAGCAACCGCGCGGCCGATCTGGTCCGCCGCATCCGGGCCGAGGCGCGTCCGTCGCTGATGGAACATTTCCTGTCCGAATACGGGCTGTCCACCCGCGAAGGCGTGGCGCTGATGTGCCTGGCCGAGGCGATGCTGCGCGTGCCCGACAAGATCACCATCGACGCCCTGATCGAGGACAAGATCGCCCCGTCCGACTGGGGCCGCCACCTGGGCGAGGCGTCGTCGTCGCTGGTCAACGCCTCGACCTGGGCGCTCATGCTGACAGGCAAGGTTCTGGACGACGATCAGGCAGGCACGCTGCGCCGCATGGTCCGCCGTTTGGGGGAACCCGTGATCCGCACCGCCGTGGGCCGGGCGATGAAGGAAATGGGCCGCCAGTTCGTGCTGGGCCAGACCATCGCCGACGCGCTTGACCGCGCCCGCACGCGCGAAAAGCAGGGCTTCACCTACAGCTATGACATGCTGGGCGAGGCGGCGATGACCGGCGCGGATGCCGCGCGCTATGCCCGCGCCTACGGCGATGCCATTGCCGCGATTGCGAAAGCCTGCACCAAGGGGTCGGTCGAACAGAACCCCGGCATATCCATCAAGCTGTCGGCACTGCACCCGCGATACGAGGTCGCGCAGGAAGCCCGCGTGATGCGTGAACTGGTGCCGGTGGTGCTGCGGCTGGCACAGCAGGCCAAGGCCGCGAACATGGGCATGAACATCGACGCCGAGGAACAGGACCGGCTGGTCATCTCGCTGAAGGTGATCGAGGCGGTGCTGGGCGATCCCTCACTGGCCGGTTGGGACGGGTTCGGCGTCGTGGTGCAGGCCTATGCCAAGCGCGCGGGCCAGACCATCGACTGGCTGCACGACCTGGCCGCGCGGCTGGACCGGCGCATCATGGTGCGCCTGGTCAAGGGCGCCTATTGGGATGCCGAGATGAAGCGCGCCCAGGTGGACGGCCATCCCGGCTTTCCGCTGTTCACCAGCAAGACTGGCACGGATGTCAGCTATATCGCCAATGCCCGCAAGCTGGTCGGCTACGCTGACCGCATCTATCCGCAGTTCGCCACGCACAACGCCCACACCGTCGCCGCGATCCTGGAGATGGCGGGCGACATCCCCTTCGAGTTCCAGCGGCTGCACGGCATGGGGGAACGCCTGCACGACATCGTGTTGCGCGAAACCGGGGGTCGCTGCCGCATCTATGCCCCTGTGGGGGCGCATCGCGACCTGCTGGCCTATCTGGTGCGGCGCCTGCTGGAAAACGGCGCGAACAGCAGCTTTGTCAACCAGATCGTGGACGAGGCGGTCACGCCCGAGGAAGTCGCCCGCGACCCCTTTGATGCGCTTGCCACGGCCAAGGCCCCGGCATCCCTGCTGACCCCCGCGGGTTTGTTCGGAGCCTCGCGTCGTAATTCCACCGGGTTCGACATCAGCGACGAGCAAACCCTGGCCCGGATCAATGGCGCGCGCGACGTGACGATGCCCGACGCGGTGCCGCTGACGGTATCAGGCGCCACGGGCACTGTGCAGGACGTGGTGAATCCCGCCACGGGCGGCCCGATCGCCACGGTGACGATGGCCGATGCCGCAACCGCCGCGCGGGCCATCGACGATGCGCGCGCCTGGGACGCGCCTGCTGCGGAACGCGCCGCCGTGCTGCGCCGGGCTGCGGATCTTTACGAGGAAAACTTCGGCCCGATCTTCGGCATCCTTGCGAAGGAAGCCGGCAAGACCCTGGCCGATGCCGTGGCCGAGTTGCGCGAGGCGGTGGATTTCCTGCGCTATTACGCCGCCGAGGGCGAACACAGCCCGCAAGCCCCGCGCGGCATCGTCGGCGCGATCAGCCCTTGGAACTTTCCGCTGGCGATCTTCACGGGCCAGATCGCGGCGGCGCTGATGGCGGGCAATGCGGTGATCGCCAAGCCCGCCGAGGCCACGCCGATCATTGCGGCCTATGGCGTCAGGCTGCTGCATCAGGCGGGCGTGCCGCTGTCGGCGCTGCAACTGCTGCCGGGACGCGGCAGCGTGGTCGGCGCGGCCCTGACCGCGGATCCGCGCGTCAGGGGCGTGGTCTTCACCGGATCGACCGACACCGCCCGGACCATTGCTCGCACGATGGCCGAGAAGCTGGCACCCGGCACGCCGCTGATCGCCGAAACCGGCGGGCTGAACGCGATGATCATGGATTCGACCGCTCTGCCCGAACAGGCGGTGCGCGACATCGTGAACGGCGCCTTCCGATCTGCGGGCCAGCGTTGTTCCGCCCTGCGCTGCCTTTATGTCCAGGAGGACATCGCCCCCCATGTGATCGAGATGATCCGGGGCGCGATGGACGAACTGGTCGTGGGCGATCCGTGGGATCTGGCGACCGATGTCGGCCCGGTGATCGACACGGGCGCGCGGGACGACATCGCGGGCTATATCGCCGCCAACGGCAACCGCGTCATCCACAAGCTGGACACGCCCGGCACCGGCACCTTCGTTCCGCCGACCATGCTGCGCGTGGGGGGCATCAATGATCTGGAACGCGAAATCTTTGGTCCGGTCCTGCACGTTGCGACCTTCAAGGCGGACCAGTTGGACAAGGTGGTGGCCGAGATCAATGCGCGCGGCTTCGGCCTGACCTTCGGGCTTCACACCCGCATCGACAGCCGCGTCCAGGAGGTCAGCGACGCGATCCATGTGGGCAACATCTATGTGAACCGCAACCAGATCGGCGCCGTCGTGGGCAGCCAGCCCTTTGGCGGCGAGGGGCTGTCGGGCACCGGACCCAAGGCCGGCGGGCCGCGCTATGTGCCGCGCTTCTTCGCCCCCGAGGCCCCCGCCGTTGCAGGGGCCGGTTGGCAGGGTCATGCGGATGAAGGCCGCATTCGCGCCCAGCTTGCCGCCCATCGGTCAAGAAAGATCGACGAACGCCTGATGCCCGGCCCCACCGGAGAGCTGAACCGCCTGACCGCCCATACCCGGCCGCCTGTCCTGTGCCTTGGCCCCGGCGCACAGACCGTGGCGGCCCAGATGGCAGCGGTCGCCGCCCTGGGCGGGGATGCCGTGGGCGTGGATGGTGGTCCCCTGCCGTCCGAGGCACTGACCCGCCTGCCCGCCATGGCCGCCGCCCTCTGGTGGGGCGACGAGGCGCAGGGCCGCGCCTATGCCCAGGCCCTGGCCGCGCGCAATGGCGAGATCGTGCAGCTTGTCACCGGGATGCCCGACCTGGCCCATGTCGCGCATGAACGCCACCTGTGCGTGGACACCACGGCAGCGGGCGGCAACGCCGCGCTGCTGGCGGGATAAGGAAGGGGGCCGCACGGCCCCCTTTTCCATCTGCAAGACAGCGGTGGCGCGCGGCTGGCCAAAAGGCCGGCCAAGGCGTCAGGCAGCCACGGCGCGGGGCAGCAGCAGCGATTGTTCCACATAGAAATGCGCCACAACATCCGCGCACAGCTTGCGCAATCCGGTGTAAAGCGCCGTCCAAGATCCGCAGGCGCCGATGGGAAGCTGCATCGAATGGGTGACGTGCTCGATCCGTTGCAGGATCGTTCCAATCTCGTCGTGCTGGTCGATCACCGTTCTGACATGACCGGCCAATCCGGCAACCTCGCCCTGCAGGATCGCAGGAAACAGCAGGTTTTCCTGGGCCGTCATCTGCACGTCCAGGCCGTCGCGCAATGCGATCAGCGCCTGGGTCAGGCCCAGGGGCGCTTCGTCATGATCGCCATGGACGATTTCCACCCGGTTCGCCAGCGGGATCAGGAAGTCCAGTTCCTCGCGATGGGTGACGTGGTAACGGTCGATGATACGCTGGATCAGCGCGGGCGTGTCCAAAGGGGCATCCCGGCTGGCCTTGTCGATCAGGCCCTGCAGCCGCGCGGTCAGGTCCGCCAGATCCAGCCCTGCCTTATCTGCGGCCTGGATCAGGCTCAGATCGCCGCCGCAGCAAAAGCTGATACCGGTCTCGCGAAAGATGCGGGCCGCGCCGGGCAGTTTCGCGGCAATGTCGGCCACGGTGTTGCCGGGGGAAAGAAGGGGGTCGGTCATGCGTTTCTCCGATGGGATCAGGGGTCCAGGCCCGCGCCAGCGGCAGGGCCGGATGCAGCAGATCGACGGCGCGGGCCGCGATCCGGGCAGTGATGCCGGCTTTGCCGGTCGCAGGTAAAAGGCAGGAACCGGGGAACGGATCACCGCCCCCGGTTCGGCCGCGGCCTGCATGGTGCGCAGATGCGCCAGGGTCAGCGGCGCTTCCCGGGCCAGCGTGACCGGCGGGCGGCGCTCCTTCAACTGCACGGGAAGTGCATTGATGCCCGGCAGATCCTCCTGCTGCAGGGGGGCATTGCGCCACACCGTGGGCCGCGCCGCCCGCCTCATCGGCCAGCGGGACCGGGCGTCGCGCATAGCGCGGCGGGATCGGCCCCTGGCGGCGCAGGGCGGCAGGCGGAAAGGCGGTCATCTCGTGACGCAGGGACAGGGATGCGCCGATCCGCGCCGGATCGCCCCGCGCATCGGCGAAGGCCAGAACAGCCCGCCGGTCGGGAAACGGGGAACGGCTGCGGAGAGGGATCTGGGACTGGATCATGGGGCTGCTCTCTAGCCCGGGAAATCGGCGGCTCTCTTGACGATGGTCAAGCAAGGCGTTGTTTTCCAGGATGGGTCGGCGAATTGGATCGTCGTGCCTCCCTCTCCCGCTGGTGCGGCGCTCGGGCCGATGTTGCCACGCCTCGGCGGCGCGACCGGGCCAAGGACAGCTGCCAGTTCGTTTGCGGCGACTCTCGCGACGCGGAAACGCTGGACGGCCGGGCGTTCCTGCCCCTGAACGGCGCGCAGACGCTGGTCCATGCCCATATCACCGTCGTGGACCAGATCCCGGATCTGGCGTCAGTGCGATCCGGCTGTCTTTGCAGGTCGCGGATTTTGCAGGAGTGGTGCGGCTACAGGATGACCTGTCGCGGCAAGGCGGCGGCACCGATGGTGTGTCGCGGTTGCAGGCCATGATGCCGACAGCTGCCTCTGTTGCAGGTACGCCGGGGCTGCGACCGGTCGAGTAGCGGGCGTCACCAGGGGACGACAGCCGCCGGATTGCCCGCCAGTCGGATCGGGGCGGCGCCCAGCCGGGCCGCCTCGGCCGCGTCATGCGTGACCAGGATCAGCCCCGCGCCGCTGCGATCCAGCAGACGTGCGGTCAGATCCAGCATCCGGCCTGCCGTGTCCGGGTCAAGGCTGGCAAAGGGTTCGTCCATCAGCAGGATGTCCGGGCTTGCGGCAAAGGCGCGGGCCAGTGAAAGGCGGCGCTGCTGGCCCAAGGACAGTTGGCGGGGAAACTTGTCCTCGTGGCCTGCCAGGCCCACATCGGCCAGCAGCGCGCGGGCCTGGGCTTGGTCGCAACCCGTTGGCAGGGTGATATTGGCCACCGCCTGCCGCCAGGGCAGCAGGACCGGCTCCTGAAACACGAGGGCCAGCTTTTCGCCGCCCTGAAGCTGACCGTGGAAATCGCGGTCCAGCCCGGCCAGGATCCGCAGCAGCGTCGATTTGCCGATGCCCGACGGACCCAGGATCGCCACGCGCTGACCGCGCTGGATGGCCAGGTTCAGGGCGCCCAGGACCGGGCGGTCCGCAAAGGACTTGCCCGCCAGATCAAGCCTCATCGCGCCGCCAGCGGTTCGCGCCAGCCTCCCACGGACGCAGGACGGCAAGGTCGATCAGCAGCATCACCCCCACGAAGGCCAAGGCCCAGGCCAGCACGCCCGCCACGTCGAAGGAGGAAAACAGCAGGTGGATCTTGAAGCCGACGCCGTTCGACCGGCCCAAAAATTCGACCACCAGCACGATCTTCCAGATCAGCGAAATCCCCGCCCGCGCCGCCGCCGCGATATGGGGGCCAAGCTGGGGGAGCACGACATGGCGCATCCGCGTCCACCAGCCCATCGCGAAAACCCGCGCCATGTCGTCCAGGTCGGGACGCAGGGCGCGGCTGCCCTCGCGCAGCATCACGGTGACGACGGGGATCTTGTTCAAGGCGACGGCCGTGACGGCGGCGACCTCGTTCAGGCCGATCCAGATATAGGCCAGCACGATCACCACCAGGGCCGGGATGTTCAGGGCGATCACCAGGACGGGGTTCAGCCAGTGATCCGCACGACGCGACCGGCCCATCCACAGGCCCAGGGCGACACCCGCCGCCATGGCGATGGCAAAGCTGGCCAGCACCCGCAGCAGCGTCGCCCCCGCGTGCAGCCACAATTCCCCCGTGACAGCCAGATCGACGATCCGCGCCGCCACCAGCAGGGGCGAGGGCATGGTGCGCGGATCACCGGCCACGCCCGCCACTGCCATCCACAAGGCCAGCAGCACCAGGACCGACAGGATGCCCGGCACAAGGCCGGGGCGCTTGCGGGGGGACGCGTCACTCACCTTGCCAGAACAACCCTTGCGGCAATTCGGTCAACCCGCCCGTCAGATCGTCCCCGCCCAGGTCCGCCAGCAGGGAAAACAGGCTTTGCGCGTCCCCGGCATCGACCGGGCCTTCTGGCGGGATGCCCGTCCGCCAGCCGTCGCGCAGGGCCGCAAATTCCGCATCCGTATCGGCGCCCATCATCGGGCGCAGGGCCTGCCAGGCCGCGTCGTCGGACGCCAGCAGATCCTTGGCTTGGCGCGAAGCCCGCGCCAGCCCGCGTGCCAGATCGGGGTTCGCCGCCACCCAGTCGTCGCGCAGCACATATCCCAAAAGCGGCGTGCCCGGATCCAGCCCCAGCCCCTTGGCGGCGTCGGACACGCTGACGACCTCTCGCATCCCAGCCGCCTGCATCTTGGCCATGAAATGCCAGAAGTTGATCGCCCCCGCGACCTGTCCGGTTTCCGCCGCGTTCTGGATCATCGGCGGGGCGCCGAAGACCTGTTGCGTGACATCGGCCAGATCGCGGCCGGTCTGCTGGCGATGCCAGGCACGCAGGATCAGCCAGCTTTTGTCCACAGGCCCGCCCGCGATGCCGATCCTTTCCGCCTCCAGATCCTCAAGGCTGCGCGCCGGGCTGTCGGCGGGAACCACCAGTCCGCCCACGGCGGTGGAATAGGGCCAAAAGGTGAAGGGCGCGCCGTTGGCCCGCTGGATCGCCACCCAAATCCAGTCCGAGACGATCGCATCGACCTGTCCGCCCTGCATGGCGACCTGGGTGGCGGGATTGCCGGCAAAGGGCTGCATCCGCAATTCGAAGCCGTTCTCGCGGTCGAAGCCGCGATCCTGGATGGTGCGCAGTTCCCAATTGACGGTGCCGTTTTCCAGGGTGCCGATGGTGACCACGGGCAGCGGCGCCTGCTGCGCAAGGCCCGCCCCCGCCTGCACCAGGACAGCCGCGACCACACCGGCGATCCGGCCAATCCACGGAAAGCGCATGGTTTCCCCCCTCGGCTTTCTTTGGCGACAAAGGTGGCACGGGCGGGGGGCGGTCACAATCGACTAGAAGTCGCACCCCGCCGCCCTGCCGTCACGCAGGGTTCCAGCGGCGTTTCAGCGCGATCAGGTGCAGCGCAGCCGCCGCCGCGCCGCCGCCCTTGTTCTGGCCTTGCGGATCGGCCCGGACCTCGGCCTGGTGGATGTTTTCCACCGTCAGGATGCCGTTGCCGATGCACTGTCCCTGCAAGCCCAGCAGCGTCAATCCGCGGGAACTGTCGTTGCAGACCGTGTCGTAATGCGTCGTCTCGCCCCGGACCACGCAGCCAAGCGCCACATAGCCGTCGTAAAGACCGCCGCTGGCGGCAAGCGCGATGGCGGTGGGGATTTCCAGCGCGCCCGGCACCTCGACCAGATCGACGGTGGCTCCCGCTTGGACCGCGACGGCGCGCGCGCCCTCGACCAGCCCGTCGGCGATCTGGCGGTAATAAGGCGCGACCACGATCAGCAGGCGGGCCCCCTCGGCGGGCGGCAGCGGCAGTTGGTAATGTTCAATGCTGGCGGCCATGGCTTATCCCTTGGGAACCGGATGGGTGGAATGAATGGAAAGGCCATAGGCATCAAGCCCGATCACCCGGACCGGCGCCGAGTTGGTCAGCAGGATCAATTCCGACAAACCCAGCACGGACAGGATCTGCGCGCCCAGCCCGTATTGCCGCAGCACATGGGAAGACACCTCGTCCTGGCGCGGCAGGCGCGGTTCGATGTCGCGGAACAGCACGACCACGCCCCTGCCATTCTCGGCGATGACCTGCATGGCGCTGCCCAGAGACCCGGCGTTTTCGCGCCCGATGCCCAGCACATCGTGCAGGGGATCCAGCACGTGCATCCGCACCATGACCGGGCCGGGTGCTGCCAGATCGCCCTTGGTCAGCACGATATGTTCCGCGCCGGTGGTGTCGTCGGCAAAGATGCGCATCATCCACTCGCCGCCATGCGCCGACTGGACAGCCATCTGCCCGCGTTCGGCGATCAGGTTGTCATGGCGGCGGCGGTAGGCGATCAACTGGCTGATGGTGCCGATCTTCAGCCCGTGCTTCTGGGCAAAGGCCACCAGGTCGGGCAGCCGCGCCATGGTGCCGTCGTCGTTCATGATCTCGCAGATCACGCCCGAGGGGTTCAGCCCCGCCAGCCGTGCGACATCGACCGCGGCCTCGGTATGGCCGGCGCGGACAAGCACGCCGCCATCGCGGGCGCGCAGCGGAAAGATGTGGCCGGGGGTTGCGATGTCGCCCGGCCCCTTGGTGGGATCGATGGCCACCGCGACCGTCAGCGCGCGGTCCTGGGCAGAGATCCCGGTGGTCACGCCTTCGCGCGCCTCGATCGACATGGTGAAGGCGGTCTCGTGCCGGCTGGAGTTCTTGGCGCTCAGCAGCGGCAGGCCCAGCGCGTCGATGCGCGCGCCGGGCATGGACAGGCAGATCAGACCGCGCCCATGCGTGGCCATGAAGTTGATGACCTCGGGCGTAGCCATCTGCGCGGGGATCACCAGGTCGCCTTCGTTTTCCCGGTCTTCGTGATCGACCAGGATGAACATCCGGCCATTGCGGGCCTCGTTGATGATTTCCTCGATGGGGGAAATCGCGTCGGACCAGTCGCGTTCGACTGGTCCCGGAGTGTTGTCGGACATCCGCCGCTCCTGCAAGGGATTGATGGCGGGTGACAAAACCTTCTTCCGCCACAATCACGGTTATTCAACTGAAGGCCTTGCCAATCCTCGACACGCGCAGGCCGCCCTTGCATCTGCACCGCGAACCCCTCCGGCGCAAGCCCCGACCGTCCTTTGCAGGATGCGTCAAGACGCGCGTTCCCGCCAGAGGTCCGTGAGGAAAAAGACTGCCTGGGTGAATGGTGCCCGGAGACGGATTTGAACCGCCGACACGCGGATTTTCAATCCGCTGCTCTACCAACTGAGCTATCCGGGCGCCCTATCGCGCCGTTGGGCGCGTGGTGTGGGCGGTGTTTACGGGCGCTTGGGGCGGCTGTCCAGTCCCTCACCATTGTTTTTTTCGCTTTCCCCGCCGTGATCCGGGGGCAGATCCTCATCCGGCTGGCCAGGGATGACATAGGCGCCGCGCAGCCAGCGGCCCAGATCCACATCGGCGCAGCGTTTCGAACAGAACGGACGATAGGCCGGGACGCTGTTCTTGGTGCAGATCGGGCAGGCCATCAGTCCGCCCCCATGGCCAGACGGTGCAGGGCAATGCGGTCGCGTTTGCGGTTGATCTCGTAAAGGCCCATCGTGGTCCAGCCGATCAGCGACGTTTCCGCGCTTTCGCCCTTGAAGGCGGCGCGCAGCACTTGGTCCAGCGTGGCGCGGTCGCGCTTGGGGATGGGGGCGAAATCGACCACCACCTGCCCGCCAAGGCCGCGCAGGCGCAACTGGCGCGGCAGGTCGCGGGCAAGCGCGATATTGGCCTTGACCGCGGCGGCGGGGCTGGCGTCCGAGCCGGTGTTCACGTCAACGGCCAGCAGCGCTCGGGTAGGCTCTATGATGGCATGGCCGCCGCCCGGCAAGGGCAGGTCGGGGGACAACAGGGCATCGACGGCTTCCATGACGCCGCAGCGGTCGAAGCTGTCCTCGCCCTCCTCGATCGCGTCGGGTTCGGGATCGGCCCAATCCATCCAGGCCTGCTCATGGGGCGAAGGCGCCCCCAGCAGCAATTCGGGTGGTCCTGCCTGTTCGCCCGCGAGCTTGGCGGACAAATCCAGAAGGCTGCGCAATTCCCCGGCAATCTCGTCGATTGGCGCCACGTCGCACAGGCTGCGGAAAATGATGCCGGTGCCTTCGGGGGGGGCAGCGGTCTCGCCCAGGGTGGCCAGTTCGGCGCGCAGATCATCGTCCCGGATGCGGCGCGAGACATTGATGCCGGGCGCGCCGGGCGTCACCAGCGCGTGCCGGCCACGGAACACGATGCGCGAGGTCACGGGAACAGCCTTGCCTTCGTCGGCCACGCCAGCCACCTGGACCAGCAGGGCCTGACCTTCGCGCAGGCCGGAGCGGTCGCGCAGATAGCCGCGCTGACCTTCGGGCAGGCGCAGGAAGACGCCGCCCTGCCCCTTCATCAGGCGCTCGACCACGCCCCGGCAGATATCGCCGGGCACCAGGGGGGCCAGCCTGTTGGCATCCACCAACAGGTCGGTCAGCACGCCGTCCTGCATCAGGGCGGCAGCCTCGGCGCCAAACAGATGGCCCAGAACGACCTGTCGTCCCTTCATGGGCGGGATCCCTTCATGGTAATGCCGCTGGCGGCCAGCATCGCGGCGGTTTCCGACAACGGCAAGCCGACAACGGCCGAGAACGACCCTTGAATCCAGGGGATGAACGCCGCGGCAGCCCCTTGGATGGCATAGCCCCCGGCCTTGCCCTGCCAGTCGCCGATATCAAGATAGGCTTCCAGTTCGGTGACGCCGATGGGGCGCATCCGCACGGTGGTTTCCACCAGGCGATCGCGCGTCCGGCCATCCTGGCGCAGGACGATGGCGGTCAGGACGCGGTGGCGGCGGCCCGACATCAGGCGCATGAAATCGGCGGCTTCCCGGCGCGATTCCGGCTTGCCCAGGATGCGGCGGCCCACCGCAACCGTGGTATCGGCGCAAAGCAGCACGTCACCGGGCGCAAGGTCGATAGCCTGCGCCTTGGCAATGGCGATGCGCCGCACATAATCGCGCGCCAACTCGCCCTTTATGGGAGTTTCGTCGATATCGGCGCTGCGGATGTCGTCGGGGACGATGCCGATCTGCGCCAGAAGATCCAGACGGCGCGGGCTTGCCGAACCCAGGACCAGACGCGGGCGCGATGCGGCCAGGGGGCGCGCGGTCATCGCGGCGCCCGCATCACTTGAAGCGGTAATTGATCCGTCCCTTGGACAGGTCATAGGTGTTCATTTCTACCTGAACCTTGTCGCCGGCAAGAACCCGGATGCGGTTCTTGCGCATCTTCCCTGCCATATGCGCGATGATCTCATGGCCGTTTTCCAGCTCGACCCTGAACGTCGCATTCGGCAAGAGTTCCTTCACGACACCCGGGAATTCGAGCATTTCTTCCTTGGCCATGACTACTCCATCGTGATCGACCCGGCTGATTCGGGACCGGGGTTAAATGCGGCCACAACGCAAGGATTTCAAGTGTAAAGAACATTTCATGCGCCAAGGGCACGCGCCGTCATGCCGTCCGCTCCGCCAGTTCCCACGTCGGGCGCGGCCCGGAACGGGTCGCGGTCGGCCAGGTCTGCCGGGGGCAGCGCGGCGGGCGGGGAAACCGGGTCAAGCCGGGGGGAAGCCGCCGCATCGGCGGGATCATGCAGGCGCAGGGCGTGGCATCCCTCGGCCTCGCCCAGCTTGCCGGTGGCCAGCAACTGGCCGTCCGGCGTTTCCAGACGCGCATCGGTCAGGGTGACGCGCGGCAGGGGCATCAGCTTGCCGGGAACCAGAGCACGCAATTCGCCCAAGGTCATGGTGCGGCGGCACAGGACGCCCACGACCTCGACCGGGGCTGCGGCCATGGCAGAGGCCAGGGTCGCGGCGGGGGCCGCCCCGGCATTTGCGGACGGGGCCGCATTCCGGGCAACAGGCTGCGGCAGGGCCGGACGCGCTTCTGGCTTGTGCGGCACCGCGATCAGGATCTGGCCGTCACGGGTTTCCGCAGCCCCAAACCGCAGATCGAAGGCCAAGCTGCGATAAGGCCGATCCTCCAGCATCAGGATCAGCGGGCGCGGATCGTCCAGATGGGTCGCATAGCGATAGCCCTGGATAGGACCGAATCCGTCCACCGCTGCCATTTCCGTTCCCAGATCCGCCATCAGGGCATTGACGAAATCAACGCAGATGGCCGCGTCGCTGCGGGTCAGGCGGCGGCGTTCGGCGGGGCGGGCGGTGATGCGGCCCAGGGCCTGGACCTCGATCAGCGCGGTCACGGCTTCGAACCCAAGCGCCATGACGCCGATCTGGTCGCCCGGTCCCTGCAGGACCACCAGCAACGACTGGTCGGGCAGCAGTTCCGGCAATTCCGCCAGCGTCGCCATGCCCGGCTTGATCTCGACCGGCAGGACAGGCAGGCGATACAGCCGTTCGGCGGCGCGCCCCACCGCATTGGCCGCCGCGCGGGCAGGCGACAAGGGCTGCGGCTGGGGAATTCGGCCCGGTTTGTCCGCGTCGCGGTTCCGCGCCCGGAGCAGCGTCCTTAGCAGTCCTGCCTGACCAGATTGCGCCATGATCGCCCCGAATCGCCCTTGCCTGACCTGCAATGTGGCAAAAAGCGGTTGAGAAAGGGTTTATGCCCGCCGCAACCCGGCATTCACCGGCACCGGGGGACGCCGTGGCAGCAGGATGCGAAAGGCCGCGCCCCCCTGCCCGGGCAGATAGGAGATTTCCCCGCCCAGGTTCGCCATGATTTCCTTGCAGATCGCCAGGCCCAGCCCCGCCCCCCCTGCCCGCGCCGGATCGTTCAAGCGGGCGAATTTCTCGAAGATCAGTGATTGGCGCGCGGCCTCGATCCCCGATCCGTTGTCGATGATGTCGATCTGCGCGCTGCCCCGCAGGGTCCGGCGCACCCTGATCGACAGAACCGGCGGCTCGGCGTCGCAATACTTGCGCGCATTGCTGATGACATTGATCAGCACCTGCAACAGCCGGTCGGCGTCGGTGATGATGCCGACATATTCTGCCAGGGGCTCCCGCTCGATGCGGAAGACGCGTTCGGGGCGGGTGGCGGATGCGGCGGACAGCGCGCGGTCGATCAGGTTGTGCAGGTTGGCGGGGGTGACCGAAAGCTGCGCCTGCCCGCTTTCCAGGACCGACAAATCCAGCAGGTCGTCCAGCAGGCGCGTCAGCCGCCCGGATTCGTCATAGATAATCTTGGCAAAGCGGTCGCGGTCGGCGGCAGGCAAATCGGGCGTGCGCAGGATTTCCGAAAACGCCCGGACCGAGGTCATGGGCGTGCGCAATTCGTGGCTGATCTGGCCCAGGAATGCGTCCTTCTGCACCGATAGCGCGGTCAGCTTGTCGTTCGCTTCCCGCAACTGGGTTGCGGTGCGGGCCAGTTCGGCGCGGGCGTTTTCCAGGCGCTGCGTTTCCTCCTTGGCGCGCTGCGCCTCAGTCGCGACCTGCATCAGGTCGGACACGGTCAGTTCCGACCCGCCCGCCACGCTGTCGATCATGGCGTGGGCGGTGGCCGCCCCGATCGAGCCTGCCAGCCGCCGTTCCAGCCGCGTCAGGAACCGCGGGGTCAGGTCGGGCAGATAGCCGGACTTGCCCTGGAACGCGGCCTCGGACTGAAAGAAGCGCAGCGCATCCTCGGCCCCCCAGACGCGGCGGGCCATGACCAGCAGCGGTTCCACCTGATCGGCACCGCGCGACAAGCGCCGGTGGCGGACCGGATCGACGGCGCTGACAAAGGACAGGCCTTGCAGCCGTTCCACCGGGTCGGGCATCCCGAATATCGACAGCGCGATAAAGGCCAGCGTGTTCAGGGTCAGCGACAGGAAGATCGCGAAGGCCAGCGGATCCACCCCCGGCGGCAAGGTTGGCGCCCCCCCGATCCCGACCGAGGGCAGAAAGATCAGCGCCAGCCACAAAAGGAACCCGGTCCCCACCCCGGCATAGGCCCCCTGCCGGTTGGCGCCGCGCCACAGCAGGCCGCCGATCATCGCCGGCAGCACCTGCGCCATGCCGGTGAACGCCACCAACCCCATCGAGGCAAGCGCTGTCGTCCCTCCGGTGGCCCGGTAATAAACCCAGCCCACCGCCATCACCGCCAGGATCGCCAGCCGCCGGGCATTGAGCACGAAGCCGCGCAAATCCTCGGGGTCGTCCAACTGCGGCTTGCGGCGCAGCAGCAGCCACAAGGGTACCAGCCAGTGGTTCGAGATCATGGTGGCAAGGGCGATCGTGCAAACCACCACCATGGATGTCGCTGCGGAAAAACCGCCAAGGAACACCAGGAAGGCCAGCCAGTTCTGGCCCGATTGCGCAGGCAGCGTCAGCACATACAGGTCGGGATTGGCATCTGCGGGCAGAAGCTGCTGGCCCATCACGGCAATCGGCAGCACGAACAGCGACATCGCGAACAGATAGGCCGGAAAGGCCCAGCCCGCGACGCTCAGGCGGTCTTCGTCCGCCGCCTCGACCACCAGCACCTGGAACATCCGCGGCAGGGCGATGATCGCCGCGCCCGACACGATGATCAGCGCGGTCCAGCGGTCCGGGCGCAGGATCCAGCCGCCATGTTCGGGACTTGCGACCGTTTCCTCGATCCGGTGCAGCATATCCAGCGGGCCGTCGGCCAAGCCCCAGACGACAAATGCCCCAAGCGCCAGAAAGGCCAGCAGCTTGACCAGCGCCTCCAGTGCGATGGCGGTGACGACGCCGTGGTGACGTTCGTCGGCGGCCAGGTTGCGCGTGCCGAAGATGATGGTGAACAGGGCCAGCCCGCCTGCCACCCACAGTGCTGTTCCTCCACTCCCGGCCATGGGGATGTCGGTCAGGCTGTCGGTGGCAAACACCTCGAACGACAGGCTGACCGATTGCAGTTGCAGGGCGACATAGGGCGTGGCCGCGATCACCGCGATCAGCGTGACCAGGGCCGCCAGCCGGTTGGATTTGCCAAAGCGCGCCGAGACAAGATCCGCGATGGATGTGACATGGTGCATCCGCGCGACCCGCACCAGCCTCCGCAGCCCCCACCATGCCCCGCAAAAGACAACGGTCGGTCCCAGATAGATCGTGGCGAATTCCAGCCCCGACCGGCTGGCGTAACCGACTGCGCCGTAAAAGGTCCATGCCGAGCAATAGACCGACAGCGACAGCGTATAGACGGCGGGGTGATCCAGCCAGCGCACCCTGCCCTGAGAGGCCGCGCGGTCGGCCGCGAAGGCCACTCCGAACATCAGCGCGACATAGGCCAGGCAGCCCGCGACCAGCGCCTCAAAGGGCATCGTCGTCTTGCCCGGCGATTTCCCGGCTGGCACGCAGGGTTGCGGCATCGGCCCGGCGCAAGGCGCGGTGCAGCGCCCAGATGGCCATGATCAGCCCGGCCCATATCCCGAACAGCCAGACCGCGCCTGCCGCAAAGCTGACTTGGGCGGGCATCCACCAGACCGGCACCAGGACCAGGATCGCCGCCAGCACCGGCAGCACCCGGGCCGCGTCGCCCAGGCGGCGGCGGCGGAACGAGGCGCGTTCAAGAAACAGCGGGCGGTCCGGCATGGCGGTCAGACCAGCATCCGGCGCACCATCGCGCGCAGGTCGTCATTGGCAAAGGGCTTTGCCAGCACCGCATCGGCCTGCGGCAGCGCCAGCGTCGCCTGACCCCGCGCGGTCAGCATCAGCACCGGCGTCGCGGCCAGGCTTGCGTCTTGATCGCCGCGCAATTCGGCCAGGATCTCGGTTCCCGACCGATGCGGCAGCATCACGTCCAGGATCACCAGGCGCGGCTTGGCCCCCCGGATCGCCTCGATACCGCCCAGACCGTCGCCGTGCAGGGCAACCTGCCAGCCTTCGCGGGACAGGATGAACCGCACCGCCTCGGCGATGTTGGGTTCGTCCTCGATCATCAGAATATCGAGCATTCGGCGAATGGCCCCCCATATGGCACGATAATGTGACGGTCGGGCGGCTGCTGTCAAAGCCTGTGTTCACCCCGTCAGCAGGATCGAGGGTTCGCGCCGCGCCGCGCATTCCGCACGCGGGCAGATGCGGCAGGCCGGACCGATCAGCAGGTCGGGCCGGGCGGGCGATCCTGCCTCGTCGGGCAGGATCAGCATCTGCGCACGGGTCAGGACCGGGCCGTCCGTGCCCAGCGGCTGGTGGCGGGTGGCCAGCGACAGGGTGCGGAAACGGCGGCCGGACGGCGCTTCGACCAGCCTGGCGATGGCTGTCTGGGGGACGACAAGCGCTTGGAACAGCGGCCACAACGGGCAGGCATCGCCCGGACGGGGCAGCGGAAAGCCCGGCGCGGGGCGGCGCAGCGTCAGCGCCCCCGATCCGTCGCAGACCAGCAGGCCCGCGGATTCGAAGCCTGCGGGCTTCAGCACCGCCAGGCGGCGCATGACCAGATCCAGCGGCTGGCGCAAACGCCCGGCCATGCGCAGGGGGTCTGGATCCTCGGCCGCCACGGCCAGGGCGGCGTCCGGCAAGGCCGCCTTTTCCTCCTCCATCCGGCGCAGATGCGCGCGGGCCAGGGCGCGAGCCGCATCGGATGCCAGATCGCCTGCATCGTCCACCGGCGGCGCGCCTGCGGCCAACCAGGCCTCCACTTCCTCCTGCGGGGTGAAGATGGCGTCCTGGGTGTCGAAGCTGTCCAGATAGGCCACAAGGGCCTGCGCCGTATTGGACAGGCGCAGGCTGTCGCCGTCCAGGTTGGCATGGAACCGCGCCCGCCAGTCGGCCGGGATCTCGCCCCCCTCGGCCAGGATCGAGGCGGTGGACCGGACCGAGGTAACGGCCGACAGCACCTCGTGCAGGGTGGTCAGCAGATAGGGATCCTGCCGCATCCGGTCCGACAGCGTGACAAGCTGGCGTTCCAGGGCATCGGCCCGGCGCGCGGTGGCGATCAGGGCCGCCGCCCAGCCTGGGAATCGGGCCAGCAGTTCGGGCGCCTGTTCCAGTTCCGGGGTCACGTTGTCGGGCAGGCGCACCGCCGCCTCGCGCAGGGCGGCGATCTGGGCTTCCTCTCGCCCCTCGGCCAACTCGGCGGCCGACACCTCCAACGCGGCGGCCAGGCGCAGGACCAGGTGATCGCCCACCGGACGGCGATTGTGTTCGATCAGGTTCAGGTAAGCCGCTGAAATCCCTGCCGCCCGCGCCACGTCCGCCTGCCGCCGCGACAGCGCCAGACGGCGTTCGCGAATGCGGGTTCCGGTCAGGATGCGGCTGCCAGGGCGTTGCTTCATGCCGCGATGAAAGCCCGCCTTCGGGCGCCGCGCAAGCAGCAACGATATCTTAGGGTTTTTAGGCCACGATCACGCCATGATCCTGACCTGCACCCCGTCGCCTTCCCCTATCACGGCCCTTGCCGGGACCGCTTTGCAAACGCTATGGCGGCTTTTGCAAAGATGGGGGATCATCATGGCCACTCAGAAAATCTATGCAGGCACCTCGCTGCGCGAAACGCGGGGCCGCAGCGGGCTGACCCAGCGGCGCTTTGCCGAACGGCTGGGGGTGTCGCTGCCCTATCTGTCGCAGATGGAAAACAACCACCGTCCGATTTCCGCGGGCGTGCTGCTGCGTCTGGCGCAGGAATTCGGCGTCGATCTGACCACGCTGGCGGCGGGCGATGCGGAACGCATGGTCATCGACATGCAGGAAGCCCTGGCCGATCCGCTGTTCGACGCCGCCCCGCCCCTGGCCGACCTGCGCCTGGCTGCGACCAACGCCCCGGTTCTGGCGCGCGCCTTTCTGGATCTGTACCGCGCCCACCGCCAAGGCCAGGAACGCCTGGCGGCCCTGGACGAGGCGATCGGCGCATCCAGCCAGAATGCCCTTTCAACCCCGTGGGAGGAGGTGCGCGACTTCTTCCATTATTGCGACAATTATATCGACGCCGTGGACCGGGCGGCGGAACGCTTTGCCTGCCCGGCGGGCCAGCGCCTGGACCTTTGGGACGCCGGCGTCGCCGCCCTGGCGCAACGCGGAATCCGGGTCACGCGGGCCGAACTGCCTGCCAACGCGGTCTTTCGCCGCACAGGGTCCGACATCCAGGTGAATGCCGCGGCCGAACGGCCCACCCAGCTGTTCCAGCTGCTGCACCTGGTGGCCTTGGAACGGCAATCCGACCTGCTGGAGGCGACACTGGATCTGGCACGGTTCCGCAGCCAGACCGCGCGGGACGTGGCACGGGTGGGCCTGGCCAATTACTTTGCCGGGGCGGCGCTGATGCCCTATCGCCCCTTTCTGGCCGCAGCCCAGGCGGAACGCCACGACCTGGAACGGCTGTCCCATCTGTTCGGCGCATCGCTGGAACAGGTGGCGCACCGGCTGTCCACGCTCCAGCGGCCAAGCGCCAAGGGGGTGCCTTTCTTCTTTGTCCGCGTCGATCAGGCTGGCACCATCACCAAGCGACATTCCGCCACGCGGCTGCAATTCGCCCGTTTCGGTGGCGCCTGCCCCCTGTGGAATGTCCACCAGGCCTTCGAACAGCCGGGGCGCTTCCTGCGCCAGCTGGCCGAAACGCCGGACGGAATGCGTTACCTGCTGATGTCCCGCGACGTGTCGAAACACGCAGGCGCCTTCAACGCCCCGGTCCGCCGCTTTGCCATCGGCCTGGGTTGCGAAGTGTCCCATGCAGGCAGCGTCGTTTACGCCGACGGGCTGGATCTGACCAAGCCGCGCGCCTTCGAACCGATCGGGATCTCTTGCCGGATCTGCCCCAGGCCGGATTGCCACCAGCGGTCGGTCCCGCCGATTGATCGGCCGCTGCGCATCCCCGCCGACCGACATGGACCGCTTCCTTATGAAATTTCATAGGCTTGCAGGTTTCCCGCACAAGCGTTCGGCGGATTCTTGCCCGGAGAGGCGGTGTTTCGCGCATAAGAGGAACCAAGGTGACTGCGGTTGTTGCCAGGACGACACAGTTGCGATTAACCCGACCGCAACTGGAACCAGATCGCCCCGGCCAAACAGGGGTGCATTGTCGGGGGACATGATTTGCCGAATGTGACGAACCGCCTCAACGCCTCGCTGGAACGCATTCTGCCTGAAAAGCGCCTGTTCCTGCGGTCCGATGACGATACCCGGTTCGTCCGCCTGCGTCCCTTGACCCAGTTGATCGGCGTCAGCGGCATCACCCTTGCCTTCGGCTGGACGCTGGTTGCAAGCTCGGTCCTGGCCATCGACGCGATCAGCGCAGGGTCCGCCCGCGACCAGATCACCCGCACCCAGTCCTCGTTCGAGGCGCGCCTGACCGAACTGTCCCAGGAACGCGACGCCCGCGCGGCCGAGGCGCTGGCCGCGCAGAACCGCTTTGCCGTGGCCCTGGAACAGGTGTCGCAGATGCAGTCCCAACTGCTGGCGTCCGAGGAGCGCAGCCGCGAGTTGGAAGCCGGGCTTGGCATGGTCCAGTCCACCCTGCGCGACGCGATCAGCGAACGCAACGACGCCCGCGCCGTGGTCGACGCGACCGGATCCGACGCAGCCGAGCCTGCCCGCGAACAGGAAGTCGCCGCCGCCCTGGACATCCTTACCGGGGAATTGCGCCAAACCGCCGACGAACGCGCCACCGCCGTCCAGCAAGCCGAGGCCGCCCTCCAGACGGCCGAGGAACTGGCCTTGGAACGCGACCAGATCCTGGCGCGCAACGATGAAATCCTGACCCAGTTGGAAGACGCGGTCAGCGTGTCGGTCGAACCGCTGGATCAAGTGTTCCGGTCGGTGGGCATGAACCCCGACGACGTGCTGGACACCATCCGCGAGGGCTATTCCGGCCAGGGCGGCCCCCTGACGCCGATGGGCCGTTCCACCCGCGGCAATGCCGCCCTGACCAACAGCGAGACAAAGGCCAACCAGATCATCGTCACGCTGGACCAGATGAACACCTATCGCATCGCCATGGAAAAGCTGCCGCTGGCAATGCCGGTAAAGGATTCGTTCCGCTATACTTCGGGCTTCGGGCGGCGTTGGGGCCGCGCGCATGAAGGCATCGACATGGCCGCCCCGGTCGGCACGCCGATCCATGCACCGGGCGACGGGGTCGTCACCTTTGCAGGGCGCCAAGGGGCCTATGGCAACCTGATCAAGATCGAACATGAACTGGGCGTCGAGACGCGCTACGGCCACCTGTCGCGGATTCGCGTCAAGGTCGGCCAAAGGGTGTCGCAAGGAGAGCGGATCGGTGATATGGGCAATACCGGACGCTCGACCGGGCCGCATCTGCATTACGAGGTGCGCATGAAGGGTCGGGCCGTTGACCCGATGAGCTTCATCAAGGCTGCAAGCAATGTTCAGTAAGACCCGCGTAACCGAGAAACCGCAGACAAATCCCGCGACCCCCGGACCCGATGGGTCCGCCGCTTCGGCACCTGCCCCCACCTATGATCACAAGACTGAGACGGCCATTGCCGCGACGCCCGCGCGCCGGTCCGCGCCGTCGATCCTGTCCTCGGACCTGACGGTCACGGGCAACATCCGCACCGAAGGCGACATCCAGATCGAAGGCACCGTCGAAGGCGACATCCGCGCGCATCAACTGGTCATCGGCGAAACCGCCACCATCCGGGGCGAGATCGTGGGCGACGAGGTCGTCGTGAACGGTCGTGTCGTGGGCCGCGTCCGGGGCTTGAAGGTCCGCCTGTCCGCCAGCGCACGGGTCGAGGGCGACATCATCCACAAGACCATCGCCATCGAATCCGGTGCGCATTTCGAAGGATCCGTTCAGCGGCAGGAAGACCCCATCGCCAACGGCCCGACCAAGAAGCTGGCACCACCCGCGTCGGAATAGGCACTTTCGTGCAATCAGGACGGCCCGTGTCCCGCGCGGGCCGTTTTGCCATGTCCGACTTTCCTCGGCTGCAGCATAAAGCATCTGGCGATTGGGCAAAATCCCGTGCGGCAACATGGGTTAGGCTTGCGATCATCGCAATTGGGGGAATGCATGAAACTTGTCAGATATGGCGCAAAGGGCGCGGAACGGCCGGGGATTCTGGACGGTGATGGCCGGGTCCGTGACCTGTCGGCCCATGTCGCGGATATCGCTGGCGCCTGCCTGACGGCTGAGGGGCTGGCCGCGCTACGCGCGATCGACCCGGCATCGCTGCCGCTGGTTTCGGGCGCCCCGCAGCAGGATCTGCGACTGGGGGCTTGCGTGGCGGGGGTCGGCAAGTTCCTGGCGGTCGGTCTCAATTACGCGGACCATGCCGCCGAGGCGGGCATGGAGGTGCCGGCCGAGCCGATCCTGTTCACCAAATGGACCAGCTGCATTGCCGGACCGGACGACGACCTCGCCCTGCCGCCGGATTCGGCGACGACCGATTGGGAGGTCGAGCTGGGCATCGTCATCGGCAACGGCGGGCGGGACATTCCGCAGGAGCGGGCGGCGGACCACATCGCCGGATATTGCCTCATCAACGATATCAGCGAACGCGACTGGCAATTGCGGCGCGGCGGCACCTGGGACAAGGGCAAGGGCTATGACGGCTTTGGTCCCATCGGCCCCTGGCTGGTCACTGCCGATGAAATCCCCGATCCGCTTGCCCTGCGCTTGTGGCTGGACGTGGACGGGCATCGCTACCAGGACGGCACGACCGCGACGATGGTGTTCGGGCCTTTGGAAATCGTGGCCTATGCCTCGCGCTTTACCACGCTGCATCCGGGCGACGTGATCGCCACCGGCACGCCGCCGGGCGTGGGCATGGGGCAGAAGCCTCCAGTTTATCTTCAGCGCGGCCAAGTCATGCGGCTGGGCATCGAAGGCCTGGGCGAACAGCGGCAAAGGGCGGTCTGACATGGGCGGCGCGCGATCCATCATCATCACCGGCGCAGGCAGCGGCATCGGGCGGGCCACCGCGCGGCGCTTTCTGGCGACGGGCTGGCGGGTCGCGCTTCTGGGACGCCGGGCCGATGCATTGCGGGAAACCGCCGGGGAAAACCCCGCACTGATCCTGCCCTGCGACGTGACCGACGAAACTGCGGTGGATGCCGCGTTCGACCGCTGTCATGCGGAATGGGGGCGGCTGGAGGTGCTGTTCAACAATGCCGGGCGCGGCGCGAACCCCGCCACGCCCGACGCCGTCGACCCCGGCATCTTCCGCGACGTGATCGCGGTCAACGTGACGGGGATGTTCCTTTGCGCCCGCGCTGCCTTTCGGTTGATGCGCGGGCAAGATCCGCAAGGCGGGCGGATCATCAACAACGGATCCATTTCCGCCCATGCCCCGCGTCCTGGATCGGTCGCCTATACGGTGTCCAAGCACGCCGTGACCGGGCTGACCAAGTCGCTGTCGCTGGACGGGCGTCCCTTTGGCATCGCCTGCGGCCAGATCGACATCGGCAATGCCGCGACCGAATTGCTGACCCAGGTCAGCACCAATTCCCCGGATGCGGAACCGCTGATGGACGTGTCCGTGGTGGCGGATGCCGTTCTGCACATGGCAAGCCTGCCGCCGGGGGCGAATGTCCAGTTCATGACCGTGATGGCCACCACCATGCCCTTTATCGGGCGGGGTTAGCCGCCACCCATCACCCGGCGATAGATGTGCCAACTGGCATGGCCCAGCACCGGCAACACGATCAGCAGTCCCAGAAATCCGGGAATGATCGCCACGAACAGCCAGATCGCGATCAGCGCCCCCCAGACGGCCATCACGCCCGGGCTTTCCACAACCGCCCGGCAGGACGTGATGATGGCGGTGATGAAGTCGACCTCTCGGTCCAACAGCAGGGGCAGGCCCACAACGGTGAAGCAGAACAGAACGGCCGCAAAGCCCCCGCCGATCACTGTGCCCAGAACCAGCATCACCAGCCCCCTGCCCCCAAACAGCACCTCGGGCGAGGTGGTGATGTTGGTCAGCGCCGACACACCCATGAACAGCGCGAAAACCGTGTGGGCGACAAAGACCCAGAACATGAACAACAGCAGGATCACCATTGCCATGGACGGGATCTGCCGCTGCCGCTGTTCAAAGACGACGCGCAGGATGCGGGCGGTTTCCAGCGGCTCGCCCGCCTCGATCCGGCGGCTGACCTCATAAAGGCCCACGGCGGCAAAGGGCGCGATCAACGGAAACCCCAGGATGAAGGGGATCAGCCACCAGTCCTGTCCCGATGCAAAGGCAACGGATGCCAAGGCCCAGCCCCCCAGGACGTAAAAGGCGGAAAAGATCAGTCCGAAGGCTGGGGCGCGGCGAAAATCGCGCCAGCCCAGGGTCAGGGCATCGGACAAATCCGACAGGGCGATATGGCCCGGCTCGGGCAGGATGTCGGGCAGGTTGGCATGGTCGCGCGCGGGCAGGTCGGATCGGGCCAAGGAATCCCTCCGGGTGTCATGGCAGGCGCGCGTTCGGAAGGATGCTAGCAGCGCGACAGTTCGTCGCAAGCCTTATCCGCGAAACCGTTCCGCCAAGGCCTCGGCCACAGGGGGCGTCACGAACTTCGACACGTCGCCGCCAAGGCGCGCGATTTCCTTGACCAGCTTGGATGCGATGGCCTGGCGCCGGGCATCGGCCATCATGAACACCGTCTCGATGCTGGAATCAAGCGCGCGGTTCATGCCCACCATCTGGAATTCGTATTCGAAATCCGCGACCGCGCGCAGCCCGCGCACGATGACCTGGGCACCCACGTCTCGGGCGCAGTCGATCAGCAGGTTCTCGAACGGGTGGACGACGATCTCGCCCCCGGTGCGCTCGGTGATCTGGGCGCATTCGGCCTGCACCATCGCCACGCGGTCTTCCAGCCCGAACAAGGGGGACTTGTCGCGGTTGATGGCGACGCCGATCACCAGGCGATCCACCAGCGCCATGGCGCGCTGGATGATGTCGACATGGCCCAGCGTGATCGGATCGAAGGTGCCGGGATAAAGACCGATGCGCATGAACGGGCGTCCTTTGCTTGCCTGCCCTGCAGGAAAAGCGGATTCCTGCCAAGATTGCAAGCGATTGCGCGGGCTGTCAGGCCCCCATGATCATCCCGGTCAGGGCCTCTTTCTCGGCGGCCAGTTCCTTGAGCCGCCCGCTGACCGCATCGCCGATGGACACCACGCCCAGCATATTGCCGTCGGGATCGACCACCGGCATATGCCGGAACCGCCCCTGGGTCATGCGTTCCAGGATCGCCAGGGCGTCGTCGCCCATCGTGCAGGTCTGCACGGCGCGGGTCATCACGTCGCTGATCGGGGTGGACAGAACCCCGGCGCCCTGCGCGCCAAGCTGGCGCACGATGTCGCGTTCCGAGAGAATGCCCTGCGGTTTCCTTCCGTCCTCGGACACGACCACGGCGCCGATGCGATGCTCGGACAGAACCTTCACCGCTTCGCCCAGGGTTGCATCCGGGCGAATGGTCAAGATCGTCTGTGCCTCGATCCCCGGCTTTCCCGAGCTGGATTTGGTCGACAGCAGCTGATTGACGAGCATGGGGCATTCTCCAATAGCGATATTGCTGGTTCATCATTTTCCCCGAATCGTGATCCGTCAAGGGCTACAAAGGCGCGAGGCCGAAAGCAGCGATTCAAGGCGCGCGACTTCGGCCCGCAGGCCTTGCGCCAGCAGGTCGGCCAGCAGCGACAGCCGCCGGGACGCGCGGTCGTCGGCATGGCGGATCAACCAGAAGCTGCGCTTCAGGGCGATGCGTTCGGGCAGCACCAGTTCCACCCCCGGCGCAAAGGGAATGGCGAAGTCATGCACGATGCCGACGCCCGCCCCCGCCCGGATCGCCTGCATCTGCACCGACACCGAGTTTGAGGTGATCGCCGCCGACTGCACCCCGGTCTGCGACAGATAATCCAGTTCCCGGTCGAAGATCATGTCGGGAATGTATCCGATCATCCGATGCCCGCGCAGGTCGGACAAATCGCGGATCGGCGGGGCGGCGCGCAGGTAATCGGCGTGCGCGGCCAGGTGCAGGTGGTAATCCGTCAGCCGTTGCACGGTAAGCCGACCCGTATCCGGGGGCGAGACCGCCACAGCCATGTCGGCCTCCCGCTTGGTCAGGTTCACGACGCGCGGCAGGGCGACGATCTGGATTTCCAGCCCCGAGTGGGCGGCGCACAGGTCGCGCGCCACCTGCGGCAGCAGGTAGTTCGCGCAGCCATCCGGCGCGCCGATGCGCAACTGGCCGGTCAGCCCGGCCTCGCGGCGGGTCGCCTCGGCTGCGGCATTGGCGCCCTGCTCGGCGGCCTCGGCAGGGGCGACCAGGCGTGCCCCCTCGGCCGTCAGGGCATATCCCTGCGGGGTCTTGGCGAACAGCGCCGCACCGACGGATGCCTCCAGGCGCGCGATTCGGCGCCCGACCGTGGACGCGTCCATGCCCAGCCTGCGGCCCGCGCCGGACAGGCTTTCGGCCCGCGACACTGCCAGAAAGATGCGCAAGTCGTCCCAGTCCACCCGTGCCCCTTTGCAATTATGCAAAACGTCTTTGCCACCCTGCCCCTTTCTCCGGCAATTCCGCAAGGCTAGGCTGCGCCCAATCAAGGAGGATGCGATGAAAGAGATTCACCACTGGATCGATGGCAAGGAATACAAGGGCACGTCGGGCCGGTTCAGCGATGTCTTCAACCCCGCCACGGGCGAGGTTCAGGCGCGCCTGTCGCTGGCCACCAAGGCCGAACTGGACCATGCCGTCGAACGCGCGGCCGAAGCGCAGGTCAAATGGGGTGCCACCAACCCCCAGCGCCGCGCCCGGGTGATGATGGAATTCGTGCGCCTGATCAACCGCGACATGGACAAGCTGGCCGAGGCGCTGTCCTCCGAGCATGGCAAGACCTTTCCCGACGCCAAGGGCGACGTTCAGCGCGGCCTTGAGGTGATCGAGTTCTGCGTGGGCGCGCCGCATCTGCTGAAGGGCGAGTTCACCGACAGCGCAGGCCCCGGTATCGACATGTATTCCATGCGCCAGCCGCTGGGCGTGGTGGCGGGCATCACGCCCTTCAACTTTCCCGCCATGATCCCGCTGTGGAAGATGGGTCCGGCCCTGGCTGCCGGGAACGCGATGATCCTGAAGCCGTCGGAACGCGACCCGTCCGTGCCGCTGATGCTGGCCGCGCTGCTGCAAGAGGCAGGCCTGCCCGACGGCATCCTGCAAGTCGTGAACGGCGACAAGAACAGCGTCGATGCGATCCTGGACAACCCGACCGTGCAGGCCGTGGGCTTTGTCGGATCGACCCCGATCGCGCAGTACATCTATGAACGCGCGGCGGCGACGGGGAAGCGGGCGCAGTGCTTTGGCGGCGCCAAGAACCACATGATCATCATGCCGGACGCCGATCTGGACCAGGCGGCGGATGCATTGGTCGGCGCGGGCTATGGCGCGGCGGGCGAGCGCTGTATGGCGATTTCCGTGGCCGTCCCGGTTGGCGAAAAGACCGCCGACGCGCTGATCGAGCGGCTGGTGCCGCGGATCGAGAAGCTGAAGGTCGGCCCGTGGACCGCCGGCGACGATGTGGATTACGGTCCGGTCGTCACCAAGGCCGCCAAGGAAAACATCCTGCGGCTGGTGCAGACGGGCGTGGACCAGGGCGCGGAACTGGTCATCGACGGCCGCGATTTCCACCTGCAGGGCTACGAGAACGGCTTCTTCGTCGGCCCTCATCTGTTTGACCGCGTGACCCCCGACATGGACATCTACAAGACCGAGATTTTCGGCCCGGTCCTGTCCACCGTCCGCGCCGGATCATACGAGGAAGCCATCGGCCTGGCGATGAGCCACGAATACGGCAACGGCACCGCGATCTATACCCGCGACGGCGACACCGCCCGCGATTTCGCCAGCCGCATCAACATCGGCATGGTCGGCATCAACGTGCCGATCCCGGTTCCGCTGGCCTACCACACCTTCGGCGGCTGGAAGAAATCGGGCTTCGGCGACCTGAACCAGCACGGGCCGGACGCCTTCCGGTTCTATACCCGGACCAAGACCGTCACGGCCCGCTGGCCGTCGGGCATCAAGGAAGGCGGGGAGTTCAACTTCCGCGCCATGGACTGAGACAACAAAGGGCGGGGATCATCCCCGCCCTTTCCTTGACCCGCCCCTTGCATTGCGGGCAGCCGCGCGCTTCCATCCCACGCAAGCCAGCAAAGGAAGCCCATGTCCGACGATCCCCCTTTCACCCTTGGCATCGAGGAAGAATACCTGCTTGTCAGCCCGGACACGGGCCAGCTTGCCCCTGCCCCCGATGCCATGATGGCCGATTGCCGGGACGTCCTGGGCGACGCCGTCAGCCCCGAATTCCTGCGCTGCCAGATCGAGGTCGGAACGCCGGTATCGGCCGACATCGCCCAGGCGCGCGATCACCTGGCGCATCTGCGCCGGACGGTGGCGCGGATCGCGGGGGAATACGGGCTGGCGCCCATTTCGGCGTCTTGCCACCCCTTCGCGGATTGGCGCGACCAGTTCCACACCGACAAGGATCGCTATCACCAGTTGTCGCGCGACATGGGGGCGGTGTCGCGCCGGATGCTGATCTGCGGGATGCACGTCCATGTGGGCATCGAATCGCCCGCCATGCGCATCGACCTGATGAACCAGATGACCTATTTCCTGCCGCATCTTCTGGCGCTGTCGGCCTCCAGCCCATTCTGGCAGGGCAGCGATACGGGGCTTGCATCCTATCGCACCACCGTCTTCGGCGGGATGCCCCGGACCGGCTTTCCCCCGCAGTTCGGGGGCTGGGACGAATACGACCGGTCGGTCCGGGCGCTGGCCGACCTGGGCATCATCGGGGACAGTTCCAAGATCTGGTGGGATCTGCGGCCCTCGTCCAGGTTTCCGACGCTGGAAACGCGGGTCTGCGACGCCTCGCCCCGGCTGGACGACACGATCACGCTGGCGGCGCTGAACCAGGCCACGCTGCGGATGCTGTGGCGCCTGTCGCGGCAGAACCAACGCTGGCGGCAATACGACCCCTTTTTGCTGGGCGAGAACCGCTGGCGGGCCGTTCGTTACGGCATGACTGAAGGAATGATCGACTTTGGCGCGGGACAGATCATCCCCTTTGCCGAAGCCATCGAGGATTGGCTGGCCCTGATCGCCCCGGACGCCGATGCCCTGGGCAGCCAGCCCCAAGTCGCCCATACGCGCGAAATGGTGGCATCGGGCGGGTCTGCCGCACGCCAGCGCGCCGTCCTGGCCCGCGCCACCGCTGCGGGCGCCACGCGGGACCAGGCGATGGTCGAACTGGTCCGCCACCTGGCCGCCGAATTCCACCACGGCCTGCAACCCTTGCCAAACCCGGGCAGGCCGGGCAATTAAACGCATGTTCAATTTCGACAAGGGGATGGGGACATGGATTTCGCGCTGACCGAGGAACAGCAGGCCATCTTCGACATGGCGCGCGATTTCGGCCAGGATCGCATCGCCCCCAATGCCCGCGACTGGGAAGCCCGGGGCACCATCCCGCGCGACCTGTGGACAGACGTGGCGGCCCTGGGTTTCGGCGGGCTGTATGTTGCCGAGGAATACGGCGGGTCGGGCCTGTCGCGCCTGGACGGCACCCTGGTGTTCGAGGCGCTTGCCATGGCCTGCCCCTCGGTCGCGGCCTTTCTGTCGATCCACAATATGTGCGGCGGCATGATCGACAAGTTCGGATCGCCGGACGCCAAGGCCCGCTGGCTGCCGGGGCTGTGCGGGATGGACACCGTGTTCAGCTATGCCCTGACCGAACCGGGCAGCGGATCGGACGCCGCCGCCCTGCGCACCCGCGCCGACCGGACGGATGCCGGCTGGCGGCTGAACGGCACCAAGGCCTTCATCTCGGGCGGCAGCTATTCGGACGCCTATATCGCCATGGTCCGCACCGGCGGCGACGGACCCAAGGGCATCAGCGCCGTGATCGTCCCCGATGGCATCCCCGGCCTGTCCTTTGGCGCATTGGAAGACAAGATGGGCTGGCGCGCCCAGCCCACCGCGCAGGTCCAGTTTGATGACTGCGACATCCCCGCCGACAACCTTCTGGGCGATGAAGGGCGCGGTTTCGCTTATGCCATGGCGGGTCTGGATGGCGGTCGGCTGAACATCGCGGCGACCGCGCTTGGCGGGGCGCAGGCGGCGCTTGACGCGACACTGGCCTATATGGGCGAACGCCGCGCCTTCGGGCAAAGCCTGGACCAGTTCCAAGCCCTGCAATTCCGCCTGGCCGAGATGGAAACAGCCCTGCAATCCTCGCGCATCTTCCTGCGCCAGGCGGCATGGAAGCTTGACACCCACGCCCCGGATGCCACCAAGTTCTGCGCGATGGCCAAGCTGCACGTCACCGACCGCGCCTTCGAGGTCGCGAACGGCTGCCTGCAACTGCATGGCGGTTACGGCTATCTGGCCGATTACGGGATCGAAAAGATCGTGCGCGACCTGCGCGTCCACCAGATCCTGGAAGGCACGAACGAGATCATGCGCCTGATCGTCGGACGGGCGATGCTGGCCGAACGGGGGTAAGAATTGGACGACCTGAACATCCGCAAATCCGGCCGCGCCGGGCGCATCACCTTTACCCGGCCCAAGGCGCTGAACGCGCTGAGCCACGAGATGGCCCTGGCGATCCACGACGCCCTGGACGGCTGGCGTGATGACCCGCAGGTCGAGCTGGTCATTATCGACGCCGAAGGGGACCGGGCCTTTTGCGCGGGCGGTGACATCGCGGCGGTCTATCGCGCGGGCCTGGCAGGGGACTATGCCCTGGGACAGCGTTTCTTTGCCGACGAATACCGCATGAACGCGGCGATTGCCGATTATCCAAAGCCCATCGTGGCCTTCATGGGGGGCTTCGTGATGGGCGGGGGCGTGGGGGTTGGCGGTCATGCCAGCCATCGCATCGTCGGCGACACGACGCAGATCGCCATGCCCGAATCTGGGATCGGCCTGATCCCGGACGTGGGGGGCACCTGGCTTTTGTCCCGTGCGCCCGGCCGGATCGGCGAATACCTGGCGCTGACCGGGGCGCGGATGGGCGCGGGCGATGCGATCCACGCGGGGTTTGCCGACACCTATCTTCCCGAGGATCGCTGGCCCGATCTGATCGACCGCCTGGAGGCCACGGGCGATCTGTCCCTGATCGAGGGCGGCGACGCACCCTCGGCCCCCTTGAAGACCCGCGACCTGTCGGCCTTTGCCCAGGACACGGTGGCCGACATCATCGACGCGCTGGAACAGGACGGCGACGCCCAAACCCTGAAGATCCTGCACGCCAATTCGCCCCTGTCGATGGCGGCGGGGCTGGCCATGGTGCGCGCGGCGCGCGGCGACGCCCGGATGCAGGATGCCTTGGCCCGGGAATACCGCTTCACCTATCGCGCGACGCAGGAAACCGATTTCCTGGAAGGGGTGCGCGCCCAGATCATTGACAAGGACCGCAAGCCCAGGTGGATGTCCGACGCCAGCCCCGACCATGTGGCGGCGTTGCTGGCACCCTTGGGCGCACATGAACTGAGCTGGAGGGAACCGGCATGAAGATCGCATTCATCGGGCTTGGAAACATGGGCGCGCCGATGGCCCTGAACCTGGCGCAGGCCGGGCACGAGGTCACGGGCTTCGACACCGCCGCCCGGCCCGAGGGCCTGACCCTGGCCGACAGCGCCGCGTCTGCGGCAGCCGACGCCGACGTGGTCATCACCATGCTGCCCAACGGTCCCATCCTGCGCGCCGTGGCCGACCAGGTGATTCCCGCGATGAAACCGGGCGCGATCCTTTGCGACTGCTCCACCGTTGACGTGGACAGCGCCCGCGCGGTGGCAGACCAGGCCCGGGCGGCAGGGCTGGGGGCGCTTGACGCGCCGGTGTCGGGCGGCATCGGCGGGGCGCAGGCGGGCACGCTGACCTTCATGGTGGGCGGGCCGGACGATGCCTTTGCGACCGTCCGCCCGCTGTTCGACATCATGGGCCAGAAGGCCGTCCATTGCGGCGATGCGGGCGCCGGACAGGCCGCGAAAATCTGCAACAACATGATCCTGGGCGTCACCATGATCGCCACCTGCGAGGCTTTTGCGCTGGCCGACAAGCTGGGATTGGACCGCGCGAGGATGTTCGACGTGGTGTCGACATCCTCGGGTTACAGCTGGTCCATGAACGCGTATTGCCCGGCACCTGGCGTAGGTCCGAAATCGCCCGCCGACAACGGTTACAAGCCGGGCTTTGCCGCCGAACTGATGCTGAAGGATTTGAACCTGTCTCAGGCCGCTGCGTCCTCGGCCGGGGCGGACACCCCGATGGGTGCGCTTGCGCAACAGCTTTACCACCAGTTCGTTGAACAGGAAGGTGGGCGCGGCCGGGACTTTTCGGCAATGTTGCCACGCTTTGTCGAAAAAAACGGCTGACACGACAGAACTGTGACGAAACCAGGGAACCCGGACGGCGCCCGACCGGTTTTCCCTGCGAAGGATCGAAAAATGCCGGGCAGGACGATGATACGCAAGACCATGGCAATCGCGACCGCCGCAGGGGCAGCCGTCGTGATCGCCATTCTCGGCAACCAGGCCCCTCAAGCGCAGGAAACTCCGGCAGTGCAAACGGAACCGCGCGTGCTGACGCCCGGCGACAGGCTGTCGGCCGAAGACATCAACCTCATCGAACAGCCCGGCCGCTATGGCCTTGGATCGGACCTTCGTGGCAGCCGCTATGCGATCGTTGACGGGCACCTGGTCCGCATCGACCCACAGACGATGGAACTGCAATCCATCCTGCGCAAGGACAGCGTCGCCTTCGATTGATCGGGGGAAAGGTTGGAGCGGGTGATGGGAATCGAACCCACGTATTCAGCTTGGAAGGCTGCTGCTCTACCATTGAGCTACACCCGCATGGGCGGTGGTATAGGCCAGGCGCGCGGGTCGTGCAACCGTCATCGGCGGGTCTGGAAAAAACCCTGCAACAGCGCCCTCGCGTTCTTGGCGTCGATCCCGTCGTAAACCTGCGGGCGGTGATGGCATTGCGGATGGTCGAACACCTTTGCCCCATGTTCGACCCCGCCCATGCGCACGTCGCTGGCCCCGTAATACAGCCGTCCGATCCGCGCCGCGGAAATCGCCGCCGCGCACATGGGGCAAGGTTCCAGCGTGACCCACAGGTCATGGCCGGGCAGCCGTTCCGATCCCACCGCCCGGCAGGCTTCCCGGATCGCCAGGATCTCGGCATGGGCCGTCGGATCGGACAATTCGCGCGTCCGGTTTCCTGCCGCCGCGACCACCCGGCCGTCGGGGGCTACCACGACGGCGCCCACCGGAACCTCGTCCCGCAGCGCCGCAGCCCTTGCCTGATCCAAGGCCAGGGCCATATGAGAGGTGAAGCGGGTCATATGACCCCCTTGTCGCAGGGGCGCGGCCACCGTGCAAGTCGCCCTTTCCCCCGTCCCGCGCGCCCGCTAGAAGCGCGCCTTTGCCACCGCAGCGATGCGCAGGAGAGATCGCCATGACCGACGACACTACGCCAGCACCCCGCCAATCCGCCAGCCAGTCCGCCGACCGCATCGCCAAGGTGATGGCCCGTGCGGGCGTGGCCAGCCGCCGGGACGCCGAACGCATGATCCTGGAAGGCCGGGTCACGGTGAACGGCAAGAAAATCGACAGCCCCGCACTGGACGTGCTGCCCAGCGACCATATCACCGTGGACGGGAAAAAGCTGGACGAACCGCAGGAAACGCGGCTGTGGCTGTATTACAAGCCCATTGGCCTTGTCACGTCCGAGGCCGATGAAAAGGGCCGCCAGACGGTGTTCGACGCCCTGCCCCGTGACCTGCCGCGCGTGATGACCATCGGGCGGCTGGACTTGACCTCGGAAGGCCTGCTGCTGCTGACCAACGACGGCGAATTGAAGCGGCGGTTGGAGCTTCCCTCGACCGGGTGGCTGCGGCGGTATCGGGTGCGGGTGAACGGCACGCCCAGCGACATGACCTTTGACCCGCTGCGCCGGGGCGCCACCATCGAGGGCGAGGAATTCGCGCCCATGGAAATCAAGCTGGACAGCCAGCAAGGTGCCAATGCCTGGCTGTCTGTCGGCATCCGCGAAGGCAGGAACCGCGAAATCCGCCGGGCGATGACGCATGTGGGCTTGCAGGTGAACCGGCTGATCCGCATCGGCTATGGTCCCTTCAAGCTGACCGGCATGGAAAAGAACGAGGTGGTCGAGGTCAAGCGCCGCGTGTTGCGCGACCAGTTGGGCGGGCTGCTGACGGGCGAGGAAAACGCCCCCAAGGACCGCGAAATGCGTCCCCGTGGCGCCGAAGGCACCCGTCCGCGCCGGGATGATGGCGAAGCGCCCCGCCGCAGCTTCCGGTCTGCCGGCGGCGAAGGGGAAGGCCGCTTTGTGCGCAAGCCCGGCGGTCCGCGCGACAGTTCGGATCGCCCCGCACGGCCCTGGTCCGAGGGCGGCGATGACCGGCCGCAATTCCGGGACAAGCGCCCGCAAGGCGACGACCGCCCTGCCCGCCCCTGGTCCGGCAAGCCGCGCGAGGATCGCGATGGCGCCGGCGATCGGCCACGTTTCAACAAGCCCACCGGGGACGCGCGCGGCGGCAAGCCGGGCTACAAGCCGCGCGGCGACCGTCCCGAGGGTGATCGGGGGTTCAAGCCAAGAGGCGACCGGCCCGAAGGCGAACGCGGCTACAAGCCCCGCGGTGATCGCCCCGAGGGTGAGCGCGGCTACAAGCCAAGGGGCGACCGGCCCGAGGGGGGCTTCAAGCCTCGTCGGGATGGTGATCGGACCGACAGTGAACGGGGCTTCAAGCCCAGGGGCGATGGAAAACCCGCAGAACGCGGCTTCAAGCCACGGGGAGAGGGCAAGCCGGGCGGCGAACGGGGGTTCAAGCCGCGTGGGGACGGGCCGCGTGGGGACAGGCCTCGGGCCGATGGGCCGCATGGAGGCGGCAAGCCGGGCGAACGCAAGTCCTTTGGAAAACCGGGCGGGCCGAAACCCGCACGCAGCGGTGCCGGGGGTGGTCAGGACGCCCGGTTCACCGACAAGCCGCGCGGGCGGCCCGAAGGCAAACCGGGCGGTCGTCCCGGAGGCAAGCCGCGCGGGTGATCCGCCGCCCGCCCCCGGGCCGCCCTCAAGGGCCGGTCCGGGACGAAGGAGGGATCACTTCGTCAGGATCAACTTGCCCGCGCGCGTGATGCGCAGTTGATAGATCTGTTCGTCCAGGACGATCAGCGCCTGGTTGCCGCCCCGCGTCAGTTGCGTCGCTTCATGCTGCGGGATGCGCGTCAGAACGCTGGTCGCCGGGTGCTGGAAATCTGCGGGACGTACTGCGGTCATGATCAGCCTCTTGGGGTTAGCCTTGCATTGCAGCAAATCTGACGAAAACAATATGGATTGTCAAAGTAAAATAGTCGGAAATCTTTTCCGCGTCCGAACAGTGTTATTTTGGCTGTTCCCCGCCAAGACATCCGGCCAGAACAGCCGCCATGTTCTCCAGCGTTTGTTCGTATAATCCGGGCCCGATTTCCTGCATTCCTCCTTCGGGTTCCAGTTCGTTCCCCATTCTGACCAGGGTGCCCTCGATAACGGTCTGCACCAGCTTGGGATCGCCGCCAAATTCAGGAAAGGCGCAGGTTGCCCCGGTCTCGGCGATCTGGTCGCGAATCTGGCTCAGGCGTGCGGCGGACGGGGTGCTGGCATCGCCCAAGGATACTGCAATGGCGGGGCGCAATCCGAAATGGTCGGTGAAATAGCCATAGGCGTCGTGAAAAACGACAATGCCGTCATCGCGATAAGGGGCCAGTTCCGTCTGGATTCGCGCATCCAGATCCGCAAGCCGGCGATCCGCCGCCGCCGCATTCCGGGCATAAAGATCGGCATTTCCGGCGTCGGTCTGCTCCAGCATTTCCTCGATGGCCTCCAGCCAGAGCCTTGCATTGGCCGGATCCAGCCAGGCATGAGAATCGGTGCCGTCATGGTCATGGCCATGATCGTGGTCATGCGCATGGTCGTCATGCGCATGGTCGTCGTGATCGTGGCCGTGATCGTCGCCATATCCGCGCAGATGCGTGCCCGGCACCTCCAGCAGGCGCAGTTGAGGGGTCTCGGCCCCCACCGAGGCAGCGGCGCGGTCCAGCCAGGGGGTCAGTTCCGGTCCCGTCCAGACCAGCAGGCCCGCATCCTGCAAGCCGCGCGCATCCGAGGGGCGCATCTGGTGATGATGCGCGCTGGCCCCCTGCGGCAGCAGAACCTGCACCTGCGCAAGATCGCCTGCCACCTGCGCGACCAGGGATGCGGTGATCGGGGTATCGACGACCACCTGCAAGGGCTGGGCCGTGACCGGGCCAGCGGCCGTCAAGGCCAGAACGGAAAGCATCATGCGCATCGTGCACCTTTTGTTTGGTTTCTTGCAGGTCCGCGCTTTTTCATGTTACATCATAACAAGTCAATCATAAATGTGATAAAGTAACAAATTGACCGATCACGCTGTCCATCCAACCCCCGCCTTTGCCCCGCACGACCATCAGGCTTGCGAAACGCGCGCGCTTGACCAAGCGCGCGACCGTCTGGCCGAAAACGGCGCGCGGCTAACCCCCGTCCGGCGGCGGACCCTTGAAATCCTGCTGGAATCGCACCGGGCCATGGGTGCCTATGAGGTTCTGGACCGCCTGGCGGCCGAGGGATTCGGCCGGCAGCCGCCAGTGGCCTATCGCGCCCTGGAATTTCTGGTGGAACATGGGTTGGCGCATCGCTTGCAACGGTTGAACGCCTTTGCCGCCTGCCTGCATCCCGGCCACGACCATGCGCCCGCCTTTCTGATCTGCCGGTCTTGCGATATGCTGGCCGAACTGCCCGCCGCCCCGGTCCGCGACGCCTTGACGGCTCTGGCCGCCGAAAACGGCTTCCAGGTCGAGCGCGTCACGATCGAGGCATTAGGCCTTTGCCCCGCCTGCGCAGGAACCCAGCCGTGACCGCCCTGATCCAGGCCCAGGGCCTCACCATCCATCGGCCGGGCGGACAGGAAACCGTCCTGGAGGGCGTCGACTTCCGCATTGCGGCCGGAGAGATCGTGACGGTGGTCGGGCCGAACGGATCGGGCAAATCCTCGCTGGTGCGGGCGCTGCTGGGGCATATGCCGCTGGCACGGGGCCAGGTCGCACGCAAGCCGGGGTTGCGCATCGGCTATGTGCCGCAACGGGTGCTGGTCGATACCACCATCCCCATGACCGTGCGCCGCTTCCTGTCCCTGCCCCGCCGTGTGGACGACCGCGACGCCGCCCAGGCCCTAGCCCGGACAGGCGTCGATGGGGTGGGCGCGCGCCAGTTGACGCAGTTGTCGGGCGGTCAGTTCCAACGGGTGCTGCTGGCCCGCGCGCTGCTGCACGACCCTGAACTGCTGGTGCTGGACGAACCCACGCAAGGGTTGGACCAGCCCGGCATCGTCGCCTTCTACAAGCTTATCGAGGAGGTGCGCCGCCAGACCGGCGCCGGCATCCTGATGGTCAGCCACGACCTGCTGGTGGTGATGCGCGCGTCCGACCGGGTGATCTGCCTGAACGGCCATGTCTGCTGCGAGGGCACCCCCCAGCACGTCAGCACCGCCCCCGAATACCGCGCCCTGTTCGGGGCCGAGGCCGAGGGTACGCTGGCACTGTATCGCCACCACCATGATCATGATCACGACCATGATCACCACCATGCCGGGGCGCATTGATGCTGGACGATTTCTTCATCCGCGCGGTTCTGGCGGGCTTGGGCATCGCCCTTGTCGCTGGCCCCCTGGGCAGCTTTGTCGTGTGGCGGCGCATGGCCTATTTCGGTGACGCCACCGCCCATGCGGCGATCCTGGGCGTGGCGATCAGCCTGGCCTTCCAGATCTCGATTTATGCCGGCACGATGCTGGTGGCCTTGGCGATGGCCCTGGCGATCTCGTCGCTGGTGTCGCGGGGGCAGGCGATGGACACGATGCTGGGCGTCTTGTCGCATTCCGCCTTGGCCATCGGCTTGGTCGCGATCAGCTTTGTGCCCACAGCGCGATCGGATCTGTCGGCCTATCTGTTCGGCGACATCCTGGCGGTGGGCCGGGGCGATCTGGCGCTGATTTGGGCGGGCGCGGCCGCGGTGCTGGCCGTTCTTGTCTGGCGGTGGCAACGGCTGCTGACCGCATCGCTGAACGAGGAGCTGGCCATGGCCGCCGGAATCGACCCCCGCGTCGAACGGCTGGTGCTGTCCCTTGCGCTGGCGGTCGTGGTGGCCTTGTCGATCCGGGTGGTCGGATCGCTGCTGATTTCCGCCATGCTGATCGTTCCGGCGGCTGCCGCCCGCGGATTGTCGCGCAGTCCCGAAAGGATGGTTGGCAACGCCATGCTGATCGCGGCCCTGTCGGTCATGGCGGGGCTTTGGACCAGCCTGCGCGCGGACACTCCGGCGGGTCCGTCCATCGTGGCCGCGGCCACCATGATTTTCCTGATTTCGCAAGCTTTTCGCCGCACTTAGTGCAGGATTGCAACACCCCTGGAGGCACCATTTCCATGGCGGAACCAAGGGTCGGCAGGGGTGTTGGCCAATATGCAACAGTCTGCACGAGCCAGCGACGGATTTGAACCAATGCAGCTTTCAAACGTCTGGGGATTGTGTAACTGTCGCCTCGATGTTGCCGGTGACGGCAGCTTTCAACGAAACGGAGCATGATCATGACCAAATTCGCTACTTTCGCTGCCGCTCTTGGCCTGACCGCCACTTCGGCTCTGGCCGGTGGCTATGTCGCCCCCATCGTGGACGTTGAGCCTGTTGTTGTGGAGGAGCGTCCCGCTTCGACCAACGCTGGCCTGGTTGTCCCGGCCCTGCTGCTGCTGGGCGTTATCGCCGCCGTCGCTTCGGACGACGACGACGATGATAACAACACCACTGCTGAAGATTGATTTCTGAACGGAACCCGGGTTCCGTCGGATATAAAGGGCTGGCTTTTGGCCAGCCCTTTTTCGTTGCGCCGGTGGACAGGAACCGAGGCCGGGCGTAACCTGTCCCCAGACCGTTCGGGAAACCTGCGAGGTGACCATGCACCGGCTTCTGATCCTGGCCTTTATGGCGGCACCCGTTCCGGCGGCCGCGCAACCCGAGACCGAGGACGGGCTTGGCCTGGTCGAACGCGGCCTTGGCATCATCGCCGACAACCTGTGGACCGAATTCGGGCCGCAGCTGGGCCAACTGGGCCAGGGCATGGGCGCGGCATTGACCGATCTGGGGCCGGTCCTGCAGGATCTGGCGGTTCTGGTCGATGACCTGGGCAATTACCAGCCCCCCGAGCGGTTGGAGAATGGCGACATCCTGATCCGCCGCCGCGCCGATGCGCCCCCGCCTCCTCCGCTTGGAGAATCGCTGCGCGACCTAGGCGGCACCGATGGCCCGCAGGTTCCCATAGACCCCGACCAGCCCGAGATCCCCTTATAGACCCCGGCTTGCTGAATCGGCTAGGTTGCGGAAAATGCAAAGGAATCGGTGATGGGTGATTTGCTGGCCGCACAAGCCGGGGATGTGTTTAGGATCGGCCTTCTGGTGGCGCTGCTGCTGACAACCCTGCGCAACCGCCCGATCACGGGGATGTTGCTGCCCTTGGCCGCAGGGGCCTTCTTCGTGGCGGTGATCATTCCGCTGACCGGCGCCACCACCCGGCCCGAGCCGCTGCCCACGCAGGTGCTGGCCGGACTTGTCGTGAATGCGGTCTATATTGCCATCGGGCTGGCCCTCTGGTCGCTGTGGAAGCGGCGTAGATAGTTTTCAGCTTAGCAGCCGCATCATTTCGGCCCGCAGTTCGGACAGTTCGAACGGCTTGGCGATGAAGCCGTCCGCCCCAAGCGCCATGCCACGGCGCTTTTCGACAATGGACCCGCGCGCGGTCATCAGCAGGATGCGCACACCCGAAAGACCCGGATCTGCGCGCAGCCGTTCCACGATCTCGTAACCGGACATATCCGGCAGCATCACGTCCAGCAGCACCAGGTCTGGGCGTTCGCTGCGGATCGCGTTCAGCGCCGGGCCGCCTTGCGAATGGCGCGAATGAGCATGGCCGTCGCGGGCCAGCAGGAATTCCAGGGCCATGGCGATGTTGTCCTCGTCCTCGACAACAAGAATGCGCGCCATGAGCCAAGCTTTCCTGGACTAACAGGGGGATGCCGGGCCGGGGGTTTCCCGGCCCGGGCAGGGATCACACGTTGTCGTCGGCGAAGATGTTCTTCTTGTGGCTGTCGTTCGGCACGAACAGGGTGCCGATGATCACCGTCATGACTGCGATCACGATGGCATACCACAGGCCCGCGTAGATGTTGCCGGTCTGGGCCGAGATCGCAAAGGCGGTCGCGGGCAGCAGGCCGCCGAACCAGCCGTTGCCGATGTGATAGGGCAGCGACAGGCCAGAATAGCGGATCCGGGTCGGATAGAGTTCCACCAGCTGCGCGGCGATCGGACCATAGACCATCGTCACCAGCACGATCAGATAGGTCAGGATCAGCACGACCTTGATGTTCTGCCCGTTGAAGATGTCGAAGAAGTGGTTGGCCTTGGCGATGGTGGTGTTGTCGGCAGCCGTCAGCGGATAGCCGGACGCAGTCAGCGCCGCGTTGACTTCGGCCGTGAAGCGGGTTTTTTCCGCAGCCAGGGCATCGCCCGTCAGCGTGTTGCCGTCATAGGCCTGAATGACCGTCTCGCCCACCTGGACCGAGGCCACGGTGCCTGCCGGGGCTTCGACCGTTTCCTGCACGTTCACGGACGACCGCGACAGTGCCGCCTTGACGATGTCGCAGCTGTTGTTGAACTGCGCGGTGCCGACCGGGTTGAACTGGAACGAGCAGTCGTCAGGCGCGGCGGTCACGATGACCGGGGTTTCCTGGGCCGCGTGCAGCGCCGGGTTGGCGACGCTGGTCAGCATCGGGAAAACCCACATATAGGTCGCGGCAGCCAGGGCGCAGCCGCCCAGGATGATCGGCTTGCGGCCGATGCGGTCGGACAGCGAGCCGAAGAAGATGAAGCCCGCAGTGCCCAGGATCAGCGACCAGGCGACAAAGACGTTGGCGCTGAACTGGTCGACCTTGACCACGTTCTGGATGAAGAACAGGGCATAGAACTGGCCCGAGTACCACACGACGGCCTGGCCTGCCGTCAGACCGAACAGCGCGATCAGGGCGATCTTGCCGTTTCTCCAGTTGCCAAAAGCCTCTTTCAGCGGTGCCTTGGACTGCGCGCCTTCTTCCTTCATCTTCTTGAAGGCGGGGGATTCGTTCATCTGCAGGCGGATATAGAGCGAGATCAGCAGCAGGAAGACCGAACCCAGGAACGGGATGCGCCAGCCCCAGGCCCGGAACGGCTCCAGCATGACCTGGGCGCCGGTCGCGTCCAGCAGCGGCTGTCCGTCCAGGCCCAGTTGCGGAACCATGGGATAGTTGCCGTTCACATAAGCCGTGACCATCAGGATCACCACCAGCGACAGCAGCAGACCCAGCGTCGCCGTGGTCTGGATGAAGGCCGTGAAATAGCCGCGCTGTCCCTGCGGCGCGTGTTCGGCCACATAAACCGCCGCCCCGCCGTATTCGCCGCCAAGCGCCAGGCCTTGCAACATCCGCAGCGCGATCAGGATGATCGGGGCTGCGATCCCCCAGGACGCATATCCGGGCAGAAGGCCGACCAGGAAGGTCGAGAAGCCCATGATCAGGATCGTGGCCAGGAAGGTGTATTTCCGCCCGATGATGTCACCCAGCGACCCGAAGACAAGCGCGCCGAAGGGACGGACCAGGAAGCCCGCCGCAAAGGCCAGCAGCGCGAACACGTTGCGCGTCGCTTCCGGGAAGGCCGTGAAGAACTGCGCGCCGATGATCGAGGCCAGCGAGCCGTAAAGGTAGAAATCGTACCATTCGAAGATCGTGCCCGCGGACGAGGCCAGGATGACCTTCTTTTCCTCGGATGTCATGGGACGCGAACGGGTCGTCGCGTCGGGCGATGCGTAAGCCATCAATCCTCCTCCTGTTGGGCCAGCCCCTGTGCTGGCATGGGATCCCGACGGTCAAGCCTTCTCCGGTCGCGCTTCGGATGCCGAAACGCGGGCGGGGGATTGCTCGTCAGGCGGGTCTGGCGGCACCCGATCCTCCTTCGGAGGCCGCCTTGTCATCGCGGGGCGCGCATGGCCCCTTGCGTCAGGCCCGGTTCATCCGGTTGGCGATCAGGTCGTCGACCACCTCGGGTTCGGCCAGGGTCGAGATGTCGCCCAGGCTGCCATAGTCGTTCTCGGCGATCTTGCGCAGGATGCGGCGCATGATCTTGCCGGAACGGGTCTTGGGCATGCCGGGCGCCCATTGGATCACGTCGGGCTTGGCAATGGGGCCGATTTCCGTGCGGACCCATTTCTCCAGCTCGCCGCGCAACTCGTCGCTGGGCTCGACGCCGTTCATCAGCGTGACATAGGCATAGATGCCCTGCCCCTTCAGCGGATGGGGATAGCCGACCACGGCAGCCTCGGCGACCTTCTCATGGGCGACCAGGGCCGATTCGACCTCGGCCGTGCCCATCCGGTGGCCGCTGACGTTGATCACGTCGTCCACCCGGCCGGTGATCCAGTAATAGCCGTCCTCGTCGCGCCGGCAGCCGTCGCCGGTGAAGTAGTAACCGGGATATTGCTGGAAATAGGCCTCCATGAACCGCTGGTGGTCGCCCCACAGCGTGCGCATCTGGCCGGGCCAGCTGTCGGCGATGCACAGCACGCCCTCGGCCGGGTTGCCTTCGACCAGCTTGCCGCTTTCGGCCTCCAGGATCGCGGGCATGACGCCGAAGAAGGGGACCGTGGCGGAACCGGGCTTCGTTTCCGTCGCGCCGGGCAGCGGCGTGATCAGATGGCCGCCGGTCTCGGTCTGCCACCAGGTATCGACGATGGGGCAGCGGCCCTTGCCGATGTTTTCGTTATACCAGTTCCAGGCCTCGGGGTTGATCGGCTCGCCCACGCTGCCCAGCAGGCGCAGGCTGGACAGGTCGTGCTTCTCGATCGGCTCGGTGCCCTTGGCCATCAGCGACCGGATCGCGGTGGGCGCGGTATAGAACTGGGTGACCTTGTGCTTGGCGCAGACTTCCCAAAAGCGGCCGGCATCGGGATAGGTCGGCACGCCCTCGAACATCACCGTGGTCGCGCCATTGGCCAGCGGGCCATAGACGATATAGCTGTGGCCCGTGACCCAGCCCACATCCGCCGTGCACCAGAACACGTCGCCGTCATGATAGTCGAAGGTGTATTGATGCGTCATCGCGGCATAGACCAGATAGCCGCCGGTCGTATGCACGACCCCCTTGGGCTTGCCGGTCGAGCCGGAGGTATAGAGGATGAACAGCGGATCCTCGGCCCCCATCGGACGGGGCGGGCAATCGGGGCTGGCGGTTTCCATCAGCGCCTTCACGTCCACGTCACGGCCCCCGATCCAGGTCGTCTGGTCGCCGGTATGCTTGACCACCAGGCAGCGCACCCGGTCGGAACAATGCAGCAGGGCTGCGTCGGCATTCGATTTCAGGTTGGTCCTGCGCCCGCCGCGCGGGGCGGTGTCGGCGGTGATGACCACCTTGGCGCCGCAGTCGTTGATGCGGTTGGCCAGGGCATCGGGCGAAAAGCCCGCGAAGACGATGGAATGGATCGCCCCGATCCGCGCGCAGGCCAGCATCGCATAGGCCGCCTCGGGGATCATCGGCAGATAGATCACCACCCGGTCGCCGCGCATGATGCCCTGGGACAGCAGCACATTGGCAAAGCGGTTCACCTTTTCCGACAATTGGGCATAGGTAATGTGCTGAGCGGGCGTTGCGGGATCGTCGGGTTCGAAGATGATCGCGGTCTGGTTGGCGCGCGCAGGCAGGTGGCGGTCCACGCAGTTGACCGAGGCGTTGAGGATCCCGTCCTCGAACCACTTGATCGACACCTTGCCAAAGGTGAAGTCGGTGTTCTTCACGACGCTGTAGGGATGGATCCAGTCCAGCCGCTGTCCCTCGCGGCGCCAGAACGATTCGGGGTCGCTGACCGATTCGGCATAAAGGCGGGCGTAATCGCCTGGCCCCACATGGGCCTTTTCAAAACCTGCCGGAATTGGATGCTTTTCAATCGCTTCGGTCATCGTGGTCCCCTCCTCGCTTTTCGTGCCATGCTGCTGGCCGGTGCCTTTTGGCTGGTCGCAGCAGGACTTTCGGCGCGCCCTGGGAAATGTTAATCACATCGCAGAGAGTCTGTTAAGTGTTTTTATCGAAACGATAATTTTGAAAACTAATTGACGAAATTATTGGCGTGGCGGTAAATTATTCACAAGCCTTGCAAACCGCGCCGACCGGCGCCAGCGTTTGCGCATGACAAAGGATCCCGTTCGTACGATCACCGACGCCGCCCGCGACAGCGCGCGGGGGATGCTGGCCGCAATGCGTCATGCGGTGCTGGCGGTGAATGACCGGCCAACCGGCCACCCGCACCTGTCCAAGATCGCCTGCCAGATCGACGCATCCGGCGTGCCTGTTGCGCTGCTGTCGGGGCTGGCAGTCCACAGCCATGCGCTGGCCGCCGATGACCGCGCGGCGCTGCTGGTGGAAGCGCAGGGGGATCGGGGCGATCCGATGACCTGGCCGCGCCTGTCCTTGCAGGTCGCGGCCCATGTGATCGACGATCCTGCCGGACTGCGGGATCGCTGGCTGGATGCGCATCCCAAGGCAGCGGTCTTTATCGACCTGCCGGATTTTCGCTTTTGGCGGCTGGTGCCGCTGTCGGGCTTTCTGAACGCCGGTTTCGGCGCGGCGTTCCGGTTGACGCCCGCCGATCTGGGGTTGCGATGAAGAACCGCCGCGACGGGCGCGGCGGTCAGGCGGACTATTGCGGGCGGTCCATCCTCGCATAGATGGAGACCTTGCCCTTTACCCCCGATGGCCAGTTCAGCCGGATCTGACGCTTGGTGGTGCCGATTTCGGTCTGCACCCAGGGGGCGGCATCGACGCGCGCCCCGCTGGCGTTGACGATGGCCGATTCCGCGATCACCGACTGCACCGACTTGGCCCAGCCCTTGAAGGGCAGCCCGTCGATCACCGGCAAGGTCCACGCGGTCGAGGCCGAGGTCTGGTTGTGCTGCAACATCAGCGGGTTCGAGACATAGCTTTTCACGCCGTTGAAGGTGTTCCCCTCGAATTGCAGGTTGCGCATATTGTTGTAGTTCAGATCGGCGATCGAGGTATCGACCCGCTCGATCCGGTCGATGTCGCCATACAGCGCCTTGAAGACATTGCTGGTCACGGTCAGCCCGTGGATGAAATGCCCCGTGCCATAGGGCTTCACGGTCAGCCAAGTGAACCATGCGGCGGTGTTGGAACACAGGCAGGTGTTGCCGTTGATGGTCAACCCGCCAAAGCTGAACTCGTCTCCCGTGTAATTCGGCAGGGCGCTGTGTTCGTTGGTCCATTCGATCGACGCATTGTCGATGTAGTTGCCGTTGATCGTCGTCTGCACATTCGGCCGCGTCAGCACCAGCCCGGCATAGCGCAGTCCCTCGCCCGACCCGTCCCCCTGGAACCAGTGGTTGCCGGAAATGATATGCCCGCCGCCATTGGCGACCATGAAATGCGCGAAACGCACAAAGCGGTTGTCGCGCATCTTCACGTCATTGGCGTTGACGTTGATCGCGACCGTTTTCCGCTGCTGCGCGGGCAGGTCCATCTCGTTGGACAGGAACTGGCAGCGGTCCACCAGCATATCCTGGCATCCCCGCCCGATGGACGTGATGCCCCGGTCCCTGGGCTTGGTCAGATAGCAGTCGCGCAGCGCGATCATCTCGCCCTTGGGGGGCAGCATGATGCCGCTGGCGACGCCCTCGCAGTTCAGGTCCAGATCGACGAAATTCAGCCGCGACATCTGCTCGACGCCCGAAAAGTCGAACAGGTAGCGATAGCGTTCAAAGGAATAGCTGCGCGTCCCCGCCCCGCCGTAAAAGGGCTGCGACAGGGTCAGCGTGCGGGCGGCAACGTCCCTGGCGTTCACATACACCTCTCGGCCAACGCCATTGCCGATCACGCGGCTGCCCACCTCGATGGCGGCGACGTTGGCCACGTTGGACAGGCGCAAGGGCTGGGCGGGGTCATAGGTCGCCGTGCTGGTCCATTTGCCGGTGTCCCAGGCGGCGCCCGGCTTGGCGCTGAGGCTGCCGTTGCTGATCACGCGGCGATTGTCAAACCCGGTCAGGCTGGGGGCCAGGACGCCGACATCCAGCGGCTCCTCCAGATCGACGCGCCGCCCGCACAGGTCCAGCGACACATGGTCGGTATATCCGAACAACGCCTGCAAGGCCTTCTTCATACCCAGTGTCTCGCTGCCGAAGGCATCGGCATAGGTCGGGAAATCGAAGCTTTGCATCAAGGACACGCGCGTTTCCGTGGGCGTGCGGATCGTGCCCTTGAAGCGGATGGGACTGTTGATGCCTAGATCGCCGTTGATGAAGAAGGTGCCTTCCGGGACCACCACCCAGCCGCCATTCGCCGCCTGGTCGGCGGCAATGAACGCCGCGCGGTCGTTGGTCTCGTTGTCGCCCTTGGCACCGAAATCGCGCACATCCACCCAGTCGATCAGCGACGGGATAAAGGCCGATGTCACGTCCTCGATGCGGATCGATTCGATGCGAAAGGCCCCGCCGTTCGCGCCCACCAGATCCAGCCCGAAATGGCCATAGACCGGCGCCGTTCCCCAGGCCATGTCCACCCCGCGACGCGATCCGACACCGACAATGGCGCTGATCTCCACCACCTCGCCATAAGCGGTCAGGGGCAGGGTTGGCCCGACCTCGACCAGGCTGGCGACGCGGTTGCGCGACCCGTCCCCTGCCCATCCTGCGATCCGCGCGCCGCACAAGGCGCCCGCGACGGCCTTGATCCGGGCCGAGACGCGCAGATAGACGCCCGGGATCATGGGCGTCTCGCCCTTGAAGCGAATGCTTGTGGTGGTCTGCTGCTTCATCACCTCGAGGCAGGTGCCGAAATCCTGGTCCGCCGGGACAAGGGCGCCGTTGTCCGCCGATCCCCAGGTCGGGCTGCCGGGCGTGCCGTTCGTCGTGGACCAGGCATTCAGCCCACCCCGGAACGCGGGTGGCATCAGCACAAGCCCGTTGGTGATCGCGATGTTCATGACCTATCTCCTTCAGCCGCGGCAGGCGCATGGGTGAAGGGATAGTTACCAAACGGTTAACGCAGGATTGACGGGGCGGGCGTTGCAGCCCTGCCCCGCGCAACGGGTGTCAGAAGTGGATCGCCCGGCCGTATGCGTCCAGCACCGACTCGTGCATCATCTCGGACAGGGTGGGGTGCGGGAAGACGGTTTCCATCAGATCCTGCTCGGTCGTTTCAAGCTGGCGTCCGATGACATAGCCCTGGATCAGTTCCGTCACCTCGGCGCCCACCATGTGCGCGCCCAGCAATTCGCCCGTCTTGGCGTCGAAGACGGTCTTGATCATGCCTTCTGGCTCGCCAAGCGCGATGGCCTTGCCGTTGCCCATGAAGGGGAAGCGGCCGACCTTGACCTCGTGGCCCAGTTCCTTGGCCTTGGCCTCGGTCAGGCCCACGGATGCGACCTGCGGATGGCAATAGGTGCAGCCCGCGATGCTGGAGGGCTTGACCGGATGCGGATGCCCGCCCGCGATCAGTTCGGCCACCATCACGCCTTCATGGCTGGCCTTGTGCGCAAGCCAGGGCGCGCCCGCCACGTCGCCGATGGCATAAAGCCCGGGGACGCCGGTGCGGCAATATTCGTCGGTCAGGACATGGGTGCGGTCGATCTTCACGCCCAGGTCTTCCAGGCCCAGGTTTTCGACGTTGCCGACAATGCCCACGGCGGAAATCACCGTGTCGAAGTCCTGCGTCTCGGTCTTGCCGCCCGTTTCGATATGGGCGGTCACGGTGCCGCCCTTGCGGTCCAGCTTCTTGACCGTGGCCTTTTCCAGGATCTTCATGCCCTGCTTGACGAAAGCCTTTTTCGCGAAGGCGCTGATTTCCGCGTCCTCGACCGGCAGGACGCGATCCATCACCTCGACCACGGTGGTATCGGCACCCAGGGTGTTGAAGAAGCTGGCGAATTCGATGCCGATGGCGCCCGATCCGATCACCAGCAGCTTTTTCGGCATATGCGGCGGCACCAGCGCGTGCTTGTAGTTCCAGACCAGCTTGCCATCCGGCTCCAGCCCCGGCAGTTCGCGGGCGCGGGCGCCGGTCGCCAGGACGATGGACTTGGCGGTGACTTCCTCGGTGCCCTTGTCGGTCTTGACGCTGACCTTGCCGGGGGCGACCAGACGCGCCTCGCCCATGATGGTGGTGACCTTGTTCTTCTTGAACAGGTGGCCGATGCCGCCGGTCAGTTGCTTGGCAACACCGCGCGACCGGGCCACGACCTTTTCCAGGTCAAAGCCGATGCCGTCGGCCGACAGCCCGAAATCCTTGGCACGGTGCATCAGGTGGAACACCTCGGCCGATCGCAGCAGGGCCTTGGTGGGGATGCAGCCCCAGTTCAGGCAGATGCCGCCCAGATGCTCACGCTCGATGCAGGCGACCTTCAGGCCCAGTTGCGCGCCCCGGATCGCGGCGACATAGCCCCCCGGCCCGGCACCAATCACCACCATGTCGAAATTCTGGGCCATCAGCTATCCTCGTCTGGTCACGATAGTTGAGCGTTAAACCATTCCGCAAAGGGGAACAAGCAGGCCAGTTACGCCGCGTCGGGCGCTCGTTTGTCGGGGTCCGATTGCTTTTCATCCAATGCGGCCTCGACGGCGATAGTGGTGGCATTAGGCGTGATCACGGCGAAGTTGCCCTGTTCCTCCGGTGTCAGGGCACGGCGGCGGGTCGTGCGCCAGCCGGCATAGACCGCCAGCATCGCCAGCAGGACGCCCATATAGACCCAGTAGCCGTCCGGGCCGATCACTTCCATCAGCCAGCCGGTGATGATCGGCCCGCCCATAGACCCGATGCCATAGATGAACAACAACCCGGCAGATGCCGCAGCCATGTCCGACTGGTCCAGGTAGTCGTTGGTATAGGCCAGCAGCAGCGCATAGATCGGGTTCACCAGCCCCCCCATCAGGGCGCCCGCAACGATAAGCCCCAGGGTGCCGGGCTGACTTGCAAGGACGGCAATGCCCGTCACCGCCCCGACTGCGGAAAGCATCAGCACCAGCTTGCGCCGGTCATAGCGGTCCGAGATCCAGCCGATGGGATATTGCATCACCAACCCGCCCGCATAGCTTGCCGCCACGAAGATCGAGATCTGGGCAACCGACAGGCCGATCGTGGCGCCCCAGACCGACGACATTCCCGACAGCACCGCAAAGACCCCCCCGATCAGGAAGATGCCGACGCAGCCCAAGGGCGAGGCGCGGTAAAGCTGACCGAAGGTCATGCGCTTGATCGTCTGGAACTGCGGCGCGGGACGTGCGGACAACAGGATCGGCATGAAGGCGAAGGACACCAGGACCGACGCGACGATGAACAGCGTATAGCCGCCCGGATCGCTGAGGTTCAGCAGCGCCTGCGCCGCGACGATCCCCAGCAGTTGCACGATCATATAGGCCGAGAGGGTCTGGCCCCGGTTCTCGTTCGTGGATCCCGCGTTCAGCCAGCTTTCCGACGTGATGTAGACCCCGCAGAAGCAGTATCCGATGATGACCCGCAGGACCGTCCACCAGATCCAGTTCGGCTCGACCGAATACAGCACCAGCACCGATGAGATCATCGACCCAAGCGCGGCGAAGACCCGCACATGGCCCACGTTCTTGATCAGCGCGGGCACCGACAGGCTGCCCAACAGGAAGCCTGCGTAATAACCCGACATGGCGACCGACATCTGGAATGTCGGGATCCCCTCGATCCCGCCGCGGATGCCCAGCAGCGTGCCCTGCATCCCGTTGCCGACCATCAGCAGCAGGATGCCCAGGAACAGCGGCCAAGTGGTTCGCAGCACGGAAAGCATGGTCGTCTCGACTCCGGTCGCAGGAATGGTCTTGTCTCGCCCATCCGGCGCGGAGGGGCTACCCGGAAAGCGACCCTAGGGGATCAACAGCGACGCATCGCCATAGCTGAAGAAGCGATAGCCCTGCCCAACCGCATGGGCATAGATGTCCTTGATCCTTTCCTGCCCTATCAGCGCGGATACCAGCATCAGCAGCGTCGATTTCGGCAGGTGGAAATTCGTCATCAACCCGTCGGTCACCCGGAAGTGATGGCCGGGATAGATGAAGATGTCGGTCGTGCCCTGAAATGGCCGAACCCTGCCATCCCCAAGCGCCGCCGATTCGATCAGCCGCAGCGCGGTGGTTCCGACAGGGATCACGCGGCGGCCCTGGGCCTTGGCCCGGTTGATCGCATCGGCTGCCCCTGCCCCCACCTCGCCCCATTCGGCGTGCATCCGGTGGGTGGTCACGTCATCGACCTTGACGGGCAGGAACGTTCCCGCGCCGACATGAAGCGTGACATGAACGAATTCCACGCCCCTTGCGGCCAGCGCATCCAGCAATGCCGCATCGAAATGCAGGCTGGCCGTGGGGGCGGCGACGGCGCCCTGCCGCGCGGCCCAGACGGTCTGGTAATCTTGCCGGTCCTGGTCGTCAGGCGCGCGAAGCGCCGCGATATAGGGGGGCAGCGGCATGGCGCCCACCTGCTGAAGCGCCGTGTCGAAGGCATCGCCCTGCGCATCGAAGCGCAGCCGCAATTCGCCTTCCGCAATGGCGGCGACTTCGGCGGACAGGGCGTCGCCAAAGCGGATCACCTCTCCCTCGCGCAGCTTGCGCAGGGGCTTGGCCAGCGCGCGCCAGCCATCGGCGGCCGGTTCCAGCAGCGTCACCTCGACCCGCGCGACGGCCTCGCCCTGGGGGGTCTGGCGGGTCCGCGTGCCCGTCAGACGCGCAGGAATGACCTTGGTGTCGTTCAGCACCAGAACGTCGCCCGTCCGCAAGATGTCCGGCAGGTCGCTGACCCGGCGGTCCTGGATCCCGGCGCCTTCCGCCAGCAGCAGTCGCGCGGATGTGCGCGGCCGTGCCGGACGCGTGGCGATCAGGGACGGGGGCAGGTCGAAATCGAAATCGGACAGCTTCATGGCCGCGCTTTTGCGCCCGCCCCGCCCTAGGGTCAAGAATGACGGGATCACCAACCAAAAAAGTCACCTTTACAATTCCGACAGAATCGCTATTTCTTCGCCAAACAGGAGCCTTCGCGATGATTGTCTGCCATTGCACGCAAATCTCGGATCATGAGATCAAGGCAGCCATCGATTGGATGCGAATGGCAGACCCTCAGACGATCATCACACCGGGAAAGATATACCACGCGCTCGGCAAACGCGCCGATTGCGGGGGATGTATGCCGCTCTTTCTGGACACCATGCGTCACTGCGATAATCTGGGCATAGCCCCGCCGATTTTGCGGGCAAAATCAGAGATTGCAAAGGACAGCCATCATGAAGGGCGACGCAAAGGTCATCGAATATCTCAACGCGGCGTTGCGGTCTGAACTGACCGCGGTCAGCCAGTATTGGCTGCACTATCGCTTGCAGGAAGACTGGGGCTTTGGCCGCATCGCCAGGAAGTCGCGCGAGGAATCCATCGAGGAAATGCACCATGCCGATCGCCTGATCGAGCGAATCATTTTCCTGGAAGGCCATCCGAACCTGCAAAAGCTGGACTCGCTGCGGATCGGCCAGACCCTGCGCGAAACGCTGGAATCCGACCTGGCGGCCGAACACGACGCCCGCACCCTGTATCTTGAGGCGCGCGAATACTGTTCCAGCGTCAACGACCAGGTGTCCAAGTCGCTGTTCGACGACCTGATCGAGGATGAGGAAGGCCATATCGACTTCCTCGAAACGCAGTTGCAGCTGTTCGACACCATCGGCGCCCAGAACTATGGCCAGCTGAACGCGAATCCTGCAGACGAGGCGAAGTGATCCCGGCGCCGTCCCCTGAGAGGGGACGGCGACCCTGTCGTCCGGCGCGACGAAGCACTGCAAAAGCCAGCAGCGATGCAATCGGCAATGGCACTGCGTCGGGCAGAGGAACCGACCATCTGTAGGATGGGGGATATATCTTGATGGCCAGCCTTGGACCCGGCGCGGGTGCCCTTAACCTAGCCAGGACCGTGCCAGATCGGGCAATTCGTCAAAATGTCCTATCAGGGCGTCCGGCGCGAGGCGGGAAATCGCTTCGCCTTCCGGGCCAAAGGACACAAGCGCAACCCTGACGCCCGCCGCCGTGGCCGTCTTGCGGTCGGTTTCGGTATCGCCCACCAGAAATGATGCGGCCACGCTGCCCCCCGCCCGTTCCACCGCCGCGCGATAGGGACGCGGATCGGGCTTTCTGACCGGTAGCGTATCCGCCGCGACCATGGACGCGAACCGCCCCCGCACCCCAAGCGCATCCAGCAGGGTTTCCGCCAGGGCGCCGGGCTTGTTGGTGCAGACTGACAGAATATGTCCGTCGGCCTGCAAGCGGTCCAAGGTTGCCTCGACCCCCGGATACAGCTTCGTATGGACCGCGATGTTCTGCCCGTAATGGTCCAGCAGGCGAGGATAATCCTCCTCCTCGGCCCCTGGGGGCAGCAGCAGGTCGGCACCCATCCGCCCGTATCCCGCCCGCAGCATTGCCCGGCCGCCGTGGAACGCGGTCAGCGCATCCGCCACCGGGTCCAGCATCACGTCGATGCCGCGCGCCGCAAAGCAGGCATTCGCCGCCGCGATCAGGTCGGCCGATGTATCGGCCAGCGTGCCGTCCAGATCAAAGACCACCGTTCCCGCCATGCGCAATCCTTCCCGCAACGATTCGACACCAAAGGTGAACGCGCAGGGCTTTCGCAGGCGCGCGGCCCCGATTAGAACGCCGGGCAAAGAATTTGAACAGGCATTGGAGACAGCATGGCGGACAAACCCGTGGCGATCGTGGTTCTGGCGGCCGGACAAGGCAGCCGGATGCAGTCCGATCTGCCCAAGGTGCTGCACCGGCTGGCAGGCGCGCCGCTGATCGGCCATGCCCTGTCCGTGGCCCGGACGCTGGAACCCGAACAGGTGATCGTTGTCGCGGGCCATGGCGCCGACCAGGTGACGAAGGCTGCCGGCAGGATCGACCCCGAAGCCCGGATCGTGTTGCAGTCCGAACAGCTTGGCACCGGCCACGCCGTCCGCCAGGCCCTGCCCGAGCTGGAAGGGTTCGAGGGCAAGGTGGTCGTTCTTTACGGCGACACCCCATTCATCGGCGAAGAAACGCTGGCCGTCCTTGCCGCGCACCCGTCCGATCTGGTCGTCCTGGGGTTCGAGGCCGAGGATCCGGGCCGCTATGGCCGCCTGATCGTGACGGGGCGGGGCCTGGAACAGATCGTCGAATACAAGGACGCGGATGCGGCGACGCGCGACATCGCGCTGTGCAATTCCGGGGTCATGGCGCTTGACGCTTCCCTGCTGCGCCAACTGATCGTGCGGCTGACGAACCAGAACGCTTCGGGGGAATATTACCTGACCGACCTGGTAGCCCTGGCGCGGGCCGAGGGGCGCAGCACCGATGTCGTCACCTGCGACGAAGGGGAAACGCTGGGCATCAACACTCGCGCCGAGCTGGCCGCGGCCGAAGCCGCCTTTCAGGACCGCGCGCGTCTTCGGGCGCTTGAGAACGGGGTGACGCTGTGCGACCCGTCCTCGGTCTGGTTCGCCCTAGACACCGTGATCGGACGGGATGCGGTGGTCGGCCAGAATGTCGTCTTCGGGCCCGGCGTGACGGTGGAATCGGGGGCGGAAATCCTGCCCTTCTGCCATCTGGAAGGCTGCCATGTGTCCTCGGGCGCAACCGTCGGGCCTTTTGCCCGGCTGCGCCCCGGCGCCGAACTGGGCGGCGACGTTCATGTCGGCAACTTCGTCGAAATCAAGAACGCGGTCCTGGACGAAGGTGTCAAGGTCGGCCACCTGACCTATCTGGGCGATGCCCATGTGGGCGAACACACCAATATCGGCGCGGGCACCATCACCTGCAATTACGACGGGGTGATGAAGCACCGCACCCAGATCGGCGCACGCGCCTTTGTCGGCAGCGACACGATGCTGGTGGCCCCGGTGCGGGTAGGCGACGACGCCATGACCGGATCGGGGTCCGTGATCACCGAAGACGTGCCCGACGGTGCCCTGGCCATTGGCCGGGCGCGCCAGGCAACCAAGCCCGGCCTTGCCACCCGCCTGATGGCAGCCCTGCGCGCGAAGAAGGAGGCCCGCTGATGTGCGGTATTATCGGCATCCTGGGGTCGCACGAGGTGTCCCCGCAACTGGTCGATGCGCTGCGGCGGCTGGAATATCGCGGCTATGACAGCGCGGGCGTCGCAACGGTGGACGCCACCGGGCGGCTGGAGCGGCGGCGCGCCGTGGGCAAGCTGATGAACCTGTCGGACCGTTTGGTCCACGAGCCCCTGCCCGGCCATATCGGCATCGGCCATACCCGCTGGGCCACCCACGGCGCTGCGACCGAGGTGAACGCCCATCCCCACCAGTCCGGTCCCGTGGCCGTTGTCCATAACGGCATCATCGAGAATTTCCGCGACCTGCGCGAGGAACTGGGCGCGCTGGGCATCCAGCCGCAATCGCAGACCGACACGGAAACCGTGGCGCTGTGGACGGCGCATTACATGGATCAAGGCCAATCCCCGATCCAGGCCGCACGCAGCACCCTAGCACGGCTGCGCGGCGCGTTCGCCCTGGCCTTCATCTTCGATGGCGAGGATGACCTGATGATCGCGGCCCGCAAGGGCAGCCCACTGGCCATCGGCCATGGCGACAAGGAAATGTTCCTGGGCTCCGACGCCGTGGCGTTGGCGCCCTTTACCGACCGCATCACCTATCTGGAGGACGGCGACCATGCCGTCCTGACCCGCGCGGGCGTCCAGATTTTCGATGCGGCAGGCAACCAGACCCACAGGGTTGAGGCCCGTATCGACACCGGCGCGACGGCCATCGACAAGGGCGGATACCGTCACTTCATGGCCAAGGAAATCGCCGAACAGCCGGTGGTGATCGGCGATGTGCTGAACCATTACGTCAAGGGCGACCGGATCGTGCTGCCTGATGGAATGAATTTCCACGATGTTGACCGCATCAGCCTGGTCGGCTGCGGCACCGCGCATCTGGCGGGCCACGTGGCGAAATACTGGTTCGAGCAATTGGCGGGCCTGCCCTGCGACATCGACGTGGCGTCCGAGTTCCGCTATCGCGAACCGCCCTTGTCTCCCAAAAGCTGGTTCATCGCCGTCAGCCAGTCGGGCGAAACCGCCGACACGCTGGCCGCGCTGCATTATGCGGGCGCTCATGTGGCCCGCACGGTGGGCCTAGTCAATGTCGGCACCTCGGCAATCGCGCGGGACGCGGACATTGCCCTGCCGACGCTTGCGGGGATCGAGGTCAGCGTCGCATCCTCCAAGGCCTTCACCTGTCAATTGACGGTGCTGGCGATCCTGGCCTTGAAGGCCGCGCATGACCGGGGCCGCATCGACGAGGACGCCTTGGCCGCGCATCTGGCCGACCTGCGCAGCGTCCCCGGCCTGATGCAGCAAACCCTGTCCATGTCGGACGCCTGCCGCGATCAGGCCGAATGGCTGTCCCAGGCCCGCGATGTGCTGTTCCTGGGACGGGGCGCGCTGTATCCCGTGGCCCTTGAAGGGGCGCTGAAGCTGAAGGAGCTCAGCTATATCCACGCCGAGGGATATGCTTCGGGGGAACTCAAGCACGGGCCGATCGCGCTGATCGACCGCGACGTGCCGGTGATCGTGCTGGCCCCGCATGATGCGCTGTTCGAAAAGACCGTGTCCAATATGCAGGAAGTCATGGCCCGCCATGGCCCGATCCTGCTGTTGTCGGATGACGAAGGGCTGGCCTCGGCCAGCCACGGGGTTCAGGCAAGCCTGCAGATGCCGTCGGGCGGGGGGGCGTTCCAGCCGATCCTTTATGCGATCCCGATGCAGTATCTGGCCTATCACACGGCGGTCGCCAAGGGCACCGACGTGGACCAGCCCCGCAACCTGGCGAAATCCGTCACGGTTGAATGACGACAAGGCGCGCGGGCCGGACCCGCGCGCCACGCTGGTCAGGCGACCTCGGCGCGGCCCTCGGCGGCGATCCGGGCGTCCAGTTCCAGAACCTGGTGGACGGCCCGCGCGGCCTCGGCGCCCTTTTGGACGAAGTGGTCGCGGTAAAAGCCGGTCAGCAATTCGGTTTCCTGATAGTTATGCGGCGTCAGCGACACCGAAAAGCACGGCACGCCGGTGTCCAGGCCCGCCGTCATCAGGCCGTTGACGACGGCGGCGGCCACGAAATCGTGGCGATAGATGCCGCCATCCACCACCAGGGCAGCGGCGACCACGGCGTCATACTTGCCGGTCTGCGCCAGTTTCTTGGCCAGAAGGGGCATTTCGAAGGCGCCGGGCACGTCAAAGGCCACGACTTGGGCGCCGGGGATCAGGCGGCGCTGTTCGGCCAGGAATCCTTCATGCGCGCGGTCCACGACATCGGAATGCCAGCGGGCCTTGATAAAGGCGATACGAGGGGTCTTGTGGGTCATCTTTCAGGAACCTTACGTTGCTTGCGTATGGTCCCAGGACATCGAGCCATGACCGTCCCTTGGGAAGGACGCGGTCACGGTTCTCTTTCATCCAGACTGTAACTGTCGGCCCCGGAGTTTCACCGGATCTGCTGACCCCTTCGCAAAGCGAAGGGCGCTCGCGGGCTGTAACCGCCGGTGGGGAATTGCACCCCGCCCTGAGAACGGACATTGCATAGCACGCAAAACGCCACCCGCCAAGAGCCTGGATCAGGCGATCCGGGCCAGGGCTTCCTCGACCGCGCCGCGCAGGTCATCCTCGCCATAGGGCTTGCACAGCAGAACCGCCTGCTGCGGGCAGCCCGCAGGCAGGTGGCTGTCGCCCGTGGCATAAACCACGGCCAGCCCCGGCTGAAGGCCCACCGCCCGCTGCGCCAGGTCGTTGCCGTTCATGTCGGGCAAGCCGAGGTCGGTCAGCAGCAGGTCAAAGGCCTGGCCTTCCAGATGGGCCAGCGCAGGCGCCGCCTTGCCCGCCTGCACGACCGTGTGGCCCATCTCCTCCAGCATGATGGCGGTGTCGGCGCGGATCAGGGCGTTGTCCTCGACCAGCAGGATTGACACGGCGCGGCCGGTGACCGGTACGGGTTCGGCAGAGGGCCGGGACGTGCGTTCGGCATCGACCGCAAGGCGGTCTTGCTGCGCGTTGGCGATGACATGGCGCAACCGGCGGGCCAAGGCTTCTCGCGGATAGGGCTTCGACAAGAGTTCCACCCCCGGATCCAGACGGCCGCCATGCACGATGGAATTTTCGGTATAGCCCGAGGTGAACAGAACCCCCAGCCCCGGCAGGATGTCCTGCGCACGACGCGCCATGTCTCGGCTGGAAAGACCGCCAGGCATCACCACGTCGGTGAACAGCACATCGATGTGAAGCCCGCTTTCCACAACCGCCAGCCCCGCCTGCGCATCACGGGCCGTCAGCACATTATAGCCAAGCGATCCCAGCAGATCGACCACGGTGGCGCGCACAGCCTCGTCGTCCTCGACCACCAGGATGGTTTCCGTGCCGCCGACCACGGGGCCGTCATGGACCGGCGCATCGGTATCTTCGTCACTGTCGGATCGCGGCAGATAGATGCGCACGGTCGTTCCTTCGTTCGGTTCGCTGTAAACGGCCACATGGCCCCCTGATTGCTTGACAAAGCCGTAAACCATGGACATCCCAAGGCCCGTTCCCCGCCCTTCCGGCTTGGTGGAATAAAACGGATCGAAGATCCGCTCAAGCACCTCGGCCGTCATGCCGCAGCCGGTGTCGGTCACGGCCAGCATCACATAATCGCCCGCCACGACATCGCCTGCGACAAGGGCATAGGCGTCGTCCAGCCGCGTATTGCCCATCTCGATGGTCAGGCGCCCGGCGCCGTCCATCGCATCGCGGGCATTGATCGCCAGGTTCAAAAGCGCGCTTTCCAGTTGGGCGCGGTCCACGCAGATGTTCCACAGATCGCCCGGGACGATCACCTGGATTTCGATCGCCTCGCCCAGGGACCGGCGCAGCAATTCGTCCATTTCCCCCACCAGGCGGTTGGGCTGGATCACCCGCGGCTCCAGCGGCTGGCGGCGTCCGAAGGCCAGAAGCTGGCTGGCAAGCTTGGCCCCGCGGGCAACGGCGGACAGGGCATTTTCAACCCTTTGGCCGGCGCGGGGATCGGCTTCGACATCCTTGGCCAGCATCTGAAGATTGCCTGCGATCACTTGCAGCAGGTTGTTGAAATCATGGGCCACGCCGCCGGTCAGCTGGCCCATGGATTCCATCTTTTGCGACCGATGCAGGGCGGTCTCGGTCTTGCGGTGCTGCGCGATCTCGTCCGCGACGCGTTCTTCCAGCGTCTCGTTCAGGCGGCGAAGCTGATCCTCGGCGCACTGCCGGTGGGCGATCTGGCGTTGCAGATCCTCGGCCTGGGCTTGCAGCTGCGCCTCGGTCAGGCGCTGTTCGGTGATGTCGGTATGAACGCCGACCCATTCCCTAATCTCGCCCGCCTCGTTCAGCGTCGGCACCGCGCGCACCATGAAGATGCGGTATGCGCCATCCGCGCAGCGCAGCCGGTGTTCCCAGTCAAAGGTTGATTGCGCCGCAACGGCGCGAAGCCAGCTTTCGACGGTGCCCGCGCGGTCGTCGGGATGCACGGCGTCCGTCCAGCCGAATTCCTGGTAATCGTCGAAGGCCTGCCCGGTCAGCGCCGCCCAGCCACGCTGTTCACCGATCATCCGCCCGTCGGCGGTGTTGGTCCACAGGACGCCGTGGATCGCCTCGACCGCGGCACGGAAACGGTCGTTGCTGTCGCGCAGCCGGGTTTCGGTCTGCTTGCGGTCCTCGACGTCGATCAGGATGATATAGACGCCGTCGATCCGGTCGTCGCGCGATATCCGGGGCAGGCAGCGCATCTCAAAGGTGCGCGGGCGGTCGCCGGGCAGGCACACGGCGGCATCGACATTCACCGTCTCGCCCGCAAGGGCGCGGTCCAGCATCCCCTCGGTCAGGGCGGCCTGGCTGGCGCCCAGGATGTCCCCGATCCGCTGGCCGATCACCTGGGCGTGGGTGACGCCGAACACCTGAAGAAAGCACTGGTTGGCAAAACGAAAGACCAGCGACCGGTCCAGAAAGCCCACCAAGATCGGCAGGGCGTCGGACAAATGGTAAAGCTCGGCCCGGCTTTCGGCCAGGGCGTCGCGGGCGCGAACCGTTTCGGTGATTTCCAGGACGGTGCACAGGACGCCGTCCACGCCCGCGCCGGTTTCGTCATAGATCGGCGTATAGAACAGATCAAAGATCACATCCTCGGGGACGCCGTTGCGGTTCAGCACCATCGGCTGTTCGCGGAACGCCTGCACCTGGCCCTGGAACCCGCGTTCCAGCGTGGTGCGGTTGAAATCCCAGATCTCGGGCCAGATGGCCTGGAACGTGCCGCCCAGGGCGCGCGGGTGGCAATTGCCCGCGATCTCGGCATAACCGTCGTTATAGATCATCACATGATCCGGCCCCCAGATCAGCACCTGCGGGATGGGCGAATTGACCAGCGAATTGACCTTGATCCGCAGATGCCGGGGCCATTGCTCGATTGGTCCCAGCGAGGTGCGCGACCAGTCGAATTTCCGCACCAGTTCGCCGCAGGCGCCGCCGCCGACAGGCCAGGAACGGAAAGGCAGGTCTGTCGTCATCATGCACCGCAGAATCCAGATTCAGCGCCGGAACCTAGGCTTGGATCGTGCAGGCCGCAAGCTGCGACGATGCGGCAGGGGAGCCGGTGAACCTAAATCAATCGGGGCGGTCCTGCCGGGCCGCCCCGCAAGGCCGTGTCAGAACGTGAAGTCGCTCAGATCCAGCTGGCCGCGCTGCATATCCTCGATGATGACAGAGGTGTTGGCGTCCAGCACCAGCACAACATCCGCGCCCTGTTGGCGGGCATTGCCGATGACCTGGCTGACCTGGGCGCGGCTGAAATCGTCCAGCTCGATCCGATCGGTGCCATTCTGGAAATCGGTGATGCGGTCGCGCCCGTCGCCGCGTTCGAATTCAAAGAAATCGACGCCCGATCCGCCGGTCAGGATGTCATTGCCCGAACCGCCTTCCAAGCTGTCCTGTCCCGCGCCCCCCGACAGCGTGTCATTGCCGCTGCCGCCTTCCAGATCGTCCCTGTCGTCGCCGCCCGACAGACGGTCGTTGCCGCGTCCGCCTTCCAGTTCGTCCCGGCCTGCTCCTCCGGCGATGCCGTCATCGCCGTCGCCACCCTCCAGTTCGTCATTGCCGTTCTGGCCCCACAAGCGGTCGTTGCCGGCGCCGCCCTCGATCTCGTCATGGCCATCGCCGCCAAACAGGCGGTCGTTTCCGGCGCCGCCATAAATGTCGTCATTGCCGCGAAAGCCGTTGATCGTGTCGTTGCCGCGCAGCCCTGCCAGCCAGTCCGCCAACGAAGTGCCGCCGAAATTGTCTGCAAGGTTGGTGCCTGTCTTGCGTGCCATATGCGTTATCCTTTCCTGAGGGGGTCGCGCTGCAAGGGCGGCGACCCGGTGATGCGAATCGTTCTACCCCATGCGGGCTGACAGGCGGCTGACCGCCCCTGTCAGCGATTTGTCAGGACCGCTGCGGTAATCTGTGCTGCATGAAACACCTGCTTGCCATCATCCTTGCCCTGATTGTCCCCTCGACCGTAGGGGGGCAGCCAGACACCCTGCCCGATTTCGAACTGGCCCAAGAGGCCGTCGAACGCGGGGAAATCTTGCCCCTGGCGCAGATCCTGCGGCAGCTGGACACCGACCATCCCGGCACCGTGGTCGAGGTCGAGCTTGAATATGCCTATGGAATCCGCGTCTATGAGGTCGAGCTGATCACCCGCGACGGCCGGCTGATCGAGGTGGACCTGGACGCCGCTACCGGCAAGATCCTGCAGGTCGAGGAGGAACACGACGACTGATGCGCGCCCTTGTGGTCGAGGATGACCGTCGTATTGCCGCCGATCTGACCCGGGCGCTTGGTTCGGCCGGGTTCCGCGTCGAACATCTCGAGGATGGCGAGACTGCATGGTTTCGCGGCGGCACGGAAAGCTATGACCTGATCGTTCTGGATCTGGGCCTGCCGCGCCTGGACGGGCTGACGGTCCTGAAACGCTGGCGGGCCGAGGGGTGCGAATGCCCGGTCCTGATCCTGACCGCGCGCGGCGCCTGGACCGAACGGGTCGAAGGCATCGACGCGGGCGCCGACGATTACCTGCCCAAGCCCTTTCGGATGGAGGAACTGATCGCCCGCGCCCGCGCCCTGGTGCGCCGTTCGGGCGGGCGGGCGGCCTCCGTCCAGCAGGTGGGCGCGCTGTCGGTCGATCTGAACCGGATGTCGGTTTCCGTGGCAGGCGTGCCGGTGGCGGTGACGCCGTTGGAATACCGGCTTCTGTCCTATCTGACGCTGCACCGCGATCGCACGGTTTCGCCGTCCGAACTGCTGGAGCACCTGTATGGCGACGACGACGCCCGCGATGCCAACGCCCTGGAGGCCGTGATCGCCCGTCTGCGCCGCAAGGTGGGACCGGGGGTGATCCATACGCGGCGCGGCTTTGGCTATGACCTGGGGGCGCCCGGCTGGTGCGCCGGTCGCTGCGGCTGCGGCTGCTGGTTGTGGGCGCCTTTGCCATCGTGGCGACACTGGGGGCTGCCTCGCTTGGGCTGGCGCTGTTGTTCGAACGCCATGTCGAACGGGTGGCGGTGAATGACCTGGAAGCCCGCGCCCTTACCCTGGCGGGGATCGTCGAACATGACGCGACGGGCGTGCCGCGCTTGGCCGCGCCCCCGGCGGACCGGCTGTATCAACAACCCTTCTCGGGGCATTACTGGCAGGTTGCCCTGCGGGATCAGGTGCAACGGTCGCGATCCTTGTGGGACTATACCCTGCCCATGGACCGCCCCGCGCCCGCACCCGGCCGATCCGACGTGCTGTCCCTGCCCGGTCCCCGGGGTGAACGCCTGCTGGCGGTGGAACAAAGCCTGCTGGTCGGGCGGGGGCCGGAATCCCTGACCCTGCGGATCGTCGTCGCATCGGACCGGGCGGTGCTGACGGCCGCGCGGCAGGAATTCCTGGGCGACCTGCTGCCTTATCTGGCCTTTCTGGCCTTGCTGCTGATGGCCGGTTCCTGGCTTCAGATCCGGATTGGCCTGTCCCCCCTGGCCGAGGTTGCGGACCGCGTGCAGGCCCTGACCGAAGGGCAGCGTTCGCGTATCGGCACCGACCTGCCCGACGAGATGTTGCCCTTGTCCCGCCAGTTGGACGCCCTTCTGGACGCGCGTGACGCCGAACTGCTTCGCGCGCGGCACCGGGCAGGCGACCTGGCGCATGGCTTCAAGACGCCGCTCCAGGCGCTGCTGGGCGATGCGGGCACCCTGCGCCACAGGGGAGAGCTTGAAATCGCCGGCAGCATCGAAACCGTTGTCACGGCCATGCGTCGGCTGGTGGACCGCGAACTGGCCCGCGCCCGCATCCAGTCCGACCGCCACACGGCCGAGGCCGACCCGGCGGTCATCCTGGCCCGCCTGATCAAGGTTCTGCGTCGCACCCCCAAGGGTGGGGAAATCGACTGGCAGACCCGCCTTGCCGACCCCGCCCCCCGCGCCCGCATCGACCCCGACGACTTGACCGAGGCGCTTGGCGCGCTGCTGGAAAACGCCATGCAGCACGCCGATGCGGCTGTCGAGGCGGTCATTGGCCAAAACGGCGACCGCGTGACCATCGCCATCTGCGACGACGGACCGGGCGTGCCGGACGGCGCCCTGGCTTGCCTGCCGCAACGCGGAATGCGCCTGGACGAATCCGGCGAAGGCCAGGGCATCGGCCTTGCCATTGTCAGCGACATCGCCGAGGCCGCCGGAGGGCAGTTGTCATTGACCAACACCCGCCCCGGCCTGCGCGTGGAACTGACGCTGGCAGTCGCCGCGCCGCGCCGATAGGCTGGCGCGAACAAAGGGGGCCACATGACACGAAACGGCGGGGCATTGCTGGTGGATTGCCTGATGGCGCTTGGCGCGACCAAGGCCTTTGGCATTCCGGGCGAAAGTTACCTGGCGGTGCTGGACGCGCTGCACGACACACGGGGACGGCTTGATTTCGTGCTGTGCCGCCACGAAGGGGGCGCGGCCTTCATGGCGGCTGCCTGGGGCAAGCTGACCGGCCAGCCCGGGATCTGCCTGGTCACGCGCGGGCCGGGCGTCACCAACGCCGCCATCGGCATCCACACCGCGATGCAGGACAGCGCACCCATGCTGGTCCTGGTGGGCCAGGTGGGCACCGACATGATCGGACGCGAGGCGTTCCAGGAAATCGACTATCCGGCCGTCTTCGGCAGCATGGCGAAATGGGCGGTCCAGATCGACCGGGTGGACCGCATCCCTGAAATCCTGGCCCGCGCCTGGAAGACCGCCACCACCGGCCGCCCCGGCCCCGTCGTCATCGCATTGCCCGAGGATATGCTTACCACCCTTTCGGACACGCCCCCCCTGTCCGGCGCGTCCGAGATCGCGGAACCCGCCCCTCTGCCCGCTGCCCTGGACAAGGGCTTGGCCATGCTGGCCGGGGCCAGACGCCCACTGATCCTGACCGGCGGCTGCACCTGGACGCCCGGAGGCAAGGCCGCGCTGCAACGCTTTGCCGAAGCGTCCGACATTCCCGTCCTTGCCGCCTTCCGGTTCCAGGACAGCTTCGACAACACCTCGCCCGTTTATGCGGGCGAAGCGGGGGTCGGGATGCCGCCCCATGTGCGCCGCCTGATCGCCGAATGCGACGTGATGCTGGCGATCAACGTGCGCTTTGGGGAAATGACGACCGACGCCTATACCCTGCTGCGGGTGCCGCAGCCGGAACAGGTGCTGATCCACGTCCATGCGTCAGAGGCAGAAATCGGCAAGATCTATCAGCCGCGCCTGGGGATCCAGTCGGGACCGAATGCGCTTGCCGCAGGGCTGCGTCCAGTGACCGGGCCGTGGTCGGATTGGCGCAAGGCGGCGCGATCGGGATACCTGGCGTCGATGCAGGCGCCCGCCCAGCCCTCGCCCGTCGATATGGTCGCGGTGATGGACCACCTGCGCAACACCCTGCCCGACGATGCGATCCTGACGAACGGCGCGGGAAACTTTGCGGTCTGGCCCAACAAGTTCTTTGCCTTCGGTCCCCGGGCGCGGCTGCTGGCCCCGCAATCGGGCGCCATGGGCTATGGCCTGCCCGCCGCGATTGCCGCCAAGATCGCCCATCCGGCGCGCACCGTGGTGTGCTTCGCAGGCGACGGCGATTTCCAGATGACCTGCGCCGAACTGGCGACGGCGGCGCAGGCCGGGGCGCAGCCCATCGTGCTGGTGCTGAACAACGGCATCTACGGGACGATCCGTGCCCATCAGGAACGGAACTATCCGGCCCGTGTGTCGGGCACGACCATGCACAACCCCGATTTCGTCATGCTGGCGAAAGCCTATGGCTTCCACGCCGAAAAGGTGCCCGCGACCGCCGATTTCGCTGCCGCGTTCCAGCGGGCCATGGGATCGAAAACCGGTGCCCTGCTGGATCTGGACATCTCGCCCGAGGCGCTGACACCGCGCCAAACCCTGACCCAGATGCGCGAAGCGGCCTTGGCCAAGCAGCCGGGCTAGACCGCGACTCCGTGCCGCCCGGCCAAGTCGGTAAAGAACTGCCAGGCCACGCGGCCGGACCGCCCGCCGCGCGTGGCCTGCCATTCGATCGCCTCGGCCCGCAGGGTGCCGTCGTCGATCGTCAGGTCATAGGCATCGCAATAAGCCCGCACCATCGCCAAGTATTCGTCCTGCGAACAGGGGTGAAAGCCCAGCCACAGGCCAAAGCGGTCGGACAGCGACACCTTTTCCTCGACCGCCTCGCCCGGATGGATGGCGGTCGCGCGTTCGTTGTCGATCATGTCGCGCGGCATCAGGTGGCGGCGGTTCGATGTGGCATACAGGATCACGTTCGCGGGCCGGCCGCTGATCCCGCCGTCCAGAACCGCCTTGAGCGATTTGTATTGCGTGTCGTCATGGCTGAAGGACAGGTCGTCCGAAAACAACAGGAACCGCTTGTCGCGGGCCTGGCCCAGGATCGCCAGCAGCCGCCCCACGGATCCCAGGTCGTCGCGGGCGATTTCAACCAGCACCAGCGGCAAGCCCTGGGCCACGGCACTGGCATGGACGGCCTTGACCAGGGACGACTTGCCCATTCCCCGCGCGCCCCACAAAAGGGCGTTGTTCGCACCAAAGCCGCGCGCGAATTTCAGGGTGTTGTCCAGCAGGATCGCCTTGGCCCGGTCGATGCCGATCAGTTGCACCAGATCGACGCGGGCGACAGTCTGCACTGCCTCGAGCCGGTCAGGATCGGGGTGCCAGACATAGGCCGTGGCCTCGGTAAAGGACGGCGCGGGGATGGGCGGCGGGGCCAGACGCTCCAACGCCTCGGCGATGCGGGTCAGGGCATCAGGCATCAGGCGTCTTCGTCCCACAGCCCTTGGGCGCGCAGATCCTTTTCCCGCACCTTCTCGATGCGGCGGACGATCTGGATCGAGATCTCGTAAAGCCCATAGATAACCGAGAACAGCACAAGCTGGCTTCCCACGTCGGGCGGCGTCAGACAGGCCGCCAGCGTCAGGATCACGATTACCGCATAGCGGCGCGTGCTGGCCAGGGTATCGGCCGACACCAGCCCCGCCCGCCCCATCAGCGCCAAGGCCACAGGCAATTGGAACGACAGCCCGAAGGCCAGGATGAAGCGCGTGGTCAGGTTCAGGTATTCGCTGACCGACCCCTGGAAAACGATGCCCGCCAGGTTGGTGTTCGGCGCAGCCCCAGCCGGATCGTCGGGCAGCGCCAGCGGTCCCTGCTGGAAGCCCAGGAAAAAGGAAAACACCATCGGCAGGATGACGTAATAGGCGAATGCCGCGCCAAGGGCGAACATCAGCGGCGATGCGGCCAGGAACGGCAGGAAGGCCCGCTTTTCGCTGCGATACAGCCCCGGCGCCACGAAGCGCCACAACTGATAGGCGATGATCGGGAATGCCAGCACAAAGCCGCCGAAAAAGGAAATGCGCAGGGCGACCGTAAAGCCTTCTTGCAGCTTCAACAGGATCAGCCCGCATTCCTGTCCGCGATCTTCAAGCGCGGCGCAGATCGGCAGGGTCAGGAAATTGTAGATCGGGTTCCAGATCAGGTAGCACAGGACCATCGCCACCACGAAGGCCAGGGCGGACCAGACCAGGCGGGTGCGCAATTCCTTGAGATGCTCGATCAGCGGGGCCGAGCTGTCGTCCAGCTCATCGACGTTTTGCGATGCCACTTATTGGTCCTTCATGTCCGACCGGCGGACACCGGCGATGCGGCGCGGGCTGGGCTGCGCGACCGGCATCGGGGCGGGGGCGGGTTCGTTCGCGGCCTGCAACGCGGCAGGGGCCGGGGGCGCGTCCATGGGACGGGTATCGGGCGCCACAGGGGCCGCCGGATCGGGCGTGGGCCGTGCGGCCTTGTCCAAGGCGGTCTTGGGATCCCATTGTTCGAACCGCGATGCGGCCCGGTCCAAGGCATCCAGGCCCAGGGATTTTTTCGACGTCAGGTTCTTCAAGTCCCTGACATCCTTGGTCATGTCACTGATGCCGCTGCCCTTGGCCGCATCCTCCATCGCGCTTGTGAACTCGCGCGCCATGGACCTGGCCCGGGCCGTGATGCGGCCCAGGGTATGAAACAGCTTCGGCAAATCCTCGGGACCAATGACGATCAGTGCGACGACACCGATCAGCAGCAGTTCGCTCCACCCGACATCAAGCATTCTGGAACCCTTGTCCCGGTTTCGGGATCAGACGCGGGGTTCGTTGTGCGGGGTCACGTCGCGGGCCTCGGTGCCGGGGACGGGCTGGACCGATTGCACCGGCTGGACCGGCTGGACGGTCTTCTCCACAACCACGGGGCGCTCGGCATTCACTTCGGCATTGCCGTCGTTGATGCCCTTCTTGAAGGCGGTGATGCCCTTGCCGAATTCACCCATCAGCGAGGAAACCTTGCCGCGGCCGAACAGGACCAGGACCACGATGGCGATGACGAGCAGTGCCATGGGGGACGGCATATGCATTTCAGTTCTCCGTTCCAGAGTCAGGCCAATGACCTGGGTTCAACCAATCTGCGGAATATAGGACCTTCGCCCCCGCAGCGAAACCCCACCTGCCATGATTCGGCGCCTTCGTCATTAATCTGGAACAAAGTGACGTTATTTTGAGGAGCCTGCCCCCGGCCGCCTGGCTTGGCAGGGCCGGGCGTGCGGGCGATAAGGCGGTCATGGATCTGTCGTTGTATCTGACCGCCTTTGTCACGCTGTTCGTGGTGATCGACCCCGTGGGGCTGGCGCCGGTCTTTATCGCGCTGACGCCCGGAATGGGTGCGGCGCAGCGCCGCCGCATCGGGTTTCGCGCCCTGGTGATCGCGGCGGTGCTGATGACGATCTTCGGGCTGGCGGGCGAATCGATCCTGGGGGCTATCGGCATCTCGATTTCCGCCTTTCGCATCGCGGGGGGATTGCTGCTGTTCCTGACGGCGCTTGACATGCTGTTCGAGCGCAGGACCGAGCGGCGCGAGAACCAGGGCGACGGCGATCCGCTGCACCACGACCCGTCGGTCTTTCCGCTGGCCATGCCGCTGCTGGCGGGACCGGGGGCGCTTGCCACGATGATCCTTCTGATGGGCGAGGCGCCGGGGATCGGCCACTTGGTCATGGTGAACCTGGTGATGCTGTCGGTTCTGGGCATCGCGATGGTGCTGTTTGTCGTCGCCACGCCCCTAGCCCATGCGCTTGGCCGCACGGGGGTGATGGTCGTCACGCGGTTGCTGGGGATGCTGCTGGCCGCGCTTTCGGTGCAGTTCGTGATCGACGGGCTGAAGGGATCGGGGTTGTTTCCATGACCGACGACGACACGATGCAACTGGTTTTCTATGGCGTCCTGCTGCTGGTGATCGGCGGGGCGATGATCTTTGAACTTGCGGGGCGCGGCGGGCAGGTGCTGCGCCAGCTCATGCTGTGGGCGGTCATCTTTGCCGGCGCCACCCTGGCCGCGGACTGGTATATCGAAGGCAACGCCCCCCGCCAGCAGGTGCTTGAAGGCGGCCGGATCGAGATTCCGGTGGGCCGCGACGGCCATTTCCACCTGACCGCGCAGGTGAACGGGGAACCCGTGCGGTTCATGGTCGATACCGGCGCATCCTCGATCGCGCTTGGCCCGGCGGATGCGCGGCGCGTGGGGCTTGACCCGGACGGCCTGGCCTATGTCGGCACCGCCATGACCGCGAACGGCCGGGTCCAGACGGCCCCCGTCACCATCGACGAAATCGCCATCAGCGACATCCTGGACCGCAATGTCCGGGCCTGGGTGATCGGCGCCGACCTGGACGGGTCGCTGCTGGGGATGTCCTATCTGCGCACTTTTGCCCGCGTCAGCTTCGAGGGCGACCTGCTGATCCTGGAACGCTAGTCCAGCGCCAGCGGCGGGGTCAGGCCGCTGTCTTCCAGATGCCAGACCGCCTGCCACCGCCCTGCCCTGCGGTCCAGCACCAAATAGTTGCGTTCCGCGACATAGCGATGCTTCTGGCCCGGCAGCGGCTTGATGCGGATCGGGTGGCCCTGCAAGGGCGCGTCCCCCAGGCCCGCGAACAATCCCAGTGCCCTGGCATAGCCCCTGGGCGGCGCGCGGTGCGAAATGCCTGACGCAACAAGCTGGTGGATCAGGGTTTCCTCTGGTCCCATCTCGGCCCGGGTGGCCAGGTGGATCTCGCCCGACAGGATCGTGACCGGCGCCTGCTTGCGCATCCGCAGGACTTGGGACAGCATCCGGCGCCATTCGTCGCGATGGGCATGGCTTTGCCACTGGTCGCGCAGGTCGTCCTCGTAATGCTGCATCCGGGGGATCGCCATCAGCACCGTCTCGGCCAGCGACAGGCGCGGTCCCAGCAACGGCACGCTGGACAGCATGAAGACATGATCGCCCGCAGGCCGCAGCGATTCGACCGCCTGCCAGCCCGCATCCCCCATCACCCGGTGGCGGTGGCGTTCCGACCGCAGGTCGGGGGCGAACAGCGTGACCCCCGGCAGGTCGCGCCGCCAGCAAAGGTTCCGGCCGGTCGGATCCATGAACAGCGCGGGCACATCGGCATCGGTCGCACCATGCTGGAACAGCAGATACATCCGCCGCGCCACCGAGAACAGCGCCTGCCCCACCGCAGAACCCGTGCGGCTTTCCGGCAGCGAACCCCAGCCGTCGCAGATGTCGTGATCGTCCCAGACGGACAAGGACGGCACACTGGCGAACAGGTCGGCGCAGCCCTCCGCCGCCAGCACCATCAGGTAACGCTGGACGAACCGGCGTTCCAGATGGCGCGTCAGGCCGTCCAGATCAGCGGGCGCGGGATCGTCGGGGATCCGGTCGGGCCAGCCGTCGGACAGGGAGTGGCCGTGCGTCGCCTCGTCGGCATAGATCTGGTCGCCCCCTTGCAGCAGCAGGGCAAAGGGCGCGCGGGCATGATCGGCCCGCAGCCGCGCCCACATCAGGTTGCGCTCCGCCCCCTCGCGGTCCAGATCGCCGTTTTCCTCGCCGTTGCAGGATACGAAGGCGATGCGGATATCGCCATCCAGCCGTGTAGCGACGGGATGATCGCGCCCGTCCAGGGCATATCCCCCCTCCGCCTCGGCCAAGGTGAAATCATGCCGCCAGACCGACAACCCGGCAACCTGGGCCAGCAGCACGGGCTGCACCGCCCCGCCCCCTGTCGTGACCGCGCCGGGCGGGGGCGCGGCCTCGGGCCGGACGGTGATCGCCGCAAGATGGACCCCATCGGCATCGCAGCCCCGAAAATGCAGGATCGGGCCTGCGAAACCACTTTGCTGAAGCATCCGGTCGTCTTGTCCTTGCCTGTCCGTTCAGGGCGTAAATAAGACCCCGGACAGGAATTGCACCCCCGGATCAGGATTTCATGGGCTTGGCCTGTGCCAGGGCGGCGGAAAGGCGCGACAGGCCGGGAACCAGGGGAAACAGGTCCGCCTGCAAGGCGTGATAGATGTCGGGCTTGCCTGCGAACTGCCCGCCTGCTGCCGGTCCGTCCGGTTCCGGGAACCAGCCGCCCCGGTCATGGTCGATCAGATGCGCATCGGCAAAGCGCCACAGCCGGCGATACCAGTCCTCGTCCTCGGGGCGCGGGTCCAGCTTGATCAGCGCCGCAAGCGCCCCGATCGCTTCGGTCACGGGCCACCAGTAACGATCGGCCCGGGCCACGCCGCCGCTTGCGTCGAGCGTATAGGCCAGCCCGCCCCCCGGCAGCCAGGCGTCGCGCAGCGCCCTGTCCACCAGCAGCCGCGCCTGTTCGGTGGCCTCCGTATCCGGCCGCCCTGCCAGATCCCAGTATTGCAGCAGCAACCGCGCCATTTCAAAGGAATGGCCAGGCGTGGTGCCGGCCGGGCGGAACATCGGGTTGCCCTCGTATGTGGGATCGGGCCGCCAGTTGGCATCGTAATGTTCTGGGATGCGCCAGCCATGCGCGGCGGCCTGCCCGCTGATGAAGAAATCCAGGCTCCCGCCCGCGCGACGCAGGTATTCCCCCTCGCCCGTGGCTTCGTGGGCGGCCAGCAATGCCTCGACCCCGTGCATATTGGCGTTCATGCCGCGATAGGTTGAAAAGACCTGCCAGTCGCGGGTGAATTCGTCGCGGAACAGCCCCGCCCGGGCGTCCCAGAACCGATCGTCCAGCACTTGCGAAATGTCGGCCAGCAGGCGGTCGGCGTCCGGGTGGCCTGCCAGTTTCGCGCTGGATGCGGCCAGCAGCACGAAGACATGGCCATAGGCCAGCTTGGTCCCGTCCGCCACCGCCCCGCCGTGCAGTGACCAGACATAACCACCGTGCCGGTCGTCGCGATGCGCGCGCCAAAGGCTGTCCATCCCCCGGTCGATGATGCCCGCCCGGTCCGGGCGCCCGGCCAGGTGGCCCAGGGCGTGGGAATGGACCAGCCGCGTCGTCGCGTGCAATTCCTGCACGCTGCCCGGCATGGGCTGCCCCGCGTGGTCCAGCATGACGAAACCACCATCCGGCCCGGCGCTTGCGTCGAAGAAATCCAGCAACCGCGCGGCATCGCGGACCAGATAGGCGCGATGCCGCGGATCATGCAGCCATGTGCCGTCGCCCCCGGATGCCAGTTCTGCCCGTTCCATGTGCGGCCCTCTGTCCCTGACTTGGGCGGAAATTGCCTCTGCCCCCGCCGGCTTGCAAACGATTTCGTGATATCCCTCTTGCAATCCGCGCCGCGCCGCGCCACTTCTGCACGCAGCGGAACCGGGCCCCTCTGGCGACAGGCAATGTCGTGATGTCGGAACCGCATCGAGCGTGCTCGATGCAATTGGCCCTGTTTCACGAAGTCCTTGGCATCGAAGCACAACCAGCAACGATGAGGGCAAGATGGAATTTCTGTTATTGATGGTCCTGGGCAAGCCGCTGTGGATGTGGCTGCTGTTCATTGGCGTGGTGATCGCGCTTCTGGCCTTTGACCTGGGCGTGCTGCACAAGGACGACCACCAGATCGGCGTGGCGGAAAGCCTGCGGATGTCGGCCATGTATATCATCCTGGGCCTGTCATTCGCGGGCTTCGTGTATTGGCAGATGGGGACCGAACCCGCCGCCCAGTACCTGACGGCTTTTGTGGTCGAAAAGACCCTGGCGATGGACAACATCTTTGTCATCGCGCTGATCTTCGGCTTTTTCGCCATTCCTCGCGAATACCAGCACCGCGTGCTGTTCTGGGGTATCCTGGGCGTGATCGTGCTGCGCGGCATCATGATCGGCCTGGGCGCGACCCTTGTCGAACATTACAGCTGGGTGCTGTATGTGTTCGCGGTCTTCCTGATCTTTACCGGCATCAAGATGCTGTTCGTCGACGAGGCATCCCATGACCTCAGCGGCAACAAGCTGGTCCAGTTCATGCGCAAACGCTTTCGCGTGACCGACGAGCTGCATGGCAACAGCTTCATCGTCAAGCAGCCCGATCCCAGGACCGGCAAGCTTGTCCGCTTTGCCACCCCCCTTCTGCTGGCCCTGGTGATGATCGAGATCGCGGATCTGGTCTTTGCCGTGGACTCGGTGCCTGCCGTGTTCACGATCACGACCGATCCCTATATCGTCTATACCTCGAACATCTTCGCGATCCTGGGCTTGCGGGCGCTGTATTTCGCGCTTGCCGCGATCCTGCACCGCTTTGCCTATCTGAAATACGCATTGTCGCTGCTGCTGGTGTTCATCGGGTCCAAGATCTTCATCGCCGACCTGATGGGCTGGGAAAAATTCCCGCCGACCTGGTCGCTGGGCATCACGTTTGCGATCCTGGGCGCGGGCGTCGTGTTTTCCCTGTGGAAAACCAACGGAAACAATCCCGAAGCGATTTCCTCGCATCCCGCGGGGGAATAACACGAAACCACCGGCAAGGCGTCTGCAGGGGCGCCTTGCCTGCTGATTCTGTCCGGCAGGCGCCTTCATGCCTTTGCACCGGCGCGCGCATCGTGCAGATTGCGAAAAGCCTGACCTGTTGGATAAAGTGAACCGATGCTTCTGGAAATTCTCATCGTCCTGCTTTTGACGATGTTCAACGGCGTCCTGGCCATGTCGGAACTGGCCATCGTGTCCGCCCGCCCCGCGCGGTTGAAGGTCATGGCCGCCGAAGGCAGCCGGGGGGCCGAAATCGCCCTGGATCTGGGAACCGAACCGGGCCGTTTCCTGTCCAGCGTGCAGATCGGCATCACCCTGGTGGGGGTGCTGTCGGGCGCGATCTCGGGGGCGACGCTTGGCGCGCGATTGTCGGCGCTGCTGATCGCCAACGGGCTTTCGCCTGCGCTGTCCCAGGCCTTGGGGGTCGGCGGCGTGGTCGTGCTGATCACCTATCTGTCGCTGATCATCGGCGAACTGGTCCCCAAGCAGATCGCCCTGCGGTCGCCCGAAGGGGTCGCCAGCCGCATTTCGCCGCTGATCCTGTTCATTTCGCGCATCGCCGCGCCGATCGTCTGGATCCTGGACAAGTCGGGCAATGTCGTTCTGCGCCTGCTGGGGCAATCCGGCGAATCCGACCGCGGCATCTCGGACGAGGAAATCCGCGTCATGCTGTCCGAGGCGCGCACCGCAGGCGTGATCGAACCCGCCGAGACCGAGATGATCGCAGGCGTCATGCGCATCGCCGACCGGTCCGCCCGTGGCCTGATGACGCCCCGCCACGAGGTCGAGACGGTCGATGTGGCCGATCCCGCGACCGAGGTTCTGCAACGGTTCCGCGACAGCCGCCGGTCGCGCCTGCTGGTGCGCGACGGATCCGACGACAACATCATCGGCGTGATCACCCTGCGCGATCTCTTGTCCGAGGATGTGACCGACCTGCGCCCCCTGGTGCAGGAGGTGCCGGTGATCCGCGAAGGGTTGCCCGCCCTGAACGTGATCGAGGAATTGAAGGCCAGCCCTGCCCATATGCTGCTAGTCTATGATGAATACGGGCATTTCGAAGGCGTCGTGACGGCGATGGACCTGCTGGAGGCAATCGCGGGCGATTTTCCCGAACCCGGCGACGACGAACCCAAGGCCGTGCAGCGCGACGACGGCAGTTGGCTGGTGGCGGGCTGGATGCCTGCGGACGAGTTCGCCGAGATGATCGGCATCAGCCTGCCCGAGGATCGCAGCTATGAATCCGTCGCGGGCCTGGTCTTGGACCGGGCGGGCGTTCTGCCCGACGTGGGCGCGCGCATCACCGTATCGGGCTGGCAGATCGAGGTGGTGGACCTTGACGGCCGCCGGATCGACAAGCTGCTGGTGTCGCAGCTTGCCGAAGCCTGAGGGGGATCAGGCCGCGCGCCGGTCGCGGCCGATGCCCAGAAGCTGATAGATCACCAGGGCGGCCAGCGTCGACGTGCCGATGCCGCCCAGGGCAAAGCCGCCGATGGTGACGGTGAAATCCCCCGCCCCCAGGATCAGCGCCACGCCCACCGTGAACAGGTTGCGCGGGTCCGAGAAATCCACCCGGTTATCGACCCAGATGCGCGCCATGGCGCTGGCAATCAGGCCAAACACCGACACGGCCAGCCCCGCCAGCACCGGCGCGGGGATGGTCTGCAGGATCGCGCCGAACTTGGGCGACAGGCCCAGGATGATCGCGGCCACGGCCGCTATTGGAAAGATCAGCGTCGAATAAACGCGGGTCATCGCCATCACGCCGATGTTTTCGGCATAGGTCGTGACCCCGGTCCCGCCCCCTGCCCCGGCGATCATCGTGGCAAGCCCGTCGCCCAAGAAGCCGCGCCCGATGTAACGGTCCATGTTCTGCCCGGTGATCGCGCCAAGCGCCTTGATATGGCCCAGGTTCTCGGCCACCAGGACAACTGCCACGGGGGCGATCATGCTGATCGCGGTCCAGTCGAACTGCGGCGCGGTGAAATTGGGCATCCCGAACCAGGGCACCTGTCCCACCCGCGCAAAGTCGATGCCCGGCACGATGCCCGCGCCGTTGCCCACGACCAGCACCAGCCCATATCCAAAGGCCAGCGCGATCAGCACCGCGATCCGTCGCGTCGTGCGCGTGCCATAGGCCGACACCATCGCCATGCACAGCACGGTGGCAAGCGCGATGCCCAGATGCGCCATGCTGCCCTTCAACTGCCCTACGGCAACGGGCGCCAGGTTCAGCCCGATGGACACCCCGATCGCCCCGGTAACGGCGGGCGGCATCAGCCGTTCCACCCATCCGGTGCCTGCCGCCATCACGATCAGGCCGATCACCGCATAGACCAGCCCTGCCGCGATGATCCCGCCCAGGGCCACGCCGATGTTCGGGTTTGTCCCGCCGCCCGCAAAGCCCGTCGCGGCCATGACCACGGCGATGAAGGCGAAGGACGATCCCAGGTAACTGGGCACCCGCCCCCCTGTGATGAAAAAGAACAGCAGCGTGCCGATGCCGGAAAAGAACACGGCCACGTTCGGATCGAATCCCATGATCAGCGGCGCCAGGATCGTCGATCCCGACATGGCCAGCAGATGCTGCACGCTCATCGGGACGGCTGCGGCCCATGGCAGCTTTTCGTCGGGAAGAACCGTCGCGCCTGTGGCTGGGCGCCAGGTTGGAAAATAGCCCATCGTGTTCTCTTGTGATGATTCTGGCGGCGGGCTTAGCCCATCCCCGTGGGCAGGCCAACCGCCTGCGGCCTGCCGTTCCGGCCACGCACCGGAACGCAAGACGGGACTTGCGCAACGAAAAACCCCCGCCGGTCGGGCGGGGGTTCGATGCAGTCAGGCGTTTACGAAGATCACTCGCGATTGCCCATGAACTGCAGCAGGAACATGAACAGGTTCAGGAAGTTCAGATACAGGCTCAGCGCGCCCATGATGGCGGTCTTGCCGATGAAGTCCCGGTCCGAACCAGCCAGTTCCAGATAGGTGTTCTTGATGCGCTGCGTGTCATAGGCGGTCAGACCCGCAAAGATCAGCACGCCCAGGACCGAGATCGCGAACTGCATCGCCGAGGATTGCAGGAAGATGTTCACGATCGACGCCACGATCAGGCCGATCACGCCCATGATCAGGAAGGTGCCCCAGCCCGACAGGTTCTTTTTCGTGGTATAGCCCCACAGCGACAGGCCCGCAAAGGCAATGGCCGTCACCACAAAGGTCTGCACGATCGACATGTCGGTATAGACCAGGAAGATCGAGCTGATCGACAGGCCCATCAGCGCCGCAAAGGCATAGAACATGACGGTCGCGGCCTGCGTGGACAGCCGGTTCAACGCCGCTCCGAAGGCGAAGACCATCAGCAGCGGCGCGAACATGATCACCCACTTCAGGGGCGAGGCATAGATCGCATAGCCAAGCTGCGTCAGTTGGCCCGACGCATCGACGGCAGCGGTGCTGACGCCATAGGCCGCGACGGCGGTTACACCCATGCCGACCGCCATCAGCCCATAAACCTTGTTCATGTAGGCCCGCAGCCCTTCGTCAACGACCGCTTGGCGGGCGCCGACGCTCTGCGTGGTGCGGTACGTGTTGTAATCTGCCATCGATCTCTCCCTATGAGACAGGCCGGGCATTGCCGGCGTATGGCCACCATATTGGCATGAAACGCCCCTGATTCAATGCCGGTAAGGGGCCTGACCGGCACAGTTTTACGCAGATGTTACAAGGTGACGACGATCTTGCCGACCGACTTGCGGCTGCGCAGCAGGTCAAAGGCATCCGCAATGCGGTCTAGGGGCATCACATCGCCCAGCACGGGGGACAGCAGGCTGTCGCCGAACATCCCGAACAGGGCCTTCATGCTGTCCGACACGGCCTGGGGGTCCAGTTTCGCATAGCCGCCCCAATAGAACCCGTGGATGGCGATGTTCTTGACCAGGGCATGGTTCAGCGGCAGCACCGGCGGCCTGCCCCCCGCGAAACCGATGGCCAGGAAACGCCCGCCGGGGTTCATCGCGCGGAACGCCGCCTCTCCGGCGCTGTCGCCCACGGCGTCATAAACCACATCGGCCCCGCCCAGATCCCGCAGCGATGCTTTCAGATCGGGACAGTCGGCGCTGTCGATGACGGTATTGGCCCCCGCCCCGCGCACCACGTCCAGCCGGTCCTGCCCGCGCGCCACGCCAATCACGCGGGCGCCCATGGCGCGCCCGATCTGGACTGCCGTCAAACCCACGCCGCCGGCCGCACCCAGCACGGCCAGAACCTCGCCCGGCTGAAGCGTCGCGCGACCGGCAAGCGCCAGGTGGCTGGTGCCATAGGCGATCTGGAACCCGGCGGCCTGTTCAAAGCTCATGGCCGCGGGGATCGGGATGCAGGCGCCGAGGGGAACCGCCACCTGTTCGGCCAGCGTTCCCGGCGCCAGGACGGCCACCCGATCGCCCGGGCGCAAGCCACTGTCGCCGGGCGCTTCCATCACCTCGCCCGCGCCTTCGAGGCCGGGGACGAAGGGCGGATCCTGGCGTTCCTGGTATTCGCCCTGCGCCTTCAGCAGGTCGGCAAAGTTCAGCGCCGCCGCCCGCAGGCGCACCAGCACCTGCCCCGCCCCCGCCTGAGGCGCGGACCGCAGCCTGAGCGCCGGTTCACCCCCTAGTTGTTCGACCAGGGCGACCCGAATCATCCCCGGACCATCGGACATGGAAGTTTTCGTCAAATCCTTCATCCCCTTATCTACCGCCCGCCGGCCCGCGCGCCGGACCTGTCTTTTTGGTCAGGAACGGGGCCGTTAACCAGGTTAACACTCGAAAATTGAGAAAGGTTAAGATAGTGCTTCCTTAGATTGCATGAGGTGGTAACGATGAAACACGGTGTTGATGTTCATGTTGGCAAGCGGATTCGCCATCGTCGCTGGATGATCGGGATGACGCAACAGCAGCTGGCCGACAAGGTCGGGATCAAGTTCCAGCAAATCCAGAAATACGAAACCGGCATGAACCGCGTGTCGGCGTCGCGCCTTTGGGACATCGCGCGCGCGGTGGATGTGCCGGTCAGCTTCTTCTTCGAAGGGCTGCACGAAGGCGACATGCCCGACGGAGTCGCGGGCGACATCCTGGCCGATAAGGAGGCGCTGCAACTGGTGCGCGCCTATTACACGATGCCGGTCGCGCAGCGCCGCCAGATTTTCGAACTGGCCCGCGTCCTGTCGGACGCTGCCTGATCCCCGGTCAGGTGCGGGACCAGTTCCCGTCACGCGCCTGACACCGGTTCCGCTGCCAAATCCCTTGCGCCGCCACTGGCAGGACAACCCCGTTCGGGTTAGTCCTGCCCTTGGATCGGACTAGGGGGCAGCCATGCAGGACGCGCAGCACATCATCGACACGGCGCACCGGATGGCCGATGCCGCCCGCACGGCCATCCTGCCGTTCTTTCGCACCAACCTGGCCGCTGACAACAAATGGCAGACCGGCTTTGATCCCGTGACCGAGGCCGACCGCGCTGCCGAACGCGCCATGCGGGGCGTGCTGGCCCGGCTGCGGCCCGACGACGCCATCCTGGGCGAGGAATTTGGCACGACCCCGGGGACCAGCGGCCTCACCTGGATCCTGGATCCCATCGACGGCACCCGCGCCTTTCTGTGCGGTGCGGCCAGTTGGGGGGTGCTGATCGGGGTTTGGGACGGGCGGGACATCATCTATGGCCTAGTCGACCAGCCCTATATCCGCGAACGGTTCGAGGGCGGATTGGGCCAGTCCCGTCTGATCAGCGATGCCGGGGAACGCCCCCTTGCGGTGCGCAGGGTCGAACTGGCCGGGGCGACGCTGCTGACCACCTATCCTGAGGTCGGGACGCCAGACGAAGCCGCAGCCTTTCGCCGCGTAGCGGGGCAGGTGCGGCTGACGCGATACGGGCTGGACTGCTATGCCTATGCCCTGCTGGCCCTGGGCCAGGTGGACCTGGTGATCGAGGCCGGACTGCAATCCTATGACATCGCCGGGCCGCTGGCAGTGGTCCAGGCCGCGGGCGGCATTGTCACCGACTGGCAGGGCGGACCGGCGCATCACGGGGGACAGGTGATCGCCGCCGCCTCGCCTGCCCTGCACCGCGAGGCGCTTCTTTTGCTGAACGGGGGTGGCGCATGACCGACCAGACGCCCATCCCCGACGATCAGTTCTCCGACGGCGACGAATTCATGCCGGGCCGCGACTTGCTGGACCGGATCGACGCGGCCATCGGGGCGGGCGACGCGGGCCTGCTGAACACATTGCTGGAACCGATGCACGGCGCCGACATCGCCGACATCATCGAACGCCTGACCCCGGCCGAGCGCCGTGCCTTCCTGACCCTGTATTCAGGCGAGATCGACGGCGAAATCCTGTCCGAGATCGACGAGGCGATCCGCGACGAGGTGATCGAGCAACTGCCGCCCGAGGTCATCGCCGATGCCGTCCGCGAGATGGACAGCGACGATGTCGTCGACCTGATCGAGGACATGGACGAACCAGAGCGGCAGGAAATCCTGGCGGCCCTGGACGCGACCGACCGGGCGGCGGTCCAGCAGTCGCTGGCCTATCCTGAATATTCCGCCGGCCGCCTGATGCAATCCGAGGTCGTGACCGCGCCCGAACACTGGACCGTGGGCGAGGCCGTGGCCTTTCTGCAATCCGAGGATTGGCTGCCCGAGCAGTTCTATCACATCGTGCTGGTCGATCCGCGCCGTCACCCGCTGGGCTATGTCACGCTGGGGCGGTTGCTGGCATCCAGCCACGCGACCCTTTTGCGCGACATCACCGAAGACAGCTTCCGCACCATCGGCGCCTTTGCCGAGGAAGCGGACGTGGCCTATGTCTTCAACCAGTATCACCTGATTTCCGCCCCCGTGGTGGACCGCGACGACCGGCTGGTGGGCATCATCACCATCGACGACGCCATGGCCGTCCTGGACGAGGAACACGAGGAAGACATCCTGCGCCTGGCCGGGGTGGGCGACGAATCAAGCCTGACCGACAGCGTGATGCAGACCGCCCGGCGGCGGGTGCCCTGGCTTGCCACCAACATCCTGACGGCGGTGGCCGCGGCATCCGTGATCGGGCTGTTCGAGAATTCCATCGCGCAACTGGTCGCGCTTGCCGTGCTGATGCCCATCGTGGCCTCCATGGGCGGCAATGCGGGAACGCAGACGCTGACGGTCGCGGTGCGCGGCCTGGCGACAAAGGATCTGACCAAGGACAACTCGGTCCGGGTCATCCGGCGGGAAGCGGTGGTGGGCCTGCTGAACGGCGCGATCTTCGGGCTGGCCATCGGGTCCGTCACCTATTTCTGGTTCGGCAGCTTTGGCCTGGGCGCGGTGATCGGGCTGGCGATGATCATCAACCTGACGATTGCCGCCGTGGCCGGGATCCTCGTGCCGCTGACGCTGGAAAGGCTGGGCGCGGATCCGGCGCTTGCCTCTCCCACCTTTGTGACCACGGTGACGGATGTGGTGGGCTTCTTCGCCTTTCTGGGCCTTGCAACGGTGATGCTGCTGTGACCGACATGGACAAATCCGCCTTGCGCGCCCGCGCCTTGGCCGCCCGCGCAGCGGGCGGCGATGGGGACGCGCTGACCCGGCACCTGATCGCTGCCCTTGCCCCGCACGGGGGCAAGATCCTTTCCGGATACTGGCCGATGCGGGGTGAACCAGACCCCCGCCCCGCCATGGCGGCCCATGACGGCCCCGTCTGCCTGCCGGTCGTGCCCGGCAAGGCCGTGCCGCTGGTCTTTCGCCGCTGGCAGGGCGAGCCGCTGGTGCCCGGCCCCTTTGGCACCTCTCATCCCCCTGATTCGCAGCCCGTTCTGTCGCCCACGGTGTTGATCGTGCCGCTTGCGGGGTTCGACCGGCGGGGAAACCGCATTGGCTATGGCGGGGGCTATTACGACCGGACCCTGCAAATGCTGCGGGAATCGGGACAAGTCACCGCGATCGGCATGGCGTTTGCCGTCCAGGAACTGCCCGATATCCCGGCCGATCCCTTTGACCAGCCCCTGGATCTGGTCGTCACCGACAGGGGGCACATTCTTCCACAGCCATGATTGCCCGCCGATTGTGACAAGTTTGCATCGGCTGTGCAAAACTGCCGGACGACCCCGGGACAAGGCTGTGGATAACCTTGGGACAGGTCTGCCTAACCCCCTGCCCCTGCAGCCAATATCGCCGCGCCGCCCTTGTTGACGACCGGCCCCGGCCATTGGCTGTGAACGAATCCTTGCGACCCGTTGCGGGGGTCGAGTCAACCGTTCTCGTCACATTATCCACAGATAAAAAACGTTGCGCTGATCGCTCAATAGGATCAGTTTTGTGGTCTGCGGCGTTGGTCACACCAGATGTGGTGGAAGGTGAGCCATAATCACCAAGACCCGTCGCTTCGCGGTTTCAGACCTGTCGGGCAGCCTCCTGCCCTGACCCATCGCATTTGCGATGGGGCGGCCTCGTGTCGCCTGGCGCAAGTCGCGGAACGAGGGACGACATGAAAGGGCTATGGGCATGAAGATCGAACGGCGTTTCACCACCCCTGCTGGGGGCGCCTATGGCGACATCGTCTTTGCGACGACCACCAGCGAAATCCGCAACCCCGACGGCACCATCGTCTTTCATAATGACCAGGTCCAGGTCCCCAAGGGATGGAGCCAGGTCGCCAGCGACGTGATCGCCCAGAAGTACTTCCGCAAGGCAGGCATCCCGGCGCGGCTGAAGCGCGTCAAGGAAAAGGGCGTGCCCGAATTCCTGTGGCGCAGCGTGGCCGATGAGGAAGCCTTGGCAACCCTGCCCGCCGACCAGCGTCACGGCGGCGAGACAAGCGCGCGGCAGGTCTTTGACCGGTTGGCGGGCGCTTGGGCCTATTGGGGCTGGAAGGGCGGCTATTTCACCACCGAGGAAGACGCCCGCGCCTATCACGACGAGATGCGCTTCATGCTGGCCCGGCAGATGGCCGCGCCGAACAGCCCGCAATGGTTCAACACCGGGCTGCACTGGGCTTACGGCATCGACGGCCCGAGCCAAGGGCATTTCTATGTCGATTACAAGACCGGCAAGCTGGTCAAATCCGACAGCGCCTATGAACATCCCCAGCCGCACGCCTGCTTCATCCAGTCGGTCAGCGACGACCTGGTGAACGAAGGCGGCATCATGGACCTGTGGGTCCGCGAGGCGCGGCTGTTTAAATACGGATCGGGCACCGGCACCAACTTTTCCTCCCTGCGCGGCGAAGGGGAACGGCTGTCGGGTGGCGGCAAGTCATCGGGCCTGATGGGCTTCCTCAAGATCGGCGACCGGGCGGCGGGTGCGATCAAGTCGGGCGGCACCACGCGCCGCGCGGCCAAGATGGTGATCTGCGACATGGATCACCCCGATATCGAGGCCTTCATCAACTGGAAGGTCATCGAGGAACAGAAGGTCGCATCCCTGGTCGCCGGGTCCAAGGCGCACGAGGCGCGGCTGAACGACATCTTCGCCGCCATCCGCGAAGGCGACGGCGAAACCGACCCTGCACAGAACGACGCCCTGAAATCCGCGATCCGTGCCGCCAAGCGCGCGATGATCCCGGAAACCTATATCAACCGCGTCCTGCAATACGCGCGCCAAGGCTTCGACAGCATCGAATTCCCGACCTATGACACGGATTGGGATTCCGAGGCCTATGTCAGCGTCTCGGGCCAGAACTCGAACAACTCGGTCCGGGTGACGGATGCCTTCCTGCAAGCGGTGCGCGACGACGCGCCTTGGGAATTGCTGCGGCGCACTGACGGCAAGGTCGCCAAGACCATCAGCGCGCGGGAACTGTGGGACCAGGTGGGCCACGCAGCCTGGGCCTGCGCCGATCCCGGCATCCAGTTCCATGACACGGTGAACGCCTGGCACACCTGCCCCGAGGACGGGCCGATCCGTGGATCCAACCCGTGCAGCGAATACATGTTCCTGGACGACACGGCCTGCAACCTGGCCTCGATGAACCTGCTGACCTTCTTCGCGGACGGCCGGTTTGACGCCGATGCCTATGTCCACGCCACGCGTCTGTGGACCGTCACGCTGGAGATCAGCGTGCTGATGGCGCAGTTCCCCAGCAAGGAAATCGCGCAGCGCAGCTATGATTTCCGCACGCTGGGCTTGGGTTACGCCAATATCGGCGGCCTGTTGATGAACATGGGCTTGGGATATGACAGCGACGGAGGCCGCGCGCTGTGTGGTGCGCTGACCGCCGTCATGACCGGCGTCGCCTATGCGACAAGCGCGCAGATGGCCGCCGAACTGGGCGCCTTCCCCGGTTATGCGAAGAACGCGGGCCATATGTTGCGGGTGATCCGCAACCATCGCGCCGCAGCCCATGGCACCGGCGCCTATCAGGCGGTGAACGTGGCTCCGGTGGACCTGGATGCCGACAACTGTCCCGACGCGCGCCTTGTCGCCATCGCGCGCGAGGCCTGGGACGAGGCCCTGGCCTTCGGCGAGGATCACGGATATCGGAATGCCCAGACCACGGTGATCGCGCCCACCGGCACCATCGGCCTGGTCATGGACTGCGACACCACGGGGATCGAGCCTGACTTTGCCCTGGTCAAGTTCAAGAAGCTGGCAGGCGGCGGTTACTTCAAGATCATCAACCAGTCGGTCCCGGCGGCCCTGACCAAGCTTGGCTATGCCCCCGCGCAGGTCGAGGAGATCGTGGCCTACGCCGTGGGCCATGCCTCCTTGGGCAACGCGCCCTTCATCAACCACACCGCGCTGACAGGCCATGGCTTTGGCCAGGCCGAGATCGGGAAAATTGAGGCATCGCTGGCCACCGCCTTCGACATCCGCTTCGTCTTCAACCAGTGGACCCTGGGCGAGGATTTCTGCAAGGGCACGCTGGGCATTCCAGCGGACAAGCTGGCCGACCCGACCTTCGACCTGCTGCGCCACCTGGGGTTCACCAAGGCCCAGATCGACGCCGCCAACGACCATGTCTGCGGCACGATGACGCTGGAAGGCGCGCCGCATCTGCGGGCGGAACACCTGCCGGTCTTCGATTGCGCCAATGCCTGCGGCAAGACCGGCAAGCGTTACCTGTCGGTGGAAAGCCATATCCGCATGATGGCTGCAGCGCAGTCCTTCATCTCGGGCGCGATTTCCAAGACGATCAACATGCCCAACACCGCAACCATCGCCGATGCGCTTGCGGCATACGAGCTGTCCTGGTCGCTGGGCATCAAGGCCAATGCGCTGTATCGCGACGGCTCCAAGCTGTCCCAGCCCCTCGCCGCCGCCTTGGTCGAGGATGACGAGGAAGCCGAGGAGATCCTGACGAACGGCAGCGCGCAGGAAAAGGCGGCCGTCATCGCCGAAAAGATCGTCGAGCGGATCATCGTCAAGGAAGCCGTGCGCAGCCACCGCGAGAAACTGCCGCAGCGCCGCAAGGGCTATACCCAAAAGGCCGTCGTGGGCGGGCACAAGGTCTATCTGCGGACCGGCGAATATGATGACGGCGGCTTGGGCGAAATCTTCATCGACATGCACAAGGAAGGCGCGGGCTTCCGGGCGATGATGAACAACTTTGCCATCGCGGTGTCCGTGGGCCTGCAATATGGCGTGCCGCTCGAGGAGTTCGTGGACGCCTTCACCTTCACCCGCTTCGAGCCCGCGGGCATGGTGCAGGGCAACGACAGCATCAAGAACGCGACCTCGATCCTGGATTATGTCTTCCGCGAACTGGCGGTGTCCTATCTGGATCGCACCGACCTGGCCCATGTAAAGCCGGAAGGCGCCCGCTTCGACGACATGGGCGGCGGCGAGCGCGAAGGGCTGAACATGGCCCCGGTCAGCGAGCAGTCGGAACTGAAATCCCTGACCATGCTGAAGCAGATCAGCAGCGCAGGATACCTGCGCAAGCGTTTGCCCCAGGATCTGATGGTGTTGCAGGCGGGGGTGTCGGCGACGGCGATCCTGTCGGCCGAACCCGCGGCCATGGACCTGCGCATGAAGGCCAAGATGCAGGGGTACGAGGGCGATCCGTGCGGGGAATGCGGGAACTATACCCTGGTGCGCAACGGAACCTGCATGAAGTGCAATACGTGCGGCGGGACGAGCGGGTGTAGTTGAGACTTGGGTGGGGCGCGAATTTGCAGCTTCGCGCCCCGCAGCATCTCTGCGCGCTATTGGAAGAACAGCGTGATACAGAAACTACTATTCAATCTGCCTCAAATCGTCCGCAACGAATTCTATTGGACGACGATCAACCGCAGTCGCCGCGTGAGTGTTGCACAAGTCATCCTGTTTTATCCGGTTGTTGCGCTACTACTACAAGTTGCCACCACCTTCGAAGTCCCACTCCCTGGCTTCGCTCGTTGGGTCTTTTTCGGTATGCTGATGTATTCAATCAGCCTTCTCATTTTCTATGCGAGCTGCCCTGGGCAGATCAAAAGATATGATACCGCGATTGATTTTGCGAACGCTGAAAGAGAGCACTTCCAAGCCATGAGCGCTCTACTGCGTCGCATGACCAGAAAAAGCGTCGATGCACTGAGTGAAGGTGAAGAAAAAAGTGGAGTGATCAGGCGCTTTGCGGCAGAGCGCCCTCAGCTGGTACTCGCCGGTGAAGCGCGCCTCAACGGTAATCCTCCCCGTTTTAACGGGGCGCAGACGTAGAATTCACGCGGCCATTCTCAGCTTCATGGCAGGGGTGATCCCGCCGATGCCCATGTTGGGGCGTTCGTTGTTGTAGGTCCAGAGCCACTCGGTGGCGATGTTCTGCACCTCCTCGATGGTTTCAAAGATGTATAGGTCCAGCCATTCGTGCCGGACTGTCCGGTTGTAGCGCTCGACGTAAGCGTTCTGCTGCGGCTTTCCGGGCTGGATATAGGTCAGGGTAATGCCCTTGTCCTCGGCCCATTCCATCAGACGGCCACTGATATATTCCGGGCCGTTATCAACCCTGATCGCCTTTGGTGCTCCCCGCCATTCGATGATTTGGTTCAGGGTCCGGACGACGCGCTCGGCCGGCAGCGAGAAGTCCACCTCGATGCCCAGGCCCTCGCGGTTGAAGTCGTCCAGGACGTTCAGAAGACGGAAGGCTCGCCCGTCCCCAAGGCGATCTGCCATGAAGTCCATGGACCAGACCGCGTTGGGAGCTTCCGGCACAGCCAGTTCCTCGGACTTCTCCCGCTTCAGCCGCTTGCGAGGCGTTCGCCATGGTCACTCGGACCAGTGGCGTTCCATGGCTCACTCCTCAGGTTCAGTTCCAGCTCACGATAGATCCGGTAGACGCGTTTGTGGTTCCAACCATGGCCCTGGACGTTGCGCAGATACAGGAAACACAAGCCAAAGCCCCAAGTCTTCCTGGTCTTGGTTAGCCCAATGAGCAGGTCGGCGATCTGCTCGTTCTCGTTGTCGCGCTTCGGGCTGTAGCGGAAACAGGTCTCGCTGACGCCGAATGCCCGGCAAGCCAGCGCAATGCTGATCCCCTTCGTCGCCACAGCCTTTGCGGCCAGCTCGCGACGCTGAGCTGGCCGCGTCACTTTTTTCCAAGCGCCTCCCGGAGCAGATCGGCTTGCATGCTCAGATCGGCAAACATGCGCTTCAGCCGCCGGTTTTCGTCCTCCAGTAACTTCATCTGGCCCATCATGGATGCATCCATGCCGCCATACCTGGCACGCCATTTGTAAAACGTCGCGCTGCTGATCCCATGCTCGCGACACAGTTCAGGCACAGGCAAACCACCCTCGGCCTGACGCAGCACGCCCATGATCTGGGCCTCGGTGAAACGGGTTTTCTTCATCTGAATCTCCTCGTCCAACTTGCCGAGAAAATTCTACTTCAGCATCCCTTTAACCATGGGGAGGATTACCCAACCAACATCAAACCCACCTTCTTATGGACTACATGTGGCACGCCCTCGACATCAGTCGTCCATGGTGCCGGCTTGCCGCAGGAGTGTCGCATTGGACCGGACTCATCATGATTACCGTTCCTAGCGTGATATCCGCCGCTCAACTACTGTGGCGTCTTCTCTGAGATTCTTGCCGGTTGCAAGACTGGGCCAATCATCGATCATGTAAGCTGAAGTGGCAGCCCGTAGGGGAGTGCCAGACTCAAGAAAAACCCAATGAAGTCAATGGCTGAGTGTCCCACGAAAGGGATGAATAGGGCCCAACAAGAACAAAGCGTTAGAATTGCGGTGTCCCACGGGTTCTGAACTGAACTAACGGGAATCAGCACGAGAAAGATCCCCGCCATGGCCGGGGCTGATCCACTTCGGTGCATTTGCTGCCAAACCGGAATCTAAGCTTTCCGACATAAAGCATAGTTTATGTAGGAAACCGACCATCGCTGCATATCGGCGCCCGTCGACCTCCGCATAGCCGACGCCGCCAGGTCGTCTGTCAAGCCGCAGACAGCGGCCGAACAGTTGTTGTTCAGCGGATCGGCCAGCAGTTCTGGCCGCGAACACAGCCAGCGCATCCAACTCGGTCCAACGCCGATTCAATTCTGCTTGCGGCAGCCGCTTGCCGCTCCAAGCGCTGACACCCTGTTCGAACTCGCGCGGCCTGGACGTGAGCCGCAACCGGTGGCTTCTGGTAAGGCGACGGACGCAGCCAAGGTCAGCATGTCCATCGCAGAAGCAAGCGCCAAACCTCACAAGGAGCAGATCAAGTCATCCGCCAGGAAGAAGGCGCGTTCTACAAAGCAGGCCGTGAGTGATTTCGAACAGTCGCAGCAGGATGCAAAACGGCTGCGGCCGGTTACCTTGATGTTTCCGGACATCCTGTTCCATTTGACGCCGACATTGAAGCCCTGCTGCAGGCGGATGCCCAGCTGGTCTTGGGGAAGGGAGAGAGGTCATCGCGCTACCGCGGCCGAGTAAAGGCCGGGCTCTATGGGAGGACGATCGGATCACCGCTCCCCGGCACAGCCGATTTTCGCGACTTCTGACAACTCGGCTTGCTTCTCACGTGTTAGTTGGACTGACAGTGCGGTTCATACTTCTCCTCCAGGGCGGTAAAGAAATCATTTGTAGGTCCGGGCTCCCGGCCAATAAGATGGAGGGAGATCTGCTGCAATATTGAGCATGCCTTGATCTTTTCGATATTCCCGATGGACTGTGCGTGAGCCGCGAAATCAGTACTTACGAAAGTGAACGAGAACTCCGGCAGGTTTCCGGCTGTGGCCAGCTGGACGAGTGGGGACCAGGCGAGAATGTGGCCCGTCACGTTAGCAGCTTTCTCTTGGTTCGCGATCGTACGGAGAAGGGCTATGTCTTCTTCGTTTGGGCTGGGGCACGGTTTCTTGAGACAGCGTCGAGCGCTACTTTTCCGTAGGAACGGGGGGTAGAACATGGACGACAAGAACGAGTTGAAGCCTGGCGCGACGGAGGCCTCGGCCCCGACGACGTGCGCTCCACACGCTGACGGCGGCGGGGCCGAGGCCGGTCGAGGCAAGCGCTTCTCCGCAAAGAGGAAGCTGGTCGCGGTGCAGCGGCTGATGCGGGGCGAGAGCCTCGAGACATTGTCGCGGGAGTTGAACGTGCCGGCGCATCGGTTGTCGGAATGGCGCGACCGCGTCTTTTTTGCGGCCGAGACCGCGCTGAAGGAGCGCGAGCGCGACGCGCGCGATGACGAGATCGCGCGGCTGAAGACGAAGGTGGGCGACATCACCATGGCGAACGAACTTCTTTATGCGAAGATCGAAAAGCTGGAGGCGGGCCGCCCTTTGGCCGGGCGGAGGTCGAGGAGATGACCGGCATCCTCTCGCCCTCCGTTGGCCGCCGCTACCCGCTGGCCACCGTCTGCCGGCTCTGGGGCCTGTCACGAGCGAGCCTGTATCGGCGGCGCTTTGCGATGGCGGCGAACGAGCCGCACCCTCCCCGCCGTCGCCGGGGCCCACAAGGCGCCGCCAGCGACGCCGACCTTCTGGCGGCGATCCGGGGGATCATCGAGGCTTCCCCCTTCACGGGCGAGGGTTATCGCAAGATCTGGGCGCGGCTGCGCTTGCGGGGCTTGCGGACTGCTGCACGTCGGGTGCGGCGGATCATGAAGGAGCACGGCCTGCTTGCGCCTCACCGGCCGGCACCTCGGGCGGCGCATCCGCATGACGGAACAATCGTGACCGAGCGCGTGGATCAGGTCTGGGGCACGGATATGACGGAGACCTTCACGACCGCCGAGGGTCGAGCCTATGTCTTCGTCGCCGTGGATCACTGCTCGGGTGAGTTCGTCGGCATCCACGCCGCCTCCGGCGCCAGCCGTTGGGAAGCGCTGGAGCCGGTCAAGCAGGGGATCGCGAAGCATTTCGGTGCGCTTGACAGGGCCGGAGTGGCGACGGGTCTCACCCTGCGGCACGACCATGGTTCCAACTACATGTCGGGAGACTTCCAGCGCGAGATCCGCTTCCTCGGCGTGGCCAGCTCGCCCGCCTTCGTCCGCCAGCCCGAGGGCAACGGCGTGGCCGAGCGGGCGATCCGGACGCTGAAAGAGCAACTCCTCTGGGTCCGGCACTTCGTCACGGTGGAGCAACTGCGGCAGGCGCTGGCCAGCTTCGCCGCACTCTACAACGCCAGCTGGCTACGGGAACGGCACGGGCACAAGACGCCCGATCAGATCCGTGCCGAGCAGAAGGCTCTTGAAACCAAAGCCGCCACAAGGTTCAAACTGGCGGCATGACCGGCGCAAAGCGCTGTCTCAAAACCGGGCCGCGGTACATATGTCTTCTTCGTTCAACGTTACGGTTTCCTGTGCCGCAACCCCCGTGGGCAGAGATGCGCTTATCGTTACCAACCATGTTAATAAAATCGCTCTCATTGTTCGCTTCCATTGATATTGATACTTGGTATCTCGCCGGGTGCTGCGTGGAGGTGGCGCTGCTTTCAGGGCGTTCCGGGGCACATTGGTGGGATGTCTCGTAGGGGGGCGTTGCAAAACGCCGCTTGGGCACGATTTGCTACTTCCTGAAGCCAACAAACACTGTCTTCTGGTGGTGAATCAACGAGCGAGAACATTTCATTACAACGCTGCGAAAACGCATCACGCGATCCATTGGATACTGCAATGCGGCTCGGATGGTCAGCACCCCAGACGGCCGGGTGTATGGTGATCTCCGCACTGTATGATCGAAATTCGGGATAATCTGTCAACGGCGGCGTAAAATCCGGCCACGCGGCGGCGTAAGACCAGGTCAGGTGGCGGTGGCCGGCGCCATGGCGCGCGCGCTTACCAATAGCTAGCGCGTGCCATGGCGCATTGGCCTCTTTGGGCCAAAACGAGCGATCTGATCTCAGGACTTTTGTTGCCGCTTTCGGGCAGTGCTGTTGGCGAGGCGATAGCTCTCGCCGTTCATCTCGAGGATGCTGACGTGGTGTGTCAGCCGGTCGAGCAGTGCGCCGGTGAGGCGCTCGGAGCCGAAGGTCTCGGTCCATTCATCAAAGGGCAGATTGCTGGTGATCAGGGTCGAGCCGCGCTCGTAGCGTTGCGAGATCAGTTCGAACAGCAATTCGGCACCGGTCTTGGACAGCGGCACGAAGCCCAGCTCGTCGATGATGAGCAGCTTGTAACCGGCCATTTGCTTCTGAACGCGAAGCAGGCGGCGCTCGTCGCGGGCCTCCATCATCTCACTGACCAGGCTCGCGGCGGTGGTGAAGCCAACAGAGAGCCCCTTTTGGCAAGCTGCCAGTCCGAGGCCAAGGGCAATGTGCGTCTTGCCCGTGCCACTTGGGCCGAGGGCAATGACGTTCTCGCGATGGTCGATCCATTCACACCGCGCCAGTTCCAGCACCTGCATCTTGTTGAGCTTCGGTATGGCGCTGAAGTCGAAGCTGTCGAGGCTTTTGACAGTGGGGAATTTGGCGGCCTTGATGCGGCGTTCGACCATCCTCCGCTCCCGGTCGATCAACTCCAGCTCAACAAGCCGGGCGAGGTATCGGACATGGTCCATGCCTTCGGCCGCGCATTGCCGGGCCAGCTTCTGATGTTCCCGCAGAAACGTCGGCAGCTTCAGCGCCTTGAGGTGATGGGCGAGCAGGATTTCCGGGACATCGTTCATGCCGCGTCCTCCGCATTGCCTGACAACAGCCGCATGTAGGAACCGGCCTTGGTCTTCTCGACCGTGGCCTTGGGCAGATAGGGATAGCAGTCCAGGTCCAGTCGGGCCGGACGGCGTTCTACACGACAAAGCAGCAGGTGCTTTACGGCGTCAAAGCCAATCGCGCCCATCTGAAGCGCCTGCTTCACCGCGGCATGCAGATCAGCCAGGTCGAAAGTTTCCAGCAACCGCAGGACCTGGACGTATTCGCGTCGGCCATGCCGGTTCATGCGGGCTTCCATCAGACGGCGCAACGTGGCGAATTCCTCGGGAAGCTCCCAGCCGTGCAACGGCGCGGCCTGGTCGAGTGCGTTGATCTTTTGCTCCAGCAGCGGCAGGTAGTGGATCGGATCGAAGATGAATTCTTCGCGGTCCCAGCACCGGGGATGGTGGGCAATGACCTCGCCCCGACAGCCGATCACCACGTCGTGGACATAAGCCCGGATCCAGACATCCTGATGACCATAAGCAACCGGCACCGAGTAGTCGTTGGTCTTGTAGCGCACCAGACACTGGGACGAGACGCGGCCGGTGTCTTGGTCGCAGGCGTCAAAGGGTGACGCAGGCAAGGATCGCATCTCTGCCAGATCGCGTTGCAACCGCTCGCCGATTGTTTCGCTTTCGCCGCGCAGGACATCCTGCTGGCGCTTGCGGCATTGCTCTTCCAGCCAAAGGTTGAACGCCTCCCACGTCGGGAACTCGGGGAGCGGCACCATGAAGTTGCGGCGGCAATAGCCCACCAACCCTTCGACATTCCCCTTGTCGTTCCCTTTGCCAGGACGGCCGTAGCGGTCCCGGATCAGGTAATGCGACAGAAAGCCGCTGAACAGGACGGCCCGCTTACGGGTGCCATCGGGCAGGATCTTCGCCACCAGGCATCTGTCATTGTCATAGACAATCGACTGGGGGACCGCCCCAAAGAAGGCAAAGGCGTGGATATGGCCATCCACCCAAGCCTCGGCCACAGCCGCCGGATAGGCGCGGACGTAACAGGCGTCGCTATGCGGCAGGTCCAGCACGAAGAAATGCGCCTTTTGCTCGACACCGCCAATCCTGACCATCGCCTCGCCGAAGTCGGCCTGCGCATGGCCCGGAGGATGCGCCAGCGGCACGAACACTTCCTGGCCCCGCCGTTCCCGCTCCCGGATGTAATCCTTGATGATCGTGTAGCCGCCGGTGAACTCGCATTCGTCACGCAGCCGGTCGAACACCCGCTTCGCGGTGTGCCGCTGCTTGCGTGGCATGGAGCGATCCGCCTCAAGCCAGCCCTCGATGATCGGGACGAAAGGATCAAGCTTCGGCCGCCTGACCTCGGCCGTCCGCCGGTAGCCCGGCGGCACCGAGAACGTCATCATCTTCGCAACCGTATCACGGGAGATGTTGAAGGCCTTCGCCGCCTGACGCTGGCTCATGCCCGCCGCGCAGGCCTGGCGAACCCTGAGATATAGTTCCACGCTGAAAATCCTCGCACCCTCCCTGCTGTCGCAGAAAGGGAAAGGGTGGACGACTTTTACGCCGCCCGCAGCAGCTCCATGCCGCCGCTTCCGTGGACTAATTTCTCACTGCCGTTCTCAGCAGGCCGTAAACGTAGTAGAAGATTTCCTCCTTTTTGATCTCCTCGCCAGGATAGCCCGCTTGGAAATGGGCCAGCCCGGCGTCGGTGATCGCGTCACGTCGCTGGATGCCGGAGGACTGGCCTTCGAAGAGTCCGCCGGGGTTCTCGTCCTGCTGGTCGTAGAGGTAAAGGGGAAAATACTGAGAGCCGCCCTTCATGGCTGCAACGCACAGTTCGGCGACGCTGTCGGTCATTAGAGCCGTAAATCCAGAAACGCTACCGGGCCCGGATACAGAGATGGCCCGGTTCTGACACGCTCGTTCTGGGTATATCTGAGGAAGTTGATACACGCGATTATTGAATGTCCTGGTGAAGTAAGCCCATTGCTTTGTGAAGGGACGATACAGGCTTGGGACAACCGCTTCGGAGATGAATTTGATCTCCCTGCCTTTCTCAACGCCGTCAAACTGTGCTTGGTCCCAACTTATGTTTGTTGCGTCGGACTTGACAAAGGACTTGGCACCTTCGCCAGCTTTCGCCTCATTGGAATAGCGTTGGACTTCTGCATTGTAGAATTCCAGGGTTCTTGTGATGTTCTTCGCCAGCGCTTCCCGAGAGAAGTTGAAACACCAAGAGTCCCTGTTCGTCTTCAGCCCTGCAGAGTAAGTTTCGAATGCCTTTGGGGCCCTCTTATCCTTCTTGTCGCCGATTTTAAGAAATGCGTCGAAACTGGCGTCCCTCTGGTCAAGCCAGTCATTCTGGTCATCGGGTGTGATTTGCTCCCACCGCTTGACCTTACTGACTCCATTTACCGCGCCGAAGTCACGGATGATCGCGAGCTTCTGTTTCTGGTCGAGGTAGTCACCGATGTCGTGGAAGAAGATGCGTCCATGCTCCTGGGCATCCGGGTTCTTCACAAAGAGGCTGATTGCCACCGGCGCACGACTACCTTCACCGAAGACATTTCCCTTCTCCTTTCGGCGGCGCTCTCCGCTCGTGCGGGCGTTGCCACGAAGATGTAAGATATAGAGGTCAGTGAACTCCTCTGCCAGGCAGGCTCGCATTCCGTCCGCCGCGTTGCCATCGACCCATCCCGCGTTGGTGACATAGGCTACGATCCCCGCATCTCCAATTCGGTCGGATGCCCAGCGGATCGCTCGAACATAGCTGTCATAGAGCGAATTCTTCAGCGTCGCCGTCGATCTCGCGGCATAGGTCTCACCGATGCGCGCATCCAGTCCCTCGTAGCGAACGTTGGCATTGTTGTCGTTGGCGCTTTCCTGCCCCTTAGAATACGGCGGATTACCAACGATCACTCGAATATTAAGCTCCTTCTGCCGGGTCCGGCGTTCGGAGTTGTCGGGCATGTAGAGCGCCAGCTCGTCGTTGCCCTCATAAATCTGGAAAGTGTCGGTGAGGCAGATCCCCTCGAAGGGCACGTAATCGTTCTTCTTGGCTTCGCCTTGGTAGACCGCTTCGATGTTGATCGCGGCGATGTAGTAGGCAAGCAGGACGATCTCGTTGGCGTGGATCTCGTGGCGGTACTTGTGCTCCAGCTCCTCCGGAGCGATCAGGCCAGATTGCAGCAGCCGGGTGATGAAGGTGCCCGTGCCGGTGAAGGGGTCCATGATGTGGACGCCGCGTGAGCCGAGGGTCTGGCCGAAATGGTCCTGCAACATCTCATTGACCGAGTGCAGGATGAAATCGACGATCTCGACCGGGGTGTAGACGATGCCCAGCTTCTCAGTCGTGCGGGGGAAGGCGTTGCGGAAGAACTTGTCATAGAGCTCGACGATCAGGCGCTGTTTGGCGGCGGGATCGCTGATCCCGTGGGCGCGATTGCGGACGCTGTCGTAGAATTTCTCGAGGTCGCGGGATTCCTTGTCGATGCGGTTCTCGTCCAGCACGTCCAGCACCTGCTGCATGGCGCGTGAGACGGGGTTGTTGATTTCCACCCAGAACTGAGCCGGATAGGCGGGTAATTTCCACTGAGAATTGAGCCATGTGAACCTTCCCCCAGAGCGGTGAGCAGCGGGGGCAACGGGAGTGATCCACATGGGACTTTTGAACATCATTCGACGGATGCATGTGCGGCAGAAGCTGTCGATACGCGAGATTGCGCGGCGCACCGGACTGTCGCGCAACACGATTGCCAGGCATCTGGCGGAGGGCACGATTGAGCCGAAGTTTGCCACGCCGGATCGGCCGAGCAAGCTTGACCCTTTTTCCGAGAAGCTGGCTGGCTGGTTGAAGACGGAAGCCGGCAAGTCGCGCAAGCAGCGGCGGACGCTGAAGCAGATGCATGCCGATCTCGTCACGCTCGGCTTCACCGGCTCCTACAACCGGGTTGCGGCCTTTGCGCGGGACTGGCGGACAGATCGCCAGCGGGAACAGCAGACCACAGGACGCGGCACCTTCGTTCCGCTGTCTTTCCGACCGGGAGAGGCCTTCCAGTTCGACTGGAGCGAAGACTACGGGCTTCTGGGTGACGAGCGCACCAAGCTTCAGATGGCGCATATCAAGCTGTCCCACAGCCGGGCCTTCCTGTTGCGCGCCTACCCACTGCAGACCCACGAGATGCTCTTCGATGCCCACTGGCATGGCTTCCGTGTCTTTGGTGGCGTGCCCGAACGGGGCATCTACGATAACATGAAGACAGCGGTGGACCGTGTCGGTCGCGGCAAGGAGCGGCAGGTCAACATCCGCTTCCTCGCGATGGCCAACCACTATGTCTTCGAGCCGGAGTTCTGCAATCCGGCGGCAGGATGGGAGAAGGGTCAGGTCGAGAAGAACGTTCAGGACTCCCGCCATCAGGTCCTGCAGGGGATGCCGGGCTTTCCCGACCTTGCCACGATGAACGCCTGGCTGGAGCAGCGTTGCCTGGAGCTGTGGCATGAGACCCCGCATGGCACGCTGCCCGGCACGATCGCCGATGTCTGGGCTGAGGAGCGGGCCGCGCTGATGCCGTTGCCGCCGGCTTTTGACGGCTTTATCGAGTTGAGCAAGCGCGTCTCGCCCACCTGCCTGATCAGCTTCGAGCGCAATCGCTACAGCGTTCCCGCGTCCTTTGCGAACCGGCCTGTCAGTCTACGGATTTACCCGGATCGACTGGTCGTGGCGGCCGAGGGCAACCTCCTGTGCGAGCATGGCCGCGTGTTCCAGCGCAACCACCAGGTGCCGCCACGGACGATCTACGATTGGCGGCATTACCTGGCTGTTCTCCAGCGCAAGCCCGGGGCTCTCAGGAACGGAGCACCATTCGCGGAACTGCCGCCTGCCTTCCGGCAACTGCAGGACCAGATGCTGCGCAAGCCTGGTGGTGATCGCGAGATGGTCGATATCCTTGCCCTGGTTCTTCAGCACGACGAGCAGGCCGTCCTCGCCGCCGTGGAACTGGCCCTGGCCGAGGGCGTGGCAACCAAGACCCATGTGCTGAACCTGTTGCACCGGCTGGTCGACGGCAAGGTCATCGGCGGGCCGCCCCTCGATACCCCGCAGGCTCTGGTTCTCCATCGCGAACCCAAGGCCAATGTCGAGCGCTATGACGGCCTGCGCACCCCCGTTGCAGGGGGCCATCATGCGTCATGATCCCGCCAGCGGTGCCATCGTCATCATGCTCCGCAGCCTCAAGATGCATGGCATGGCGCAGGCCGTGACGGACCTGATCGAGCAAGGGGCACCGGCCTTTGAAGCGGCTGTGCCAATCCTGTCCCAACTGCTGAAGGCCGAGATAGCCGAGCGTGAGGTCCGATCCATCGCCTATCACATGAAGGCGGCGCGCTTCCCAGCCTACAAGGATCTCTCAGGCTTCGACTTCGCCGCCAGCGAGATCAACGAAGCCACAGTGCGCCAGCTGCACCGCTGCGAGTTCATGGACGGGGCCCAGAACGTAGTTCTGATCGGCGGTCCTGGCACAGGGAAGACTCAGGTATCCATAGCGGGCCGGGTCTGATGCCACGGGGAAGACAGTGCTGATCTTGCTTCGACGAGGTGATCGCGGATCAGATCCGGTTCCCGATATTCTGGAACCGGGTCAATGTGTCGACGCGAACCGGGCCGGTTCGGGTCGAAGACCCTGAGAGATCCGAAGATCGTCTCGTGACCGTGAAATCATAATCCCGATCCGGCCGCGTCGACGAGGCAAGTGTAACACGATTGTGGTGTCGCTTCCCGCCGGAAGCATAGGCCACGAATGACATACCTGACTGTGCTGGCGACGCGTGGTTCTTCACCAACAAGGATCCTAGCAATGATCAACAGAACGATTGGAATAGACCTCGCCATCCGAGGTGATCATGTCGCCCAGATCTACGACAATGGCCAGCCTGTCGGCCGGCCCATACGGTTCCGTCACAACCCTTGCTCCCTAGACGCTTTCGTTGCGCGCGCAATCTCCGATATAGGCCCGGATGACTGCGTGCAGGCGATCATGGAACCCACCGGCATGAGCTGGTTTCCGGTTGCCCACCGGCTCGCCGATGTCGGCGTCGCAGTCGCGCGCGTCAAAGGCAAGCGGGTGAAGGCCCTGCGCCGCTACCTGTCTGAACACGCCAAGACCGATCTGGCGGATGCGCATGTCTTGGCTGCCATTCCGAGCTTCGGAGGGCCGAGGCTCGATCCGGTTCATATCCCAGCCCCGAAGAGCCATGCCTTGCAGCGTCTTACCAAGCAGCGCAGCCGCTTCCAGGATGCCGTTGCCTCAGCCAAGCGTCGGCTTCTCGATCTCGTTCGATGGGCATCCCCGCTTCTCGAGCGCGTGCTGCCAGACTTCGGCACCCGGCTCGCCATGGCGCTTCTGCAGCATTGGGTCGATCCGGAGGTAGTCCTCAAGGCGCGAAGGTCTACGATCGCACGCTTCATTGCCCTGCATGCCAGCGGAAATCATCCTCATAGCGGTGCCTTTGTTGATGCGCTTATCGAAGGGCTCCGCCAGGCCGCCCGGGAAGCCCTTGCCCTTCATCGCGATCATCTCGACTTTACTGAACTGCAGGCCGAGATCTGCATCGAGATTGATGTCATGAAGGTCAACATGCTCGCTCGGGACCAGTTGACGCTCAAGATCGAGGCAATTTACTGCGAATTGCAGCCCGAAGATGTCCTGCGCACCATCCCCGGCATCGGTCGCCATCTGGCACCCGTGCTGCTGGGGGTGCTCCATTGTGCCGACCGCTTCCAATCTGAGCGACACATTCGCGGCTTCTGCGGTCTGTTTCCGCGCCGTTCGGACAGCGGCGGCACCGAAAGGCCAGGCCAGAAGATCACCCAAGGCGGCAATGATCGGATCAAGCGTGCTCTTATGCTGGCAGCCGACGCCGCCCGAAAGATCGATCCTGATCTTGCCGAGGTCTACTGCAAGATGATGACCCACCGGAGCCACCACCACAAGCAAGCCCTCTGCGCCGTCGCCAATCGGCTCGTCAGCCGCATCTTCCACGTTTTGCGAACTGGGAAGCCATATATCTTGCGTGACCGAGACGGGCGCGAGATCTCTCTTGCCGAGGCAAAGGCCCTGATCACCGAGCGCTACACCGTATCCGAAAGCATCCGTGCCACACGGCGCGTCAATCGAGTTTCCATTGCGGCATAGCCGAAAAAAGCCTTGCGCTATCGGTACAAGATCACGCCGCAACCGCCCTCGGCGTCCAGGCCATTGAGCATCACCGCCGCAAGGTCCGCTTCTTCTCCACCATCGAACTGGTCAATACCCTTGAACAGGAGAAGGCCAAGGGAAAGGCCGGACAGCTTGCCGAAACCCTGACCCGCCTCGATCTCGTGATCCTCGATGAGTTGGGATACCTGCCGTTCAGCGCCTCGGGCGGGGCGCTGCTCTTCCATCTGCTGAGCAAGCTCTATGAGCGCACCAGCGTCATCATCACCACCAACCTCAGCTTCAGCGAATGGGCCACGGTCTTTGGCGATGCCAAGATGACCACTGCATTGCTCGACCGTCTCACCCATCGTTGCCACATCCTGGAAACCGGAAACGACAGCTTCCGCTTCAAGGCCAGTTCAGCCGCAGTTGCCGCGAAAAAAAAGGAGACCACACATGCCTTGACCACTGCATGACCGGAAATCCATAGTCAGGGGTGGCTCACTTCTCGATGGAAATGCCGGCTCAGTTCTGCGTGGAAATTAACAGGGTGAGGACCGAGGGTTTCCCTCCAACTCGCCAGTTTATGGAGTGCCGAGTCCGCACCGATCACGCGGCGGAGCGACGCCTTGGAAAATGGTCGAGGAAGAGCAGTTTCTCCGCCATCACGGTCCGGGGACAATGGCACGTCGCTGGTTCCTGCTCGCACAAAACATGGCCGCCCGAACTGACGATACACACCGAACAGGGCCAAAAAACAAAGTCGATGAAGATGGACGATCCTTCCTGTACTGGCAGCCCGGCAAAGCAGGTTCGAAACCAGTGAAAGTTCCGGTGATGACCGCATTGGACGAAGAACTTGCAAACGCTGATCCAGAAGCTTCCGCATTTCTGCTTACGGAGTACGGCAGGCCATTCGCATCAGCGAACTCACTCGCGAATAGAATCCGAAAGTGGATCATTGAAGCGGGTCTGGTTGATGAAGAGGGTAAGGCAAGACTGTCCCAGCACGGTATCCGCAAGTATGTCGCAGAAGAGCTCGCCTTGTCAGGAAGCTCTGTTTACGAAATCATGTCCCGTCTGTCGCACAGCGATCCAAGGACCGCGGCCATCTACACAGAAAACGTTGAGCGCGCTCGGCTTGCGACGCAGGGATTTGAGCGCGCAGAAGCGGCCCGAAAGAAGCGCAGTGTCCCACACCCCAAAAACAGTGGGACACTTCCTCTAAAAAGTTCAATAAAATCAATATGTAAGGATAGTGAGTGGCAGCCCGTAGGGGAGTCGAACCCCTCTTTTCAGGTTGAAAACCTGACGTCCTAACCGATAGACGAACGGGCCACTTTCTTGCGCTGCCCGTCTTGCCGGGTGGCGTGGGGCGGTGTTTAGGCAAAGCCGCAAAGGGGCGCAAGCGGAAATTTCGGTGCCAGTGCAAAAATTTTTGCGCGGTCCCCAAAGGCTTTCCAAGCGGTGATCTCAGACCCCGGCGCCACGCTTCGCAGCACCCATGGACGCCACCACAAAGGTCGCGCAACGGCGGTCGGCGGCGCATTCCGCCCCCTGCCCCCAGGGGCGGAAGCGCAGGCGGAAGGCGGCAAGGCGGGCGGCGGCGTCCACGGGGGGATAGCCGATCCGGGTCAGACTGGCGTCCAGAGGCAAGTCCGGTCCCCGGCCCCTTTGCAGGGCCAGGCCTTCGCACGCCAGGCGCTGCCAGTCAAAGCGGGGACCAGGGTCGATCTTGCGGCCCGGCGCCATGTCGGAATGGCCGATCACCCCATCGGGTCCGATCCCCCAGCGGTCCATGATGCCGCGCAACAGCGACGCAACCCCGTCCATCTGGCGCAGGGGAAAGGGGCGGTCGCCGGGGTTGGCGATCTCGATCCCGATCGAGCGGGAATTCACGTCGTCCCGGCCTTGCCAGGATCCCGCGCCCGCGTGCCAGGCGCGGCGATGCTCGGGGACCAGGGCCTCGGCACGGCCATCCTCCAGGATCAACCAATGCGCGCTGACCTGGGCTGCTGGATCGCACAGGCGCGCGCGGGCGCCGGCGGCATCGGCCATGCCCGTGTAATGCAGCACGATCAGTTCGGGGCGCTGGCCGCGCCTGTCGCCATGGTTGGGACTGGGGAAACCTCCGCTCACAGCGGCGGCTGGTCGCCCGTGCGCATGGAAGGGGGCACGATCACGACCGGCGCGTCGGGCCTTTGCACGGGGGCGGCGGGGGCCATCGCAGGCTTGACCACCCGTACCCGGTCCACGCCCATGGTCGCGGGGATCGGCACCGGGCTGCGGCCCGCGATATCCGCCCCCGTGGGCGCATAAAAGGGGCGGGCGACCGGGATGGTCTTGGGCGATTCCGTGGCCGTGACCAGGGCCGCCTCTCGTGTGGCGCGGTATTCGCCATAGCGGGTCGGGCCGAAGTTGTAGTTCGGGTTCCAGCCCAGATGCTCGCCACAGCCGGCAAGCGCCAGCACCGAAAGGATCAGACAGCCGCGCATCATGCCTCCTGAATATGCCACTGTCGCGACCCTACCACCAGCGACCGGGCTTGGCCACAAATCCGGCGGCGCGTTCCAGGACAAGCGCGTGGTTCAGCAACTCGCCTTCCTCGAAGGGGCGGCCGAACAGCTGCAGGCCCAGGGGCAGGCCCTGCTTGTCCAGACCCACGGGGACCGCGATGCCCGGCAGTCCGGCCAGGTTCAGCGTCACGGTGAAAACGTCGTTGAGATACATCGCCACCGGATCGCTGCTGTCCATGGCCCCAAGGCCAAAGGCGGCCGAGGGCGTGGTGGGCGCCAGGATCGCGTCGATGCCATCGGCAAAGGCCATGTCGAAGTCGCGCTTGATCAGCGCGCGGACCTTGCGGGCGCGGTTGTAATAGGCGTCATAGAAGCCCGCCGACAGAACATAGGTACCGATCATGATGCGGCGCTGAACCTCGGGGCCGAAACCCTCGGCCCGGGTCTTTTCATACATATCGGTAATGCCGTCGCCCTGGCCCAGCCGGGCGCGGCGGCCATAGCGCACCCCGTCATAGCGGGCGAGGTTCGACGACGCCTCGGCCGGCGCGATGACGTAATAGGCGGGCAGCGCGTATTTCGTGTGCGGCAGGCTGATATCGACGATTTCCGCGCCAGCGTCCCGCAGCATCTCGGCACCCTTGTGCCACAGCGCGTCGATTTCGGGGGGCATCCCGTCCACGCGGTATTCACGCGGGATGCCGATCCGCTTGCCACGGATGTCGCCGGTCAGCATGGCCTCGTAATCGGGCACCGGGTGATCGGCACTGGTCGAATCCTGCGGATCGACGGATGCCATCGCGCCCAGCATGATCGCCGCGTCGCGCACTGTCTTGGTCATCGGTCCCGCCTGGTCCAGGGACGACGCATAGGCGATCACGCCCCAGCGGCTGACCCGGCCATAGGTAGGCTTCAGCCCCACGATGCCGGTAAAGGCCGCAGGCTGGCGGATGGAGCCGCCGGTATCGGTCCCGGTCGCGGCCAGACACAGATCTGCGGCCACCGCCGCCGCCGATCCGCCCGAACTGCCGCCCGGCGTCAACTGCCGGTCATCGACCTTCCACGGATTCACCGCCGGGCCATAGACGCTGGATTCGTTGGCCGAACCCATGGCGAATTCGTCCTGGTTCAGCTTGCCCAGCATCACCGCGCCCGCGTTCCACAGGTTCTGCGTCACGGTGGATTCGTATTCTGGGCGAAACCCTTCCAGGATGCGGCTGGCGGCCTGCGACGGCACGCTTTTCACGCAGAACACGTCCTTGATGCCCAGCGGGATCCCGGTCAGCGCGGTGCCGTCGCCCGCCTTGATGCGGGCATCGGCGGCCTGGGCCATGTCGCGCGCCATGTCGGGGGTGTCGTGGACAAAGGCGTTCAACGCGCCTGCGGCCTGAATGGCGGAAAGGCAGGCCTCGGTCAACTCGACGGCGGTGGTGTCGCCCTTGCGCAGCGCATCGCGCGCGTCCGCAATGGTCAGGGTGTTCAGGTCAGTCATTCCACCACCTTCGGAACGGCAAAGAATCCCTCGCGCGCGTCGGGGGCATTGGACAGGATCTTGTCGGCCATGCCGCCGGCCGTCACGGCATCCTGCCGCCGCTTCAGGCGCATGGGTGTGACGCCGGTCATGGGTTCGACGCCTGTCACATCGACTTCGGACAGTTGTTCCATGAAATGCAGGATGCCGTTCAACTCGCGCGCAAGCGCGGGCAAAGCGGCGTCATCGACGGCGATGCGCGCCAGATGGGCGACCTTGCGGGCCTGATCCTCGGTGATCGACATGAGGTTTCCTTTCGTTCGGCGCGGGTTTACAGCCCCCGACGCGCCCCCGCAAGAAGCGCCTCATTCCCGATCGCCACCGTTCCGCCCCTAACCGAGACCGGCACCGCGTCCAGCCTGCAATCGTGCTGAAAACGATCAAGGATGGTCGCGACCTGCCGCCGGCGGGGCGGCGCCCTGAACGTTCAGTTCACCGGGGTCAGCAGCGGCCGGCCCGCGAAGAACGCGTCGAGGTTGCCCACCGTCAGTTGCGCCATGCGGTCGCGCGTCTCCTCGGTCCCGCTGGCGTGATGGGGATACAGCGTGACATTTGGCAGCGCCGTCAATGCCGGGTCGGGATGGGGTTCGTTCAGGAACACGTCCAGCCCCGCATGGGCGATCACCCCGCCGCGCAACGCCTCGATCAGCGCGGCCTCGTCCACGACCGATCCGCGGGCGATATTGACCAGCGTGCCCCGTCGTCCAAGCGCGCGCAGCACATCGGCCGATACCAGCCCTGCGGTCCCTGCCCCGCCCGGCGTGGCGACGATCAGGATGTCGGCCCAGTCCGCCAAGGCCACGGGGTCGGGGAAATACGCGTAATCCACCCCCGGCTTGGCGTTACGGCCGGAATAGCCGATGCGCAGCCCCATCGCCTCGCAACGCCGGGCTATGGCCGCGCCGATATTGCCCAGGCCCAGGATGCCTGCCCGCTTGCCCGCCGTCGAGGTGGTCAGCGGAAACGCCGCCTGCCGTCCCCAGTCGCCCGAACGGACATGGGCATCCCCCTCAACCAGCCGCCGCCGCGCGGCCAGCATCAGCAGGATCGCCGTATCGGCAACATCATCCACAAGCGCGACGGATGTGTTGGTCAGCGTGATCCCCCGCCGCGTCATTTCAGGCAGATCCATCATGTCGAAGCCTGCCGACGAACAGGCGGCCAGCCGCAAGGCGGGTAACCGGTCCAGCAATGCCGCATCGACGGCCACGTGCCCGTTCACCACCATGGCCGTGCAGACCGGCCCGGCCTGGGCCAGCACGGCGTCCCTGTCGGCGGCCTGATCCAGCCAGTGCAGGGTATAGCGTGCGCCAAGGTCGTCCATGAAGCGGGGTTGCAGGGGATAGGCGATCAGGATGTCGGGTTTCATGCATTCTCCAGGGGGCAGCAGGCGCCCATTACCATCTGGCGGATCTTCATCCGCAGGTCGAGGTGAAGATGACCGGCAGCAGCGTCACCGCACTGGCCACTGCGCCCACCCAGTTGCCCGACCGGACCAGCAGGTTCTGCCGGCCGGTGCCCGGCATCCGGTTCCACAGGATCAGCCCCCCGTGCAGGGCCAGCCCGGCCAGCCACAGCAGGATCATGCCCACCGGATGCAAGGGGCCGAACGGGGTTGCGCGCGCAGGCCACTCCAGGGCGCATCCCAGGCCATGCAACCCATAGACCGCGGAAAACAGCGCGCCCCACAGCATCGGCCCGGCAAGCATGCGCGCGACCCAGGCCATCAGCCGATCTCCTGCAAGGCCACGACGCCCAGCGACAGGACGGACGTGGCCAGCCAGAACGCCTGGAACAACTGCCAGACCGGCGCGGCACCCCGGCGCATTCGGCTGGTCCGCCCCTGCCGGGCATCGCACAGGCTGCGCAGCGCCAGCATCAGCGTGACGACCCCGTAAAACCCGGCATGGCCCAGCAGCACCGCGCGCAGGGCGTCGCGGGCATGGCGGCGGGGATCGTCCAGTTGCCAGGCCAGCACGCCCAGCAGCGCCACGGCCAGTCCCGCGGCCAACACCCCGGCAAGGGCCACCGTGACACCAAGGGGATCAGCCCGGCGCGTTTCGGCCAAGATGGCGGCAAGCGTGGCCCCGGCCATGGCCAGCAGCGCGGCCCCGGCGGTCAGCAGGGCGCCCAGGGTCAGGCCGCTGTCCGGGGCAGGCCAGTTCGGGGCGATCACGGTCAGGAACCCCACGCCGAACAACAGCGAGGCATAAAGCGTGCCGCCTGCGACCAGCAGCGTCACCGTGCCGCTGTAGGCAAGGGTCCGGCGGACCTGCCAATGTTCCGGCAGGGCCAATCCCGGCGCCACCGGGATCGGTGCGGCGTCGCGCGGGCTGCCCATGAACCCGCCCCAGTGCCATCCGGCCCACAGCACCGCCGCAACAGCCAGCGGCGTCAGCCAGTAAAGCCCCGCCAGCATCAGCAGGAAGAAACTGCCAAGCGCGGCGGCGGTCCAGATCGGCAGCATCGTATTGCCCGGCACCACCGCAACGTGGTCGGGGCGGCCCGTTCCCCCGTCGGTCACCAGAACCTCTCGCCGGGTGCGGGGCGCACCGGGCAGCAGCCCCTCGCCCCGCGCCAGTGGCAGGACCGCGCCTGCGTCGCACCGCCCCGGTCCGGGAAGCGAGGCAAAGTTATAGGACGGCGCGGGCAGCGCCATGGCCCAGTCCAGCGTATCGGCCCGCCAGGGATTGCGGTAGCTGCGCCGCCCGAAAAGCCATTGCATCGCGATGTCCAGGACGAACAGGGCAAAGCCCATCGCCATCACCATTCCGCCCACCGAGGATATCAGGTTCAGCCATTCCCATTCCGGGTTGTCCGGGTAACGGTCGATCCGGCGCGGCATCCCCAGCAGCCCGGTCAGGTGCATCAGGAAAAAGGTGCCGTGAAAGCCCAGCAGGATCAGCCAGAACGCAGCCTCGCCCAGGGCGCGCACCCGGAACCGGCCGCTGATCATCGGCATCCAATAGGTGACGCCCGCCATCATCGGAAAGACAAAGCCGCCCACCAGGACGTAATGCAGGTGCGCCACGACGAAGTGGGTGTCATGGGCCTGCCAGTTGAAGGGCACCATGGCCAGCATCACCCCGGTCAGCCCGCCCATGACAAAGGTCAGGAAGAAGCCGATCACGTGCAGCATCGGCAGCCGCAGTTCCACCCGCCCCGCCCACATGGTCCCGATCCAGGAGAAAATCTGGACCGAGGTGGGCACCGCCACCAGGGCCGAGGCGGCGGAAAAGAACGCAAGCGCCATATGCGGGATGCCCACCGTGAACATATGATGCACCCACAGCCCGAATGACAGGAACACCAGCCCGACGATCGCCGCGACGATGGCGCCGTAACCCAGGATCGGCACGCGCGCGAAGACTGGAATGATCGTCGAGAGGACACCGGCGGCGGGCAGGAAGATGATGTAAACCTCGGGATGGCCAAACAGCCAGAACAGGTGCTGCCACAGCAGCGGGTCGCCGCCGCGCAGCACGTCGAAGAACGGCCAGTCGAAAGCGCGTTCCAGTTCCAGAAGGATGGACCCCAGGATCAGCGGCGGAAAGCCCACCAGCATCATCGCGGCCGTCCCCAGCATATACCAGCCCATCAGCGGCATCCGGGTCAGCGCCATCCCCGCCGCGCGCAGGCGCAGGATCGTCACGATGATCTCGACCGCCGCCGCCACGGCCGAAATCTCGACGAATGTCACCCCCAGCAGCCAGACATCGGCGCTGATGCCGGGGGTATGGGTCTTGCCCGATAGCGGCACATACATGAACCAGCCGCCATCGGGCGCCACGCCGAACAGCAAGGACGCCAGGATGATCGTGCCGCCGAACAGATAGCACCAGTATCCAAGCGCCCCTAACCGGGGGAATGCCATGTCGCGCGCGCCCAGGATCTTGGGCAGCAGCCACATGGACAGCCCTTCCAGCATGGGAATGGCAAACAGGAACATCATGATGCTGCCGTGCATCGTGAAGATCTGGTTATACAGCGCGGTATCCAGGAACGCCCCGTCCCGCGTGGCAAGCTGCGCCCGGATCAGCATCGCCAGCACGCCGCCGACGGCAAAGAACACGAACGAGGTCGCCATGAACCGCAGCCCGATCGTGGTGTGATTGACCGAGGCAAGCGCGCCCCGCCACCCCGGCAGGTCGGACCAGACCCCCTCCAACTGCCGGTGCAGCCGCAGGGCCTTTTGGGGCGGGTTCGGCGCGACGGGCTGCAGATCTGCGGTCATGGACGGCTTTCGGCTGAAAGGAAGGGAGGCGGGGCGGCGGGATCATAGACCACCACCTCGAACCGCATGGCGGCGTGGCCCAGGCCGCAGAATTCGGCGCACAGCCCTTCGTGGATGCCGGGGGCGTCGGCCATCAGGCGGTGGATGTTGCGATGGCCGGGGATCGCGTCCATCTTGCCGCCCAACTGCGGCACCCAGAACGAATGGATCACGTCGGGGCTGGTCAGCACGATGTCGAAGGGGTGGCCTGCGGGGACATACAGGATCCCTTCGGTGACGACCGGCCCGTCCGGGCCGGGCTGGGTAAAGCGCCAGCCCCAGTTATAGGCCTCGGCCTCGACCTGCAGGGCGCCGTCACTCCGCGCGATCATCCGTTCGCCTGCCCACAGGGCAAATCCCAGCAGGACCGCAAGAACCGACATGGGAAAGCCCAGGCCCCACCAGATCGTCCAGCCGCGCTCTCCCGTCGGGCGCGGGCCGCGCCACAGCGCAAGGCCCGCCAGCGCCAGGACCAGGGCCGTGATCACCGCGGCACCGGCCAGCATGGCCCACCACAGCATCGCGATCTGTGCCGCCGCCGGTCCCGCGGGGGCCAGCGTGCTTGCCCCGCCCCCGCACCCGGCAAGCACGGGAACCGCAAGGGCCGTGCAAAGCTTCCCCTTGCGCAAAGCCCAAGGATGATGCCGATGCGACCAAAGCGAACCTGGCGGCAACGCCGCCGTTTGTCCGACCCGATCGAGGAACATTCCGCTTTCAACGACACCGAATCCAGGTTCGCGATCGCGGGCCATCCGCTGCACGCGATGCTGATCACCTATCCCATCGCGCTTGCGTTCCTGACCTTCGGCGCCGACGCGATGTTCTGGTGGACGGGCGACGCATTCTGGCCGCGCGCCGCCGTCTGGACGGCAGGCATCGGCTTTGTCATGGGCGTCCTGGCAGGCATCAGCGGCACGGTCGAATTGCTGATCGTCCCCGGCATCCGCATCCGCGCGCCCAGTTGGACGCATTTCATCCTGGCCTGCACGCTTTTGTCGGTGCTGGGCGCCAACTGGGGCTATCGCCTCCCCAACCCCGAACAGGCGGTGTTGCCGGTTGGGATCCTGATTTCCGCCCTGGGCTTGCTGATGACCACGATCACCGGCTGGCACGGCGGCAAGCTGGTCTTCGACTATCAGATCGGGACGCAACAGGATCACGGCAACTGACCCCTTGGTTCCTGCATGAAGGCGGGCAGCAGGTCCGCCACCCATGACAGGTCGGGCTTGGCCAGAACCAGCCACAGGATCGCCCCGATGGCGGGCAGGATCACGGCCAGCGCGATCCCGGGATAGGGCATCTCGTAACCCTTGGTGGGATCGGTTCCCCGGCCATAACGCTGCAGGCCGGATTGTTCGATCAGGTGCCCCAGCCAGGCATGGGCCAGCGCCATGAAACTGACAAAGGCCAGCTTGGCGATCAGCCACAGGTCGAACACCCCGGCCGCGAAGATCAGCGCGGTTCCCGCCACAACGGCGATCACCGCCGCCGGGGTGGCAAAGGCGACATAGCCGTAATGCGTCAGCAGCCGAAATTCGGAATAGCGGACCTGCCGCCGCGCGTGGCCATAGCTCATCAACAGCAGCGGCAGCGCGACCAGACCCGCGCACCAGCACAGCATCGCCGCGATGTGAATGGCCTTCAGCGCCGCGATCATGCCGCAAAGCCCCGCTGCCAGCCTTGCCGCAGCATCCAGCCCGCAAAAGCGGCCATTGGCAGGAAGCCCGGCACCCACAGGATCAGCCCGGCCAGCCGCTGGTCGTCAAGCGCCGTCAGGCCCCAAGGCGCGGCGCCATCGACGTGCTGGATGTAAAGAACAGCGGGCGCGAAGGTCAGCACCGCGCCCAGCAGGCCCATCAGCCCGGCCAGGCCCATTGTCAGGAAACTGTGGCCCAGCACCGAGGAACGCGGGCCGGTCAGCACCGCCGACCAGAAGGCCCAGGCAGGCAGGAACAGCGCCGCCTGCATCAGCCAGTAAACCGCATCGGACCGCCAGATCGCGTCATAAACCACAGGCAGGTGCCAGGCCCCCATCGCCAGGGCCATTCCCGTAGCCCCGGCCTGCGCAGGCGCGCGCGCAGCCAAGGGCCAGGCCAGAGCCAGTGCGGGCGCGGCCACCCCCGCCAGAACCAGATGATGCAGCGCGCGGGCCGAAAACAGCGATACGGTCAGCGCGCACAGCGGCGACACAAAGGCAACCGCAAGTGCCAGGACGGCAATGCCCCCGGCCCTGCCGTTTCCTTGCCGCCACAAGACCACGGAAAGGACCGCCAGTCCGGCCAGCAGAGGCGGATCGACATTCCAGGCCGCCCACAACCCGTCAGGCGCAACGCCCGGTCCGCAATAGGGTTGGCTCATTGAACCTCGCTTTCCGCCGGCGGGAGGCCGCAGGCTATCCAACGACAATACCGAACCACGCCCATGGGTTTCGTGCAATGCGCGGGCTGGGCGCCAAGACAGCCGCTGCCAGCCGGTTTGCGGCAAGCGGTAGTTTTTTTCCGAAAACGGAAATTTTGCGTCTTTTCCCCATGCCGGGGGATTTACACAAGGCGCGCCTGCCCTTCATTCACGGGGGTCAAGCGCCGCAAAACCGTCCATGGTGGCGGCACAGTCTTTTTGGGGGGAAACCATATGCCGACATCACTGGTGCTGGAACGCAAGGGCAAGCTGTCGTTGCGCGACATCGACCTGGATCAGGATCTGTCGCCCACCGATGTGCGCATCGCCGTGCATACCGTGGGCGTCTGCGGATCGGACGTGCATTACTATACGCATGGCAAGATCGGCCCCTTTGTGGTCACCGATCCCATGGTCCTGGGCCACGAGGCATCCGGCACCGTGGTCGAGGTGGGCAGCCAGGTGTCCCACCTGAAGATCGGCGACCGCGTCTGCATGGAGCCGGGGATCCCCGACCAGACATCCCGCGCGTCCAAGCTGGGGATCTACAACGTCGATCCGGCCGTGCGGTTCTGGGCGACGCCGCCGGTCCATGGCTGCCTGACGCCGCAGGTCGTGCATCCGGCCGCCTTCACCTATCGCCTGCCGGACAGCGTGTCCTTTGCAGAAGGCGCCATGGTCGAACCCTTTGCCATCGGGATGCAGGCCGCGATGCGGGCGCGCATCCAGCCCGGCGATACCGGCCTGGTCCTGGGGGCCGGTCCCATCGGCATGATGACCGCCCTGGCCGCCTTGGCAGGGGGCTGCGCCAAGGTCTTCGTGGCCGATCTGGCGCAACCCAAGCTGGACATCATCGGCGCCTATCCGGGAATCGAGACGATCAACATCCGCCCCACCCCCGCGGCCCAGGCAATCGCCCAGGCGACCGACGGCTGGGGCGCGGATGTGGTCTTTGAATGTTCGGGCGCGGCCCCCGCGATCCTGGGGCTGCCGCAGCTTGCCCGCCCGGGCGGAACCATCGTGCTGGTGGGAATGCCGGTCGATCCGGTGCCCTTCGACATCGTCGGCCTTCAAGCCAAGGAACTGCGGGTGGAAACCGTGTTCCGCTATGCCAATGTCTATGACCGGGCGATCTCGCTGATCGCGGCGGGCAAGGTCGATCTGAAGCCGCTGATTTCCGCGACCCTGCCCTTTGCCGACAGCATCGCCGCCTTTGACCGCGCCGTCGAAGCACGCGAAACCGACGTGAAGATCCAGATCCAGATGCCTCACGCCTGAAACGCCGCGCAGGGCGCCTGATACGAACCTGCTAGCAAAGACTGCGGGAAAGTATAAGGCGCCCTGATGCCGTTATCTGCTGTAGGCAACAGCTATCTGCCCCTGATCGCCCATTATGCCCCCGGATTTCGCCCCATTTTTCGCCGCTTTGCGGCATAATGCGGCATTGCAGCATCGCCTTGGGCCGCACTGCCAAATCCCGGCTAATGATATTTCCGCAGGATACGGCAAAAAAGTATCGGAATATTTCCTGTGGCGTCGTGGAGGGTCGCGCCCCGGCCATGATACCAATGATGCAGCGCCCAAGGAGGGGCCGGCATTGCCCAAGGCAAGCCGTGCTGGCGCGGAGGGGAGGAACCGATGCAACCCGATCTGGAACTGGTCCATATCCGCAAGGGCGAATCCTTTGCCGCCTGGAAGCACGGCTATCCGTTCCGCACGGTGCGGTGGCATTTCCATCCCGAATACGAAATTCACCTGGTCGTCGCGACCACGGGCAAGTTCTATATCGGCGATCATGTGGGCGAATTCGGTCCCGGCCAGCTGATCATGACCGGTCCGAACCTGCCGCAGAACTGGATCAGCGCCATCCGCCCGGGCGAAATCGTGCCCCAGCGGACCGAGGTGATCCAGTTCCCCGAAAGCTTTATCGACGCCGCAAGCGACGCCTTCCCGGAAATGGAGGGGGTGCGCCATCTTCTGGAGCGCAGCCGCCGGGGCCTGTTGTTCGGCGAAGACACCAGCCGCGCCGTCCGCCCCCTGATGCGCGCCCTGATCGAGGCGCGGGGCGTGCGCAGGCTGGGGCTGTTCTTCCAGATCCTCGACCTGCTGGCGACCGCACCGAAGTCGCAGACCCTGGCCAGCCTCAGCTTCGTGCTGGACATGGAGCGGGCCGAGGAATCGGCCATGAACCGGGCCATCGGCCATTTGCGCGAAAACCTGCTGGAAACGGTCAGCGAATCCGAACTGGCGGGGCTGACCGGACAAAGCCAAAGCGCCTTTTCCCGGTCCTTCAAGCGCCATACCGGCACGACGCTGGTGCGCTATCGCAACCAGCTGCGCATCGACCTGGCCTGCCATATGCTGCTGTCCGACCCGGACGCCCGGGTGGCCGACATCTGCTATGACGTGGGCTTTTCGAACCTGTCGAACTTCAATCGCCATTTCCTCAAGCTGAAGAAGATGTCGCCGTCGGAATTCCGCGCAACCTTTGCGGCCAACCAGACGATCCGCATGGCCAGCTGACCCGCCGCACAAAACCCATACCCCCCGAACACGGCCCGCGCATCGCCGGACGTGCCGGGGGGAAGACTGCCAGTTCCATCAACGGGAGGACGACCCATGAAGACCCTGCTGAAGACCGCATCCGCCGCGGCCCTTCTTGCCGCCTCGGCCAGCCTGGCCGCGGCACAGGACGACGCGCTGAAGATCGGCATGACGTTCCAGGAAATGAACAACCCTTACTTCGTGTCCATGCAGGAGGCCCTGAACGAGGCCGCCGCCCAGATCGGGGCCGAGGTGATCGTCACCGACGCGGGCCATGACGTGGCCAAGCAGATCTCGGACGTGGAGGATATGCTGCAACAGGGCATCGACATCCTGCTGCTGAACCCGACCGACAGCGCGGGCGTGGAATCGGCCGTGCGCATGGCCAAGGACCAGGGCGTGATCGTGGTGGCGGTGGACGCCAATGCCAGCGGCCCGGTGGATACCTTCGTGGGGTCGAAGAACCGCGACGCGGGCTATCAGTCGTGCAAATACCTGGCCGAGGCGCTTGGCGGCCAGGGCGAGGTCGCGATCCTGGACGGCATCCCGGTCGTGCCGATCCTGGAACGCGTCGAAGGCTGCAAGGCCGCCCTGGCCGAAAGCGAGGGGATCACGCTTGTGGACACCCAGAACGGCCGTCAGGACCGTTCGGTCGCGCTTGGCGTGGTGGAAAACATGATCCAGTCGCATCCGAACCTTGCGGGCATCTTCTCGGTCAACGACGGCGGCGCGATGGGCGCCCTGGCGGCGATCCAGGGATCGGGCCGCGACATCAAGCTGACCTCGGTCGATGGCGCGCCGGAAGCCGTCAAGGCCATCGCCGACGGCACCGCCTTCATCCAGACCACCGCGCAATTCCCCCGCGATCAGGTCCGCGTGGGCCTGGGCATGGCGCTGGCGCAATACTGGGGCGCCCGCGTGGTCCCGGCGGAAGTGCCGATCGACGTGCGCACCGTGGACAGCGAGAACGCCGCCGATTTCAGCTGGTAAGCCAGCCGTGAACCTGGCCGCGTCCCTGTTCCGGGGGCGCGGCCCTTCGATCAGCCAAGGGGGCCTTCATGCTTGAACTGAAGGGAATACGAAAAAGCTTCGGCCGGATCGAGGTTCTGCACGGCGTCGACCTGCACGTGAAGGCGGGCGAGGTTCACGCCCTGCTGGGCGAAAACGGCGCGGGCAAGTCGACCCTGATGAAGATCGTCTGCGGCATCATCCAGCCCAGCGAGGGCCGCATCGTCGTCGAGGGCCAGGACCGCAAGTTCGCCAATTACGACGAGGCGATCGCGGCGGGCATTGGCATCGTCTTTCAGGAATTCAGCCTGATCCCCTATCTGACCGCCGTCGAGAATATGTTCCTGGCGCGCGAATTGAAGACCCCCCTGGGCCTTCTGGACCGCAAGGCGATGCGCAGCCGGGCCCAGGCGATCCTGCGCAAGCTGGAGGTCGACCTGCCGCTGGATGTCCCGGTCGCCCGCCTGTCGGTGGCCGAACAGCAGTTCGTGGAAATTGCCAAGGCGCTGTCGCTGGACGCGCGCATCCTGGTTCTGGACGAACCCACCGCCACCCTGACCCCGACCGAGGTCGAGCATCTGTTCAAGGTCATGCGCGAACTGCGCGCGGCGGGCGTGGCCATTGTCTTCATCTCGCATCACCTGGAGGAAATCTTCCAGATTTGCGACCGCATCACCGTTCTGCGCGACGGCGAATATGTCGCCAGTTGCGACGTGGCGGGAATCACCACCGACCGCCTGGTCGAAATGATGGTCGGCCGCCGGATCGAGAACAGCTTTCCCCCCAAGCCTGCCCCCGCCCCCGCGGCCAAGACCGTGCTGGAGGTCGAGGAGGTTCAGTTGCGACGGGGCGGCCCGGTATCGTCCTTCCAGCTGCGCGCCGGAGAGATCCTGGGCTTTGCCGGGCTGGTCGGATCGGGGCGGACGGAAACCGTGCTGTCGATCCTGGGCGCCTATCCCGCCGCGCGCTGCAAGGTCAGGGTGGACGGCGTCCGGACCCGGCTGAACGATCCCGCCGACGGGCTGGCCCATGGCATCGGCCTTTTGCCCGAAAGCCGCAAGGAACAGGGGCTGATCACCAGCTTTTCGATCCTGCAGAACCTGTCGTTGAACAATTACGGCAAATACCGCCAGGGCCACTGGTTCATCGACTTCAAGAAGGAACGCGCCTTTACCCGGACGGCGATGGACCAGGTCCGCGTCAAGGCCCAGGGACCGGATGCGCGCGTCGATACGCTGTCGGGCGGCAACCAGCAAAAGGTCGTCATCGCCCGCTGGCTGAACCACGACATGCAGATCCTGATCTTCGACGAACCGACGCGCGGCATCGACGTGGGCGCCAAGGCCGAAATCTATCAGCTGATGCGCGACTTCACCGCGCGGGGCTGCGCCATCATCATGATCTCGTCCGAGCTTCCCGAAATCATCGGCATGTCCGACCGGGTTTGCGTGTTCCGGTCGGGCGGCATCGTGGCCACCGTCGAGGGCGCCGCCATCACATCCGAGGAAATCATGACCCACGCAACGACCGGGAGGGTCGATCATGTCGCATGACGCCAACACCGCAACCGAGGCCCCCGGCAAGGGGCGCCGCGCCGCACTGGACTGGCTGTTCCATTCGCCGCTGGCCCTGCCCCTGGTCGGGCTGATCGTGGTGTCGATCCTGATGGCCTTTGCCAGCGACAACTTCTTCACCCTGAACAACATCCTGAACGTGCTGCGGCAGGTGTCGGTGGTGGCCATCCTGGCCGTGGGCATGACCTTTGTCATCCTGACCGGCGGCATCGACCTGTCGGTGGGCGCGGTCATGGCGCTGTCGGGCACCATCGCGGCGGGCCTGATGGTCAACATGGGCCTGCCGGGCGGGGTGGGGCTGATCGCGGCCCTGCTGGTGGGCCTGGGGCTGGGCCTGTTCAACGGCGCCCTGGTCGCCTGGGGCCGGATGCCCGCGATCATCGTGACCCTGGCGACCATGGGCATGGCGCGGGGCCTGGGGCTGATCTATTCCGGCGGCTATCCGATCAGCGGGTTGCCCGGCTGGGTGTCGTGGTTCGGGGTGGGCCGCATCGGCATCATCCCGGTTCCGGTGGTGATCATGGTGATTGTCTATGCGCTGGCTTGGGTTCTGCTGCAACGCACCCCCTTTGGCCGCCATGTTTATGCCATCGGCGGGAACGAGACTGCGGCCCGCCTGTCGGGCGTGCGGACGCGGCGGGTCAAGCTGGCGGTCTTTGCCATCTCGGGCGTGACGGCATCCTTGGCGGCGATCGTGCTGACCGGCCGGCTGATGAGCGGCCAGCCCAATGCGGGCGTGGGCTTCGAACTGGACGCCATCGCCGCCGTGGTGCTGGGCGGCACGGCCATTGCGGGCGGGCGCGGGCTGATCCTGGGCACGCTGATCGGCGCGGTGCTGCTGGGCATCCTGAACAACGGCCTGAACCTGGTGGGGATCAACCCCTATATGCAGGACGTGATCAAGGGCCTGATCATCCTGCTGGCCATCTATATCGGCCGCGAATGGCGCTAGGCGGGGACAAGGCCATGGGAACGCATTTCATCGGCATCGACGTGGGCACCGGATCCGCCAGGGCCGGGGTGTTCGACGCGCAAGGCGCGCTGCTGGGAACAGGCAAGGCCGATATCGCGATGCACCGCCCCGGCGGGGACATCGCCGAACAATCCAGCGCCCAGGTCTGGGATGCGGTGTGCGCGGCCACGCGCACAGCCCTGGGCCGCGCGGGGATCGATCCCGGCAGAGTCACGGGCATCGGCTTTGACGCCACCTGTTCGTTGGTAGTGGCGGGCGACGGGCCGTTGGGCCTGGGCGATGCCGACCATCCCGAACGCGACATCATCGTCTGGATGGATCACCGGGCCGTGGACCAGGCGGCGCGGATCAATGCGGGGGGGCATGACGTCCTGAAATACGTGGGCGGGCGCATCTCTCCTGAAATGCAGACGCCCAAGCTGCTGTGGCTGAAGGAACACCGCCCCGAGATATTCGGCGCCGCCCGGCATTTCTTCGACCTGACCGATTTCCTGACCTGGAAGGCCAGCGGCAGCACGGCGCGGTCCACCTGCACCGTCACCTGCAAATGGACCTATCTGGCGCATGAAGGCCGCTGGGACGCCGCTTATTTCCACGGCATCGGGCTGGGGGAACTGGCAGAGGAAGGCTTTGTCCGCATCGGCACCCAGGTGGTGCCGCCCGGCACCCCGCTGGGCCGGGGGCTGACGCCGGACGCGGCACGGGCCATGGGACTGCCTGCCGGGATCGCGGTGGCGGCGGGGTTGATCGACGCCCATGCGGGCGGCATCGGCACGGTCGCCGCGCGCGGCGGGCCTCAGAATCCGGTCAGCACCCTGGGCTATGTCTTCGGCACCTCGTCCTGCACGATGACCACGACCCTGGATCCGGCCTTCGTGCCGGGGGTCTGGGGGCCGTATTTCTCGGCCATGGTGCCGGGGGCCTGGCTGAACGAGGGCGGGCAATCGGCGGCAGGCGCAGCCATCGACCATCTGCTGACGCTGCATCCCGCCCATGACGCCGCCACGGCCCTTGCCGGGGCGGACGGGAAATCCCTGCCCGAATGGCTGGCAGACGCCGCCCTGGCCCAGGCGGGCGATGCGTCCCAGGCGGTGCGGCTGGCGGCCCATCTTCATGTGGTTCCCGAATTCCTGGGCAACCGCGCACCCTTTGCCGATCCTCATGCCCGCGCGGCGATCCTGGGCCTGGGGATGGACAGCGACGTGCAGTCCCTAGTGGCGCTGTATGTCGCGGGTGTCTGCGGGCTGGGCCACGGGCTGCGCCAGATCGTCGAGACGCAAGCGGCCCATGGCGCGGGCGTGGACCGCATCGCCATCAGCGGCGGCGCGGGCAGGCATCCCCTGATCCGCCAGATCCTGGCCGATGCGACCGGCCTGCCGGTGGATGTCACCGCCTGCGACGAACCGGTGCTGCTGGGTTCGGCGATCCTGGCCGCAGTCGCGGCGGGGGCTTTCCCCGATATTGGCACCGCGATGCCCGCCATGTCGTCGGTTGCGGCCACCCATCATCCCGCAACCGGCCCGGTCCGCCACCTGCACGATGCGCGCCACGCGGCCTTTACCACCTTGCAGGACGTGGCCCGCAGCATCCGCGCGCAAACTCAGGCCTGCCTGAACCGTTTTTCCCCCGACCAGGCCGCGACCGGCCCGTCCCATTCGTAAGGCGTCCCATGCAGTTCCAAGGCAAATCCGTCATCATCACCGGCGCCGGCAAGGGCATCGGCCGGGCCACCGCCCTGCTGATGGCCGCGCGCGGCGCACGGGTCGTGGCGATCAGCCGCACCCGGTCCGACTTGGACAGCCTGGCCAGGGATACCGGCAGCCAGGGCATCGCGGCCGACCTGTCCGACCCCGGTGCCGCACGCGCGGCGATGGCCCAGGCGGCCACCTGCGATTTCCTGGTGAACTGCGCGGGCACCAATGTGCTGGAAAGCCTGCTGGACATGACCGATGCGGGGTATGACACGGTGATGGACATCAACCTGCGCAGCGCGCTGATCTGCGCCCAGGAATTCGCCCGCGCCCGCATTGCCGCGGGCGGCGGCGGCGCCATCGTCAACGTGACCAGCATCGCGGGCCATCGCGGGTTTTCCGATCACGTCTGCTATGCCGCGTCAAAGGCCGGGCTGGAGGGCGCCACCCGCGTCATGGCCCGAGAGCTTGGCCCCCACGGCATCCGCGTCGCGGCCGTCGCGCCCACCGTGACCATGACTGAACTGGCCGCCGAGGCCTGGTCAGACCCCGCCAAAAGCGCGCCCATGATGGCACGCCACCCCCTTGGCCGCTTTGCCGAGGCCGAGGACGTGGCCCGGTCCATCGCCCTGCTCTTGTCCGAAGACGCCGCCATGGTCACCGGCGCCGTCCTGGCCGTGGACGGCGGCTTCCTGGCCGTCTGACCCGACCCTGCCAAACCGAAAAGACCCGCGGGGACCACCCCCGCAAGATGAAGGAGCTTTCCATGTCCGCAGAACTTCACGGCAAGATCGCCGTTGTCACCGGGGCCGCTTCGGGCATCGGCCTTGCCACGACCCAGGCCCTGCTGGCGGCAGGCGCGCGCGTGGTCATGGTGGACCGCAACAAGGACGCCCTGACCGACCTGACAGGCCAGTTGGGCGAAAACGCGGTGGCGCAGGTGACCGACCTGCTGGATGCCGACAGCTGCAACGCGATGGTGCCCGAAATCCTGGAAAAAGTAAGCCATATCGACATCATGGCCTGCAATGCCGGCAGCTATATCGGCGGCGACCTGATCGACACGGATCCCGCCGCCATTGACCGGATGCTAAACCTGAATGTCAATGCGGTGATGAAGAACGTCCACGCCGTGGCCCCGCACATGATCGGCCGCAAGACCGGCGACATCGTTGTGACCTGCTCCATCGCGGGCCATGCACCGATCCATGTCGAGCCGGTCTATTCCGCGTCGAAATGGGCCGTCACCTGCTTTGTCCAGACCATGCGCCGGCAGCTGATGGGCCACGGCATCCGCGTGGGCCAGGTATCGCCCGGGCCGGTCATCTCGGCCTTGCTGTCGGACTGGGAACCGGAACGGCTGCAACGCATGAAGGACGCCGGCGCGCTGATTGAACCGACCGAGGTGTCGGACGCGCTGATGTTCATGCTGACGCGCCCGCGCAACGTCACGATCCGCGACATGATCGTGCTGCCCAGCAACTTCGACATCTGACACCGGGCTGGCGGGGGGCTGGTGGGAACCGGATTGCCCGTCCCCCGCCCTTACGCCTGAAGGAATTCGTGCCAGCGCCGGACCAGATAGTTGTGTTCCGGCATGATCGTGCTCCAGACCGCGACCTTGGACAAACGCTGGCGATAGCCGCCGCCTTCACGGGTTTCGCCCGCATGGACAACGATCCGGCCCGACCTGTCCGTCAGGTCTTGGGCGGCGGGCAGGCCACCATACCAGTAATCCCATTCCCCGTCCGTCAGTGTGTCGCGCAACGGTTCCGGGACTGAGATATAATATCCCTGCCGCGCCATGATCGCCCCGGGCACGCCGTCCAGCCACCAGTTCAGGTAACGATAGGCCATCTCCAGCCCTTCACCTTCCGTGGCCGCCGACAGGCACATCCCGGAATGCCAGCCGCGATAGCCTTCGACCGGGGCGGCATAGGTCAGGTCATGGCCAAGCGCCCTCATGCCGTAATAGGCCGGGGACCACAGCGAGGACAGGACGCAGCCCGATGCGGACACAAGCCGCATCGAATCCTCGGCCGATGTCCAGAAGCGGCTGAAATGGCCGCTGCGCTTGCGGGCCATCAGGTGCCCGAACATCTCGTCGATCTCCTCGATGGCCAGGCAGCCCGGATCGCCGACGCGCATCAGCCCGGCGGCCTGGACGGCCAGCGCCAGTTCCATGGCACTGGCGGCCGGATCCAGGCTGAGGGCGCAGCGCCCGTGCCAGCGGTCGTCCAGCAGCCAGGCCCAGCTTTCGGGTTCGCCCGGACGGCGGCGTGCCGCCAGTTCCGGCGCATAGGCGAAGCTGTCCACGTTATACGTCGTGGGCAGCATCGAGATCGCCCGGCCGGGCGCGGCCGACAGGCTGCGATCGGGCTGGACGAACAGGATGTCGGCCGGGCGCGTCCCGAACCCCTGCCCGCCATCCGCAAAGACCCCCGACGCCCGGACCTGCGGCCAATGCCGGATGCGCCCTGTGTCGATGGCCTGGATCGACCCTGCCGTCCACAACAGGTCCAGCGAATGAAACCATTGGTCGTAAACGTCATAGCTTTCCGGCGACAACACGCCCCGGCTTTGGCAGGACAGGCCGTCCAGCACCTCGAATTCAACGGGAAATTCCAGATCGGCATGGGCCTGGCGCCGCAAGGCCTCGGTCAGGGTGGCCGATGTTCCGATTACGCGCAACGCCCTAGCCATCGCGGTCCCTGTAAACGGGCGTCATATAGGGGGGCATATCGGGCGGCTCCAGCAGCGACAGGACGCGCAGCCGCGCCAGCACAAGGGCTTCGACCCGGACCAGGTGGCGGTGCAGGACATCGCGTGCCTGCGGCACGTCCCCTTGCCGAAGATAGCGCAGGATCCCGGCATATTCGTGAAGGGCGGGCAGGTCGTCGATGATCGGAAAATGCCGCCGGAACAGGCGCGGGACCAGCAGGGACAACTGGTTGCGCCGGATCGACCCCAGCAGGCGCGAATTGCGCACGCCGTCATACATATCCACGAACATCGCCGCCTCCAGGTGATCGACCACCGCCGCCCCGCAGGCCGGAAAGGCGGCGATCGCGGCCTCGACCCGGGCCAGCAGCGCGTCCGACCGGGCCTCGGCCCAGTCGGGGGCGACCTGGGACAATGCCTCGGGTTCCAGCAGGCGGCGCATCTGCAGCGTGTCGCGCAGATCCCGCGCGGTCATCTGGCCGACGATCCAGTGGGACTTCCGGTTCTTCTCGATCAGGCGCCGGTCCATCAGGCGCCACAGCACCTCGCGCGCGACGGTGCGGCTGACATTGTGGAAATCGCCAAGCTCGCTTTCCTGAATGCGAAAGGTGCCAAAGGGCATGCAGGCGGTCACGGCCTCGGCCACCTGGGAAAAGATCCGTTCCCACGACGCGGTGCGGCCGATGTCGTCGGCCTGGGCCGTCAGGATCTCGTGCAGGCGGCGGGACGACAGGCGCAGGGGGGTGCGCGATCCGCCCACCACATAGCCCTGCCCCGCCGCCGGGGTGATAAGGCCGTCTTCGGCCAGCAGGATCAGCGCCCGGCGCACGGGCGCCCTGCTCATCCCCAATTGGCCAGAGATCGGCGCTTCCTTCAGGACCGTGCCGGCAGGCAGTTCGCCGGATCTGATCTTGCCTGCCAGCAGGTCGCGGACCGAGGCATAAAAGAACGCGCTGCCCGGCGGCGCGCCCTCCCCCTGCTTTTCCGTTCCGGCAAGGCCCATGCCAATTCTTTTCCTGCACAAGGATCAGGCGGATTTCCCGGGCAGGTGCCGCCCGTTCCCGCGAATGCCTGACCCCGATCTTGCGCCGCGCTTTCCCCCTTCGCAAATGGAATGTGCATTGCATCCTAAGGACAGTTTGCTACCGTATCCGTACTGCTTTCCGAGTCGAGAAGGCCGCAGAACAGGCCCGGACCGGGAAAACCCGTGCAACCCGCACGGCGTCCAACTGGGAGAGACGAGATGACACAATCACACGGGAAGGATCGCGCGGGCCTGACACGGCGGCGGTTCCTCAAAACAACGGCCGCGGCCACGGGGGCGGCCGCCGGGACGGGTATCCTGGGCGCGCCGATGATCTGGGCGCAGAACATCAGGGACGTGACGCTGAACCAGGTCGGGCCGTCCTATTCCGTCATCGCGGATATCGCGGAGAAGGCCAGCGCCGACCTGGGCTTCACGATCGTCCCGCAGACCGCCGACAGCACCGCGCTGATGACCAAGGTGGTCAGCCAGCCTGAAACCATCGACATCGCCGACCTGGAATTCTGGGCCATGCAGAAGGTCTGGCGATCGGGCAAGCTGCAGCCCGTCGAAATCGCCAAGATCGCCAACTGGTCGAAGATGACGCCCTTGATGAAGGACGGCAAGAACTTCGACGGATCCGACCTGTCCCGCCAAGGCACCATGCCCCTTGAGGTGATGTATACGGGCGGCCCCGGCGACACGTCCTTTGCGGCCCAGGCGACCGATTTCGCCACCACCATGCCCACCATCTACAACGCCGACACGGTGGGCATCCGGTCCGACTTGATCGGGCGGCCCGTCGAAAGCTGGGCCGAGCTGTTCAACCCGGAATTCAAGGGCAAGACCGCCTTGGTCAACATCCCGCAGATCGGCATCATGGACGCCGCCATGGCGCTCGAGGCGATGGGCGAGATCACCTATGGCGACAAGGGCAACATGACCCGGGACGAGATCGACCACACCATCAATCGGTTGATCGAGCTGAAGAAGGCAGGCCAGTTCCGCGCCTTCTGGAGCACCTTCGACGAATCCGTCAACCTGATGGCTGCGGGCGAGGTGGTGATCCAGTCGATGTGGTCGCCCGCCGTGACCGCGGTGAAGTCGCGCGGCATCGGCTGCGTCTATCAGGGCCTCAAGGAAGGCTATCGCGGCTGGGGCCTGGGGATGGGCCTGATGGGCCATCTGGAAGGGCTGAAGCTGGAAGCGGCCTATGAATACATGAACTGGTATTTGACCGGCTGGCAGGGTGCGTTCATCGCGCGCCAGGGATATTATTCGTCGGTGCCCGAAACCGCCAAGGCCAACCTGTCCCCGAACGAAGTGGGCTATTGGTACGAAGGCAAGCCCGCGACCGAGGATATCCTGGATCCCTATGGCGCCGTGATGGATAAGGCCGGCGCCGTGCGCGACGGCGGATCGTTCGAGGACCGGATGGGCAACGTCGCCTGCTGGAACACCGTGATGGACGAGGAACGCTATATGGTCCAGCGCTGGAACGAGTTCATCTCGGCCTGACGACCCGGGGCGGCACGACCCGCCGCCCCATCCCGGAACGGCATCTGGCCAAGGAATCCTGTCATGTCCGCGCAATCGACGGGCGGAACGCGCCTGACCCCCTATCTTCAGGTGGCGCCGCTTGCCATCATCATGCTGGCCATGGTCGGCATTCCCATCGGCACGGTGGTCCTGCTCAGCTTCTGGGAATCGGACGGGATATCCGTCTATCCCGCCTTCACCTTGCAGAATTACCGCGATGTGCTGACGGCTGGCGTCACGCTGTCGCTGTTTGTCAACACGCTGAAATACGCGGCCATCGTCCTGGTGGCCACGGTGCTGATCGGCTTTACCTGTTCCTATTTCCTGGTCTTCCACGTGCGGAACCTGAAATGGCAGATAGGGCTGTTCCTGCTGTGCACGATCCCCTTCTGGACCTCGAACGTGATCCGCATGGTCAGCTGGATCCCCTTCCTGGGGCGCGAGGGGCTGTTCAACCAGATGCTGATCGGGGCGGGACTGGTCAGCCAGCCGCTGGACGTGCTGCTGTATTCCGATTTCGCGGTGGTGCTGACCTATATCCACCTGTTCACGCTGTTCATGATCGTGCCGATCTTCAACAGCATGGCCAAGATCAACCCCAACCTGATCGAGGCCGCGCGCGACGCGGGCGCGAGTTCCTGGCAGATCCTGACTGGCGTCATCATTCCCCTGTCCAAGACCGGCATCGCGCTTGGCTCGATCTTTGTGGTCACGCTGGTGATGGGCGATTTCTTCGTCGTCCGGGTGATGAGCGGTGGGCAAAGCGCCTCGGTCGTCTCGGCCATGAAGAACGAGATCGACCAGCTGTTCTATCCCCAGGCCTCGGCCATGGCGGTGCTGCTGATCCTGGTGGTGGTGCTGATGGTGTCCGCGATCCTGCGGGTTGTGGATATCCGCGCCGAACTGGCGCGGTAGGGGGCGGTCATGTCACAGACATCCACGCGGCGGGGTGCCGATTTCTATGTCCTGGCGGCGTTCTTCGCGCTGTTCGTGCTGTTCCTGTACGGACCGATGCTGATGATCTTCATCCTCAGCTTCCAAGGGCCGACCGGCGGGCTGACATTCCCGATGCGGGGGGTTTCGACGCATTGGTTCAACGACCTGTGGACCTCCAGCCGCTATGGCGATCTGGGCGGGGCGTTCCGCCGGTCGCTGATGCTGAGCGTCATGGCGATGGCGATCACGGCCACGGTCTGCCTGTTCGCCGCACTGGGGTTCCGCCGCAGGTTCTGGGGGGCGGGACCGATCTTCTATCTGTCGATCGTCAGCCTGATCGTTCCCGGCATCCTTCTGGGCCTGGGCATCAGCCAGTTCTTCCAGCTGCTTGGCCTGCGGCTGTCCTGGTGGATGTCGGGCCTTGGCGCGCATCTCAGCTGGACCCTGCCCTTCGGGCTGTTGATCATGTTCGCCGTGCTGAACCGCTTTGACGGATCGTGGGAGGAAGCGGCGCGGGACGCAGGCGCCCGGCCCTGGCAGGTGCTGGGCCTTGTCACCGTGCCGATCCTGTTCCCCGGCCTGATTGCCGTCGCCCTGTTCGGCTTCACCCTGTCCTATGACGAGATGCCGCGGTCGCTTCTGACCGTGGGGGGCCGGAACACCCTGCCCATCGAGATTTCCAACATGACCACCAATGTCACCACGCCCGCGCTTTATGCCATTGGGACGGTGACCTCGGCCGTCAGCTTCCTGGTGATCGCGGCGGCCTTTGTGGCCATCGCCGTCATCCAGAAACAACGGTCGCGCGCCAAGGGAAAGACTGAATGACCGAACAAAGCCGCATCGACATCCGCAACGTCACCAAGCTTTACGGGCCGGTGAAGGCGGTCAACAACGTCGATCTGGCCATCGACGGCGGGGCCTATTGCTGCATGATCGGCCCGTCGGGCTGCGGCAAGACGACCCTGCTGCGGATGATCGCCGGGCACGAGACGCCGACATCGGGAACCATCCTCATCGGGGGGACCGATGTGACCACGGCCCGCACCGGCAGCCGGGGCACGGCGCTGATGTTCCAGAGCTATGCCCTGTTCCCGCATCTGTCGCTGACCGACAACGTGGCCTTCAGCCTGCGGGTCAAGGGCGTGCGGGCCGACGAACGCCGGCGCGCCGCGCGCGAGATGCTGGACCGGGTCCAGCTTCTGCACCTGGCCGACCGGGTGCCGTCGGAGCTGTCCGGCGGCCAGCAGCAGCGCGTGGCCCTGGCCCGCGCGCTGATCACCAACCCCAAGGTCCTGCTGCTGGACGAGCCGCTCTCGGCCCTGGACGAGTTCCTGCGGCTGAAGATGCGGGTGGAACTTAAGCGGTTGCAGAACGACCTGGGCATCACCTTCATCCACGTGACCCATACCCAGCCCGAGGCCATCGCCTTGGCCGACCAGGTCGTGGTGATGGACCACGGGCTGATCGAACAGGCCGCCAGCCCGCGAGACGTTTATAATCGCCCGCACAGCCCCTATGTCGCGCGCTTCATGGGCGGGCAGAACGTGCTGGGCGGCAGGGTCGAACGCATCGACGGAACCGTTGCCGTTGTGACGGGACCGAACGGGGTTTCCCATGACCTGCCCGCCGCCAAGGGCGTCGAACCGGGTCAGGATCTGCGCTTTTCCGTGCGCCGGGACCGCATCGCGATCCGACCGGACCCACAGGCGCGCAACGGCATTTCCGGCACCGTCGTCAACGTCGAATACCAGGGCACCTTCGTCAAGGTCGCCCTGGACACCGGCCTGCACGAGGAATTCATGATCTATCTGAACGACGAGGATTACTTCGCCCATCCCCGCCGCGTGGGAGAAACCGTCCACGCCGCCTGGGACGCGGCCCTGAACCATTACCTGCCGGGCCGGAACGATTCGGCCGGCACCCCGCACGAGGATTAGATGAAGCCCCGGGTCGAGATCATCGCCCTGGGCGGCACCATCGCCTGCACCCCCGATGCAGGCGCAGGCGGCGTGGCGCCCGGCCTGACGGGTGCCGATCTGGTCGCCGCCGTCCCGCAACTGGACGCCTTGGCGCAGATCCACGCGGGGAACCTGTCAAACCTGCCCTCGACCGAGATCGGGTTGCCGCTACTGTTCGACCTAGCGGCGGCGATCCGCGCGCACGAGAACGGGGGCACGACCGGAATCGTGGTCACGCAGGGCACCGACACCATCGAGGAAACCGCGTTCGTGCTGAACCTGCTGCACCGGGGATCGGTGCCGGTCGTGGTCACAGGTGCCATGCGCAACCCCTCGCTGCCCGGTGCGGACGGGCCCGCCAACCTTCTGGCCGCCGTGGCCTGCGCGGCGGACCCCGGCTGCCGCAACCTGGGCGTCATTGTCGCCTTTGACGACGTGATCCATCAGGCGGCCTGGGTGCAGAAACGCGACACCTCGTCCACGGGGGCCTTCTGGTCCCCCGCGCCCTTGGGATGGATGGCCGAAGGGCGGCCCATCCTTTACGCAAGGCCGCCACGCAGCCCTGGATTCGACGTGCCGCCCGACGCGCCCCTGCCCTTTGTGCCGATCCTGAAGCCCGGCCTGTCCGATCCGCCCCTGCTGGTCCAGGCTTGCCTTGACGAAGGCGCCACCGGGCTTGTCTTGGATCTGGCGGGCGGCGGCCATGTGCAGTCCCCCTGGCTGGATCCGCTGTCGGCTGCGGCCAAACGCATCCCCGTGGTCTTTTCCAGCCGGACGCGGGGCGGGCGCGTGCTGTCGCGGACCTATGGCCAGGCGGGCGGGGAAATCGACCTGCTGAACCGGGGGCTGAAAGGCAGCGGCGATCTGGACGCGCTGAAAGCCCGGCTGGTGCTAATGCTGTCGCTGATGACTGGCGGCCCGGACCGGTTCGACGATTTCACCGACCTGTCCTGGCGGGCCGAAGATCCCGAAATCCCCTTTCCACGGAGATCACGATGACCAAGAAAATCTACTGCGCCTTCGGCACCGACATCGATTCCGTCGCCGGATGGATCGGATCCTATGGCGGCGGCGACAGCCCGTCCGACATCCAGCGGGGCATCTTTGCGACCGAGGTTGGCATCCCGCGCCTGTTGCGGCTGTTCAAGAAATACGACCTGCGCACCAGCTTCTTCATCCCCGGTCATTCCCTGGAAACCTTTCCCGACCAGATGCGGATGATCGTGGACGGCGGTCACGAGGTCGGCGCGCATGGCTATCTGCACGAAAATCCCATTGCCATGACCCCCCAGCAGGAAGAAGACGTGCTGGTCAAGTCCATCGAACTGATTGAGGGGCTGACGGGCCGCGCCCCGCGCGGCTATGTCGCGCCCTGGTGGGAGATGTCGAATTCCACCGCCGCGTTGCTGCAAAAATACAATTTCAGCTATGACCATTCGCAGGGCTATCGCGATTTCCAGCCCTTCTACGCCCGCGTGGGCGACGAATGGAACACCATCGACTATACCAAGCAAGCCAAGGAATGGATGCACCCGCTGAAGCACGGGAAAGAGATCGACCTCGTCGATATCGCAGCCAACTGGTATGTGGACGACCTGCCGCCGATGATGTTCATGAAAAAGGCGCCCAATAGCCACGGCTTTGTCAATCCGCGCCATATCGAGGAAATGTGGCGCGACCAGTTCGACTGGGTGTATCGCGAGATGGATTACGGCGTGTTCGCCTTTACCATCCATCCCGACGTCGCGGGCCGTCCCCAGGTGCTGCTGATGCTGGAACGGCTGATCGACCATATCAACAGCCATGACGGCGTGGAATGGGCCACCTTCGAGGAGATCGCCGACGATTTCCGCGCACGCTATCCCTTCGCATCCGGCAAGCGGCCCGAGGTGATCTAGAACGCCATGTGCAGCGCCTGCGGCTTTCCGGCAGCCCCCGGCCATTGGACGGATGCGGGCGCGCAGACCCCGGGCGACCGGCTGCGCCTGCGCTTTGCCCGGCTGGGGACGGTGAACCGCCTTCTGGCGCCCTATGGGCTGAAGGCATGGGACGACGGCGCGACCCCCGGCTTGCAGCTGTTCGCGCCGGGCGGACAGCGCGAACTGGTGTCCGATCTGGCCGCGCTGTGGGCGGCCGCCGAACGGATGGCCGGACGACCCGTGGATCCGCTGTCCGACCTGGCCCTGGCGGATGGTTGACCTGCCGCGTTTGGACGGCCGCCTGCCGCTGACAATCCTGGGCGGTTTCCTGGGTGCCGGGAAAAGCACCTGGCTGCGCCACCAGTTGCACATGGGCCGGTTCGGAAGGCACCATGTCCTTGTCAACGAGGCAGCCGAAACACCGGTGGACAACCTTCTGCTGGCGGGGGCCAATCGAATCGACGTGCTGGCAGGCGGCTGCGCCTGCTGCACCGGGCTGCCTGCCCTGCTTGCCGCCCTGCGCCGGATCTGTGATGCGGCCAGCGGCAGGGATGCAGGCCGGATTGCGGGGATCCTGCTGGAAACCAGCGGCCTGGCCGACCCCGGCCGGATCGCGGCGGCGATCGCGGCCGACCCCGTGCTGACGCGCCGCCTGTCGGTGGCGCAAACACTGGTGTTGGTGGACAGCCTGCACGGCGCCAGCCAACTGGCGGGCGAAACCCTTGCACGCGCCCAGATCGAGTCAGCCGACGACCTGATCCTGACCAAGCCCGCAGGGGCCGATCCCGCAACGCTGGGGCGTCTGGCGCTGACGCTGCACCAGATCAATCCCGCCGCCGTGCTGTCGGCGGCCGAACAGGGCGTCGCGGTCCCCCTGCCGCCGGTGCAAGACGGAATGACGCCGTTCGCCCTGCCCGCCCTGTCCGCGGTCCAGCCGATCCTGCCCTATCGCCTGGATGTCGGGCAGGGCGGATGGGTGGCCTTGTCCACCTGGCTGTCTGCCCTGATCCACGCCAGGGGCGACGACATCGTGCGCATCAAGGGCGTGGTTCGCACCCCTGCCGGTCGCCTGCTGCTGCAATCGGTGCGCCGGGTCGTCCAGCCGCCCGAGATCCTGCCCGACAACGACGCCCTTGCAGGCCCGCCCCCCGAGGAGGACGTGATCGTGCTGATCGGACGCGGCATGGACGGCGACCGGATCGCCCAGTCCTGGCGCCGCTTTGGCGGCTGAACGTCACTGCATCGGCGCGCCTGCGCCGCGACCGGCCATGGGCGACAGCGCGCGGGGCAGGAACCTGCCGCCCTGCTTGCTGCCCAGGATCTCGCCCTCCAGCATCACCACCTCGCCCCGCAGGATCGTCGCATGGGGCCAGCCCGTGACCTCGTAGCCCTCCCAAGGGGTGTAATCCGACCCGTGATGCATCAGCGACTGGCTGATCGTCACCCGCCGGGAAGGATCCCACAGCACGATATCCGCGTCAAATCCGGGCGCGATGGATCCCTTGGTGGTCAGCCCATAGATCCGGGCATGATTGGTCGATGACAGGGCCACGAATTCATTTTCGGTGATGCGCCCCTTGACCACGCCCTCGGACCACAGGATCGGCATCCGGACCTCGACCCCTGGAATGCCGTTCGGCACCCATTTGAAGGCGGTGCGGGCCTTGGGGTTCTTCTTGCCCATCTCGCCTTCGAAGAAGAACGGGCAATGGTCGGACGAAAAGGTCTGGAACACCCCGGTCTGGATGCCGTTCCAGATGGCGTCCCAGCTTTCCCGGTCGCGCGGCGGGGGCGAACAGACATATTTGCCGCCCGTCTCGTCCATGTTCAGGCCTTTCAGATCCTCGGCCGTCAGCGACACGTATTGGGTGCAGGTTTCGCCCAGGATCCTCAGGCCCCGGCTCCGCGCCCAGCGGATCTGCTCCATCGCCTCCCGGCCAGACACATGGACGATCATGATCGGCACGCCGGTCAGTTCGGCATGGCTGATGGCCCGGTGGGCGGCTTCACGCTCGACCGACTGGGGGCGGGACACCGCATGAAAATAAGGCGCGACCTTGCCCGCCTTTTCCAGCTTTTCGGTCATGAAGCGGATCGCGTCATAGCCCTCGCAATGAACCATGACCAGGGCGCCCTGCTCACCCGCCGCGTCAAAGACCTCGAGCAGTTCGCGGTCGTTCAGGACCAGATCGTCATAGGTCATGAACACCTTGAGCGAGGTATAGCCCGCCGCGACAAGGGCGGGCAGTTCCTGGCCCAGCACGGCGGGCGTCGGATCGGTCAGGATCAGGTGGAACCCGTAATCGCAATAGGACTGGCCCTCGGCCTCCTTATGGTAATCCTCGACCGCCTGGCGCAGGGACGCGCCGCGCGCCTGCAGGGCAAAGGGGATCACGGTGGTATTGCCGCCGGCGATGGCGGACCGGGTGCCGGTTTCGAACCCGTCAGCCATGGCGGGGCCGCCAAAGGCCGGCTGGGCCAGATGCACATGGCTGTCGATGCCACCGGGCATCACGCGCATCCCGGTCGCGTCGATGTCCTGCCGGCCCTTGCCCAGGTCCAGCCCGACGGTCACGATCTTGCCGTCGCGGATGCCCACATCCGCCCGCGCGGTATCCGCCGCAGTCACGACCGTGCCGCCCCGGATCACCAGGTCAAAGTCCTGCATGACGTTCCCTTTCCCTGCATCATCACATCGTCGCCATCCGGCGAAGCGTATGTCCCGAATAGAACGCCCCTATCATTCCCAAGGCAAGCAGCAGGGGACAAGAGAGCGTGCCTCTGCCCCTTGATTGCCAGGCAGGCCGGCGATGATGAACATTGGCGGACCACTGGTGCCCGAAGGTGGCTCACCCGCGTCAACGCCAGCACGATCAGCGCAATCCCGGCAGCGGTTCCGGGCGGTTCCCGACGGGAATGGGCGCGACCGAGACGCGGCCCTTGCCCGCCCGCTTGGATTGATACAATGCCGCGTCGGCGTCCTCCAGCATCCGGTCGATGTCATTCCGGCCATAGCCCGCCGACAAGACCACCCCCAGGCTGGCCGAGATCCCGCATTCTTCGGGCGAGGCCTCCTCGATCCCCTGGATGATCCGCGTACCGATGGCGGTCAGCGCCTGGCTGGTCCATGCTCCGCCAAGGATCAGCACGAATTCGTCGCCGCCGATCCGCGCCACATGGTCCCGCGCCCGCACCGCCCGGCCCAGCACCCGCGCGACATCGCCCAGCAGCCTGTCGCCGGCCGCGTGGCCCAGCCGGTCGTTCACCTGCTTGAAGTTGTCCAGATCCAGATGCACCAGCGCAAAGCCCTGCATCTTGTCCTGCGGATCCAGGGCCGCGCGCATTGCGACCTGCAATCCCCGGCGGTTCAGCAGGCCGGTCAGGGCATCCGTATGCGCGTCGCGTTCGGCATCCTGGCGGGCCAGCATCAGGTGCCGGTTGAAGCGGGCCAGTTCCTGCTGGATCGCCCGGTTGGCTTCTTGCAGGAACATCAGTTCCAGAGCCAATTCCGTGGGGGCAAAGTCCGATTCGGTCAGGCCAAAGACCGCAACCGCATCGGACAAAGACACGCCAAAGCCGAAATCCAGCAAAAGCCCTCCGAACCCGGGCGTCACCACGTGGCCCCTCAACGTCAGTTGGCGGTGATGGCGCAGGCGCAGGGCCAGACGGTCCCCCGGCGCCACCGCGCGGATCGCGCCGATGACATGGCCCAGGGCGGCGCCCCGCCCTTCGACAAAGACATCCTCGACCCGCTGCGCGCCGGGGGGGATCAGCTTGCGCATGGTGGGTCCGGCGAAATGGATCAGGCCGCAACGGCTGATGCACAGATGCATCGGCATCAACCGGTCAAGCGCATCCTGTCCCAGGGTCAGGGCATGGGTCATCGGGCCTGGACCCTGGACGACAGATGAAAGGTGCGCGCGGCCGCAAAGGCAGAGTCCGACACGTCGATGCACAGCCCCCCTGCCTGTGGGGTAATCACGCACAGCGCCCCATAGTCATCGGCCATGGCACGCAACAGCCCGCCCAGCAGGGCCGTCCAGACGGGCGGGCCGCCAGACAGCGCGATCCACAGCAACCCGTCCTCGCTGCGTGACAGGGCAATCTCGGGAACATCAAGATCGTCGGTGATCAGGCGGATCCGATCGGGCAGTTCTTCGATCCGCAGCAGGAAATCCAGGAAATCGCGCCCGCAAAAGCGCAGCAGACGCCAGATTTCGTCCTGCCGGACCAGCCAGGCGCCCAGATCCTCGACCAGTTCATCGACGGGCTTGTCCAGGTGCAGCGCCGCATCGCGCAGCATCTGCCCGGGGGGCAGGATGCCTGGTCCAGCCTGAATGGGGACCGATTCCTCGGCCAAGAACTTCTCGACCGCGCGGCTGACAAGATCGTGCATATGTCACCTCCGCTGCCCTTGATAGGCGCAACAGGTGAACAAATCGCAAATGTCAGACCTCCCAGCCATAGCTGCCCGGCCCGGCAAGGGCGGTGCGGGCCGCCATCAGGTCGCCGGGCTTTATGTTCAGGTCGGCGGCCGCGTCCAGCACCCGCGCGTCGTCTTCCAGCAGATAGTCCAGGACGTGCAGCGCGATGTCGGGATTGCCCGCGGCCTGTCGCAAATCCTGCGGCTGAAGCCCCGAGGATTCCAGGAATCTCCCGATCAGGTCAGGCCGTTCCGCTATGTACAGCAGGATGGTCACGGCCAGGTCCTGTGCGGATTCTCGCGTATATGTCATCGCCTGTCCTTTGATCCGGCGGATCAGCCGCCTGTGTGGAAACCCTTTGTTAAGGAATCAATGCCATTGTTCGAACATCGTCGAAAGGGGGGCGTTATCCGTGACTGCGCGTATCCTTATCGCGGAAGGCAGTGCGACAAGCCGGATCAGCCTGAAGGTCAGGTTGTCGGGCGCCTGTTATGACGTTCTGACAGCGGCTGCGGCCGAGGACTTGCAGTCGCAACTGCGCCAGGGCCGCCCGGACCTGATCCTACTGGGACCAGGTTTTACGGGGCTGCCGCTGGCCGACGTGTTCCAGATGGTATCTGTAGAACGGCCCCGTGCGCCGGTCCTTGTGCTGGCCGATGGCCACCGCCGGGTCGAGGCGCTGGAGGCCGGCGCGGCGGCTGTCCTGGACCCCCGCGTGGCGGAACAGATGCTTCTGGCCCGGGTGCGGGGATTGCTGCGCGATGCCGAGGCCGAGGATGCACCCGATTTCGCCCTGGCCGAGGATGCAGGAGCGTTCGGCCATGCGCCGTCGGGCAATGTCGTATTGGTGGCCGACCAGCCGGGGCGTGCGCAACGCTGGCGCCATATCCTGCAACCGCGCCTGAATTGCCGCTTTGCAATTTCCAGCCCGGACGAAACGCTCAGCGCGGCGGCCCAGGGCGATGGCGCGGATTTGTACATCATCGCCGCCGACATCGACCGGAAGGGCGACGGATTGCGCCTGCTGTCCGAACTGCGGTCGCGCAACGGGTCGAAGGAAGCCGGCTTCGCCGTTCTTGTCGCGCCCGAGCGGGAGGAGCTTTGCGCCATCGCCCTGGACCTCGGCGCGGGCGAGGTTCTGCCCCTGGACCCGGCCGAGGATAACAACGCCGAAATCGCGGCCCTTGCGCTGCGCAACCAGTTGGATCGCAAGCGCCGTGCCGATGGCCGGCGCGAGGAAATGAAGCGCAACATCGCTTGGGCCATGTCCGACCCGCTGACGGGGCTGCACAACCGCCGCTATGCCCTGCCCCGGTTGGCCGAAATCGCCCGCAGCGCCATGAAGCGGCAGGGCGGTTTCGCTGTGATGGCGCTGGATCTGGATCGCTTCAAGACGATCAACGACAACTTCGGCCATGCCGCGGGCGATGCGGTCCTGTGCGACATCGCGCACCGGGTCGAAGCCATCGTGTCGAACCACGGCCTGACCGCCCGCCTGGGCGGCGAGGAATTTCTGGTCGTGCTGCCCCATGCCACCGAGACCGAAGCCTTCCACATGGCCGAACAGATCCGCCGCAGGGTCGAAACCCAGCCCACGCTGCTGCCCCCCATCTCGGGCGGGGGCGAGGTTCAGGCAACCCTGTCCATCGGCGTCGCCTTCGAGCAGGCCCCCTTCTGCATCAGCCGCCCCGATATCCTGGCCGAAATCGCCTTGGAACGGGCCGACCGCGCGATGATGGCGGCCAAGTCGCTGGGGCGGAACCGCGTGCTGATGGCGCCCACCCAGCCCGTCTGGTGATGCGACAAAAGGGGCAAGGCTTGGGACTGGCATCGGGACGGCGCAGCCCCTACATTGGCATCGCCCCACCCTGACCCCGGAGATTGCCATGTCGTCCCACGCAGCCCCCATCGATTCGTCCGAGCGCCCGACGGGCCAGGCGATGCTGCGGGGCGCCATGGGCCGTTGCCCCAACTGCGGCGAAGGAAAGCTGTTCCGGTCCTTCCTGAAGGTCGCCGATCACTGCCCCGCCTGCAACGAGGCGCTGCACCACCAGCGCGCCGACGACGGGCCTGCCTATCTGACGATCCTGCTGGTCTCACATCTGGGCGCGCCCCTGCTGTTGGCCTGCTATGTGGCGTGGCGGCCGTCGGCGATGACGATGATCTGGACCTTCAGCCTGGGGGCGGTGATCCTGTCGATGCTGCTTCTGCCGCGCATCAAGGGGGCTTTCGTGGGCCTGCAATGGGCGCGGCGGATGCACGGATTCGGCGCGGAACCAAGGCCCCTGGCATCGTGACCGACCCCGCCCCCATCCGCGATGCGGCAACGATCATCCTGCTGCGCAGGCAGGCCGGTGCCGCCTCGGTCCTGATGGGGATGCGCGGGGCGGCGGCGGTCTTCATGCCGTCGAAATACGTCTTTCCGGGCGGGGCGGTCGATGCAGCCGACGCCGCGGCGACGCTGGCCGCGCCCTTGTCCGATCCCCATCGCAGCCGACTGGCCCGGGAACCCCGGCCCGGGACCGCGACCGATCCCCATGCCATCGCCGCCGCCGCCCTGCGCGAACTGGCCGAGGAAACAGGCCAGCTGATCGGACGCCCCGGCCGCTGTGACTGGCCGGGCTTTGCCGAGGCGGGCCTGGCCCCCGATGCCGTCCCCCTGACCTATCTGTTCCGCGCGATCACGCCGCCGGGGCGTCCGCGCCGGTTCGATGCACGATTCTTTCTGGCCGATGCCGCTTGCCTGGCGACCGATCCCGACGATTTCAGCCGCGCCTGCGACGAGCTTTCGCATTTGCACTGGGTGCCCCTGGCCCAGGCGCGCGCCCTGGATCTGCCCTTCATCACCGAGGTGGTGCTGGCCGAACTGGCCGACCTGATCGCGGACCTGCCCCATGACGCGCCCCTGCCCGTGCCGGACACGGTGCCGTTCTTCGACAACCGCAGCCCGGCCCCGCGTTTCGCGCAGATCGCCTGATCAGCGCCCGGTGAAGCGCGCGGGGCGCTTTTCCAGGAAGGCCGTCACCCCCTCGACGAAATCCGCCGTCCGGCCCGCCGCCCCTTGCAGCCGCGCTTCCAGGGCAAGCTGGGCATCCATGTCGTTCTGGGTGGATGCCTGCACGGCCTCGCGGATCGCCAGAAAGGCGGCGGTCGGACCCTGGGCCAGTTGCCGCGCGCGGGCGGCGATGCCTGCGGCGAAACCCTCGTCCGGCAAGGCCTCCCAGATCAGGCCCCAATCCGCAGCCTGACGGGCACCGACGGGTTCGGCGAACAGCATCATGCCCATGGCCCGCGCCATGCCCACGGCGCGGGGGATGACAAAGGTGCCGCCCGCATCCGGGACCAGCCCGATGCGCGCAAAGGCCTGGATGAAACTGGCGCTTTCCGCCGCGATCACCACATCGGCGGCCAGGGCCAGGTTCGCCCCCGCCCCCGCCGCCACGCCGTTCACCGCTGCGATCACCGGCGCGCGACAGGCGCGGATCGCGCGCAGCATGGGTTCGTATTCATCCCTCAGCGTGCCTTCCAGATCGGCGGCTGCCGCCCGGTCGGTCAGATCCTGGCCGGAACAAAAGCCGCGGCCAGCGCCAGTGATGACCAGGCATCGCGCATCGGCGGGCAGGGTCTGAACGGCATCCGTGATCTCGGCCCGCATTCGGCTGCTCAGCGCATTCATTACCTGCGGGCGGTTCAGCGTCAGGGCGGCAACCCCGTCGCTGATGGTGAACTGGATGGTTTCATAGGTCATGGCGGTCCCCCTTTTGGGGCGCATCATGACGCAAAACGCCAAAGGGGAAAGCCCCACCCGGCGTCAGTCGCGCATGATCTGGTCCAGGCGGTCGCGTTCGGCCTGGCTCAGCGCCTCGGCAGGTTCGGGGCGGGCGGTCGCACGGGCGCGCAGGAACCGCCAGGCGCCCAGCAGGGCCAGCAGCGCCATGACCGGACCTGCCAGCCACAGGACCAGGTTGCCGCCCCGCGCGCGCGGCTCGAACAGCACGAATTCGCCGAAACGGTCCACCACAGCCTCGATCACCTGATCGTTGCTGTCGCCTGCCACGATCCGTTCGCGCACATACAGCCGCAGATCGCGGCTGATGGGCGCGTTCGATTCGTCGATGTTTTCGCCCTGGCAAACCGGGCAGCGCAGCTTTTGCGAGATCTCTCGCGCCCGCGCCTCCTGCCCGGCGTCGGGCAGGACTTCGTCGGGCTGGACGGCAAAGGCCGCGACAGGCAGCAGCAGGGCCAAAAGGATCAGAAGACGCCTCATTCCGCAGCCACCGTCTTGGCTGGCGAACGGCGCGCGCCTGCCGCCACGCGATACCGGCGGTCGGACAGGCTGATGATCCCGCCAAGCGCCATCAACAGCGAACCTGCCCAAATCCAGTTGGCGAAAGGCTTGATATAGGTGCGGATCGCCCATCCCCCATCCGCTTGCGCGTCCCCGATCACCAGATAGATGTCGCGGAAGATGCCATTGTCGATGGCCGCCTCGGTGGTGGGCATGGCCTGGACGGGATAAACGCGCTTTTCGGGGTGAAGCGTGGCGACCAGCCGTCCGTCGCGCGCCACCTCCATCGTGGCGGTGGTCGAGATGTAGTTCGGCCCCTCGACCTCGTCCACGCTGGCAATCGTGATGTCGTAATCGGCCACCCGGAACGGCTGGCCCACTTGGGCCACGCGGATATCCTCGACCTGCCAGGCCGTCAGCAGGGCGATGCCGATAAAGGTGACGCCCAGGCCGCCATGCGCCGTGGCCTTGCCCCAATCGGCGCGCGGCAGGCGCAGCAACCGCGACAGGCCCGACTGGCCGGTGCGGTGGACCAGCTCGGCCACCGCGCCAAAGATAATCCAGGCGCCCAGGCCCGCACCGATCACGGCAATGGCGGACCGCCCCGTGGAAACGGCGAAGACAAGCGCCATGACCGCCCCCGCCAGGGTCAGGGCAGGCCACAAGGGCCGCATCACGCGGCCCAGGGTTGCGCGCTTCCAGGGCAGGATCGACCCAAGGGGCAGCGCGATGGCCAGGGCGATCATGAAGGGGGTGAAGGCCTGGTTGAAGAACGGCGCGCCGACCGACAGCTTGCGGTCCCACAGCATTTCCGCGATCAGCGGCCACATCGTGCCGATAAAGACCACGAATGCCGCGACCGCCAGCAGGACGTTGTTCAGGATCAGGGCGCCCTCTCTCGACACGGGCGCAAAAACGCCCTTGGCCGTCATCTGCGTGGCCCGCGCGGCATAAAGTGTCAGCGCGCCGCCGGTGAACACGACCAGGATCCCCAGGATGAAGACGCCGCGCGCCGGATCGCTGGCAAAGCTGTGGACGGATGTGATCACCCCCGACCGGACGATAAACGTCCCGATCATGGAAAATCCGAATGCCATGATCGCCAGCAGGATCGTCCAGCTTTTCAGCGCCTCGCGCTTTTCCACGACAATGGCGGAATGCAGCAGGGCGGCGGCCAGAAGCCAGGGCATGAAGCTGGCGTTTTCCACCGGATCCCAGAACCAGAAGCCGCCCCAACCCAGTTCGTAATAGGCCCACCAGGATCCCAGTGCGATGCCGATGGTCAAAAACATCCAGGCGGCCAGCGTCCAGGGCCGGACCCAGCGGGCCCAGGCGGCGTCCACACGACCCTCGATGAGGGCGGCGACGGCAAAGGAGAACGCCATCGAAAGGCCGACATAGCCCAGATAGAGGAACGGCGGATGAAAGGCCAAGCCCGGGTCCTGCAACAGCGGGTTCAGGTCGCGCCCGTCAAAGGGCGGGCTTGCCAGCCGCAGAAACGGGTTCGAGGTGAAGATGATGAAGGCATAAAAGGCAGCCCCGATGGCCGCCTGCACCGCCAGCACCCGCGCCCGCAAGGCCGGGGGCAAGTTGTCGCCGAACACCGCCGCCGCCGCGCCGAACAGCGCCAGGATCAGCACCCACAGCAGCATCGAGCCTTCGTGGTTCCCCCAGACGCCGCTGATCTTGTAGAGCATCGGCTTGGCGGTATGCGAGTTTTCATAAACCAGCTTCAGCGAGAAGTCAGAGGTGACGAACGCCATTGTCAGCGCCGCGAAGGACAAGCCCACCAGCAGGAACTGCGCCACGGCGGCGGGACGGGCGCTGTCCATCCAGGGTTCCCAGCCCTTGGACGCCCCAACCATCGGCACCACCATCTGGAACAGTGATACCGCAAAGGCGAGGATCAGGGCGAAATGGCCGAATTCTGCTGTCATGGCGCGATCCTTTGGTGCCTGCACAGCATAGGCCCATGCAAAAGGGGGGAAAAGTCCCCCCTTGGTCGCCGCCATCAGTTTTGCGTGCGCCGGGCTGCGGCCTATTCGCGCAGGGTGGCCACCCAGTCGCGCAGCGCCGCATTGTCGGCGAAATCCTCGTCGGGACGCTTGATCGCGACCTGCTGCGTCGTGGTGACGCTGGTCTTGACCTCGTTGGCGGGCCAGACGCGGTGGCGGAAATGATGTGCCTCGCGCGCGCCGAAGTAAAAGCCGACAATAGCGCCCAGCAGCCACCACAAGGGTTCGGGCACCTGCTGCAGGCCCACCATGCGCAGGCTGAACCCTTGCGGCTCCACCATGGCATAGATGAACAAGGCCATCGTCCCCAGCGCCAGAAGCGGCCGGGGAAGACGGTTCAAGCCATTGACGAAGCCGTCGAAAAACCCCGGCCGGACGGACTGGAATTCCTGGCCCAGCTGGTTGATGGCGCGGGCATAGGCTTCCTCCTCAAGCTCCATCTTGCGGGTGGCGTTCTGGGTGAACACCTCGGCCATGCCGGTGGCGGCGCTGCCCAGGGCGGTGACGCCCTGGCCCAGGCCGATGAAGCGGTCGATCATGCCCATTTGGCGGTCCTTTCGCGATGCTCGGCCTCGGTCAGGTGATAGCGGGGCTGGATGAACTCCTCGGCCCGGGTGATCCAGCCGCCCTTCCCGCCCGACTTGCTGCGCGCATATTTGCGGCTGGCGGGGCGCTGATCGGCCAGCGAATAGTAGTAATTGCGCCGCGCGATCCCATAGGCATCCGCGAAATGATCGGGCGCGGCGGCGGCGGCATCATGGGCCGCGGCGAGGGTCCGGGGGCCGATCACGCCGTCAGCGGACGCGGCAAACCCCATCCGCGCGACCAGGCGTTGCAGGATCTTCACCGCATTGGCGCCGGCGTTCACATACATGTCAAAGACGCTGGCCTGCACCGCAGGCGGCAGTTCGGCCAGGCGCGGGCGGCGGAAATAATGTTCGACGAAAATCTGCTGCGCCTGGGCACGGGTCAGCATCTTGACGTCGTTCGCATCGACCAGCCCGTCCTTGTTCAGGTCCAGGCCCAGCGATTTCATCGTCCCGATGGTGACGCCATAGTTGGTGGCCCCGCCCGGATCGTCGGAATCGTTTACATATCCGCCTTCTCGCGCAACGATCTGGGCCGCGACTTCCTCAACGCTTGGCATGGATACCCCCGTCCTGCAAATGAGGCACAAGGGTGGCGGGCCTGCGTTAACGGGCTGTTAACCAGCCGCGCGTTGCTAGCTGCGAAGCGCGTCCAGCAGCATCTGCAGCGCATGGTCCACGGTCGCGGCGCGGACCTGGCGGCGGCCGATAGCGCCGAATTCGACGGTTTCGGTGCGGGTGCCGAACGGCTGGGCGATGCCAAAGCAGACGCGGCCCTCGGGCTTGTGTTCGGACCCGCCGGGGCCTGCGATGCCGGTGACGGAAACGGCGATGCCCGCGTCAGACAAGCGCAGGGCGCCAGTGGCCATTTCGGCAGCGACCTGTTCGCTGACGGCGCCATGGTCCTCCAGCGTGTCGGCGCGCACGCCCAGCATCTGCTGCTTGGCGGCGTTGGAATAGGTGACGAAGCCCCGGTCCACGGCGTCGGACGATCCCGGAACCTCGGTCAGGGCGCCCGCGATCAGGCCGCCCGTGCAGCTTTCGGCGGTGGCGATCATCACGCCGCGCGCACGGGCGGCATCCAGGATATCGGCGGCAAGGCTCACAGCATCGGCTCCAGCAGGGCGTGGTAAAGGCCCGCCAGCGCGACGGACCCGATGCCTGCGAACAGCCCGGCCCACAGGTCGTCCATCATCACCCCCACGGCGCCGCCCTGCCGGTCGGCGCGGCCCACGAGCCAGGGCTTCCAGATGTCGAACAGGCGGAACAGCAGGAAGGGCACGACAAATCCGGGCCAGGCATCCAGGATCGAAATTCCGTGCCGCCACAGCGGGATCACGGTAAAGGACATGGCCAGCCACTGGCCCGCGACCTCGTCGATGACGATTTCCGACGGGTCTTCGTCCGTGGTCATGCGCAATGCCTGCGGCACGGCCCAGAAGCCGATCAACGCGGCAAGGACCGCGCCCAGCGGGATCAGCAGCGCGCCGCCTGCCTGATAGACCAGCACCGCCAGCAGGACGGCCGCCGCCGATCCCCAGGTGCCGGGCGCGGGCCTCAGCCTGCCGATGCCGAAGAAGGTCGTGATGATGCTGATCATCGCGTCACGCCTTGATCAGCGCGGCGGTGGCGATTGCCGCGATGCCCTCGCGCCGCCCGGTGAAGCCCAGCCGTTCCGAGGTGGTGGCCTTGACGCTGATGCGGGTGGCGTCAACGCCCATGATCTCGGCCAGGCGGGCCTGCATGGCCTGCGCATGGGGGCCGATCTTCGGCACCTCGCAGATGAGCGTCACGTCGGCATTGCCGAAGCTGAACCCCCGTTCGCGCGCCAGATCCGCCGCATGCGCCAGGAAGATCGCGCTGTCTGCGCCCTTCCATTGTGGGTCAGAGGGCGGAAAATGGCGTCCGATGTCGCCTTCGGCCAGCGCGCCATAGATCGCGTCGGTCAGCGCATGCATTCCTACATCGGCGTCGGAATGGCCGATCAGACCGGCCTCGTGCGCGATCTGCACGCCGCACAGCCAGACATGGTCGCCCGGCCCGAAGGCGTGAACGTCATAGCCATTGCCCAGGCGAATATCCATCGCGGTCCCCAATATCCGTTCGGCCCGCGCGAAATCGGCGGGAAAGGTGATCTTCAGATTGTCCTCGGACCCCGGCGTGATCGCAACCGGGATCCCAGCCTTCAACGCCAGTTCCACATCGTCGGCAGCGTCGTCCGGGTACAGGCGGTGCGCCTTGGTTATCTGATCCAAGGTGAAACCCTGCGGCGTCTGCGCGCGGAACAGGCCCACGCGGGGGGTCGTGCCAATCACCGCCCCATCAGCGCCCTTCCACAGGGCGTCGCTGACGGGCAGCGCCGGGGCTGCGGCCTGCGCACCGCCTTGCAACGCGTCGATCACCCCCTGGATCACCGCGTCGCTGACCAAAGGCCGCGCGCCGTCGTGAATCAGGACGTGTGTCGCTTGCCCTTCCAGAGCCTCAAGCCCCGCCATGACGCTGGCCGCGCGGGTTCCGCCGCCGGTGACAATGGTGACGCCGCCCGCAAAGTCGCGGATCGCGCGGACCATGTCGTCGGGATGAACCACCAGCACCACGCGGTCGAAACCCGCAAACGCATCAAGCGAGCGCGCAAGGATGCTGCGCCCGCGAAGGTCGCGCCATTGCTTCGGCTCGCCGCCCGCGCGGGTGCCGCGACCGGCGGCGGTGACAATGGCGGCATAGCCCGAGGGCGCCTTGACCGTCATGCGTGGTCGGGCATATCGCCCCGGATCGCCTGGGCAAAGGCGGTGCGATACAGGTCCGACAGTTCGGCCAGATCGCCTGCATCCTCGCCCATCTGCACGGCCAGGCCGCCGAAGACGCCGACCTGCGCGGCAGGAACGCCCGCAGCCTCGGCCGCCTTCAGAAGGGTGTCAGCACCCGCCGCGTCACAGGCGACCAGATAGCGGGCTTGGTCTTCGCCGAACAGTTGCGCGATGTCGCCACTGTCCAGGCGGATGCCGATGCCGGCAGCCTCGGCCATCTCGAAGGCGGCAAGGGCAAGGCCGCCATCGGACAGGTCGGTGGCGGATTTCACATGGGCGCGGTTGGCACGCAGGAACTCGCCATGCTTGCGTTCGGCGGCAAGGTCCACAAAGGGGGCGTCGCCCTCCTCGATCCCGAAGGCCTCGGCGGCCAAGGCCGACTGGCCAAGATGGCCTTGGGTCCGGCCGATTACGATGGCCACGTCGCCCTCCACGGGCAGGCCAGCGATCAGGTTCGAGAGGTCGTCGATCAGGCCCACGCCGCCGATGGTGGGGGTGGGCAGGATGCCCTTGCCGTCGGTTTCGTTATACAGCGACACGTTCCCCGACACGATCGGGAAATCCAGCGCCGCGCAGGCTTCTCCGATGCCCTTGATGGCGCCGACAAGCTGGCCCATGATCTCGGGCTTTTCGGGATTGCCGAAGTTCAGGTTGTCGGTCGTGGCCAAGGGCAGCGCGCCGACGGCGGAGAGGTTGCGATAAGCCTCGGCCACGGCCTGCTTGCCGCCTTGATAGGGGTTGGCCTTGACATAGCGGGGCGTCACGTCGCTGGTAAAGGCCAGCGCCTTGTTCGTGCCGTGCACGCGGACCACGCCCGCGCCCATGCCGGGGCGGCGGATCGTGTCGGCCCCGACCTGGGTATCGTATTGTTCCCAGACCCAGCCCTTGTGGGCATAGGAGGGACTGCCGATCAGCGCCCGCAGCGCCTTGATGGGCGTGATCGCGGGCAGCTTCGGCGCAGCCCCGGCGGCGGGCGTTTCCACCCAGGGGCGGTCGTATTCCGGCGCCGAGGAGGACAGCTTGGACAGCGGCAAGTCGGCCATGACCTGATTGCCATGCAGGATCAGGAAACGGTCCTCGGCGATCGTCTCGCCCACGATGGCGAAGTCCAGGTCCCATTTCTCGAAGATGGCGCGAGCCTCGGCCTCCTTCTCGGGCTTGAGGACCATCAGCATCCGTTCCTGGGATTCAGACAGCATCATCTCGTATGCGGTCATGTTGGTTTCGCGCTGCGGGACGTTGTCCAGGATCAGCTTGATGCCAAGCCCGCCCTTGTCGCCCATCTCGACCGCCGAACAGGTCAGGCCAGCCGCGCCCATGTCCTGGATGGAAATGACGGAATCCGTCTGCATCAGTTCAAGGCAGGCTTCCAGCAGGCATTTTTCGGTGAAGGGATCGCCCACCTGAACCGTGGGGCGCTTTTCCTCGATGCTGTCGTCGAATTCGGCGCTGGCCATCGTCGCGCCGCCGACACCATCACGGCCGGTCTTGGCGCCCAGATAAACCACCGGCATCCCGATGCCGGAAGCGGCGGAATAGAAGATCTTGTCCGCATCAGCTAGGCCCGCCGCGAAGGCGTTGACCAGGCAGTTGCCGTCATAGCTGCGGTGGAAACGGACCTCTCCGCCCACGTTCGGGACGCCGAAGGCATTCCCATAGGCGCCAATGCCCTCGACCACGCCCTTGACCAGATGCAGGGTCTTGGGATGTTCGGGGCGGCCAAAGGAGAGCGCGTCCATGGCGGCAATCGGGCGCGCGCCCATGGTGAAGACGTCGCGCAGGATGCCGCCCACGCCGGTCGCGGCGCCCTGATGCGGCTCGATATAGCTGGGGTGGTTGTGGCTTTCCATCTTGAAGACCACGGCCTGCCCGTCGCCGATATCCACCACGCCCGCATTCTCGCCCGGCCCGCAGATCACCTGGGGGCCGGTGGTGGGCAGGGTGCGCAGCCATTTCTTCGACGATTTATAGGAACAATGCTCGTTCCACATGGCGCTGAAGATGCCCAGTTCGGTAAAGGTCGGTTCGCGACCGATGATGTCCAGGATCCGGTCGTATTCGTCGGGCTTCAGCCCGTGCGCGGCGATCAGGTCGGGGGTGATCGTCGGTTCCTGCATCGTGGTGCCTTCCTGCCAAGGGTCTGGCGCCTTTTAGGCACAGACGCCCTGCATGGGAAGGCCCGCCCTAACCCGTCCCGGGGCCGGGCCAAAAAAAAGCCGGGCACAAGGCCCGGCCTAAGTCCAACAGGGAGGTAGAAGGTGATGCGCGATTACGCGGTCCATCGCCTTCTACGCTTGATTTATGGGCAGGTTATTAACGGTTCAAGACCAATGAACCCATCGGGACAACATAGCGGCCATGCAGTCGCGGAATGGCTGCACGCGAAAGTTGCAGATATGCCGCTGTTTCCTTGTCCTGGTCAAAAGGATGTCCGGTAGCACCGGGTAGGAACGCCGAGGTTGAGAAGGTCAGGATTTTAACACCCGACCTGCCCAGTCAGATCATGCCCGCAACGATGACGATCTGGCTGTCAGCCCTGACCCTAGCTGTTCGGATCCTGATACACGCCGCTTTCCTTCAGCGTATCGACAACCTCTTTCGGCATATAGGTTTCGTCGTGCTTGGCCAGCAGGTCGCGGGCCTCGAACCGGCCATCGCGGTAATATCCCTTGGCGATGGTGCCCTGCCCTTCGGTGAACAGGTCGGGCCGCGGGTCGCGCCCGACATAGCTGACCGGGATTTCCACCGCGCCATCGGTGATCACGAAATCGAATTCCACCCCATCGCGATTGACGATCGAGCCTTCCTTCACCAAGCCGCCCAACTGGAAATATTCGTCAGGTTCGGGCGCGGCTTGGGCCACCTGGGCGGGCGAGCGATACAGGTTGATCCCGTGGCGGAAACCATAACCGATCAGGCCGACCGCAATCAGCAAGGCCACGGCGGCCGCGACGATCACCTGGATGCGGCGGCGTTTCTTCAGGGATTTCATGCCAGCCATGTCGATACCCTCATGCTGCCTCGAACTGGATCGGGCGGCGCAGGAACTGGGTGGCCTTGCCCGATACCCGCACCGGATCGCCGGTCGTCAGGTTCTTGGATTCCGTGCCCGATCCCAGGAATTCAGGCCTGCGCTGCAGATAATCAGCCAGACTTTCCGCAACCAGCCCCGCCTGGCTGAAAACCTTGACATGGGGACCAAGTGCCTTCTGGAAGGCGGCTTCCACCAGCGGATAATGCGTGCAGCCAAGCACGGCGGCCTGGGGATGGGGCATCCGGCGCAGCAGCGCCTCCACATGAGAGGACACAAGCGCCTCGGCCAGGATTTCGTCGCCCATTTCAATGGCATCGACGACGCCGCCGCAAGGCTGCGCTTCGACATCGACGCCCACGGCGCGGAACGCCAGTTCCCGTTGGAAGGCGCGGCTGGCGACGGTGGCCGGGGTGGCGAACAGGGCGACGTGCTTCACGGCGACCTCGCGGGGTGGCGAATTGTCGCCCCAGCGGCGTTCGGTCAGCGCCTCGATTAGGGGGACGAAGACGCCAAGGACGCGCTTGTCGGCGGGCAGCCAGGTTTCCTGCATCCGCTTCAGCGCGGCGGCGCTTGCGGTATTGCAGGCCAGGATCACCAAGTCGCAGCCTTCGGCCCACAGTCGTTCCACGCCTGCGCAGGTCAGGTCAAAGATATCGTCGGCAGTGCGGGTGCCATAAGGCGTGTGCTTGTTGTCGCCCAGATAGATCAGCGGCAGGTCAGGCAGGCGCGCGGCGATGGCCTGGTGAACCGTCAACCCGCCCAGTCCCGAATCGAAAACGCCCACTGCCATGCTGTCATCCTTGCCTGTCGCGAGGCGCTTTTTACGGCGCATCGCGGGTCTTGGAAATGACTTAGATCAGGTTGCCCACCAAAGTGTCATTCGGCCGCCTGCTGCAAGGGGGCTTGGCCGCTGCGGAACTGGGCCAGCAATTCCGCGCGTCGTGTGGCCGCAAGCGCCGCCGCCTGTTCCTTGACCGGGCCAAAGCCGCGCACCGTCAGGGGCAGTTCGGCAAGCTCGATGGCGACGGGCATGGTGGCGTCCGTGACCCCCGCCAGAACCTCGCGCAGGTCCGCCTCGTATTCGCGGATCATGGCGCGTTCGTGGCGGCGTTCAGCCGAATAGCCGAAGGGGTCGAAGGGGGTGCCGCGCAGGCCTTTCATCCGGGCCAGAACCTTGAAGGCCGTCAGCATCCAGGCACCGAACTCTCGTTTCTTCGGACGCCCTTCGGCAGTCTTGCCGGACAGGATCGGCGGGGCCATGTGCAGGGTCAGCCTGGTGTCGCCGTCCCATTGCTGGGCGATCTGTTCGGCCGTTGTCAGGTGCAGCCGCGCGACCTCGTATTCGTCCTTGTAGGCCAGCAGCTTGTAATACCCGCGCGCGACGCTTTCACGCAGGGGCGCGGGGGCCGCATCGACCAGCTTGCGGAAACGCTTCGCCAGCCGCTTGTTCTGGTATCCGACCAACCGCGCTTCGCGATAGGCGATGGGATCGGGGGGCAGTTGCGTGACAGGCGCCGGCTTGCGGGTCTGGTCGGGGAAGGCCATGGCCCAGCGGCCGATCTGGAAGGCGCGCTGGTTTTCCGCGACCTTGGCGCCGTTCAGGTCGATTGCCTGCATGATCGCGTCCAGCGACAAGGGCAACAGCCCCTGCTGCCAGGCCGCGCCCAGCACCAGCATGTTGGAATAGATCGAATCCCCCAGCATCCGCAGCGCCAGGTCATTGGCGTCGAAGAAAGCCACGCGGTCGCGCAGCCGCGCCTGAAGCGAAACCTTGAGCTGGTCCGACGGCACGCGGAAATCGCGCAGGCGGGTGAAATCGCCCGTGATGATCTCGTGGTCGTTGACCACCGCGCCGGTGCGGTTCGTCGTCATCAGGCCGATGGTCTTGGCCCCTGCCGTGACGACCAGATCGCCGCCGATGATGCAATCAGCCTCGCCCACAGCGACGCGGATGGCGCTGATGTCCTCGGGGCGGTTGGCCAGGCGCAGGTGAATATGGACCGCGCCGCCCTTCTGGGCGAGGCCCGCCATCTCCATCATGCCGGCGCCCTTGCCGTCGATATGGGCGGCCTGGGCCAGCACGGCACCGATGGTCACCACGCCGGTGCCGCCCACGCCGGTGATGACGACGTTATGGGTGCCGCTGATCGCGGGCAAGGCGGGGGCGGGCAGGTCGGGAATGTCGAAGGATTCCGCCTTGGGCTTTCTCAGCTTGCCGCCTTCCACGGTGACGAAGCTGGGGCAGAATCCCTTGACGCAGGAATAATCCTTGTTGCAGCTGGATTGGTCGATCTGACGCTTGCGGCCCAGTTCCGTGTCCAGTGGCACGATCGACACGCAGTTCGACTGCACCCCGCAATCGCCGCAGCCCTCGCAGACCTCGGGGTTGATCCAGACGCGGCGGTCGGGATCGGGGAACTTGCCGCGCTTGCGGCGGCGGCGCTTTTCGGCGGCGCAGGTCTGGATGTAAAGGATCGCGCTGACGCCCGGCGTTTCCGCCATCTCGCGCTGAACGGCCATCAGTTCGGCCCGTTCCTCGAACCGCAGCCCGGCAGGGAACTGCTTTTGGTCGATGTCTTCCTTTTCGTCATAGACGACGACCAGGGGCTTCACGCCCATCGCCACCAGTTCCTCGGCGATCTGCTGGGCGGTCAACCCGCCTTCGTTGGGCTGCCCGCCGGTCATGGCGACCGCGTCGTTGAACAGGATCTTGTAGGTGATCGTTGTGCCCGCCGCGATGGCCGCGCGGATCGCCAGCGATCCCGAATGGTTGTAGGTTCCATCGCCCAGGTTCTGGAAGACGTGCTTGGTCTTGGAAAACGGCGCCTCGCCCACCCAGTTCACGCCTTCGCCGCCCATATGAGTGAAGCCGGTGGTTTCCCGGTCCATCCACTGCACCATGTAGTGACAGCCGATCCCGGCATAGGCGCGGCTGCCTTCGGGCACCTTGGTCGAACTGTTGTGCGGGCAGCCTGAACAAAACCACGGGGTCCGGGTGGCGATTTCCGGCGCGTTGTCGGCGCGGCGCACCTCGGCCAGCCGGGTCAGGCCCGCCTTGATATGGTCGGTTCCGCGGCCTTCCTCGATCAGGATTTCGCCAATGGTCTGGGCGATCATCACCGGGTCAAGCGCATAGCGGGTGGGGAACAGTTCCGCACCGGTGCGGTCGTGCTTCCAGCCATGGACGCGGCGGCCGTGGCGGTTGTCGAAGATCGCTTCCTTCAACTGCACCTCGATCAGCTTGCGCTTTTCCTCGACGCAGACGACCAGTTCAAGGTTCTCGGACCATTCCTGGAAGGACTTCATGTCCAAGGGCCAGGTCTGGCCGACCTTGTAGGTGGTCAGGCCCAGCCGTTCGGCCTCGGCCTCGTCGATGCCCAGCAGGGACAGCGCGTGGACCAGATCCAGCCAGTTCTTGCCCGCCGCGACGAAGCCGATCTTGGCGCCGGGCTTGCCCCAGACCTTGTGGTCGATCTTGTTGGCGCGCGAAAACGCCTCGGCCGCCCAGCGTTTATAGTCGATCATCCGCGCTTCGGACGCGACGGGCGTGTCATGCAGGCGGATGTTCAGCCCGCCTTCCGGCATCTGGAAGTCCGGGGTGACGAAGGACAGCCGGAACGGATCGCCGTTCACGACCGAGGTCGCCTCGACCGTGTCCTTCATGGTCTTCAGCCCGGTCCAGACGCCCGCGAACCGCGACAGCGCAAAGGCATACAGGCCATAGTCCAGGATTTCCTGCACCCCCGCAGGCGACAGCACCGGGATATAGCGGTCGATCATCGCCCAATCGGACTGGTGCAGCACGGAACTGCTTTCGCCGGTATGGTCGTCGCCCATGGCCATCACCACGCCGCCATGCGGGGACGACCCGGCCATGTTGGCGTGCCGCATCACGTCGCCCGACCGGTCCACGCCCGGACCCTTGCCATACCACAGGGCAAAGACGCCGTCGTATTTGCCCTCGCCGCGCAGTTCCGCCTGCTGGCTGCCCCAGATGGCGGTGGCGGCCAGATCCTCGTTCAGGCCCGGCTGGAACAGGATGTTCGCCTCCCCCAGCCGCTTGCCTTCGCGCATCATCTGCAGATCGACGCCGCCCAGCGGCGATCCGCGATAGCCCGTGACAAAGCCTGCCGTGTTCAACCCCGCCGCCTTGTCGCGCGCCGCCTGCATCAGCATCAGCCGGACAAGGGCTTGCGTGCCGTTCAGCAGCACTTGCGGCTTGGTCAGGTCGAACCGGTCGGCTAGCGAAAATTCCTGCTTGCTCATCTTGGCGTCTCCTCCACCTTGCGGGCATTATAGGTCAGCTTTGCTGACCGACGAAGGAAAAAATGCGTGTGCGGCTTTTGCTTGCTGGAATGCAGCATTCAGGTTAGGTCTGCAAAAAACGCATGGCAGTCACGGCAGGATTGTAACAGCATGGACTGGGACAAGCTTAGAATATTCCACGCCGTTGCCGATGCGGGCAGCCTGACCCATGCTGGCGACACGCTGCATTTGTCGCAATCCGCCGTCAGCCGGCAGATTCGCGCGCTGGAAGAAGCCCTGGGAACGACCCTGTTCCACCGCCATGCGCGGGGACTGATTCTGACCGAACAGGGCGAGTTGCTGTTCGACGCCACATCGTCCATGGCGCGCAAGCTGGACACGGCATCTGCCCGGATCCGCGACAGCGAGGAACACGTCTTTGGCGAGTTGAAGGTCACGGCCACGGTCGGTTTCGGCACGCTGTGGCTGGCCCCGAAGCTGGTCAAGCTTTACGAAAAATATCCCGACCTCAAGATCGACCTGATGCTCGAGGAACGGGTACTGGATCTGCCCATGCGCGAAGCCGACGTGGCCATCCGCATGAAGGAACCCAGCCAGTCCGACCTGATCCGGCGGCGTCTGCTGTCGGTGCGGATGCGCCTTTACGCGACCCAGGAATACCTGGACAAGGCGGGCGCGCCTGCGGCGATGGCGGATCTGTCGCCCCACCGCCTGATCTGCCAGCGGCCCGACCAGCCGCAAGTGGCGGCGGGCGCGCGGCTGGTCCAGGACATCATGGCCCAGAACATCGGATCGACCCTGACGGTGAACAATTACTTCGGCGTGTTGCAGGCGGTGTTGGCCAATCTGGGGATCGGGGTCTTGCCCGATTACCTGACCGCCGATCACAAGCGGTTGGTGCGCGTGCTGCCCGATACGGAATCCGGCGAGGTGCCGGTTTTCCTGGCCTATCCCGAGGAACTGCGCCAAACCCGCCGCGTCGCCGTGTTCCGCGACTTCGTGCTGGAGGAAATCCAGGCCTTTCGTCGCCGCCAAAGCGAAGCCCTGCTGTCCGAGGCCATCGGCACTAGTTAGGCCAGCATCGCGCCATTTGCGGATCCGCGCGCCCCACGCCGGGCGGCAAGGGTGGCGATCCCACGCTTCTGGCCCCTGCCAAGCCGCATGGTCTTGTCGCTGCGCGGACTGGGGACGGCCAATGGCCCCTCAGACCGCTGCGGCTTGCCGTGCGGCCTTGCGGCGGGCCACCCGCGCCCGGATTGCCTGGGTATCGGTGACCGGGGTCGCGGCGAACAGCTGCCGGGTATAAGGATGGGTCGGATCGGAAAAGATCGCATCGCGCGACGCCTGTTCCACCGCCTCGCCTTCGGAAATCACCATCACGTCGTCGGCGATATAGCGGACCACCGACAGGTCGTGGCTGACGAAGACATAGGTCAGGCCCAGTTCGTCCTGCAAATCGGCCAGCAGGTTCAGAACCTGCGCCTGCACCGACAGATCCAACGCCGAGACCGGTTCGTCCAGGACCAGCAGCGACGGGTTCAGCATCAGCGCACGCGCAATCGCGATCCGCTGCCGTTGCCCGCCCGAGAACATATGCGGATAGCGGTTGTAATGCTCGGGCATCAGGCCGACCTTTTTCAGCATCGCCCGGGCCCGGTCGCGCCGTTCGGCGGCGGGCACATCGGTGTTGATGACCAAGGGTTCCGTCAGCACATCGCCGATCTTCTGGCGCGGGTTCAGGCTGCCATAAGGGTTCTGGAACACCATCTGCACCTTGGACCGCAATTCGGGACCGGGGCGGCTGGCGTTGATGTCGACGCGCTGTCCCTCGATCAGCAATTCCCCCTGCGAGGGCGCGTCGATCAGCGCGATGATGCGGGCCAGCGTGGACTTGCCGGAACCGGATTCGCCGACAATCGCCAGCGTCTTGCCCTTGTGTACGCTGAAATCGATGCCCTTGACCGCGCGGACGGACTTGGCGCGGCGCAGCATATTGCCTGGAACGTGATAATCCCGGACGATTGCGCGTCCCTCGACAACAGGTGTCATCGCGCGGCCTCCTCGATGAAAAAGTCGGACACGGTGGGCAGGCGGTCGCCGGTCGCGTGTTCCGGCAGGGCCGACAGAAGCGCACGGGTATAGGGGCTTTGCGGGTTCTCGAACAGGTCCAGCACCTCGGCCTCCTCCATCTTGCGGCCCTTGTACTGGACCACCACGCGGTCTGCGGTTTCGGCCACCACGCCCATGTCATGCGTGATCAGGATCAGGCCCATGCCGTAATCTTCCTGCAGCTTCATCAGCAGATCCAGGATCTGTTTCTGGATGGTCACGTCCAGGGCGGTGGTCGGCTCGTCCGCGATCAGCAGCCTGGGGTTCGATGCGATGGCGATGGCGATCATCACCCGCTGGCACTGCCCGCCCGACATCTGGTGCGGATAGGATTTCAGCTTTTCTTCCGGCTCCGGGATGCCCACGGAACGGAACAGGTCCAGGGCGCGGTTGCGCGCAGCCTTGCCCGACAGGCCCAGGTTCAGGCGCAGGACTTCCTCGATCTGGAAGCCTACGGTGAAGGACGGGTTCAGCGACGCCACGGGTTCCTGGAAGATCATCGTGATTTCCCGGCCGATCAGCTTGCGCCGCTCGGCATCGGTCATCGTCAGCATATTCTGGCCGTCATAGGTCATTTCATCGGCCGTGACGGTGGCGGTATCGGGCAGAAGGCCCATCACCGCCAGCATCGACACCGACTTGCCCGACCCGGATTCGCCCACGATGGCCAGAACCTCGCTGCGGTCCACGGACAGGTCCACCCCGTCCACGGCTGTGAAGCTGCCGGTCGCGGTGGCGAACCTGACGGTCAGGTTGCGGATGGTCAACAACGACATGGGCATCAGCTCCGCTTCAGTTTGGGGTCAAGCGCGTCGCGCAGCCCGTCGCCCATCATGTTGATCGCCAGGACCGAGACCAGGATGGCCAACCCCGGCAGGGTGACCACCCACCATGCCCGCAGGATGAATTCGCGAGCCTCGGCCAGCATGGTCCCCCATTCGGGCGCAGGGGGCTGTGCCCCCATGCCCAGGAATCCCAGTGCGGCCGAATCCAGCACCGCCGAGGAAAAGGACAGCGTCGCCTGCACGATCAGTGGTCCCAGGCAGTTGGGCAGGATGGTCTTGAACATCAGCCGCAGGTTGCCTGCGCCTGCGACGCGCGCGGCGGTGACATATTCGCGCCGCATCTCGCCCATCACGGCGGCGCGGGTTAGGCGGGCGAAGTGCGGCTGGTAAACGATGGCGATGGCGATCATCGCATTGGTCAGCCCCGGTCCCAGCACGGCGACAAGAACCAGTGCCAGCAACAGCGACGGGAATGCCAGGATCACATCCATCACGCGCATGATCAGCCCATCGACCCAGCCACGGAAAAACCCCGCGATCAGGCCGATGATCACGCCGCCGACAAGGGCGACCGACACCACGACGATGCCGATGAAAAGCGAATAGCGCGCGCCAAAGATCAGCCGCGACAGCATATCCCGGCCGACGGCATCGGTGCCCAGCAGGAACTCGGCCCGGCCACCCTCTTGCCAGAAAGGCGGCGTCAGAAATGCGTCACGATATTGGGTGGTCGGATCATGCGGCGCCAGGACCGGCGCAAACAGCGCGGTCAGCACAAGCAGGATGAACACCACCAGCCCGGCCACGGCGCCCCGGTTCTGGCGGAAATAGAACCAGAACTCGGACAGCATCTGGCGGCGGATCGCGGCGGTAGAAAGTTCGGCGGTATTGCTCATGACGCGCGGATCCTGGGGTTGATAAGGCCATAGGTCAGGTCAACCAGCAGGTTCACCACCATCACCATTCCCGCGATCAGCAGCAGCCCCGACTGCACGACAGGATAGTCGCGGCGCGAAATGGAATCGATCATCCACTTGCCGATGCCCGGCCAACTGAAGATCGTCTCGGTCAGGATCGCGCCTGCGATCAGCACGCCGATCTGAAGGCCGATGGTGGTGACGACCGGGATCATCGCGTTGCGCAGCGCATGGACGCCGATCACCCGGCGCCGCGGCATACCCTTGGCGCGAGCGGTGCGGACGTAATCCTCGCCCAGAACCTCCAGCATGGCCGATCGTGTCTGCCGGGCGATCACCGCCAGCGGGATCGTGGCCAGCACCACCGAGGGCAGGATCAGGTGGCTGACCGCCGACCGGAACGCACCGTCCTGCCCCGACATCAGGCTGTCGATCAGCATGAAGCCGGTGCCTTGGGGAAAGAAATACATCAGGCTGATGCGGCCCGACACCGGCGTCCAGCCCAGGAAACCCGAAAAGAAGATGATCAGCAGCAAACCCCACCAGAAGATCGGCATCGAAAAGCCGACCAGGGCCGATGTCATGGACACCTGATCGAACCAGCTGCCCCGCTTGATCGCCGCCAGCACGCCCACCGGGACGCCCACCAGCGTCGCGATGATGATCGCGCACAGGCCCAGTTCGACGGTTGCCGGAAACAGGGCCAGAAATTCGGTCAGCACGGGCTTTTTCGTGACCAGCGAATTGCCCAGGTCGCCTTGCAGCAGGCGTCCCAGAAAATCCAGGTACTGCATCACGATCGGCTTGTCGAAGCCCAGTTGCGCGCTGAGTTCGGCGTGACGTTCAGGCGATACGCCGCGTTCGCCCGCCATCAACAGCACCGGATCGCCGGGCAGGATGCGGACAAAGCCAAAGGCAACGATCGTGATCCCCAGGAAAGTCGGGACCAGATACAGCAGCTTCGAAAGGAGGAAACGGACCATGTGCCTTGTTCCTTGAGGAACGCGCGGGAACTCGAGCCCGCGCGTTCATTTGTCGAAGGTGTGACGCGAAGGGCCTATTCGGCCAGATCAACGGTCTCGAAGGTGAAATCGCCAAGCGGGCTCATCTGGAAGCCCGACACCTTGGTCGACATCGGCACGTATTGGGTCGAATGCGCGATGGTCAGCCAGGGCGCCTGGTCCTTGAAGACGACCTGTGCCTGTTCGTAAAGCTTCGTGCGCTCCGCCGCATTAGCCGTCACCTTGGCCTGACGCAGCAGATCCGAGAACTCCTCGTTGCACCAGAACGCGCGGTTCGCGCCGCCTTCCTTGGCGGAATCGCAAGACAGCAGCACCGACAGGAAGTTGTCGGGATCGCCGTTGTCGCCGGTCCAGCCCAGGATCACCGCGCCGTCGCGGCCGGCTTCCATCGACTTGGACAGGTATTCGCCCCATTCATAGGATACGATCTGCGCGTTCACGCCGACCTTGGACAGGTCTTCTTGCATCAGTTCGGCCGTGCGGCGGGCGTTGGGCATATAGGGCCGCTGGACCGGCATCGCCCAGATGTTCATGGACAGGCCGGTGACGCCTTCGGCCTCCAGCATCGCCTTGGCGGCTTCGGGATCGTAGGGATCATCCTCGATGCTGTCGTTATAGGACCACATGGTCGGCGGGATCGGGTTCTTGGCGGGTTCGGCCGCGCCCTGGAAAACCCCGTCGATGATGGCCTCTTTGTTGATGGCCATGTTCAACGCCTTGCGGACCTTCGGATTGTCAAAGGGCGCAACCGTGGTGTTATAGGCCAGATATCCCACGTTCAGGCCCGGCTGTTCATCCAGCTTCAGGCTGTCGTCGGCCCGGATCGAGTCCAGGTCGGCGGGCGAGGGATAGGGCATCAGGTGGCATTCGCCGGCCTTCAGCTTTTGCAGACGGACCGAGGAATCGGGCGTGATCGCAAAGATCAGGTCGTCGATCTTGGGCGCCGTGCCCCAGTAATCGGGGTTCTTCTGATACCGGATCACGGCGTCCTTCTGATAGGCCACGAACTTGAACGGCCCGGTGCCGATCGGCAGGTTGTTCAGGTCTTCCTGGGCGCCCGCGGCCTCCAGCGTGTCGGCATATTCCTTGGACACGATCGACGCGAAAGGCATCGCGATGTTTGCCAGGAACGGCGCCTCTGGCTGGTTCAGCGTGATCTTGAGGGTATGGTCGTCGACCTTCTCGATGGACTTCACCAGGTTCGGCATATCCATGGAGGTATAGTATTCATAGGTGATGCCCGGGATGTACTGGTGCCAGGGATGGGCGGAATCGCCCTGCCGCTGGAACGAGAAGATCACGTCATCGGCGTTGAAATCGCGGGTCGGGGTGAAGCGGTCGTTCGACTGCCATTTGACGCCCTGGCGCAGCTTGAAGGTGTATTCCGTGCCGTCCTCGGACACTTCCCAGCTTTCGGCCAAGCCCGGTTCGACCTCGGTCGTGCCCTTCTTGAACTCGGTCAGGCGGTTATAGATCGGGTGGGCAGACGCGTCGAAGGTGGTGCCTGCGGTATAGGGCGACGGATCGAAGCCCTCGGGCGAGGCTTCCGAGCAATAGACAAAGGTCTTGGCCTCGGCCACGGCGGTCATCATCGCCAGGGCCGATACGGCCAGAAGGCTGCGGGACAGGTGGTTCATGCGGATTGATCCTTTACGCTCTCTGTTGAACTTGTGACCGCGTTGTCGCCAGACGGGGATTCGCGGTGCATATTATGCAGGCATACACCTGGACAGGATGATTGTTCCACCAGCAACGGCTATGACGATACGTCTGTTCTTAAAACCACAAGCCGGATTCAAGGTCAATCTTGCTTACCCAAACGGCCGGTCCAGGTCATCGGCGGGCGGATTGAACCAGCGCGGCCCGTCTCCGGTCATGTGGACGATATCCTCCAGCCGGATGCCGCATTCGCCATAAAGGCACAGCATCGGCTCGATTGAAAAGCACATTCCGGGCTGCAGGGGCGTCTGGTTCCCCTTCACGATCCAGGGGTCCTCGTGGATATCCAGCCCCAAGCCGTGGCCGGTGCGATGCGGCAGGCCGGGCACCGCGTAACCCGGCCCGAACCCGGCGGCGGCGATCACCGTGCGGGCGGCGGCGTCCACCGCCTCGCACGGCGTGCCGACCTGCGCGGCGGCAAAGGCTGCCGCCTGGGCCGCGCGTTCGATCCCCCACAGGTGCCGCTGCCGCGCGGTGGGCGCGCCAAACACATAGCTGCGGGTGATGTCGGACCGATACCCGTGCAGCGTGCCCCCCATGTCAACCAGCACCATGTCGCCACGTTCCAGGATCTGGGGATCCGGCACGCCATGCGGAAAGGCCGTTGCCTGGCCGAACTGGACGGCGTGGAACAGCGGTTTCATCCCCGACGCCTGGTGCGCCGCGTCGATGAACTGGCCGATCTCGGTTGTGGTGATCCCGGCGCGCAGGCCGGAATGGACCGCCCGCTGGATGTGCCAGCTTGCATCCATCGCGGTCTGGATGATGGCGATTTCCTCGGCGGACTTGATCTGCCGCAATCCGGCGATGATCCCTGCCGCGGAACAACCCTGCCCGTCCAGGGCCGCCATCATTCGCGATGCAAAGCCAAAGGGCGTTGCCGGGTCCAGACCCAGCCCCCTGCCGGGCAGATCGCCCAAGTATCGCGCGACAAGCGCAAACGGATCTTCGTCTTCTTCCCACATCAGCATCGGGCCGGGGATTTGCCGCAAGGCATCCAGCTTTGGCGCCTCGAAAGCCGGTGTCAGATAGGCCGGCGGTCCTTCGGCGGCCACCAGGGCGCCGTGGATCCGTTCGGACTGGCCCAGCCGCAGCCCGGTGAAATAGGTCAGCGACGAGGATCCGTCCAGCCAGACCGCCGCCAGCCCCGCCACGCGAATTTCGGCCCGAAGGGCGGCAAGCCGCGCCTTGTATGCAGCAACGCCGATGGGCGTGGCAGATACCGGGTGAAAGGATGCCAGCGCGTGGTCAAGATCGGTTGGCGCGGCTTGGGTGGTTCTGACAGTCATGCAACGTCCTTTTCCATCGACGTTCTATCCGTTTCCCCAGTCTCGCAGCAAGTCGCCCAGCGGTTGACGATCCATGCCAAGGCCATTTGCGTTTTGTTCCGCGAAAAAATCGCCTTCAGATTGGCATGCAAAACAGCGCCCAATCCCGCGACCATCTCGGCCGAACTTCGCCTATCCTGCGAAATGGGCTGAACAAAGTATTGATTGGCAATGCTTATAATATCGTCAATGCGGGGTTGTGCAAGCATGGACAGATTTTCGCACCGCGATCATCATCAACCCTGGTAATAGGTTCTGCACGTAATACACGCAGCGCGTGCCCGAACTCCAAGGCGTCAAGCCATCCAGCACGGACCACCCAAGGTTGCTGCACAGGGAGATCCAGATCATGCCGGCCACGACCTCGATCCAGAATACCGAAGAATGGTGGATCAATGACCAAACGCCCGACAATCCTTATGGGAAAAGCGAAGACTACGACGCGTTCCTGGATCACCTGGGCGCATTGAGACGCGACCTGACGCCCGCCACTGCGTCCGAACCGCTGCGGATCAACGTCCACGAACTGAACGACCATCCCGAGTACAAGGCCGCCGCCGTCGGCGCCCTTACGCTGTGGTCGTCGGTCACGCCCCTGCGGTTCGAGATCGTCGATGATGCGCCGTTCGACGCAACGACCGACTGGATGGAGGTTGTCAGCCCCGAACTGGGCGAGTTGGACGATGGCAGCGCCTATTCCGCCGACCAGTATGTCAGCATCGGCCAAAGGTTCCACGACACCGAACCGGACCTGACCGACATCGGCGGCTATGTCTTTGATTCTTTTGTTCACGAATTCGGGCATGAATTCGGCCTGAACCACCCCGGCCTGTACAATTACAGCGGTCCTGGGGGCGTGCAGATCAACTATCTGAACAATGCGACCTGGATCTATGACCGGCAGCAATACAGCGTCATGTCCTATTTCGACGGCATCGACGTGGGCGAGGAAAGCCGCTGGTCGGCCGCGACGCCCTTGACGGCTGACATCGAGGCCGTGATCCGCCGGTTCTTCTCGACCGTGGATGCGGACGGGCAGCGCACCTATCAGACGATCGCCCTGAACACCGGCAGCAACGTTTACGGCTTCAACAGCACCGAATACGGCTATCTGCTGACACCGACGGGGACGCAGCGCGATATCGGCTTTGTCATCCATGACACGGGCGGCGACGACACCATCAACTTTTCCGGGTCAACGGCGGGAACGATCCTTGACCTGCGCGCGGGCCAGTTTTCCAGCGTGAACGGCCACAGCAACAACGTATCGATCTTTGCCGGCCACAATGCCGACCAGACCGAATACCATATCGAGAAGGGAATCGGCAGCGGGTTCGCCGACATCCTGATCGGCAATGATGGGGATAACGTGCTGGACGGGCGCGGCGGGGCCGACCGCATGGCGGGCAACGGCGGCAATGACACCTATTTCGTCGATTCCGCCGACGACATTGTCCGCGAGGACGCGGATGGCGGCAGCGACACGATCATCGTGATTGCCGATGGCCTGGACATCGGCACCGTCGCCAATGTGGAAACCATCATCTATGCAGGCGGAACCGTCCCGGACCCCCGGAATGACGGCGGGGATCCCGCAGGCAACGGCGGCCCGCCCCTTTCCAGCATCCTTGTGGGCGATGGAGGCAACAACACCCTGGACGGTGGAGCGGGCGGCAATACGATCCTCGGCCTGGGCGGTGACGACCTGATCACAGGCGGGCGCGATTCCCTGGCCAGCCGCGACATCAACAACACGATCGACGTCGCGGACCTGGCGGACCAGACCGAAAGCGACGACGGCGACGACGGCGACGACGCGCTGTATGGCGGGGATGGCAACGATACCATCTTTGGCGGCGCGGGCGACGATACGCTGGACGGGGGCAATGGCGACGACCTGCTGCTGGGCCAGGCGGGCGTCGATGTCTTCCGGGGCGGCTCGGGCAGCGATACGGTGGATTTCAGCCGGGAAAGCCCGTTCCAGTTGCTGGTCAACCTGGAAACCAACGTCGCCAGCGGCGGCACCGCATCAGGCGATACCTTCGACAGCATCGAGAACCTGATCGGATCCGATGACCGGATCGACCGCTTTGTCGGCAGTTCGGCGGCCAACCATTTCCGGGGCCAGGGCGGCGGCGATTATTTCAACGGCCGTGATGGCAACGACCTGCTGGATGGCGGCAACGACGGCGACATCCTGTATGGCGAAGGCGGCGACGACACGATCATCGGCGGGGCGGGCCAGGATTACCTGGACGGCGGCGCAGGAATCGACACGGTCGTCTATGCAGGAAGCTCGGCCGCCGTCAGGATTGACCTGGCCGACGGATCTGCCCGGGGCGGCGATGCCGACGGTCCCGTGCAGATCGTCGGGCGCGGCACGGTCATCCGCCACGACATCCTGGCCGGTTTCGAAAACGCGGTCGGCTCGTTCCATGACGACCACATCACCGGCAACGACGTGGCCAACGAACTGTCCGGCGGTTCGGGCGACGACACCCTGGCAGGCGGGGCGGGCGCCGATACCCTGCTGGGCGGCGCGGGGCGCGACACGGCGGATTATGCCGATGCTGCGGCCGGGGTCCGCATCGACCTGGCACGCGGCGGGCCTGACGGTGATGTCTATGTCTCGATCGAAAACGGCGCTGGCTCGGGGTTCAACGACCGGATCAGCGGGAACGGCGGCGCTAATATGCTGACCGGCCAAGGGGGCGCCGACGACCTGCGCGCCGGGAACGGCGATGACACCCTGCTGGGCGATTTCACCCCCCAGGGCGAACCCCTGCCGCGCCCCGGCCTGGGCAGCGGCTATGTCACCCTTGGGCCGGACGCGACCAACGGTTCGATCGCGACGGCCCTCGACATTTCCGACAACTTCTCGCTGACCGCCGATCCCGACATCTTCGATTCCACCACGGTCCTGCATACCACCGTCAATGCCACCGGGACCGGCAAGGCCGGTTACTACAGCATCGAGTTGGCGGCGGGCACGCTGATCACCATCGACATCGACGGCATTGCCGATCCCGATGTCCATGACAGCTGGGTCAGGCTGCTGGACAGCGACGGCAACATCGTCACTGAGAACGACGATGGCGGCGGCGATCCCGGATCGACCACCAACCGCGATTCAAGCACCGTCTTCACCGTCGAGGAAACCGGAACATATTATATCGTCGAGGGAAGCTGGTCGCCCGACGCGCCCGGGAACGGCTGGTCGCCGTCGGTTCCCGAAGGTTCGACATATGAACTGAACGTGTCGGTGGAGTTCCCGCCCGAACCGGTCCAGCCCGGGATTTCCGGCAAGGATACGCTTCGAGGCGGATCGGGCAGCGACCTGCTGGATGGCGGGTTGGCCGCGGACTTTCTGATCGGCGGCACGGGCGAGGATTCGTTCCGCTTCTCGACCGCGCTTGGGGATGGAAACATCGACCGCATTTCGGACTTCAACGTGGCCGACGACCTGATCCTGCTTGCAGGTGACATCTTCGACGGGATCGGCGCGCTTGGCGCCCTTGCCTTCGGGGCGTTCCGCAGCGGTCCGGGCGGTGCAGCCCAGGATGCGGACGACCGGATCCTTTATGACAGCGACAGCGGCTTTCTGTCCTATGACGCAGATGGATCGGGCCAGACGGCTGCCGTCAGGTTCGCGAGGCTGGGCACGAATCTTGGCCTTTCGGCCGAAGATTTCTATGTTGTCTGAAGCAACCCGAACGGGCGCGCGGCACCGCGCCCCCTTCTGCCACGCCGTGGGAAAATTCGGCAGGGCGAAAGCAATGAGGAACGCAAGATGAAGCGGCTTGCCCATCGCCGGACGATATTGTTGGCCGCCGCGACTGCGGCGATTGCGGCAACCGCCGGGGCCGATGCGCCCCATCCGACCCAGATCGAAGTTGCCGTCGCCTACGAAGGCGGCGGGACGATCCCGAAGGGTGAATTGGTCGTATATCTTGACGGAGCAGCCAGCCGGCCATCCGGCGGTGCACGGATAAATGCCCAGAGCGATGGCGGATCAAGACAGATGAATGTGTTGATAGCCCTGCCCCCATCCGCAACGGGCGGTCCCCTGCCCCGGCAGGTCGTTGCACGGTTGCAGCGGGCGGATGGCTGGCTGATCGCGCGGGGCAGCACGCAGGTTCAGGCAGGCGCACCCGCCACCATCACCCTGCATACCGTTATGTACTGAGGACGCGCGTGGCGCACCCAAGCTTTGCTGGCATCCCGTTTCGCCCTGACGCATAGTTAACCTTAGATAACTTTGGCCCGCCGCTGGAGTGCCCCCCTGAACTGGTCCCCCACTCGGACAGAATTATCCCCTTCAGGAGGACAGCAGGTGGCATGCAAGCGAGACGAACCAGAAGATATCGTGCTGAAACTTCGGCAGATTGAAGTGCTTCATGGACAAGGAATGGCGATTTCCGACGCGGTGCGGCAGATCGGCGTGACCGAGCCGATGTATTATCGCGGGCGCAAGAAGTATGGCGGCCTGAAGCGGTATCAACTCAAGCACCTACAGGATCATGACAGCACACAACTTGCTGCTGGCGCGGAAATATTCTGAGCGGCCGGAGCACATCCATGACGGCAGGATCAACGTGATGCGCTCGAACCTCCGCTGGTGCAGTGACGGCTTTGAGTTTACCCGGCTCGGAACGGCGACATCGTCCGGGACGCTTTTATCATCAATGCCCATGACCGCAGATCATCGCCTGGAGGGCTGTGGTCAATGCCGGCATCAGCGGGTCCGACATTCGCGACATCATGCTCGAAGCCGTCGAACGTCGCTTCGGCACATGTCGCGCACCTTCGGTCATTGAGATGCTGTCCGACAAGGGCTCCCCTTCCATTGCGAAGGAAACGCAGATCTCCGCGCGCCAGCTGGGGCTGAAACCCTGCTTCACACCGGTGCAGAGCCCACAAAGCAACGGTGTCTCGCTCGCCATGTCCTCGGACCAGTGGCGAACAATGGCTCGCCTTTCGTAAAGACGCTGAAGCGCGATTACGCCCAGGTGACACCGCTGCCGGATGCCCAGACAGTCCTTGGATTGATCGGAAGCTGGATCAAGGATTACAACAACAACCACCCGCATTCAGGGCTGAAGATGCGCTCGCCACGCAAGTTTATCGCAGCTCAAACAGCAACCGCCTGAGGAGTGTCCGGTGAAACGGGGGCAAGACCAGGTGGATCGTGCGGAGCCTTGATGGATTGCACGGGGTTGATGATGCCGGCGCGGTGCAAAAGCGTGGCGCCACTGGCCGCGGTGACGGCGCCGTCGCATGTTTGCACCAGGCACCAGTTCCTTTTATTCTTTCTGGGACAAGCCTCTTGGTCAGACGAAGCGCTGATGGGGCGCGTTTGCTATCGAGTCTTGCTCCCGCATGAAAGGCGGTGGCTCGGTCACGGCCCGGATTATCGGTGACACGGGCTTTCCCCAAAGAGCAACCATCCCGGGGTTGTCGCCCGTCAACATTGCGGACATCTCGGCAAGCAGGACTATTGCCAGATAGCAGTCAGTCTTTCCATTGGCAATGAGGTCGGGCTTGCCGACTGCGTGGCAGCTTTGGCTTCCAGAGATCTGGTTGGATGATCCGTAACATCGACAAAAAGCAAAGATGCCAGACGAGATTGTTGTCCAAACCGAGCCTGAGATGGCGATCGATCAGATCCGCGCCGCGCCGCACCCGCTGCACAAACGCCGATATGTGGAAGACCTTCCCATGGCGCGAGGACAGCAACGTCGATCTGACATCACGCTTTGCTGCCGTGCACCTGCATGTCGCGTCCCGACACTGTAGCCTCACCCAGCCACGACTATCAAATACGAAAGATCTCCCTGCGGGCCTATGTCGCCCTCTGCCCGCCGACGCGCGGCACTCGATCACCTTTGACCGCGGCCTGGAGTTCGTGGCCTGGCGCGAGCTGGAAACCGGCCTTGGCACGAAGGCGTGGTTCTGCGACGCGCAAGCCGTGGCAAAGGGGCTCAGTCGAGAACAGGAACAAGCGGCTCCGTCGCTGCCTGCCCCGGGACGCTGCTGTGTCGCAGCTGACACCTCGTTCGATGAGGATGATGTGTCAGCGGTTGAACGCCACGCCCCCGAAAGTGTCTGGGCTATCGAACACCCACCGAAGCGTTCCGAGACGAACTGATACGATGGGAGGCACCATGACGAACCCCGCTCTACAGGACTGGTGCATTCAGAATGGAGAGTGCAGCGCAAAGCAAACCTCGCATTCCTGCAAGACGCGGACATGCCAAAGCCCCGGCGTTTATCCGGGGCTTGTGTCATTTTAGGCTTGGTTTGGTTGCGGGGGCAGGATTTGAACCTGCGGCCTTCAGGTTATGAGCCTGACGAGCTACCGGGCTGCTCTACCCCGCGGCAGGGTTGTCGGTGTCGGTTTTTTCATCGTTTTCAGGGAGATTTTATCGCGTCTTTCCAGGTCTGGCGGTGACCTACTCTCCCACGTCTTGAGACGCAGTACCATCGGCGCAGCGGCACTTAACGGCCGAGTTCGGGATGGGATCGGGTGTTTTGCTCGCGCTAGGGCCACCAGACCGGGAAAGAGGCGATCAGCGTTGTCCCGCGATCCTTTTGGGGGATTGCGGGACGATGTTGTCCAAGGATGCGTTGGAAGATTTCAGTTCTGTGTGCCTGCGCACACGGAAGTCTGTCTTCTTCCGGATCAAATCAAGCCTATCGAGCCATTAGTACCGGTCAACTGAATGCATTGCTGCACGTACATCTCCGGCCTATCGACGTGGTGGTCTTCCACGGCTCTCAAGGGAGACCTTGTTTTGAGGGGGGCTTCACGCTTAGATGCCTTCAGCGTTTATCCTGTCCGTTCATAGCTACCCTGCACTGCCGTTGGCACGACAACAGGTCCACCAGTGGAACGTTCACCCCGGTCCTCTCGTACTAGGGGCAACTCCTCTCAAGTCTCCAACACCCACGGCAGATAGGGACCGAACTGTCTCACGACGTTCTAAACCCAGCTCACGTACCTCTTTAAATGGCGAACAGCCATACCCTTGGGACCTGCTCCAGCCCCAGGATGAGATGAGCCGACATCGAGGTGCCAAACGATGCCGTCGATATGGACTCTTGGGCATCATCAGCCTGTTATCCCCAGCGTACCTTTTATCCGTTGAGCGATGGCCCTTCCACTCGGGACCACCGGATCACTATGGCCGACTTTCGTCTCTGCTCGACTTGTCAGTCTTGCAGTCAGGCTGGCTTCTGCCATTGCACTCAACGAGCGATTTCCGACCGCTCTGAGCCAACCTTCGCGCGCCTCCGTTACTGTTTGGGAGGCGACCGCCCCAGTCAAACTACCCACCACGCAGGGTCCCGGACCCGGATAACGGGCCGCGGTTAGACATCAAGAGTGCGAAGGGCGGTATCTCAAGGATGACTCCACGAGGACTAGCGTCCCCGCTTCAAAGTCTACCGCCTATCCTGCACATCGCAATCCTGATGCCAGTGCGAAGTTGTAGTAAAGGTGCATGGGGTCTTTCCGTCTAACCGCGGGAAGTCTGCATCTTCACAGACAATTCAATTTCGCTGAGTCCACATTTGAGACAGCGGGGAAGTCGTTACGCCATTCGTGCAGGTCGGAACTTACCCGACAAGGAATTTCGCTACCTTAGGACCGTTATAGTTACGGCCGCCGTTTACCGGGGCTTCAATTCAATGCTTGCACATCTCCTTTTAACCTTCCGGCACCGGGCAGGCGTCAGACCCTATACGTCGCCTTGCGGCTTCGCAGAGCCCTGTGTTTTTAGTAAACAGTCGCCACCCCCTGGTTTGTGCCCCCGACCGATGCTTGCGCACCAATCGGGCCTCCTTCTCGCGAACTTACGGAGGTATTTTGCCGAGTTCCTTAAATGTGGTTCTCTCAAGCGCCTTGGTATTCTCTACCAGTCCACCTGTGTCGGTTTAGGGTACGGTCTTGTGGAGGGCTATTTCCAGGAACCCCTAAGCAGCCCGATCAATCCGTTAAGATCGAACTACCCTCGGGATCCGTCACCATCTCCTGGCCCAGGAATATTAACCTGGTTCCCATCGACTACGCCTTTCGGCCTCGCCTTAGGGGCCGGCTTACCCTGCTCAGATTAGCTTTAAGCAGGAACCCTTGGACTTTCGGCGACAGGGTCTCTCACCCTGTTTGTCGCTACTCATGTCAACATTCTCACTTCTGATCACTCCACCGGATGCCTCACGGCCCAGCTTCACAGTCAGAACATTGCCTCCGCTGCCCCCGAAGGGTCAGAAGAGGCAGCGTCCTATATCACAGAACGCTCCGCTACCACGTGCATAAATGCACATCCAAAGCTTCGGCTCGTGGCTTGAGCCCCGTTACATCTTCGCCGCAAGACCTCTTGATTAGACCAGTGAGCTGTTACGCTATCTTTAAAGGATGGCTGCTTCTAAGCCAACCTCCTGGTTGTTTTGGAAGTCTCACATGCTTTCCCACTTAGCCACGAATTGGGGGCCTTAGCTGTTGGTCAGGGTTGTTTCCCTCTCCACGACGGACGTTAGCACCCGCCGTGTGTCTCCCGGATAGTCCTCTCGGGTATTCGGAGTTTGCTTAGACTCAGTAAGGCTGTGGGCCCCCATCATCCATGCAGTGCTCTACCCCCCGAGGGATACGTCCGAGGCGCTACCTAAATAGCTTTCGCGGAGAACCAGCTATCTCCGAGTTTGATTGGCCTTTCACCCCTAGGCACAAGTCATCCCGACCTTTTTCAACAGGTGTGGGTTCGGACCTCCAGTTGGTGTTACCCAACCTTCATCCTGCTCATGCCTAGATCACTCGGTTTCGGGTCTGATCCATCTAACTCATGCGCCCATTTAAGACTCGCTTTCGCTGCGCCTACACCTAACGGCTT